>CAMJPQ010000015.1 GCA_946407745.1 uncultured Clostridia bacterium
CTGGAAGCGCAGCGCCAGCTTGCCGATGGTGGTGGTTTTGCCCACGCCGTTCACGCCGACCACCAGCATCACCATGGGCCACTTCAGCGGGGGACGGGGAATATCCATCTCCTCTACCATGATCTGCTTGAGCATCTCGCGGGCTTCCCCGGCGTCCTTCACCTTCTGCTGCTCCACCCGCTCCTTCAGCTCGTCAATGATGCGCGTGGTGGCCTTCATGCCGCAGTCAGAGAGGATGAGAATATCCTCCAGCTCTTCATAAAAGTCATCGTCGATTTTGCGGGTCTCGCGGACCAGGTTATCCACCTTGTCGGTCATGTTGCCGCGGGTTTTGCTCAAGCCCTCCCGCAGGCGGGCAAACAGGCCCTTTTTCTCCTGCTTGGGGGCCTCTTCCGCTTCCTGAATATTTTTCCTTCCGAATAACACGCTGCGTGCCTCCTTCATATCTGGCTGGCGCCAGGAATGATTGCGATGAATGCCGCTTGGCGCGGCAGGTGTATTGTACCTGTTTGCACAGGAAGCGTCAAGTGGCAGGAGGAGGCAGGGGAAAAGGCTGGGTTCTGTCATTTCGATCGTGAAAATGTATATTTCAGGCAGAAGCACTTTTCACGCGCGGCGGGATGTGCTATCATTCAGTTGAACAGGAGAGAGGGACAGCCGGGCGGCTGCGCCTGACATCTCCCCCCTGACAAATAGCAGAAACAGACTGAACGGAGGTGATGTGATGCTGGATGTACTGGTGGCAAATCTGCCGATTGTGATTTCATTGCTGACAGGCATTGTCCTGCTGGTGGTGGAGGCCTTCATGCCCGGCTTTGGCATTGCGGGCTTCAGCGGCATAGGGTTTGAAATCGCCGCGGTGGTCATCGCCTTTATGCAGCATGGCGCGGGCACCGCGCTGTGTGTGCTGCTGATCGGGCTGGCCATGGCAGCGGTCGCGATATCGATGTCGCTCAGGTCGATTGCACGTGGAAAGCTGAGTGAGAGCCCGCTGATACTGCGGGATACTGAGGACGATGAGAGCGGCTACCGCTCCTCCGAGGACACCGGCGTGTTCCTGGGCCGCGAGGGTGTGGCGACAACCATTCTGCGCCCCACCGGCATGGCGGAGTTTGACGGCGTGAAGCTGAATGTGATGACGGACGGCGAATTTGTGCAGCCCGGCGCCCGGGTGAAAATCATCAGGGCAGAGGGCAGCCGGATCGTGGTACAGATGATTTCATAAGGGAGGTATAGAGACAATGGCAAACAATTCCATGTTTTTCCTGGGTTTTGTGGTAGTACTGGTGATACTGGTGCTGGCGGTCCTGTTCCACTTCATTCCGTTCGGAATGTGGGTACGGGCCATGGCCAGCGGCGTGCATGTGTCGTTCCGCTCGCTGATCGGCATGCGGGTGCGGCGCATCAAGCCCGACAAGCTGATTGATCCCCTGATCAAGGCAACCAAGGCCGGACTGCAGCTGAATATCACTCAGCTGGAGACCCACTTCCTGGCAGGCGGCAATGTGGACAGGGTCATCAACGCCCTGATCGCCGCGCAGCGCGCCAACATCCCCATGGCCTATGAGAAGGCCTGCGCGATTGACCTGGCCGGCCGCGATGTGTTCCAGGCTGTGCAGATGAGTGTTACCCCCAAGGTCATTGAGACCCCGGTGGTCGCGGCCATCGCCAAGGACGGCATAGAGCTGCGCGCTAAGGCCCGTGTGACCGTGCGCACCAACATTGAGCGCCTGGTTGGCGGCGCGGGCGAGGAAACCATCATCGCCCGTGTCGGCGAGGGCATCGTGACAACGGTCGGCTCCTCCGAGACGCACAAGGAGGTGCTGGAGAACCCCGACCTGATTTCCCGCACCGTGCTGAGCAAGGGCCTGGACGCCGGCACTGCCTATGAGATCCTTTCCATTGACATTGCCGATGTGGACGTGGGCCGCAACGTCGGCGCACAGCTGCAGATGGACCAGGCAGAGGCGGACCGCCGCATTGCCCAGGCGAAGGCCGAGGAGCGCCGCGCCATGGCTGTGGCTCACGAGCAGGAAATGAAGGCCTCCGTGCAGGAGATGCGCGCCAAGGTGGTCGAGGCGGAAGCCGACGTGCCGCGCGCCATGGCCGAGGCCCTGCGCGCCGGAAAGCTGGGCGTGCTGGACTACTATCAGATGAAGAATACCATCGCGGACACCGATATGCGGGACGCCATCGCCAAGGCCAGCACCCCGCACGGGAGCTCTGAGAAGAAGTGAACACTGAAAGCAGAAGCAAGGGGGTGAGGCCATGTCTCCGGGAATCATTGTGCTGCTGCTGATCGTCTTCATTGCTTCCAGTCTGTCGTCAAAGAAGAAAAACACCCAGGGCACTGCACGCACAACTGTTAAGACGGGCGGACACGCGCCTGTCGGAAACCGGATGCAGAGCAAGCCGGAGGAGACGGAAGAGGAGGAAGAAGACCGCCCGATGATTCAGGCTGCCGCTCCTGCGCCTTACCGAGCGCCGCTGACGGCAACCGTAGCCCCGACCATGCATGACCATTCGGATATGTATGCCGGCTCCATGGGCGATGTGGAGGATGAAGGCTTCGACCCGCATGACCATGGCTTTGAAGCTGCCCCCAATATGCCGTCCATGCACTCTGAGGCGGAAATCAACGCGTCTCTGACAGACGTGGCGGAAGAGGAGGAGGAAGGAGGCTTCAGCCTCCGCCTCGACGGGGACAGCCTGATGCAGGCCTTTGTGCTGCAGGAGGTGCTGAAGCGCCCTGCGGACAGGAAAAGATAAGGCAACCCATAGCATACATTTGCGGCGGAGGCTTGATGCCTCCGCCCTTTTGTACTTGACATATACCCCCATAGGGTATATAATCGCGCTGACCGGCAGAAAAGGGGGGTGAGGCGGATGCCAGAAGAGAACCGCTGTGAGTGCTGCGTGCGGAAGAAGGAGCGAAAGCCGGAGGAATACCGGCAGCTGATCAACCGCCTCAACCGCGCGGAGGGGCAGCTGCGCGCCGTCCGCAGGATGGTGGAGGACGGCTGCTACTGTCCGGACATTCTGGTGCAGGTGGCGGCCGTGTCATCGGCTGTAAACTCGTTTGGAAAGGAGCTGCTTGCGCAGCACATCCGAACCTGCGTTGCGGAGGACGTGCGCTCCGGCCGGGATGAGACGCTGGAGGAGCTGATTTCCACACTCCAGAAAATGATGAAGCAATGAAGAAGGTATACAGATGAAACAGTTCACGGTCACCGGCATGAGCTGCGCCGCCTGCCAGGCCAGGGTCGAAAAGGCCGTCGGCGCGGTGCCAGGCGTGACATCCTGCTCGGTGAGCCTGCTGACCAACGCCATGGGCGTGGAGGGCACGGCGGAGGACGCGGCCATCATCCGGGCGGTGGAGCAGGCCGGCTATGGCGCGAGCGTGAAGGGTGCGGAAAAGACACGCCCAGGGGCGGCAGCCGCGGAGGAGGAGGCGCTGAAGGACCATGAGACGCCCGCGCTGAAACGGCGGCTGGCGCTGTCGGTCGGCTTTTTGCTGGTACTGATGTATTTCTCCATGGGGCACATGATGTGGGGCTGGCCCCTTCCCGCCTGGTTCGAGGGGAACCATGTGGCGATGGGCCTGGTGCAGCTGCTGCTGGCCGCCATCGTGATGCTGATCAACAAGAAGTTTTTTGTCTCCGGCTTCCGGGGGCTGTGGCACAGGGCGCCGAATATGGACACGCTGGTGGCGCTGGGCTCCTCGGCGTCGTTCGTATGGAGCGTGTACGCCCTGTTCGCCATGACGGATGCCCAGGTCAAGGGCGGCGCCGAGGCGGCCATGCCGTGGATGCATGAGTTTTATTTCGAATCCGCCGCCATGATCCTCACCCTCATCACCGTTGGAAAAATGCTGGAAGCCCGCAGCAAGGGCAAGACAACAGATGCGCTGAAGGCACTGATGCGGCTCGCCCCGAAAACCGCGCTGCTGGTGCGCGGCGGCGAGGAAGTGACCGTGCCCATTGAAGAGGTGGGGACGGGGGATGTGTTCGCGGTGCGCCCCGGTGAGGCGGTGCCGGTGGACGGCGTGGTGGTGGAAGGCATTTCCGCCGTGGACGAATCCGCGCTGACAGGCGAAAGCCTGCCGGTGGACAAGCAGCCCGGGGACACGGTATCCGCGGCCACGGTGAACCGGAACGGACGCCTTTTGTGTCGTGCGACCCGCGTGGGTGAGGACACCACACTGTCACAGATCATCCGCATGGTGTCCGACGCGGCAGCGACCAAGGCCCCCATCGCCAAGGTGGCGGACAGGGTCAGCGGCATTTTTGTGCCGGCGGTGATGGCGATTGCCCTGCTGACCACGGTGATCTGGCTGCTGGCAGGCCGCGACTTCGGCTATGCGCTGGCCAGGGGGATCTCTGTGCTGGTGATATCCTGCCCCTGTGCCCTGGGACTGGCGACACCCGTGGCAATCATGGTGGGCAACGGGGTCGGCGCAAAGCACGGCATTCTCTTCAAAACAGCGGTTTCACTGGAGGAGACCGGCAAGGTGCAGGCAGTTGCCCTGGACAAGACGGGCACCATCACCACCGGCGCGCCAAGGGTCGCGTCTGTGACCCCCGCGCCGGGTGTGAGCGAGAAGGAGCTGCTCAGCGCCGCCTACGCGCTGGAGGCGCTCAGCGAACACCCGCTGGCCAAAGCCGTTGTGGAGCTGGCCCGGGAGCGGGACATTCCCCTGGAAGCGGCTGCCGATTTCCGCGCGCTGCCCGGCAGCGGCCTGACCGCGAGGGCGGGGCAGGAGGAGCTACTGGGCGGCAGCATGAGCTTCCTCGCAGAAAACAGACAGGTGCCGCCTGAGGTGATGAGGGCCGCGGAAGAAGATGCTGCCAGGGGCAGAACGCCGCTGCTGTTTGCCCGCGGCAGGCGCGTACTGGGCTGCATCTCTGTGGCGGACAGCATCAAGCCGGACAGCGCGGAGGCCATTGCGCAGCTGAAGAACCTGGGCATACGCACTGTGATGCTGACAGGGGACAACCAGCGCACCGCGCAGGCCATGGCCAAGGAAGCGGGCGTGGATGAGGTCATCGCCGGTGTGCTGCCGGACGGCAAGGAGCAGGTGATCAGGCAGCTGCAGCAGCGCTACGGCAAGGTGGCCATGGTGGGCGACGGCATCAACGACGCGCCGGCGCTGACCAGGGCGGACATGGGCATTGCCATCGGCGCGGGCACGGACATCGCCATCGACGCGGCGGACGTGGTGCTGATGAATTCCTCCCTGCGGGATGTGGCGGCCGCGGTGCGTCTCTCCCGCGCGACGCTGCGCAACATTCACGAAAACCTGTTCTGGGCCTTTATCTACAACAGCATCGGCATCCCGCTGGCAGCAGGCGCGTTCATCCGCCTGTTCGGCTGGACGATGAACCCCATGTTCGGCGCGGCGGCCATGAGCCTTTCCAGCTTCTGCGTGGTGTCCAACGCGCTGAGGCTCAACTTCTTCAGGCTGTACGACACCGGGCGCGACCGCCCGCTGCGCCGCGGAAGAAAGAATCCCGCAGTCCACGCGACTGAAAACAGAAAGGAGAATGAACCCATGACAAAGACACTGCTGGTGGAAGGAATGATGTGCCCGCATTGCGAGGCGAGGGTGAAAAAGGCGCTGGAGGCCGTAGACGGCGTCAGCGAGGCGGTCGCCAGCCACGAGAAGGGCACCGCTGTGGTCACGCTGAGCCACCCGGTGGAGGACAGCGTGCTGAAGCAGGCGGTCGAGGCACAGGACTACACTGTGAAGGGCTTCGCCTGATGCGCTGCCTTGCGACTGCCGCCTTCGGCCTGGAGGGGCTGGTTGCCGCCGAGCTGAAGCGGCTGGGCGCACAGCAGGTGCGCGCGGAAAACGGCGGCGCGGTGTTTGCGGCCACGGCGGAGCAGGCCTTCCTGTGCTGCCTGCGCCTGCGCTGCGCGGACCGTGTGCTGCTGCTGCTCGCCGAGGAAGAGTGCCTTTCCTTTGAGGCGCTCTATCAGGCCGTGAGGGCGGTGCCGTGGGAGAAATACCTGGCCGGGGACGCGTTCATCCATGTGAGCGGAAAGTGCGCGCGGAGCCAGCTGATGAGCGTGCGGGACTGCCAGTCCGTATCCAAGCGCGCCATACTGGACCGGTTGAGGGATAAAACGGGCCGGAGCGTGTTTCCGGAGAGCGGCGCACACTACCCCATTGAGGTGTCGCTGCATGAAAACCGCCTCCGTGTGGCGCTGGACCTGACCGGTGAGGCCCTCAACCGCCGCGGCTACCGCACGTGGAACGGCGAGGCGCCGCTGCGGGAAACCCTGGCGGCTGCCCTGGTGGAGCTGAGCCCCTGGCGGCCCGGCCAGCGCCTGCATGACCCTTGCTGCGGCACCGGCACGCTGCCCATTGAGGCGGCACTGCGCGGCGCCCATCGCGCGCCTGGCGCGGAGCGGGAGTTTGCCTGTGAGCGCTACCCGTTTTTTACCCGCCAGGTCGATGTGGCTGCTGTGCGCGCGTCGGTACAGGCGGAGACGGACTATGCCAGGATCGAGGGCTGCATCAGCGGCTCTGACCTGGACGCGGAGGCGCTGACGCTGGCGAAGCGCCATGTGCGCCAGGCAGGGCTGGAGGGAAAAGTCTCCCTGTGGCAGCAGCCACTGGAGGAACTGCAGCTGCCGGATGCGGAGGGCGTTTTCCTCTGCAACCCGCCCTACGGGGAGCGCCTGGGCGACAGGAAAACCTGCCAGCAGCTGTACCGCCAGCTGGGCCTGCTGCAGAAAAGGCACCCCGGCTGGAGCCTGTGCGCCATTTCGTCGGATCCGGCGTTTGAGCGCTGCTTTGGCCGGAGGGCCGACAAAAAACGCCGCCTGTACAACGGGCGGCTGGAGTGCGAATTCCTGATCTTTGCGGCAAGATAATATGAACACGCGCCTGCCGGACGCAATGACCCGGCAGGCGCGCTGCTTTTATGAAACTGTGGGTGCTGCTTCAGTCACCGAAATTGATGCCCATGTTGCGGGCAATCTGCACCATCTGGTCATCCTCGGGCACCAGCTTGGGCACGCCGGCAATGTCCTTCAGGGGGTTGTGGGTGATCTGGTTGCCCTTGAGGGCGACGGTGTAGCCGTATTTTTCATCGCGGATCAGCTCAGCGGCGTGCACGCCAAACTGGGTGGACAGCACGCGGTCATAGGCGCTGGGGGTACCGCCGCGCTGGATATGGCCGGGCACCACTGCGCGGGCTTCCACGCCGACCAGCTCAGACAGCTTCTGTGCCACGTCCGCGGCGGCGGAGTAGTGGCTCGCGGCGCGCTTGGCCTCGCGCTCCTTTTTCTTCATCTTGGCCTCTTCGGTGTCCATGGCGCCCTCCGCCACGGCGATGATGGTAAAGGCCTTGTTGTTCTTCGCGCGCTTCTCGACTTCCTTGGCGACCTTTTCGATTTTGTAGGGAATCTCGGGCAGCAGTATCACGTCCGCGCCGCCGGCGACGCCGCTGTACAGCGTCAGCCAGCCCGCCTTGTTGCCCATGATCTCAATCACCATGGTGCGGCCGTGACTGGCGGCGGTGGTGTGGATGCGGTCGATGACCTCGGTGGCGATGTCCACGGCGGTGTGGAAGCCGAAGGTGAAATCAGTGCCGTAAATATCGTTGTCGATGGTTTTGGGCAGGCCGATCACGTTCAGCCCCTCTTCGCTGAGCAGGTTGGCCGTTTTATGGGTGCCGTTGCCGCCCAGGGTCACCAGGCAGTCCAGCTTCAGGTCCTTGTAGGTCTTCTTCATGGCGGCGACCTTGTCTACCTTGTCATCGCCGATGACGCGCATGTTGCGGAAGGGTGTGCGCGCTGTGCCCAGAATGGTGCCGCCCAGCGTGAGGATGCCGGAGAACTGATCGCGTGTCATCAGGGAGAAGTCCCCCTCGATCAGGCCGCGATAGCCGTCGTGAATGCCGATGATCTCCGCGTCAAACATTTCATAGGCGGCGCGGGTGACGCCGCGGATGGCTGCGTTCAGGCCGGGGCAGTCGCCGCCGCTGGTAAGGATGCCGATGCGTCTTTTCATTCTGTTTTCCTCCCTGTGTTGGATTGAATACAGTATACCACGAAAGGAAAGGCCGCGCAAGGCTGTTTTGCGGCAAAGGGCCTTGTATGGCAGTGTGCCGCAAACATGGCCTGCACAGGTTCCGTTGCGAAATGAGACAGGCTGTGTTATACTTGGTCATCATCTGTGCTGCATGGATGACCGCGGCTGATATGCTCCAAAGGCCGCAGATTCCCGCACCAACGCTGCATGTATAAGGAAAGAAGGCCGATCCCTTGCCGTTTTACCGAATTGATATGGAAACATATAAAAGGCGCGCGCATTTCGACTATTTCAGAACGCTTGCCTACCCGTACACCGGCACAACGGTGATGGTTGACGCGACAGGGGCGTATGAATATGCGCGGCGCAGCCGCCGCTCGTTCTACCTGACGTTCCTGCACGCTGCCGCGCTGGCCGCCGACGCGGTGCCGGAGATGCGGCAGCGCATCCGCGGTGACGGCATTGTCGAGTACAGCGAATGCCCGACATCCCACACCGAGCTGCTGGAGGATGAGACATACTGCTACTGCACCATTCATCACCATATGCCGCTGGATGAGTACTACGCGCATGCTGAGGCGGCCAGGGCTGCCTGCCGCAGCAAGGGCATTGAAGAGGACGGCGATGTGGAAAGCATGTATTTCATTTCCACGCTTCCGTGGCTGCACTATACCGCGCTTGTACAGCCGGTCGCCGGCGGGAATGAGTCCAATCCGAGAATCACCTGGGGAAAGTATGAGAAAAACGCCTCGGGCAGGCTGCTTCTTCCTGTGACGGTGCTGGCCCATCACGCGCTGGTGGACGGCATCCATATCGCGCGCTTCTATGAGCGGCTGGATGAGGAGATACGGATATTTGGCAGCGCGCCGTAAGCTGCGTCTCTCTGCGCCGGAGGCGAAACTTCCGTCTCGTTTTTTCCTGCGCGTTGTGCTACAATATGGTCTGTATCCGCCAGGCAACTGCGCGGCCGTACAGCTTTACAGGAGGCAATCGACATGACTGTGATTGGGCAGCTGTCATCCCCGGTCATTTACCTGATCTGCGGCGGCATCGTCGCCTTTGTGGCCGTCGTGTGTGTGATATTCGCCGTGCGCGCCTGGCGCGCCGGAAAGGCGATCGGCATGGACACGGCGGTGCTGCGCCGCGTAGTCACATCCTCAGCGTCCTTTTCCGTGCTCCCGGCCGTGAGCATACTGCTGGGCGTCATCGCCCTGTCCGGCGCGCTGGGCATACCGTGGCCGTGGCTGCGACTGAGCGTCATCGGCGCGCTGCACTACGAAACCCAGGTCGCGCAGGGCGCCGCGGAGCAGGTGGGAATCCACCTGTCCGGCAGCGAGATGACCGCCCCGGCCTTTGTCACCATCGCGCTGCTGATGTCGGTGTGCATCATGTGGGGCATGATACTGAATCTCTTCCTGAACAAAAAGTATACCGGCCGGCTCTCGCGCAGCCAGGGCGGAGGCTCCTCCTTTGGAGACGAGGCGATGACGGCAATGTTTATCGGGCTGGTCAGCGTCTATCTCGGCTCCTATCTCGGCCAGTGGATTTCCTCCGGCAGCGTCTTCACCTTCGCGGGCAGTGCGCTGCCGCTGCTCACGGCTCTGTGCGCCGCCGTCGTGATGGCCGTGCTGACCGCCGCTGCCGAAAAGTGGAAGCTGCGTTGGCTGGAGGATTTCTCTCTGGCCTTGTCCATGCTGGCCGGCATGGCCTGCGCGGCGCTGCTGGGCGCCGTGATGTGAGGGGAGGAGAGCAGCATGAAGCGCGAAGAAATCATTTCCCGCTATGAGCGCGGCACGCACCGCCTCGGCAAAACCGTTTCCCTGATTACACTTGTTCTTCTCATCGGCGCGCCCTTCCTGATCGGGTCGACGCTCGGCGCGATGCCGGACCTTGGCGCGGTGGCGCGGGGCTTCCTCGCGGTCGGGCTGGTGTGGACGGTCTCCTCTGTGGTGGAGTTCCTCGTGTATACCCCCATGCTGGGCTCCGGCGGCAGCTACCTTGCCTTTATCACAGGCAACCTGATCAATATGAAAATCCCCTGCGCCATCAATGCCCGCGATCTGGCGGGCGTGAAGGCGGGCACAAAGGAAAACGAGATCGTATCCACGCTGTCCATCGCGGTCTCTTCGCTGGTGACCATACTGGTGCTGGCGCTGGGCGTGCTGCTTCTGCAGCCGCTGCAGCCGCTGCTGCAGAGCCCGGCGCTGCAGCCGGCCTTTGACCAGGTAGTGCCCGCGCTGTTCGGTGCGATGGCGTACAAGTATTACCGGAAGAACATCCGCCTCGCGGTCTGGCCGCTGCTGCTGATGAGCGCGGTCTTCATCCTGCTGCCGTCGCTGCAGAGCCAGACGAGTATACTGATCATCCCCGGCGGCGGCCTGGCGATTCTGCTGGCGTGGCTGTGGTATCGAAAGGGGAAGAAGCAGTGATCATTCTGTGGACAGTACTGGGGCTCATTGCGCTGCTGGCGGCAGTGTGCCTCTTCCGCGCCGTGTCGGTGCATAAAAAAACGGCGGCTTACAGGGCGCCGACGCCGGATATGCGTGCCGAGGCATACGCGGAAAAGCTCAGCCGCATGGTTGCCTTTGACACGGTCAGCGTGCCGGAAACGAACCAGCGGGAAAAGTTCCTTCCGTTCCATCAGCTGCTGGAGGAGCTGTTTCCGCTGGTACACCGGCACCTTGAAAAGACGGAGATCGACGGGAACCTGCTGTTCCGCTGGAAGGGCGCGCACGATGACCGCCCGCTGGTGCTGATGAGCCACCAGGACGTTGTGCCTGCTGAGGGCGAATGGACGCACGCTCCCTTCTCCGGCGACATCGCGGACGGAAAGGTGTGGGGGCGGGGTGCCTCCGACACCAAGTGCAGTGTGATGGCCTTCTTCCAGGCGGTGGAGGAGCTGCTCGAGCAGGGCTATGTGCCGGACGAGGATGTTTACCTCTCCTCCTCCTGCACGGAAGAATGGGCCGGCGACGGCTGCCCCAAGCTGGTGGATTATCTCGCCGGGCGCGGCGTGCATCCCTTCCTTGTGTGTGACGAGGGCGGCGGCATCATCACCGATCCGGTGGGCGGCATCAAGGGCAATTTCGCGATGGTGGGCGTGTTTGAAAAGGGCAAGGCCGACGTGCGGCTGACGGCGAAATCCGCCGGCGGCCACGCCAGCGCTCCCGGAAAGCGCACGCCGGTGGCCAGGCTGGCCGACTTTGTGGCTGAGTTTGAGCACGGCCATCCCTTTAAAAGAAAAATGTCACGCGAGGTGCAGGCGCTGTTTGAGCAGCTGGCGCCCTATGCGCCGTTCTACATGAAGCTGCTGTTCACCAACATATGGCTTTTCCGCCCGCTGCTGGTGCGCGCGCTGCCGATGATCAGCGCGCAGGCGGGCGCCATGCTGCAGACCACGATCGCCTTCACCATGCTGAAAGGCTCCAACGCGTACAACGTGCTGCCGCAGGAGGCGGCGCTGGGGGCGAATATGCGCTTTATTCCCCATCAGGGGATGGAGGAAAGCCTGGCCATCGTCAGGCGTCTGGCGGAGAAGCACGGCATGGAGATGGAAGTGTTCCACGCGGTCGACGCCTCCCGCAGTGTGGATATCCACGGCGAGGGCTTCTCGCTGGTGCGCAGCGTGATCGGCGCTACCTTCCCCGGGCTGGAAACATGCCCCTATGTGATGACCGGCGCGACGGATGCCCGCAATTACGAGCGCATCGCGGACCATGTGGTGCGGTTCGCACCGGTGGTCTACGGGCCAGAGCAGATGAAGGGCATGCATGGGCTGAATGAGAACATCGAGTACAACTGCCTGAGCGGCGCGGTGGACTTCTACAAAAATCTCATACAGGCTGTGCGGCACCAATGACGCGGCGCCATACAACGCAATCACCCCTGCCCATACCGGGCAGGGGTGATTGCGTTAACGCAGCGATATTCTCTGCCGAAAGCAGAGGTCTCCTATGCGACAGAGGGGCAGCGATTCAGGCATTCTGATCAGAGAGCGGCTTTCCCTGCGCGCACAGGCGGTCTTCCAGCGTGTCTTTTTCCTCGTTCAGCGGCATACCCTGCTTTTCCCACCAGGAGATCATGTGGCGCAGGCCGGCCTCCAGCGAAATCTGCGGCTCCCACTCTGGCGCCGCCTGCTTGATCTTCTCCAGCGAGAAAATGTGTGAGAACCGCTTTTCGTACCAGATGTGGTCAAACTGGGCGGGATCCATGCGGAACATCGTTTCGCTGGGCAGGCAGGCAAAAATGGGCTCACGGCCAACGATGCGGCCGAAGGTGCGGTAATAGCTTTCCATATCCTCCGCGTTCCGGCTGGTGATGTGGAAATCCTGCCCATATGCGGCGGGGTTGAGGCAGCAGGCCAGGTAACCCCGCGCGAGGTCTGGCGCGAAGGTAAAGGTGAACACCGTTTTGCCGTCGTCATACAGCAGCAGCGGCTTGCCCTGGCGGATGCGGTGGACGATATTCGCGTTCTGCCGCAGCACGCCGATGTTGCTGCACCCCTCGCCGTAGGTCAGCGACGGGCGGATGATGGTGATGGGCGCGCCGCCCTCCCGCATTTTTTCAAAGAGCCATTCCTCCATGCGTGCCTTGTTGTAGGCATAGGGATAAATGGGGTCATCCCATCGGCTGGTTTCCGATTCGCGCACGGGATAGGATGTGAAGGGCTTGCGATAAGCGCAGCTGGTGGAGGTGAAAATCCACTGCCCGGCGGTGCCGCCGAAGCAGGAGAGGGTGTGCTGCGCGTCCTCCGGGCTGCGGGAGAGCATATCAATGGCCACATCCACCTCAAGGCCCGCGGTTTTCCCGCGGAAGGCATCGCCATCCCGCCAGTCGGCCTGGATGGTGCGCGGTGTTTCCTCGAAAACGACCTGCCGCTGCCCGCGGTTCAGGGCGATCATCTCATGCCCCGCCCGCATGCCCTCCGAGATGATGGCACGGCTGATGACGCCTGTGCCGCCAAGTACAAGAATTCTCATGGGGACCTCCTTGCCACCTGCGGCTTTTTTTCATTCATAGCACGATTTGCCAGTAATTGCAAGTGGATTTTTACGGGGGACAGGGGCTGCGGGGCGAGACGCGGGAGGAAGGGGGAATTGGCGCATGAATCTGAGCGTCAGCGGTGAATGCATGAAAAAACACCGTCAGCGGGGATACGGGGGCAGTGGGGAAGCATCCTTTAACCGGTGTGAGCTTCCGGCGTAACCGGGCGAAAACAGAAACCGATCAAAGACAAAGCAAAAGCCCTGAAACCTGACGATTTCAAGGCTTTCTGCGTGGAGCTGATGGCCGGAGTCGAACCGGCGACCTCATCCTTACCAAGGATGCGCTCTACCTACTGAGCTACATCAGCACGGGCAACGCACATATACTATCACAAACTCATGAAAAATGCAAGACCTTTTTTCAGGTAATATTTGACTTTTTACAGTGCGCGTCAGCTCGCGTTTTCCGGCGCCAGGCGTCGCAATTGACAGACTTTTTCCTTTCCGCTATACTATGATCAGCAGTTGCAATCTGATATTTCACTAAAGGAGCTGTGAACATGGCACGCGTTATTTTTGTCAGCAGTGTTTCGGCCTGCCTGGAGCTGGAGGGCAGCGCGCCCTATTACGCGCCGCAGCCTTTTGAGGTGCTGCTCAACGGCGAGGCCGCCGGTATCTTTTCCACCAATGTGTTTTCACTGTACGGCCTGCAGCCGGATACCGACTATACTGTCACTGTGCGTGCGGGGGAGCGGGAGGAGAGCCTTCACATCCGCACGAGGAAAGAAGCCTGCGCGCTGAACGTGCGCGACTTTGGCGCCGTGGGCGACGGCGTGGCGGATGACACCGCGGCCCTGCAGCTGGCCATCCACGCCCTGCCCAGGGACGGGCGGCTGGTGGTGCCCGCCGGCACCTACCGCACGGGCTCGCTGTTCCTGAAAAGCCATATGACGCTGCACCTGCAGGAGGGTGCCACCCTGCTGGGGCGGACAGAGCGCAGCGCCTACCCGGTGCTGCCGGCCACTGCCAGCGGCCGCTTCTACGGTACCTGGGAGGGGCAGCCCAAGCCGATGCACGCCGCGCTGATCACCGCCGTCTGCGCGGAGGATGTGATGCTCGTCGGCCCCGGCGCGGTGGATGGCAACGCGCAGAACAGCGACTGGTGGGTGGACGTGAAAAAGCAGCCCATCGGGCGGCCGCGCCTGGTGCATTTCAGCCACTGCCGGGAGATGTACCTGCACGGCGTCAAGGCCTCCAACTCGGCCTCCTGGCAGCTGCACCCGTACTATTCCGACTGCCTGGGCTTCTACGATGTGACCGTCACCGCGCCCAAGAACAGCCCCAATACCGACGCGCTGGACCCGGAGAGCTGCGACGGTGTGGAGATCATCGGCTGTACCTTCTCCGTGGGTGACGACTGCATTGCCATCAAGTCCGGCAAGGTGGAAATGGCGCGGCTGGCCTGCAAGCCCGCCAGCCGCCACACCATCCGCAACTGCCTGATGGCCTTCGGCCACGGCGCGGTGGTGCTGGGCAGCGAGATCAGCGGCGGAGTGAAGGAGCTGAGTGTCAGCCAGTGCCTGTTCCGCCAGACCGACCGCGGCCTGCGCATCAAGACCCGCAGGGGCCGCGGTGACACCTGCGTCATCGACGGGGTGGAGTTCAGCAACATCCGCATGGAAAATGTGCTGACCCCGATTGTGATCAACATGTATTACCGGTGCGACCCGGACGGGGACAGCGAGTACGTGCAGACGCACGAGGCACTGCCCGTTGACGACCGCACGCCGCGGCTGGGCCGTTTTGCCTTCCGCCACATGACCTGTGACGATGTGGAGGTGGCCGCCTGCTATGTGGATGCCCTGCCGGAGCAGCCGGTGGAGGAGGTGACGCTGGAGGACATCCGCTTCACCTACAAGCCGGACGCGAAGCCTGGGGTTCCCGCCATGCTGACCAACGCGGAGCAGCGGTGCAAGCTGGGCCTGTATTTCGACCAGGTGAAGAAGGTCCGTCTGAACAATGTCACACTGACCGGCGCGGAGGGCGAAAACATCATCGCCCGGCACGTGGGTCAGGTGGAAGCGTGAGCAGGGAGGCAGATTACCATGTATGAAGCCATTGACCGCTATGTGCTGAGCCTGGTGGAGGGCTCCACGCCGGAAAAGACACTCTGGAATATCGAGCGGCTGAGGGCCGGAAAGCCCACCTCCTGGAACTATATTGACGGCTGCATGGCCACCGCGCTGCTGGCCATGACCGAGATTACGGGTGATCAGCGGTACGGCGACTTTACCGAGCAGCTGATTGACGCCTTTGTGGGTGAGGACGGCAGCATACGCACCTTTGAGGCGGACAAGCACACCCTGGACGACATCAACGAGGGGCGAGTGCTGTTCCCGCTGTATCAGAAAACCGGCAAGGAGAAGTACCGCCTGGCCGCAGAAACGCTGCACCGCGCGCTGCAGCAGCAGCCGCGCACCTGGGAGGGCAGCTGGTGGCACAAGGAAATCTACCCCAACCAGGTGTGGCTGGACGGCATCTATATGGCGCAGCCCTTTGCCGCCCTGTGGCAGAAGTGCTTCGGCGAGGGAAACTACAGCGACATCGCCGCGCAGGTGGAAGTAGTCCGCCGCCATATGCGGGACCCGAAGACTGGGCTGTACTATCACGGCTATGACGCGAGCCGCACGGCCTTCTGGTGCGACAGTGAAACGGGGCTGAGCCGCAGCTTCTGGCTGCGGGCGATCGGCTGGTTCTCCGTGGCGCTGGCCGACCTGGCGGAGATTCTCCCGGAAGGGGAGGAGCGCAGCGCCATCCTGGGCGTGTACAGCCAGCTCATGGCCGATCTGCTGCCCTTTGCCGACGGGGAGACCGGGCTGTACTGGCAGGTTGTGGACCAGAAGGAAGCCGAGGGCAACTATCTGGAATCCAGCGGCAGCGCCATGATCGCCTACGCCATGCTCAAGGGCGCGAGGCTGGGCGTGCTGTCCCCGCTGTACGCGGAGCGCGGACAGAAAACCTTTGAGGGCCTGGTGAGCAAATATCTGAGCTTTGAAGGGGAAGAGCTGCACCTGGGAGGCATCTGCCTGGTGGCGGGCCTAGGCCCGGAGAACAATCGCCGGCGTGACGGCACGCTGGCCTACTACCTGTCCGAGCCGGTGGTCAGCAACGATGCCAAGGGCGTCGCCCCCTTCATACTGTGCTACACGGAAATGAAACGGAAAATGGCCGCGCAGGGGTAAAGAGAATGGATGCCCGGCGCGTGCTGTAAATGCGGCAATAAAAAATGCGCACACTCACTGAAAAACGGTGAGTGTGTGCGTTTTTTTGCGGGAAGTAATGTCTGCAATGATGCCTTTCAAACTGCAGGCAGTTCGAACAGCCTCTCTTACTCCGCGTCTTCCGCCAGCGAGCTGATGCGCTCTGCCAGGGCGGCGAGCTTTTCCTGATTGGCGGCGAGCTTGGCCTTCTCCTGCTCCACCAGGGCGGCAGGCGCCTTGCTCACAAAGCCGGGGTTGTTCAGCATGCCGGTCGCGCGGGCGATCTCCTTCTGCAGCGAGGCCTCCTCCTTGCGCAGGCGTGCCAGCTCCTTGTTGAGGTCCACCAGGTCGCCCAGGGGGATGTAGAGGGTGCCGGTGTCGGTCACGGCACTCACGGTCTTTTCATTCACCGTGAAGCCGGGGCTCAGCAGCGTTACCTCAGAGGCGCCGGCCAGCCGCTTGAAGTAGGGCTCGGCGTGAGCCAGCGTGTCCTGCCAGCCCTCCTTGGGCAGCAGCATCAGGCGGGTGCGCTTCCCGGCATTCACGTTCATTTCACTGCGCAGGTTGCGGATGGCGCGGATGACCTCCATGATGCCCTCCATCTGCCGCGCTTCCTCGGGGAAGTCGAGGGCGGGCACAGCCACCGGCCAGTCCTTCAGCATCAGGAAGCCCTCGCTGCCGGGCAGGTACTTGTACACCTGCTCTGTCAGGAAGGGCATGAAGGGATGCAGCAGCTTCAGCAGCCCTTCCAGCACATACAGCAGCACGGCCTGCACGTTTTCCTTCGCGGCACTGTCCTCGCCCAGCAACCAGGGCTTGGCCAGCTCGATGTACCAGTCGCAGAACTCGCTCCAGGCAAAATCGTAGATGCGCGTGGCGGAAAGGCCGAAATCCCCTTCCTCGTTGTGGGCGGTGATGTCGCGCACCGCATCCTGGTACCGGGTGAGGATCCACTTGTCCGCGGGGGTCAGTGTCGCGGGATTTACCTCAAGGCGGCGGTCCACGTTCATCAGCACAAAGCGGCTGGCATTCCACACCTTGTTGGCAAAGTTCCGCGCCGCTTCCACCTTTTCAGGCGCGTACCGCGTGTCGTTGCCGGGGCTGACGCCCATCAGCAGGGAGAAGCGCAGCGCATCCGCGCCGTACTGGTCGATGATTTCCAGCGGATCCACGCCGTTGCCCAGAGACTTGGACATCTTCCTGCCCAGCGCGTCGCGCACCAGGCCGTGGATCAGCACGGTCTCAAAGGGAGTTTCACCCATCTGCTCGATGCCGGAGAAGATCATCCTTGCCACCCAGAAGAAGATGATGTCGTAGCCTGTCACCAGCATGGTGGTGGGGTAGAAGTATTTCAGGTCTTCGGTTTCCTCCGGCCAGCCCAGGGTGGAGAAGGGCCACAGCGCAGAGGAGAACCAGGTATCCAGCACATCCTCGTCCTGCGTCAGGTGGTGCCCGCCGCACTTGGGGCACACGGTGGGATCTGTGCGGGACACCACGGTTTCACCGCAGTCGTCACAGTACCAGGCGGGGATGCGGTGTCCCCACCACAGGTGGCGGGAAATGCACCAGTCACGGATGTTCTCCATCCAGTTCAGGTAGGTCTTGTCAAAGCGCTCAGGCACAAAACGCGTTTTGCCCTCTCGCACCGCCGCGATGGCCGGGCGGGCCAGGGGCTCCATGCGCACAAACCACTGCCGGCTGATCATGGGCTCCACCACGGTGTGGCAGCGGTAGCAGGTGCCCACCTCGTGGGTCAGCGGCTCCACGGAGCGCAGCAGCCCCAGGGCTTCCAGATCGGCCACGATGGCCTTGCGGGCCTCCAGCGTGGTCATGCCGGCGTACTTGCCGCAGTCCAGCACGCGCGCCTCGCCCACCGCGGCGCGGCCGGAGGCGAACAGCTCGTCGTTCTCTGCCTTTTCGGCAGCACCGGTCATGTGGCCGTCATAGGTAAACACCCGCACGATGGGCAGGCTGTGGCGCTGGCCGACCTCGTAGTCGTTGGGGTCGTGCGCGGGGGTGATCTTCACCACGCCGGTGCCCTTGGTCATATCGGCGTGCTCGTCGCACACAATGGGGATTTCCTTGTTGATCAGGGGCAGGATCACATGGCAGCCGTGCAGGTGCGCATAGCGCTCGTCCGCCTCGTTGATGGCCACGGCGGTATCGCCCAGCATGGTTTCCGGGCGGGTGGTGGCCAGCTCCAGCAGCTCGCCGGTTTCCTTCACGGGGTAGAGAATGTGCCAGAAATGGCCTTCCTTCTCCACATACTCCACCTCGGCGTCAGAAAGGGACGTGCCGCAGCAGGGGCACCAGTTGATCAGCCGGGAGCCGCGGTAGATCAGGTCCTTTTCATACAGGCGGCAGAACACCTCGCGCACGGCCTTGGAGCAGCCCTCATCCATGGTGAAGCGCTCGCGGCTCCAGTCACAGCTGGTGCCCATGCGGCGCAGCTGGGTGGTGATGCGTCCGCCGTATTCCTTTTTCCAGGCCCAGGCGCGCTCCAGGAAGGCCTCCCGGCCGATCATGGCTTTGGTCAGCCCCTCCTTGCGCATCGCCTCCACGATTTTCACCTCAGTGGCGATGGCGGCATGATCCGTGCCCGGCAGCCACAGCGTGGGGTCGCCCTTCATGCGGTGGTAGCGGGTGGCCGCGTCCTGCAGCGTGTTGTCCATGGCGTGGCCCATGTGCAGCTGGCCGGTGATGTTGGGCGGCGGCATCACGATGGTGAAGGGCTTTTTGCCCTCCACACGGTGCGCCTCAAAGGCGCCGGACTCCTCCCAGGCCTTGTAGATTTTCGCCTCGATGGCCTGCGGGTTGAACCTGGATTCCATCTCCAGGGCTGGTTTCGTTGTCTCAGACATCGCTCTTCCCTCCTGGTTTCTTTCAGATCAGCGTCAGCATCCTCAGCGCGCCGATGAGCGCAAGTACCCCGCCCGCCGCCTTGAGCAGCAGCGAGGCCTTTTCCCTGCCGGCAAAGAAACGCGCCGCCAGGCGGTCTGACCCGTACACTACGATTGCGCCCACGGCCAGCAGGGGCGTGCCCCAGTTCATCAGCCGGGCAAAGACACCGCGCAAATATTCCATCTTTCCCTCCGGAAAACAAAACAGCCCTCATCCCGAAGGACGGAGCTGTATCCGTGGTACCACCTTGCTTCGCAAACGAAAAGTCTGCCTCTCAGCGCTGTAACGGGCGCGCCCGCGCCAGACTACTGCCGCATGGGTTTCGTGAGGCGCTCTGAGGAAGCGACATTCCCCTCAGCCTTGCGGAAACGGTCTTTCAGCCGGTGAACCGTTCTCTCTGACCGCGGCATACAAGGGTACTCCTCTTCCGTTTGCGAGATACTATGGGGAACGCGTCAGGCTTACGCCTCCTTCGCGTCCATGTTGATGACCTGCTTGCCGTTGTAGTAACCGCAATGCTTGCATACGTGGTGATCCAGCTTCATCTGATGGCACTGGGGGCACTCCACGATGCTGGGCAGGCTCAGCTTCCAATTGGCCCGGCGGCTGTTCCTCCGCGCTTTGGATACTTTACCCTTCGGTACTGCCATGTTTCCACCTCCTCAACACCGCTGTCCGCGTCGGGAAGCGGTTGCTATTCAAGCGATGCGCTGCCGTCCTCTTTCTCAGAGGCGCTGTCCAGCAGCTGCTGTAATGCCGCAAAGGGACGCCGCGTGGACGAATCCTGTGCGGATGGGCGCAACGGTACGTCATCTGCTGCGTAGCCCTCCGGCCTGCCGGGGCAATTCTTCCCACAAATCAGGCGCATCGGCATCTCCAGCAGCGCGAAGGTTGTCACCAGCCGTTCCAGATCCACCTGGGAGGAGGTGTAGGTGAACACCTCGTCATCCTCGGGGTTTCCGTTCAGGAGGAACAGCTCGTCATAGCCTGCGCTGATGGGCGCTTCTGCGGGCCTCAGACAGTTGGCGCAGCGGCCGCGCGCGTTGGTGTTCAGCTCTCCCTTGACCTTGATGGAACCGTTGTCCAGCGCAAGATAGGTCCCGCATACTCTGGCGTCGTCAAAGGTGACGGTTTCGCCAAAGATGCTCTGGGGCGCAATGGCCTGCGCTCCCTCAAAGGGATACTCAACGCCGGGGTTTCTCAGGGCCAGGGTAACATCCAGCTTCACAGCACTACCTCGCATACGTCCGCGAATTGTGACCGCCTTGTATTATACGGTGACGTCTGCGTTTTGTCAATCATTTTTTATTGCGCTGCGCGGGATGGGCGGAGCGTGTGTTGCAATTCAGCCTTTCGGCTGAATTGCAGCTGCTGAGGAATGCTTTCACTGCCCTTGGGCCGGTGAAAACTACCCGCCTGACCGGGGAAACCGGCCGGTGTCAGGACTGGGGGTCGGGAGCGAAAAAGCTGAGGAACTCCTGCAGCTTCGCCTCCATCCAATCGGTGTCGTAGTCTGCCAGATAATCCTTGGACAGGCCGATGGATTCAATGGAGCGGTCAAAGCTACTGTACTCACAGTACTCGGCGAACAGGTACAGCGTTCCGTAATCCTGTGCGTCAATGATGTTGCGGTAATTGGCCTGGTTGTCGGTGGAGGGGTCCATCAGGCGCAGCGCCTCCGCCATGTCCCAGAACACCTCGTCGGCAGAGAGAAACAGGGTGGAGTATTCTTGTGCCTCCAGGCAGGAGGACCAGACCGCCTTCTTTGTGTCTGTAACGAAATCGATTTCCTCCAGCGCGGCGGAGATCGCCTGGGCGTCCGGGGTGTCCTGCGCCGCTTCCTGCAGCAGCCGCAGAAGAACCGTCATATTCTCCCACTGGTCGCTGGCCTCAGGGTTCTTCGCAAAGCGGAGGGGCTGGGTGTAGAGGTAATCAAAGGGGGTGCAGGTTTTTGTGCCGGTATCGTACAGGTTGATCAGAGAGTAAACGCCGAACTTGGGGTAGTAGCAAATGGACTCAATCCTTGGACTGTGCGCCGCCAGCCATTCACGCAGTTCCTCAGTGGTCTCAAACTCCGGCGGTTCCTGGTCGCCGGCGGAGTCCTCATAAGTGGTGTTGACCAGCGTACCGGCCCAAACGTACTCGTTTTCCGCGATGATCAGCACATCGGCTTCCGCCAGGGAGGCGGCGCGGTATTGCGACGGAAGCTGCCGCATCAGGTCGCAGCGCAGCCACACCCGGGGCGCTCCGAGGTCCACGCCGCTGTAATCGTCAGGAAATCCGTCCACCATGCTGTCCGGATAGCCGGAATCCAGTTTGGTATATTCCTTTTCCGGCGCGGCACGGGTCAGTATGATCAGCTGCAGGGTGCCATAATCCACCTCGCCCAGCGCGTCCGGGTCGTATTCGCTCAGGTCGTCGGAAACCTCAATTGATTCGTTGGGCAGCTCGCCGGCGGAGAGCACCTGGTCGATGGTGGGCATGGCGTCAGCCGCGGCGTTCAGTGACAGACCGCACAGCAGCGCCAGCAGGAGCAGCAGGGACAGAGCGTTTTTCATCGTCAAGCCTCCATTCTCTCAGACGCTGTTGCCTCGGCAGCTTATAGCCGCCGAAGTAATAAAACCCAACCACCTTCACAGGCGGTTGGTAAGAATCACTTGTCGGAATACTTGCCCGCATCCACGCAGATCACGGGACGCACGCCACCGTGCTGTGCGTTCACGTTCATGCTGCGCAGGCTGTCGCACAGGCCCTCCGCGCTGACGAACAGGGCGGCGGAGTTCTCTGCGCCGGGGTTGCGCAGCCACCACCATGCGGCGGTCAGCCCGCGCTTGTACTGGTCGCGCTCTGTGTGGCGGATACCGGCGCGCGCGGCGGCCGTCATCGGGGCCAGGCACCAGGGCTGACCCTTCACGTATTGCTCCCACTGGCTGTAGGACAGCAGGTACACGCGGTCGTACAGGTCGTCACCGCCGCTGGTGCGCCGCGCCCACGGGTTATTCTCGCCCGCGCAGAAGGCATAGACCAGCGCAGCCTGCTCCGCCGGGGTGAAGGCGGCGTCCAGGAAGCCGTCATTCAGCCAGGCGCGCAGCGAGCTCTTCGGCCAGGTGACATTGGTATAGGTGTGGTGGTATTCCCTGGAGGCCAGCACCTTGCGCGGCAGCAATGTCAGGTGGCTGCCGGAGCGGCTCAGCACCACCCACTGTATCGGCTCCTTGCCGTTGAGCGGCACGTTGTCCTGCTCGATGCTGCCGAAGACCACGTAGTCACCGGGCTGCGCGTCCGGCAGGGCGGTCAGCGGCACATCCTCCACAAAGCGCGGAACGGCGGTCGGCTTTGGCGTAACAGCCGCGCCGGTAGCGGTGGGGGTGGCGGAGGGCTCAGGGGAGAAGCTGGCGGTGAAGGCCGCCGAACCGGCGGAAATCAGCTCGCCGTTGAGAAAGGCGCGCACCGTGACGGTGTAGCCGCCGCTTTTATAATTCAGGTCAGAGGCGAACATTTCGATGCCGGAGGTGCCCGGATACAGCGTGTAGGTCACGCCGCTGCGGCTTTCGAAAGCCTCTCCCGAGGAGCCGTAGCAGGAGAAGGAAAAGCTGGTGGCGGTGGGCACCTCTGTCCAGCTGATGGTAACGGTCTCGCCCGTCATCACGGCGGGGGAGACAGAGATGACCAGAGAGGCCGGCACCGTCGGCCCGGGAGACGCCGTGGCAGCCTCCTCCGCCAGGGAAGGAGAGAGAAGGCACAGCGCCGCAAGCAGACACAAAAGCACTCGCTTCAACATATTCATTCCTCCCGTCTGTTTCTTATATTCATTATACAGAAACTGACAATGAAACGCAATAGGCTCGGCGGAAGGCGGAGGTTTGTCACGAGCCGAGGTAGGCCTTCTGCACCTCTTCGGAATGCATCAGCTCGATGGCCTCACCCTGCATGGTGATCGAGCCGGTTTCCATCACGTAGGCGCGGTTGGCCACGGACAGCGCCATCTGCGCGTTTTGCTCCACCAGCAGGATGGTCACGCCGCTCGCGTGCAGCTCAGTGATAATGGAAAAGATCTGCTCCACAAGGATCGGGGCCAGACCCATGGACGGCTCATCCAGCATGAGGATGGTGGGCTTGGACATCAGCGCGCGCGCCATGGCCAGCATCTGCTGCTCGCCGCCGGACAGCGTGCCCGCGATCTGCTTTTCGCGCTCCTTCAGGCGGGGAAAGCGCTGGTACATCTCCTGCAGGGAGGCGTCGATCTCCCCCGCGGGGCGGGTGTAGCCGCCCATCTCCAGGTTTTCGCGCACGGTCAGCTGCTGGAACACGCGCCTGCCCTCAGGGCACAGCGACAGCCCCTGCGGCACGACACGGCTTGCGCCCAGGCCGGTGATCTCCTGCCCGCGCAGGTGAACGTGGCCGGAGCGCGGCTTCAGCAGCCCGGCGATGGTGTTCAGGGTAGTGGATTTGCCCGCGCCGTTGGCACCGATGAGGGTGACGATCTCCCCCTCGTTCACCTCCAGCGAAATGCCCTTGATGGCGTGTATCGCCCCATAATAGACGTGCAGGTCGGAGACGACCAGCAGCGGTTGGTTGGCGGCGCCGCTCATGCGTTGGCCTCCTTCCTTTTGCCCAGATAGGCTTCAATCACCAGGGGATTGCTCTGAATCTCATCCGCTGTGCCCTTGGCAATCACTTTGCCGAAGTTCAGCACGCAGATGCCCTCGCACACGCCCATCACTAGGCTCATGTCGTGCTCGATGAGCAGTATGGCAATCTGGAACTGGTCGCGGATGCGCGCGATGGTCTCCATCAGCTCTTCGGTTTCATGCGGATTCATGCCGGCGGCGGGCTCGTCCAGCAGCAGCAGGCTGGGGTTGGTGGCCAGCGCCCGCACAATCTCCAGGCGGCGCTGCATGCCATAGGGCAGCGAGCCGGACACCTCATCGGCCAGGGACTGCATGTCGAACAGGCTCAGCAGCTCCAACGCCTGCTCGTGCTGCTTTTTTTCCTGCTTCCAGTAGCGCGGCAGGCGCAGTATGCCGGTGAACATGTCGTATTTCACCTGGTTGTGCAGGCCCACGCGCACGTTTTCCTCCACCGTCATGTTGGAGAAAAGTCGGATGTTCTGGAAGGTGCGGGCGATGCCCAGGTGGGAGGCCTGCACGATGTTCATCCCCTTGGTGTCCCGGCCGTTGATCAGCACGGTGCCGGTAGTGGGCTCGTACACCTTGGTCAGCAGGTTGAAAACCGTGGTTTTGCCGGCGCCGTTGGGGCCGATCAGTCCGGCGATTTCCGTGCGGCCGATGGTCAGGTTGAAATCCTCCACGGCCTTCAGTCCGCCGAAGTCGATGCCCAGGTGCCGGGTTTCCAGCACGGGCGTTTTGCCCAGGTCCCGCTCGGGCACAATGCTCTCGGAGGGATAGGGCACCATCTTTGTGGTGGAGCGGTGTTTGATCGGTTCGCTCATGCGGCTTTATCCCCCTTCCTGTTCTTTCCGCGCAGGCTTTCTCCCACACGATTGACAATGCCCCTGAGCGTGGGGTTGTTGCCCAGCACCATCACCAGAATGAGGATGACCGCATAGATTAGCATGCGGTACTGCGCGAATTCGCGCAGCATTTCAGGCAGCACATACAGCACCGTGGCCGAGATGACCGAGCCGAGGATGGAGCCCAGGCCGCCCAGCACCACGAACACCAGCACCTGTATGGAGGCGTCCACGTTGAACTTGCTCGCCTGCAGGGTGGAGTAGTTCAGCCCGAACAGCGCACCTGCCATGCCGGCCAGCACGGCGGAGATGACAAAGGCCATCATCTTGTATTTTGTGACGTTGATGCCCACGGATTCCGCCGCGATGCGGTTGTCACGAATGGCCTTGATGGCGCGGCCGGAGCGGCTGTTGACCAGGTTGAACACCACCAGCAGCGTGAACAGCACCAGCGCGAAGCCCACCTCAAAGGTGGCGATTTTTGTCACACCCTGCGCGCCGGCGGGGCCGTTGTAAACGAATTTGCCTGGCAGCACCGGCTGGTTGAAGGAGGCGTGCAGCGTGGCGCCTTCGAGGGAGAAGTAGACCAGATTCAGTATGTTTCGGATAATCTCGCCGAAGGCCAGCGTCACAATGGCCAGATAGTCACCGCGCAGGCGCAGCACCGGTACGCCGATCAGAACGCCCGCCACACCGGAGAACAGCCCGCCGCAGACGATGGCCATCAGCAGGCGCGCCAGGTCACTCAGCTCCGGGAAGCGCGCCTTCAGCCAGGCCGCCAGCACGATGCCGGAGAAGGCGCCGATGCTCATGAAGCCCGCGTGTCCCAGCGAAAGCTCGCCGGAGATGCCCACCGTCAGATTCAGTGACACCGCCATCACGATGTAGCAGCAGATGGGAATCAGCTGCCCGCGCAGCGCGCGGCTCATCAGCTTGTTCTCTATCAGTACCTGGCAGATGATGAAGGCGGCGATGACCACCGCGAAGGTGACCGCAGTCATGAGGAAGGTCTTCTTTTTCATGCTCATGGTCGTCACCTCACACCTTCTCGCGTACCGGCTTGCCGAGCAGCCCGCTGGGCTTGAACAGCAGCACGATGATCAGCACTGCGAAAACCAGGGCGTCGCCCAGCTCCGTGGAAATATAGGCCTTGCCGAGGATCTCGATCACGCCCAGCAGCACGCCGCCCAGCATGGCTCCGGGGATGGAGCCGATGCCGCCGAACACGGCCGCGGTAAAGGCCTTGATGCCGGGCATGGAGCCCGTGGTCGGGGTCAGGGTGGGATAAGTGGAGCACAGCAGCACGCCGGCCACCGCCGCCAGGGCGGAGCCGATGGCAAATGTCATGGAGATGGTGCGGTTGACGTTGATGCCCATCAGCTCGGCCGCGTTCTTGTCCTCAGACACGGCCCGCATGGATTTGCCCATCTTTGTGCGGCGAACAAAGGCGTTCAGGCCGATCATGATGGCCACGCCGCACACCACGGTGGCGATGCTCTCCCCGGAGATGACCAGCTCGCCGCCGAACAGGCGCAGGGCGTCAAAGGGCACGATGCTGGTAAACACCTTGTTGTTCGCACCCCAGATCAGAAGCGCCAGGTTCTGCAGCAGGTAGCTGACGCCGATGGCCGTGATCAGCACCGCCAGAGAGGTGGACTGCCGCAGGGGCTTGTAGGCCAGTCGCTCAATCAGCATGCCCAAAACGGTGCACAGCACAATGGAGATCAGCACACCCACAATGGGGGGCAGATGCCAGTACTGCAACGCGCTGAAGCAGACATACGCGCCGACCATGATGACATCGCCATGCGCGAAGTTCAGCATTTTGGCGATGCCGTACACCATGGAATAGCCCAGCGCGATGATCGCGTACACGCTGCCCAGGCTGATGCCGTTGAACAGATGGGACAAAAAGGATACCATTGATCCACCCTCTCTCAAGGCAGCGACACGGCTTTTACCGGCATTGAGCTGCGCTGCCTGACGCGCCATACAATTGTTACAGTAATGAAGATTGTAGCATAAAGCAGCCTGCATTGCAAGGCGGGCGGCTTCATGAAAGAAACAGTCCGGCCCCGCTATACGGAGCCGGACTGCGCAGGGATTGAGACAGTTAGTTCAGCTTGTACGCGCCGTCCACGATGGTCACGGCCTGCGGCAGCTTGTTCACGGTGCCGTCGGTAGCCCACTGCATGTCGCCGGTGATGCCGTCGTAGTGGAAGTCCTCGGCGGTGATGGCGGCAATCAGCTTCTCGCAGATGGCGTCATAGCTGTCCTCGGCGGTCACGCCGGCCTTGGTGCACAGGTCAGCCAGCACGTACACGGCGTCGTAGGCGTCAGCGGCGAACTGGTTGGGGATGTCGTTGTACAGCTCCTGATACTTGGCCACAAAGGCCGCGGTGCGGGGCTCGGTGGAGTCGGCGGAGAAGGGGGTCAGCAGCATCACGCCCTCGGCCAGAGAGGTGTCAAAGCCCTCCATGGTCAGGATGCCGTCCATGCCGTCCACACCGAAGAAGATGGGAGCATACTCGACAGCCTTCGCGCGCGCCAGGATGTTGGCGGCAGGGGTGTAGTAGATGGGCAGGAACACCAGCTCGGCGCCGGCCTGCTTCATGGCATCCACCTGCACGGAGAAGTCGGGAGCATTGTCATCGGAGAAGGTCGCCTCGGCGACGACTTCCAGGCCCAGCTCGGCAGCCTCCGCCACGAAGGTGTTGCGGATGCCCATGGAGTAGTCGATGGCGTTGTTGTAGATGACGCCGACCTTGGTGGCCAGGCCGTAGGTCGCGATGTACTGCGCGGAGGCGCGGCCCTGGTTGGAGTCGGTGAAGCAGATCTGGAACATGTTGTCCTTGTCCGCGGTCACCAGGTCATTGGAGGCGGAGGGGGTCAGGCAGAACACGCGGTCATTGAAGGCCTCGGCGCCAACGGCGATGCAGGCGCCGGAGGTCACGGTGCCGGCCAGCATCTGCAGGCCCTGGTCCATCAGGGCGTTATAGGCGTTCACAGCCAGCGTGGGGTCGCCCTGGTCGTCCTGGGCTTCCAGCACTTCAAACTGCACACCGCCCAGGGCGTTGACTTCCTCAGCGGCGATGAGCAGGGCGTTGGCGACGTTCTGGCCATAGATGGCATAGGGGCCGGTCAGGGGGCCGATGGTCGCAATCTTGATGCCGTCCGCTACCGCAGAGGCCATACCGAGCGTCATGGCGAGCGCAAGCACCAGCGCAAGCAGTTTCTTCATTTTTCTTTCCTCCCGTAATAGTTCGTTCACGATCAGCCTTATATGAAAAGAAGGGCTGATTGATGTGAAACATTATAAGCATTCCCACCGGATCATACAAGCGGGTTTCTGGTTTTTTGATGTTTTTTCGCGCGGCGGGGAGGCACCCGCGGAGACAAATAAAGAAGCCCTCCGGCAGGATGGCTTACTCCTGCGCGAAGGACGCAGCTACGGGCAGTGTCTCTGTCTCCAGGTGATGAAGGGCCTCAAACACGGTCTGCCGGGTGCCGGGGCGGGCGGCCTCCAGGCGGGCAAGCAGCTCCTTGACCTCCGCCCGCTTGGATACGCCGCGCTCCGAAGCGGCCCGCTCCGTCAGGCGGCAGGCGCACTGGATGAAGGTCAGCCCGCAGAAGTCGCGCCAGGAGATGATGTCCTCCTCATGCGTCAGGTACAGCGGGCGGATCAGCGCCATGCCCTCAAAGTTTTTCGACTGCAGCTTCGGCGCCATGGCCTGCAGCTGGCCGCCGTACAGCATGGCCATGACGGTGGTTTCGATCACGTCGTTGAAATGGTGCCCCAGGGCGATTTTGTTGCAGCCCATGTCCTGCGCGTGGCGGTACAGCGTGCCCCGCCGCATTTTGGCGCACAGGTAGCAGGGATTTTTTTCCTGGGCCGCGCTCACCTCAAAGATGCTGCTCTCAAACAGCTCGAAGGGTATTCCCAGATGGCGGGCATTCAGCTCCACCTGACGGCGGTTGCGCTCATTGTAGCCGGGGTCCATGACCAGGTAGCGCACCTGCACCCCGTGTCCGGCCTCCCGCTGCCACAGCTGCATCAGCTTGGCCAGCAGCATGGAGTCCTTCCCGCCAGAGATGCATACCGCCACCCTGTCCCCCGGCGCAATGAGCCCGTAGCGGCGGATGGCCTCGCAAAAAGGCTCCCACAGTGTGCCACGGAAGGGGCCCGTGATTGCCGCCTCCACCTGCTCACAGTCCAGCATGCTCATGCCTCCGCGCTCTTCAGATGCGCCTCCTCCACCTTCAGCGCATCGATGATCTCATCCAGGTCTCCGTTCATGATGTCCGCAATGCGGTACACCGTCAGCCCGATGCGGTGGTCAGTCACACGCCCCTCGTGGAAATTGTAGGTGCGTATTCTCTCCGAACGGTCCCCGGTGCCCACCTGCACCCTCCGTCGGCTGGCGTAGGCGGCGTCCGCCTCGCTGCGCAGCTTTTCGTACAGGCGGCTGCGCAGCACCTTCATGGCCTGTTCCTTGTTTTTCAGCTGGCTCTTTTCGTCCTGACAGGTGACCACCAGGCCGGTGGGCAGGTGTGTGATGCGCACGGCGCTGTCCGTGCGGTTAATGTACTGTCCGCCGTGTCCGCTGGCGCGGTAGGTGTCGATCCGCAGGTCGTTGGGGTCGATGCGCACATCCACCTCCTCCGCCTCGGGCAGCACTGCCACAGTGCAGGTGGAAGTCTGCTTTTTCCCGGCGGAGTCCGTCACGGGCACGCGCTGCACGCGATGCACGCCGCTTTCATACTTCAGCCTCGAAAAGGCGCCGCGCCCGCTGATGGTGAACACGGCCTCCTTCAGCCCGCCCAGCTCGGTGTCGCTCAGGCTCACGGGCTCAAAGCGGAAGCCGCGCCTCGCGGCATAGTGCTCATAAAGGCGGTACAGGTCGGCGGCAAACAGCGCGCTCTCCTCGCCGCCGGCGCCGGCGCGTATTTCCATCACGACACTCCTGTCATCCTTCGGATCCTTGGGTACCAGCAGGCGGCGCAGGGCTTCCTCCAGCTCCTCCTTCTGCGGCAGCAGGGCGTCCAGCTCCTCCTGTGCGATGCCGCGCAGCTCCGGGTCGGCGGCCATTTCCTCCGCCTGGCGCAGGGACTCGAGCAGCCGCTCATACCTCCGCCAGGCAGCCGCCTGCTCCTCCAGGCCGCTCAGCTCACGCAGGTCTGCCTGGTACCGCGCCGTGTCGGCAATCACGTCGGGCTGGGCAATCTCCTCGTTCAGCTCCTCATAGCGCGCCATCAGGCGCTCATATTTCTCCCTCATGCTCACTTCAGCCATGCCTCCGCGATTCTGTCAAGGCCTGCCAGGTCGGGACGGATGCACACCCCGGAGAACCCGGCCTCCGTCAGCAGGGCGGCGACCGCCCTGCCCTGGCTGCTGCCGATCTCCATCAGCAGGGCTCCGCCGCGCGCCAGGTAAGCCGGTGCCTCCTGCGCGATGCGCCGATAAAAATCCAGCCCGTCCTCGCCGCCATCCAGGGCAAGGACGGGCTCGCTGCGCACCTCTGCCTGCAGGCAGGCGATTTCCGATGCGGGAATATAAGGCGGGTTGGAAATGACGCAGCCATAGCTCCTCTCGCGCACTGCCTCAAACAGATCGCCCTGATAAAAAGCCACCCGCGCGCCGAGGGCTGCTGCGTTCCGCCGTGCGAGCGCGAGCGCGCCCTCACTCAGGTCACAGGCTTCCACTGTCATATCAGGCGCTCCCAGCGCAAATGAGCAGGCAATGCAGCCGCTGCCGGTGCACAGGTCAAGCACCCGCGGCAGGGGAAAGGCTTCCCTCACTGCCAGCGCCCTTTCAACCAGCAGCTCGGTTTCCGGGCGCGGTATCAGCGCTTGAGGGCTGACCTCAAACAGGTGCCCGCAGAAGGGCTGCGTGCCCAGCAGCCACTGCAGCGGCACGCGCTCGCAGCGCTGGGCGCACAGCGCCTCATATTCGGCCAGCTGGCGTCCGCTCAGCGCGGTTTTGGTGTCCAGGCGCAGGGTGAGCGCGGGCCTGCCGGTGACGTGGGCCATCAGCAAGGCGGCGTCGTTGACCGGGTCGGGCACACCGACGGTCTCAAAGCGCTTTGCGGCAGCGTAGATGGCCGCCCGGGGCGTGCTGCCGTCAGGCATTTTCATCCTCCGGCACATAGTCCGGGTCGCTCTCTCGGTAGCTGTGCAGACGTCCCCAGCCCTCCGGGGTGCGCTCACAGTGGCTGGGCATGCCGTTCAGCGCCACGTTCATGGCGACGATGGCGCACTCCAGCATCTTGCTGTCCGGCTGGCGGGTGGTCAGGCGCTGCAGCTGCAGGCCGGGCCAGCGCAGGATTTTTGCCACCTTGCTCTCGGAATGTGCCAGGCCTTTGAGCACCTCATAGCTCACACCGGCCACGATGGGCAGCATCAGCAGGTGAAAGAGCACCCGCAGGAAATAGTTGCTGATGGGCAGCACCACATTCAGCACCAGGAAAAGCAGGATGCTGATGGTGAACACAATCAGCAGGAAGGCGGTGCCGCAGCGGGGGTGCAGCGTGGTGAAGCGCTGTGCGTTTTCCGGGGTCAGGGGCAGGTCCGCCTCGTGGCAGTAGACGGTTTTGTGCTCCGCGCCGTGATACTGGAAGGTGCGCCGCACATCCGGCACAAAGCCCACCGCTGCCATATAGCCGATGAGAATGGCGATTTTCACCACGCCGCCAAGCAGCGTGTAGCCCACGGGCGACATGCCCGCGCTCTTGCACAGGCTCTCCACCCCGGCGGGAATGGCCATGAACAGGCCGATGGAAAGGAAAACCGCCAGCACAACGGCAACGGCCATCACGATCTTGTCCACGCCCTTGCCGAGCTTTTTGGCCAGCCATTTTTCGAATTTGGTGGGCTCCTCGTCTAGGATGCCGAGCATGGTGGTGGAATCCTGCAGGGTGTTCATGCCGGTCACCAGCATTGTGGCCATGTTCACCGCGCCGCGGATAAAGGGCTTGCCGAGCAGGGGGTGCTTTTTGCCCAGCGGCACATAGTCGTCCCGCTTGACCACGATGCTGCCGTCCGGGCGGCGCACCGCGATGGCCACCGCGTCCGGCGAGCGCATCATCACGCCCTCCATCACAGCCTGGCCGCCGATATCCACCCGGGGGCAGGCGAGCTGATTTGTATTACTCATAGTGTCTTCCTTTCTGCCGCACAGCAGCTGTGCGGCTCCTTGTTATCAGTGATACACTATGCCTTCAATGTGAAATGGATATGAAGGAAACAAAAGAGCCTGCGCAGTGGCAGGCTCTGAAATTGGCATCACTCCATACCGAAGCGCTTCTTGAAGCGATCGACACGTCCGCCCGTGTCCACGAGCTTCTGCTTGCCGGTGTAGAAAGGATGGCACTTGGAGCAGATATCGACCTTCAGCTCCTTCTTGGTGGAACCGGTCTCAAACGTGTTGCCGCACACGCAGCGCACAACACAGGTGCCATACTTGGGATGGATCTTCTCCTTCATCGCGAATTCACCTCTTCCGCAGGGACATTGACAGCATTTTTGCCGCGAATGGTATTGTAACATACTCCAAACTGATTTGCAAGAGGAAATTTTTATCAGGGGAAAAGCGAGGAAGAAGCGGCCTTTCATTTGTAATAAACACGGCCTGACTGATTGAACGCCGCCTTTTGCGCATGATTTTCTTTCGTTGACAAAAACGCGCGTTTCCTCTATAATACACAGCGTTGCCGCCGCGCGGCATGACGCACCCGGGCCCAGGTCAGGGCCGCAGGGTGCTGTTTGTCTACAGACACGCAATATAAAGGAGCGCGAAAACCCATGCCTGAAAAGAAGAACCGCATCACAGAATCCGGCCTGAAAAAGCTCCAGGATGAACTGGACCGCCGCCAGAGCGTGGTGCGCTCAGAAATTGCCGCCGAGATCGACGAGGCCCGCCGCCACGGCGACCTCTCCGAGAATGCCGAGTACACCGAGGCGAAAAACAAGCAGAGCGAAAACGAGACGGAAATCGCCCGCCTGGAGGACGCCATCAAGAATTCCATCGTCGTCTCCGAGGACGAGATCTCCACAGACAGCGTGACGGTCGGCGTCACGGTGCGCGTGCGCAACCTCGGCACGGACCAGGAGATGGAGCTGAGCATCGTGGGCGTGCAGGAATCTGACCCGCTCAACGGCCGCATTTCCGACGAGAGCCCGATCGGTGCCGGCCTGCTGGGTGCGGCGGTCGGCGATGTGCGCGACATCGAGGTGCCCTCCGGCGCGGTGATGCGCTTTGAAATACTGGACATTATGAGATAAGGAAACGGATACGGAGGTCCTGCCCATGCAAAACTATCCCACTACTCCTCATACACCGCCGCTGACTGAGCAGGAAATCATCCGCCGGCAAAAGCTGCAGGGCCTGCTGGACGAGGGCCGGAATCCCTACGAAATCACCAAATTCCCGGTCACTCATCATTCCGCCGATATTCTGGCCCGCTTTGAAGAGCTGGAGGGGCAGCAGGTGTCGATCGCGGGGCGGATGATGAGCCGCCGCGTGATGGGCAAGGCCTCCTTTGCGCACCTGCTGGACGGCATGGGGGACATACAGTTCTACGTGACCCGCGACGCGCTGGGCGAAGAGGAATACAGGCGCTTCAAGCAGTATGACATCGGGGACATCCTGGGTGTCACCGGCACGGTGTTCCGCACCAAAACGGGAGAGGTATCCATCCACACCACGGCCCTGACGCTGCTGACCAAGTCCCTGAAGGTGCTGCCCGAGAAGTTCCACGGGCTGACCGACACCGACTTGCGCTACCGCCAGCGCTATGTGGATACCATTGTCAACCCGGATGTGCGCGAGACCTTCCGCAAGCGCAGCGCCATCATTTCCGCGGTGCGGGAATTCCTGGACGGCCGCGGCTACCTGGAGGTGGATACACCTGTTCTGCAGACGGTGGAAATCGGCGCCTCCGCCAGGCCGTTCCGCACCCATCACAACGCGCTGGATATTGACATGCTGCTGCGCATTGAGACCGAGCTGTACCTCAAGCGGCTCATCGTCGGCGGCTTTGAGCGCGTGTACGAGGTGGGGCGCATTTTCCGCAACGAGGGCATGGACGCCACACACAACCCCGAATTCACCTCAGTGGAAACCTATCAGGCCTACGCCGACTACCGTGAAATTATGGAGCTGGTGGAGCAGCTGTACGAGTTTGTGGCGCTGAAGGCCTGCGGCACCACCGATGTGACCTACCAGGGCCAGGTGATCCACCTGAAGGCCCCGTGGAAGCGCATCACCATGGCGGACGCGGTAAAGGAAGCCTGCGGTGTGGACTGGACACAGTGGGCCAGTGACGAGGAGGCCCGCGCGGAGATGGCGCGGCGCGATATCCACGTCGAAAAGGACGCCCGCAGGGGCGACTGCCTGGAGGCGCTCTTCGACGCCTATGTGGAGGAGACGCTGGTGCAGCCGACCTTCATCATCGACTATCCGGTGGAAATCAGCCCCCTGGCCAAGCGCAAGCCGGAGAACCCGGCGCTGACCGAGCGCTTCGAGTTCTTTATCACCGGGCATGAGATGGGTAACGCCTTCTCCGAGCTGAACGACCCCATCGATCAGCGCCGCCGCTTCGAATTGCAGGTGGAGCAGCGGGCCGCGCAGGGCGTGAAGGCCGAGATTGACGAGGATTTTGTGACCGCCCTGGAGCTGGGCATGCCGCCCACCGGCGGCCTCGGCTTCGGCCTGGACCGGCTGGTAATGCTGCTGACGGACAGTGCCACCATCCGCGACGTGCTGCTGTTCCCCACAATGAAGCCGCTTGACAAGGCGGCCCCGAAGGCGGAAGTCCAGGTGCAGCCTGTGCCGGCTGAGGCCGCTGAGCAGGAAGAGAAAACGGCGGAGCAGCCCGCGCCGATCGATTTCAGCAAGGTGGAGATTGAGCCGCTGTTCCAGGACGCCGTGGACTTTGAGACCTTCTCCAAATCCGACTTCCGCGCGGTGAAGGTGCTCAACTGCGAGGCGGTACCCAAGTCCAAAAAGCTGCTGAAATTCACCCTGAACGACGGAACCGGAACGGAGCGCGTGATCCTCAGCGGCATTCATGCGTACTACGAGCCGGAGCAGCTGATCGGGAAAACGCTGATTGCCATCACCAACCTTCCTCCCCGCAAGATGATGGGCATCGATTCCTGCGGCATGCTGCTCAGCGCGGTGCACCAGGAGGAAGGCGAGGAGAAGCTGAACCTGCTGATGGTGGATGACCATATCCCCGCCGGGGCAAAGCTGTACTGACATATATTTCATTCCGGCCGGTTCGGCCAGATGCCGGAATGCCGCCTGCTGCCATAGCAATGCGACTGTGGCAGCAAGTTTTGTTTTTCATCACGGGCTGCCAGCACAGGAGAAAAGCATGAGTCTGCGTTCTTATTTTCCTTCCCGAATCTGGTCGCGCGGCCTGGAGTACTACAGAAAGAACTGCGTGAAGCGATTCAGCAGCCACGGAGACCTTTACACCGCGACCGTGCAGGGCACCCGGTTGTATCACGTGACGATCCGGGTGCGCGGGGGCAAGATTGCGGGATGGTACTGTGACTGCGAATATGCCTCCGACGGCAGTGTGTGCAAGCATGTGGCCGCCGTCTGCGCGAAGATCGACCAGGTCGACCCCAATGATAACGGCGAGGGGGCCGCTGCGGTCAGAAGGCCTGAGAAGGTGCATCCCTTTGTGCCGAAGCCGTATCACGCCGCAGAGGACTACCGCGCGCCGCTGCGCACCTTTGACCTGGACAGAATCTGCAAGGACGTTGAGGTGCCGCAGGACATGCTGGAACGGGCACAGGCGCAGATCAGCGCGGGTACAGTGAAGCTGACGCGCATCCGCCGCTCGGACAGCCGCTTTGCCTATGGACCGGAGTGCCAGGCAGCAGGCTTTGTGGAGGTGAACAGCCACCGCTATGAGCTGAAGGCCAGCTTTGACGAGCACCGATTGGACAGCATCAGCTGCGGCTGCCCGAACTGCCCGGGCTACTTCTACACCCCCACGGTCAGTGATCACACCCTTGCGCTTTTGCTGCTGGCGAGAAAGGAGCTGAACGAGCACCCCATCGACTGTGTTACCAGCGAGGAGGGCAGCGCGCTCATAGAAAGCTTCCGCAAGCAGACAGCGCTGGAACGGCGCGAGGAGGCTGTGCCCGCAAAAGAAGAGCGGCACAGGACCATTACGCTGGAGCCGCGCGTCAACCTGACCGACGGTGAGCTGTCGGTGGATTTCCGCGTAGGAGAAGGCCGGATGTACGTGGTGCGCAACCCCAGACAGCTGATGGAGGCGGAGGAGCAGCGCACGCCGCTGAGCATATCCGCCAAAAGCGCGGTGGACTTTGCCCATGCCACCTTCACCGAGGAGTCACGGGTCTGGTATGACTGGCTGCGCCGGGCGATCGAGGGGGAGGAGGCGGCCCGGGCCCTGGCCAACCGCCTGGTCAGCTATTACCGCCAGGTTTCCGAGCACGCGGGTAGTCATCTGACGCTGACCGGCAGCCGCCTGGACGATTTTTTTGACATGACGGAGGGGATGACGCTGGAAAGCGGCCTCACCCAAGCCAAAAAGATCACCCCCGTGACCCGACGCGCCGACATTACGCTGAACCTGCGCCCGTACTATGGCGACAGCGGAGAGGAACTGCTGGGCGTGAAGCTGACAGGCAAGCTGCCCAGAACGCGCCGCGGCGCGAAATACCGCTACATACTGGAAGGCGAAAACCTCATCCGCATCGAGCCGGAGCAGGGGCGGCAGCTGGAGCCGCTGTTTGAATCAACGGACGGTTCGGAGCTGAATATGGTCATCGGGCGGGCTGATATGGCGCCTTTTTACAGCCATGTGGTGCCCGCGCTGCAGCAGTGCGTGAAGCTGAAGGAGTACACGCCTGAGCAGATTGCGCCCTTCCTGCCGCCCGAGGCGGTGTATCAGTTCCACCTGGACGCCGTGGAAAACGAGGTAACCTGTGCGCCGACAGTCCGCTGCGGCGAGGACAGCTGGACGCTGGAGCGCGCGGACGCCTTCTACCTGGACCAGGAGGAGAGGGAGCACGTGATCAGCACGGTGTCGCGCTACTTCCCTGAGCGGGACAAAGAGCGCCACGTGTGGCTGGCCCCCCGGTCAGAGGACGCGGTGTTCGACCTGCTGACCCGCGGCGTGGACGAGCTGACGGAGCTGGGCGAGGTGTTCGCCACAGACAGCTTCAAGGCCCTGCGCGTGCGGCGCAAATGGAAGCTGAAGGCCGGTGTGCAGCTGGAAAGCGACCTGTTGAACCTGCAGCTGCTCTCCGACGACCTGACGCAGGAGGAGCTGCGGGAGGTGCTGGCTGCCTACGCGCAGCGCAAACGCTACCACCGGCTGCGCAGCGGCGAATTTGTGGAGCTGGACGAGGAGCAGATGGCCGACCTGGACGCCCTGTTCCAGGCTGCCCATGTGCCGCTGAAGAGTTTTGTGACCGGAAAGATGCACCTGCCCGCCTACCGCGCGCTGTACCTGGATAAGCTGATGGAGGAACACGAGAGTGTATCCGCCGAGCGGGACAAGCGCTTCCGGGCGCTGGTGAAGGCCTTCAAGACCGTCAGCGACTCCGACGACGAGGTGCCCTCCTCCCTCACCGGCGTGCTGCGCCCCTACCAGGAGCAGGGCTTCAAGTGGCTGATGACGCTGCTGCACTGCGGCTTCGGCGGTATACTGGCCGACGACATGGGCCTTGGCAAAACGCTGCAGATGATTGCGGTGCTGCTGCGCGAGAAGGAGCAGGGCGCGTCCGGGCCCTCGCTGATCGTATGCCCCGCTTCGCTGGTGTACAACTGGCAGGAGGAATGCGCGCGCTTCGCCCCGCAGCTGAAGGCAGAGGTCATCGCGGGCACGCTCCCGGAGCGCCGGAAGCTTTTGAGCGCCACGGATAGCGCGGACGTCCTGATCACGTCCTACGACCTTTTGAAGCGGGACGTGGCGGAGTATGAGGGCATACCGCTGCACATCATGGTGCTGGACGAGGCGCAGTATATCAAGAACCACTCCTCCGCCGCGGCGAAGAGCGTAAAGGCGGTGCAGGCGGCACACCGCTTTGCGCTGACCGGCACGCCGGTAGAAAACCGGCTGAGCGAGCTGTGGTCGATCTTTGATTTCCTGATGCCCGGCTTCCTGTACCAGTACGAGGTGTTCCGCCGCGAGATGGAAACGCCGATTGTGCGCTATGAGGACAAGGAGGAGATGGAGCGGCTGCGCCGCATGGTCGGCCCCTTCATCCTTCGTCGCCTGAAGACGGACGTGCTGCGCGACCTGCCCGCCAAGTATGAGGAGACGCGCCCGGTGAAGCTGGAGGGCGAGCAGCGCAGGCTGTATGATGCGCAGGTGGCGCATCTCAAAAACATGCTGGCGGAGAAAAGCGAGGCGGAGTTCGACCGCTCCAAGGTGCTGGTGCTCGCGGAGCTGACGCGCCTGAGGCAGATCTGCTGCGACCCGTCACTGATGGCCGCGGGCTACGAGGGCGCCTCCGCCAAGCGCGAGGCGCTGCGGGACCTGGTGCGCTCTGCCATCGACGGCGGACACAAGATGCTCATTTTCTCCCAGTTTACCTCCATGCTGGCGCTGCTGCAGGAGGACCTGAAGGCTGAGGGAATTGAATTTATGCTGCTGACAGGCGAGACTCCCAAGCACGAGCGCGTGGATATGACCCGGCGCTTCAACACGGGCGACACGCCGGTATTCCTCATCTCGCTGAAGGCGGGCGGCACCGGACTGAACCTGACCGGCGCGGACATCGTGATCCACTACGACCCGTGGTGGAACCTGGCCGTGCAGAACCAGGCGACGGACCGGGCACACCGCATCGGACAGGAAAAGCCCGTGACGGTGTACCGGCTGATCGCCCGCGATACCATCGAGGACAGGATCGTCAAGCTGCAGGAGACCAAGCGCGACCTGGCAGAGGGCATCCTCTCCGGCGAGCACGCCTCCCTTGCGGGCATGAGCCGCGAAGAACTGATGGAGCTGATTGGCTGAGATGAATCTGAGAGCCAAGCTGGATGCCATACAGGCTGAGAAGAAGTCCGCGCCGGCTTCCTCCGTCCCTGAGGTGCGGTTCACCGACTGCTGGAAGCGGCGCGCACTGCGCCCTCTCACCGAAGTGGAGGGCGCTTTTGGCCTTGACAGGGAAAACGTGGCGCTGATGACGGAGGCGGAGCTGCCGCAGCCGCTGGACCCGGCGCGCATCCTCTACCTGGACACGGAGACGACAGGGCTAGGCGGCGGCAGCGGCACGGTCGCCTTTGAGGTGGGCCTGGGTTTCCTCACCGAAGAGGGCTTTGAGGTGCGCCAGCTGGTGATGCGCGACTACCCCGAAGAGGTTTTTCTCCTCCGCGAGGTGGAAAAGCACCTGCGCCGCTTTGACGTGGTGTGCACCTTCAATGGCTCTACCTTCGACCTGCCGCTGCTGCGCACGCGCTTTCTGATGAACAGGATGCGGCCGGACTGCCTGGACATGCCCCACATCGACCTGCTCCACATTGCGCGGCGCGTTTTTAAGCTGCGGCTGGGGCGGTGCAACCTGACCCGCCTGGAGGAGGTCATTCTCGGGCAAACGCGCACGGATGACCTGCCGGGCAGCCAGGTGCCGCAGCGCTATTTTGATTACCTGAAGACCGGCAATTTTGACCTGCTGACCGACGTGCTGCGGCACAACGAGCAGGACATCGCCTCGCTCTGTGTGCTGCTGACCCGCATGGCAGAGTGGTACGGCAGGCCGCAGGGCCTCCGGCACGCGGAGGATGTGCTGTCCATGGGTGTGGCGCTTGAGCGGGCAAAGCACGCCGAGCAGGCAAAGCAGTGCTACCGGCTGGTGCCCGCGGGCCGCTACCACGCGCTGGGGCAGCAGCGCCTGGCGCTGCGACTGCGCAGGGACGGCAGAGGGGAGGAGGCAGCCTCGGTGTGGAAGGAAATGATAGCCAGAAACGAGGGCGGCGCCCACCCCTACACGGAGCTGGCCAAGTATTACGAACACATATTGCGCGACCCGGAAAGGGCGCTGGATATGACGCGGGAGGCGCTGATCCGCTTTTCCGGCAGCAGCCTGGGCGGCAGCGGGGACGGAACGGAAGCGCTGCTGAAGCGCTATGACCGACTGCGCAGAAAGGTGGACGGAAAGAAATGATCTGCAGTCTTTGCCCCCGCGCCTGCGGGGCGGAGAGGGACGCTGAAGCCGGCAGGGGCTTTTGCCGCCTGGGGGAGGAAATGCGTCTTGCCCGCATCGCGCCGCACCTGTGGGAGGAGCCGCCCATCAGCGGACAGAAGGGCACAGGCGCTGTCTTCTTTTCCGGCTGTACGCTCAGGTGCGTTTACTGCCAGAACGGGGAAATCAGCCACCGAAATGCCGGCCGCCTGTTCACCCCCGCGCAGCTGGCGGACAGCCTGCGCCGCCTGACCGACATGGGCATGCAGTCCGTCAGCTTCATCACGGCCACACCCTTCGTGCCAAAGATACTGGAGACGCTGGAGCTTTACCGGCCCCCGGTTCCGCTGGTGTGGAACACCTCGGGCTATGAAACGGTGGACACACTGCGCGCGCTGGATGGAGTGATCGACGTCTATCTGCCGGACCTGAAGCACCATTCGCCGGAGGTGGCGCGTGTGTGCTGCGGCGCGCCGGACTATTTCGAGGTGGCCTCCGCCGCCATAGAGGAGATGGTGCGCCAGCGCGGCGCGGCCCGGTATGACGGGCAGGGCATCATGCGCAGCGGCGTGCTGATCCGCCACCTGATACTGCCCGGCTGCACCGGGGACTCCATCGCCCTGCTGGACTGGGTGAAGGAGCGCTTCCCCTCAGGGGTGCCCGTCAGCCTGATGCAGCAGTATGTGCCCTGCAACGGCGTGAGCGTGCCGGGGCTGAACCGGCGCATCACCGCAAGGGAATACCACCGGGTCAGAGACCACATGGAGCAGCTGGGTCTGGATGGCTTCTGGCAGGGTGCGACCTCCGCCACGGAGGATTTCATCCCGGTGTTCAACCGGGATGAGAGCTTTGTGTGAGGCAGAGTGCACAGTGAACGCCGCGGCCGGGCGGCGTCCCCGGTGCCGGTGGGTCGGATCATCAGAAGAGTAGCGACTGTGCAGATCAATCTCCTCAAGCACAGCATTATTTGACTTTTTCACTATCTGTGATACAATAATGCTGCTCATCGGAGGGTAGATTATTCTGTGGAAATGATCGACCGGATAAGATGGCAGGCTGAGATGCCTGTGTCTTATCCGGTTTATTTATTGGAGGGATCACGGTGCAGGCAAGCAACGACTTTACAACCGGCAAGATTCTCGGACCACTCATCCGTTTTATGGTCCCGGTGTTTCTCGCCATGTTTCTGCAGGCAATGTACGGCGCGGTGGATCTTCTGATCGTGGGGCAGTTTGCCCGGCCACTGGATGTTTCCGCCGTTTCAACCGGCTCACAGATGATGATGACCATCACCAACCTTGTCACAAGCTTTGCCATGGGCACGACGATCCTGCTCGGCCAGCGCATAGGGGAAGGACGCGGGCGGGAAGGCGGCCAGGTTGTGGGAAGCAGCATATGCCTGTTCGGAGCTGTCGCCGCCGTCTTTACAATCCTGATCCCTGCGCTCTGCAGGCCATTGAGCAGCGTGATGAACGCCCCCGCCGCGGCCTTTGACGCGACTGCGTCGTATATCAGCATCTGCGGTTTAGGCTCTGTGTTCATCATTACCTATAATCTGATTGGCAGCATTTTCCGTGGAATCGGTGATTCACGGACGCCGCTGATGACAGTCCTGCTCGCCTGTGTTTTTAATATCGCAGGAGACCTTCTGCTGGTCGCTGTCTTCCATATGGGCACAACCGGTGCGGCCGTAGCAACGGTTTTTGCTCAGGCCATCAGCGTCCTGATCTCCCTGCTGGTCCTCCGGAAGCGTGAATTGCCTTTTCAAATTCAAAAAAAGGACATTCGCTTTGAAGGGGCGGTCATCAGAAAAGTCACGTCGCTCGGCCTCCCGATCGCCCTGCAGGATCTGCTGGTTGGGATATCGTTCCTTGTGCTGCTGGCCATTGTCAACAGCCTTGGACTGATCCCGTCAGCCGGTGTCGGTGTGGCTGAGAGGGTTTGCGGATTCATCATGCTCATACCGTCCGCCTTCATGCAGGCCATGGCTGCGTTTGTGGCCCAGAATATCGGCGCGGGAAAGTATCAGCGCGCGAGAAAAGCGCTGGCGTATGCCATTGGTGTTTCCGCCATGCTCGCTGTGGCGATGTTCGTGCTGACATTCTGGCGCGGCGACCTGCTCTCCGGGATCTTTTCCAGAGACCGGGAGGTCATCTCTGCCGCCGCTGAGTACTTGAAAGCATACGCGATTGACTGCCTGCTGACCTGCTTCCTGTTCTGCTTCATTGGTTTCTTCAACGGCCTGGGCATGACGCGATTTGTCATGATACAGGGTATCGCAGGCGCTTTCCTTGTCCGCATTCCCGTAGCATTTCTGATGAGCCGTGAGGTGCCGGTTTCCATGTTTCACATCGGCCTTGCCACACCTTGCTCAACTGTGCTGCAGGTGACCATGTGCTTGGTTTGCTTTGCGGCTGCCAACAGGAAGCGCACAAGGACAGACAAGCAGGCGCATTCCGCTGATTGAGGGCGCAGCTTAGGCAACTTAGCGCAATTCGGTGGCGCTGCCGGCGGCTTATTTCGCCTGCCCTGAGCAAAGCATTCAGGATTTGCAATCGTGGCTGAACAGTCTTCACACCTTTCTGAGATGCCTCTTTGTGAGGTGTTACCCCAAACAGGAGCAATTGCTATGGCACAGGAACTCATTCTTTATCACGGCAGTATCGTGAAAGGCCTACATTGCATTCTCGCCAATGCGAAATCTCACACTGACGGGAGGAAGGTGGCCTATTTTACGACGGATCGGGTCTACGCCCTGGTGTGCTGCAGAAGCAGGGAAGAAAACTTTGTCACCATGGGACTGAAAGCCGGCAAACCGCACTATTATGAACGCTTCCCGGACCAGCTGAAGATCATGTACGACGGGAGGGAAGGGTTCTTATATCAGCCGGCTGCCAATGCCGGGCTGATAAACACCAACGGGCACACATGGGAGAGCCATGTTGATGTGCCCGTTATCCTGTATGAACACATACTGAACATTTATCCTGAAATACTCAGGGAAGAAGCCGCCGGGAACGTGGTCATCCACCGCTATGCGGAAATCGATCCGGCAGAGCAGAATATGCACGCCAACTACTTGCGCGATCATATTGACGACCCACTGCTTGCTCAATACCGGGATTTCATCATTCTGCATTTTTCCCCGCTGTGGGATGAAAACACCAACGCTCAAGCCTGCCAGTGAAAACGGCATGCCATTTGAGCCGCCTGAATGCCGCACCTGAAGTGGTGCTTTTGTAACCTTTCCCGTTATGGTTTTGTGTAACGCTTTTGACCTTCTATTGAAAAATGGCGGCGGATGGGGTAAAATGCAGCTGGAAGAATTACAGGAAAGGCAGGCAGCGCCATGCGCATCATCCGCACGAAGGATTACAAGGACCTGTCGCGGAAAACCGCGAACATACTCTCCGCCCAGGTAATCATCAAGCCCGGCTGCGTGCTTGGGCTGGCAACCGGCTCCTCGCCGCTGGGCACCTACGAGCAGCTGGTGGAGTGGTACAACAAGGGGGATATCGACTTTTCGCAGGTCACCTCCATCAACCTGGACGAATACCGCGGCCTGACCCATGACCACGAGCAGAGCTACTGGTATTTCATGCAGAAGCATTTCTTCAGCCGTATCAATATCCGCCCGGATCACGTGCATGTGCCGGACGGGGCCAACCCGAACGCGGAGGAAGCCTGCCGCGAGTACGACAGGATCATTGAGGAGGCCGGCGGCATCGACTGCCAGCTGCTGGGCATCGGCCTGGACGGCCATATCGGCTTCAACGAACCCGCGGATGCCTTCCAGATGGGCACGCACTGCGTGCGCCTCACACAGAGCACCATTGAGGCCAACAAGCGCTTCTTCTCCTCAGCGGACGAAGTGCCCAGGGAAGCGTACACCATGGGCATCAGGAACATCATGCAGGCCAGGAAGGTGCTGCTGATCGCCAGCGGCGAGGGCAAGGCGGCCATACTGAAGCAGGCCTTCTTCGGGCCGGTGACGCCGCGCGTGCCGGCCTCCATCCTGCAGATCCACCAGGATTTTACCCTCATCGCGGATGAGGCGGCGCTGAGCGAAATCGACGCCATGAAATGAAAACCAGACAGGAGAAAGCAATGAAAGCAAACAAAGGTTCACTTTTGTACTATGGCGTGCTGGCGGTGCTCGGCGTACTGCTGATTGTGGGCCAGCAGCTGTTCAAGGATATCATGTATGTGCTGGTGGGCATTGCCCTCATCGGCGCGGGCCTGTCCTCACTGCTGGCCTGGTGGAAGCTGCGCTCCTTCAGAATTGAGGCGAGCGCGCGCCTGGTCATTGCCGTGGCGTGCGTGGGGCTTGGCATATGGATACTGACGCATCCCGGCACGTTTGACACGGTGGTGAATGTCGTCATCGGCGCGGTGCTGATCCTGTCGGGCCTGCAGTGGTTCCTGACCGGCTGGCGCCTGGGCAGGAGGCCCCTTTTGATGATACTGGGCGTCATCGCCGTGGCGGCCGGATTTGTGATCGCCTGCAACAACGCGGCCACGACCTGGCTGATCTGGGCGGAGGGCATCGGCCTGATTTACACCGCCGTGACCGGCTTCCTCGCGGAGAACAGGTACCGCTGACCCGCGCGCTGACCTATGCGTAACGCCTTGAAGAGCGCAGCGGTGTCTTTCGGGCTCAGCTGCATGTACACATTTGGCCTGCTGCTGCCGCTGCTGGGCGTTTTCGGCCTGCTTGCCCATTGGGCGCAGGCCCTTTTGATTGCGCTGGCAGTCTGCCTGCCTGCGGCGGCAGCCACTGTGGGGCGCTATACAAAATGGGGCTTTTTCGCGCTGCTGGCGCTGCTGACAGGGCTGTGGCTTGCGCGCCTGGGCGGCGTGCAGGTGCTGCAGGAGGCGGGCCGGGCGCTGCTGCTGCAGGTAAGCGGCATGGACGGGGCGACCGCGCTCATCTGGCGGAGATTCGTGCCGCTGGTCAGCGTGCTGGCGGGGCTGCTGGGCAGCCTGGTCGGGCACAAAAGGCTGACGGTATTTGGATCGGCGCTGCTGCTGCAGGTACTGCTGCTGCTGTGGCTGACCGCCCGGGAGGAATGCTACTGGCTTTGCGCGCCAGCAGTAGCCGCTTTGCTGGCCATGGGTGTTGTGACCTCCAGGGCGGGACTGCGCCTGCGGCGTGTGCTGCCGGCTGTACTGGCGGTGACCTGCCTGGCCTTTGCCGTGGTGCCGCCCTCCGGTGTGATGGTTGAGCCGCTGAACGAATTTGCGCAGCGCGTGCGGCAGCGCATACTGGATCAGTTCTTTTTCACGGCGCCGCGCACGGTGTTTTCACTGGCAAACGAGGGCTACTATCCACAAGGCGCGGGGCAGCTGGGTGGGGCAGCCACCCCCTCCGGCCACCCGGTGATGACGGTCCGCACACCCCGTGCCGCCTACCTGCGCGGGACGGTGAAAAACACCTATACCGGCCGCGCCTGGGTGGATACCACGCAGGTCACCCGGCGGCAATGGTCCTCTCTGCGGTGGAGGGAGGACAGGCAGCGGCTGTTTGACGAGCGCCTTCCGCTTGCGCAGAATAGCCTGATGCTGGAACAGCGCGTCAGCGTGACGATGGCGGCCGAGAACGTATCCACCCTGTTCCTGCCGCAGCGGGTGCGCTCGCTGTCTGTCAGCGGAGACATGGTGCCCTACTTCAACCAGGCGACGGAGGTGTTCATCCCGCGCAACCAGCAGGAGGGCGACACCTATACCGTGAGCGCCGCGCTGCCGCTTGCGGGGGACGCCGGGCTGGAAAACCTGATTGCCGAGTGTGCCAGGCAGGAGGACAGCGTCTACGAGACGATCCGCAGAGATTTCACCGCGCTGCCGGACCATATGCAGAGCCAGCTGTTCGACCTGGCCAGGGCGGCCGCGGGTGAGGCGCGAACCCCTTACCAGGCGGCGGACAGCCTGCGCAGGTGGCTGCAGGAGAACTGTGCCTATACGCTGGATGCCCCCGCGCAGCCGGAGACACAGGACTTTGTTGCCACCTTCCTCCTCTCCACGAGGAAGGGGTACTGCACCCATTTCGCTTCCGCCATGACCGTGCTGTGCCGGATGCTCGGCCTGCCCGCCCGGTATGTGGAGGGCTACCTTGCCGAGCCGGTCGGTGGGGTGGCCGAGGTGACCGGCCTGAACGGGCATGCCTGGACGGAGGTTTATTTCAGCGGGTTTGGCTGGCTGACCTTCGACGCCACGCCTGCGGACAGGAACGGCGGCGATGATTCGCAATCGGCAGGGCAGAGCACGGCGCCGCCGTCACCGAGCCCGTCGCCTTCTCCTTCACCCAGTCCTTCGCCGTCACCGAGCCCATCCCCTTCGCCCTCGCCGCGGCCGACAGAGGGCGAACAGCAGGCGCCCGCCGGGCAGGAGAGCACGCCCACGCCATCGCCGCAGCGCCGCACCCCGGAGAGCGTACCGACCCCTGAGACAGGCAGCCAGAGGGAGCCGCCTGAACAAACCGCCGCGCCGCTGCTGTGGTGGCTGCTGCTCGCATTGCTGCTGTTGCTGCTGGCGCTTTGGATATACCTGTCCCAGCCGGAACAGCGGGCAAAGCGTGCCAAAGGAGAGACCGCCCGCTGGCAGGTGTGGACAGCGGCGCTGCTCAGGGCGGCCCGCCTGCGGCATTGTGAGCGCGAGAGCAGCGAGACGCTGACAGACTGGGCAGCGCGGGTGGATACCAGCGGTACCTTCCCTGTGCCGCTGGCCCCTGCGGCCCGCCAGCTTTCACAGATTCATTACGGAGGAAGGTCACCGTCCGCGCAGGACGCGGAGAGAATGCGGAAAATATGGCTTGACCTCGTACCGGCGCTGCCCCGGCACAGCCGGTGGAAGCTGCGGCTGTCCTTCCTGTGCATGCGAAAGCCGGAATACTAAGATTTTAGCTTATAGCTGCCGAAGCAATAAACAACCGCACAAAAACGGGGCTCTCCGCAAATGGAGAGCCCCGTCATTTGTACAATCACAGCCCGTACAGCAGCACGCAGTTTTCGCCGTCGATCTCGCGCACATGCACTGCCACGCGCTCACTGCGGGAGGTCGGTATGTTTTTTCCGATAAAATCGGGCCGGATGGGCAGCTCGCGGTGGCCGCGGTCGATGAGCACCGCCAGGCGGATCGCGCCGGCGCGGCCCTGCCGCAGCACGGCCTCCATGGCGGCACGGGCGGTGCGCCCGGTAAAGATTACGTCGTCCACCAGCACCACAGTGCGGCCCTTCACCGGCAGGGGCAGGCTCACGGAGGAGGCCTGCGGCAGGTCGGTCAGCTCGGTCAGGTCGTCGCGGTAGAGTGAAATATCCACCTCACCCACAGGCACCTGAATGCCCTCAAAGCGGGCGATGATCTCCGCCAGGCGCCGGGCTAGGGGTACGCCCCTGCGGCGGATGCCCACCAGCGTCAGGTTCGCCGTGTCGCCCTGCTCCATCACCTCGTGGGCGATGCGGGTCAGGGTGCGCTGCATGGTCGCCTCGTCCATCAGGCGGGATTTCAGCGCTGCGCCGGCCATGGCTCAGTTCTTTTCGGCGCGGCGGTTGAACACCACATTGACGATGATGCCCAGGATCAGGGCGGTCGCGATGGAGGAGATCTCAATCGCGCCCAGCTTCAGGGTCAGTCCGCCGATGCCGCACACCAGAATGGACGCCACCACAAACAGGTTGCGGTTGTCTCCCAGGTCTACCGGCTGGAGCATCTTCAGGCCGCTGACAGCGATGAAGCCATACAGCGCGATGCACACACCGCCGGTGATGCAGGAGGGAATGGAGTTCACAAACGCGGTGAAGGGGCCGAAGAAGGACAGCACAATGCAGTAGATGGCAGCAATGGCGATGGTGGACACGGAGGCGTTGCCGGTGATGGCCACGCAGCCCACGCTCTCACCGTAGGTGGTGTTGGGGCAGCCGCCGAAGAAGGAACCGACGATGGAGCCCACGCCGTCGCCGATCAGGGTCCTGTCCAGACCGGGATCGGTGATCAGGTCGCGCTCAATGATGGAAGAGAGGTTCTTGTGGTCGGCGATGTGCTCGGCCAGGGTGACGAAGGCCACAGGGGCAAAGAGCATGAACAGGTTGATGACATCGGAGAAGCCGGCGACCCTGTTGACCTGCGCGCCGGTCTCGGCGATGGCCTGGTCATAGGCGCCGAACATGCCGGCGAAGATGAAGCGGGGCACCTCGATGATCTTAATGTTGTCGAAGGCGGAAAGGTTGATCACCTTCAGCGCCTCGATGCCGGCGGCGTTGCCGATCAGGGTGAGAATCAGGCCCACCGCGTAGGCGGCGAGGATACCGATGATGAAGGGCACCATGCGGATGCTCTTGTTACCCCGCACAGAGGCCCACACGGTGACCAGGAAGGCAAACAGGCCGAGGCAGATGTGCACCAGGCTGTAGTACTCCATGCCGCCGTTGGTGTTCTGCAGGTTGGTCACGGCGCTGCCGCACAGGCTCAGGCCGATGAGGGCAACGGTGGGGCCGATGACCACGGGCGGCAGGAGCTTGTTGACCCAGCCGGAGCCGGTGGCCTTGATGATCAGGGCAATGATGACATACACCAGGCCGGCAAACACCGCGCCCAGGAAGATGCCCAGGAAGCCGAAGCTGACCGCGCCGGCCAGAGGGGCGATGAAGGCAAAGGAGGAGCCGAGGAACACCGGGCTCTTTTTGCGGGTGGCCAGCAGGTAGAACAGTGTGCCGAAGCCGGCGCCGCACAGGGCGGCAGGCTGCGAGAGATACAGACCGGTGGAATCAGCCAGCAGGGGCACCAGCAGTGTCGCGGCCATGATGGCCAGCAGCTGCTGCAGGGCGTACACCAGGTTCTTTTGCAGCGGCGGTTTGTCACTGACGTTGTAAACGAGCTTCATGCGAGAGTATCCTCCTTCTCTCTGCCGCCGCAGGGGCGGCGCTCAGCTGCGGGCAGGAAAAAGCCCGCCGTACAGGATACGGCGGACAGACGCACACAAAGCAGCGGTCACATCTTGCCGGTATCCCGTACCGTCTTAAAGATTTACCGTGAGGAATCGTAGCACAAAGGCGGCCCCTTGTCAAGAAACATCTGCTTGCCGAACAGGACGGAGCGGTGCTGCGCTATACTGCGCCCCCGTTGCCGGACAGCAAAAAGGGAGCCCTGCGGCTCCCTCAAAATCATTGATGCGAAGGGAACAGAGATCAGATTGCCATGCCCACCAGCGTGGCAGAGCGCGCAAGGAACTTCGTAAGCTCCTCGCCCTCCAGGGGACGCGCGGCCATGCGGGCCAGGTCCCAGACCTGCTCGCACAGCAGCTTCGTGTTTTCCTCCTCTGCGTCGCGGCCGGCCAGCTTCTGAATGGTTTGGTTGCGGCGGTTGAGCACCAGGGTGTATTCGTCTGGCATGTCCTTCATGCGGTAGACTTCACGCATGCGGCGCATCTGCTCGTCAGCGGTGACCATGGCCATCAGCTGCTCATCCGCCATGGCGGCCAGCGTGACCTTCAGGCTGTCCTGTCCCAGCGCCTTGCGGAACAGGGACTGCAGCTCCTCCTCATTGAGCTCCTTGCCCTCCTCGCTTTCCTCGGTCAGGCCGGATACATCCGCGTCCACGCGGGCAAAGGTCATCTCCTGCTTGCCCGGACCGTATTCCATAAAGGAGAGGAAGTTGGCGTCCAGCTCTTTGAAGTCCAGCACCGCCACATCGATTCCGCGGCTGGTGTACAGGGCCACCGAGGCGGCCTGGCGCTTGGGATCGTCGGTATAGTAGACCTTGTTCTGCGTCTTTTCGCCGTTTTTGTCCTTGTACTCCGCAAGGGTCTTATAGGTGCCGTCGGTCAGCTTGAACAGCAGCACCTCCTTGACCTGCTCGAAGAACTTTTCATCGGTCATGCAGCCGTACTTCACGAAGGGGCCGATGTCGTCCCAGTAGCTCTCATAGGCGGGGCGGTCGGTGTTCATCAGGCCGGTCAGCCGGTCGGCCACCTTCTTTGTGATGTGGCTGCTGATGCGCTTCACGTAGCCATCGTTCTGCAGGAAGGAACGGCTCACGTTGAGCGGGATGTCGGGGCAGTCGATCACGCCGCGCAGCAGCATCAGGAATTCGGGAATGATCTCCTTGATGTTGTCTGCCACGAAGACCTGGCCGGAGAAGAGCTTGATTTGCCCCTCGCGCACACCGAATTCCTCGCGCAGCTTCGGGAAGTACAGGATGCCCTTGAGGTTGAAGGGATAGTCCACATTCAGGTGGACCCAGAACAGGGGATCGTTGTAGTCGGAGAACATTTTGTGGTAGAAGGACTTGTAGTCCTCCTCCGTGCAGTCCGCCGGCTTGCGCAGCCACAGCGGATTGGTGTCGTTGATCTGCTCCGGCTTCGGCTCCTCGGTCACCTTTTCCATCTTCTGGGAGCCGTCCTCGTTCTTCTCGCCCTCCACGGGCACCTCGCGCTCGGTGGGCTTCTGCTCCACGTCGAACAGCAGGATGGGGCTGGCCATGTAGGCGCAGTACCTTGTCAGCACCTCGCGGACGCGGAAGCGGTCGAGGAATTCCTTTTCCTCCTCACTGATGTGCAGCGTGATGGTGGTGCCGTGGGTCTGCCGGGTGCCCGCGCTCAGCTCAAAGCCCATGCCGTCCTCGGAAACCCAGTGCACTGCCTCGGCACCCTCCTGGCAGGAGAGGGTGTCAATCTCCACCTTGTCCGACACCATGAATACCGAGTAGAAGCCAAGGCCGAAGTGACCGATGATGTCGCCCTTGCCGTCTTCCTTGCCCTCAAACTGCTTCATGAACTCCGCCGCCGAGGAGAAGGCCACCTGGTTGATATAGCGGCGCACCTCGTCCGCGGTCATGCCGATGCCCGTGTCGTCAATGCGCAGCTCGCCCCTGGGCTTGTCCACCGTGACGGTCACGGACATGGGCTCGTCCGTGCCGATGTGGGTCATCTTATACTTGGTGATGGCGTCGCAGCCGTTGGACACCACCTCTCGCAGGAAAATGTCCTTGTCGGAATACAGCCAGCGCTTGATGACCGGCATCATATTTTCGGCGTCGATGGATACGGCGCCCTTTTCCATTTCAATCGCCATGTAATTGCTTCCTCCCGATTGCTGTTCTCTCGCTTCACCCGCCGATGCGTGCGGCAGGCAATGAGCTTATGAAAGCGGCCCTTTCGGCCGCACAGAGAGTATAACACACCGGAGAGTGAAATGCAATACAAAATTAGCACTCACCAAAGGAGAGTGCTAATAAACAATTCTGGGATTGCCGGGCCAGTGCGCCTGCGCGCGTCAGCCGACCACCCACAGCCCGGCCTGGCGAATCAGGCGGCGGTACTCGGGGTCTTCAAACTGCTGCGGGGTGTGGCCGGGGCAGAGGAAGACCACACGGCCCTTCCCCTTTTCCATGCACCAGCCTGCCGGCCAGTCGCGGCCGTCCATGGCGTAGCTCAGCAGCAGCGTGCGCGCCTCCTCCGTCAGGGCAAAGCTGTAGGGCTCCTCGTTCAGCGTGAAGGCGGATACTCCCTCTGTGATGGGATGCCCCGCCGCGGGGGTGAAGGTCAGCGGCCGCATCGCGGGGTGACTGAGGAAGCGGCCGCCAATCAGCCGCTCCAGGCTGGGCTGCAGCTGCAGGCTGATGCCGTTGTGGATCACCAGCAGTCCGCCACCGTCAGTCACATAGGCCTCCAGGACTGCGGCGGCTTCCTCCGGAACAGGGTGAGTCCAGTCGTCCCAGTAGGAGATGACGCCGTCGTAGCAACGCAGGCTGCGCAGGTCAGCGGGGTCAAAGGTGAAGGTCAGCTGCGCGGCGCCTTCAAAAATCTGCCTGAGCTGCGCGTCCACGCCCGGCAGGGGATGGTAGGGCGCGGCCTCACGGGTGTTGCCGATTGTCAGAAAATTGATCATTTCGCTACCTCAATACAGCTGGGTCTCTCCCCGGTAGTCCACAAACGGAGGACGCGGGGAGGCGGGAAGGGGTGTGTCCAGCACGGTGCGGAGTATGCCCTCCGCGCTCTGGGCCGGGGTGAGTTTCGCTGTGGTGTCCAGGTGGCCGCGCATGAAGGTGGCAACGTGTCCCGGGTGCATCTGGATCACGCGCACGCCCTGGTCTCTCAGGGCGTTCTGTGTCAGGGCGCCCTGCATGTTGTTCGCTGCCTTGCTCATGCAGTAGGCAAACCAGCCTGTCCGCCAGCAGCTCTGGATGCTGCCGGCCTCCGAGGAGATGTTGACGATCAGCTTCTCCCCGCTTTGCGCGACCAGGCGGCACAGCGCGTTGGTCACCCGCAGGGCGCCGAGGGCGTTGACGTTGTACACCCTCAGCATCTCGTCAAAGTCCAGCTCGTCACCGATGGTTTTGGCCATATCGCCCAGTATGCCGGCGCAGTTGATCAGCAGGTCCAAAGAGGGCACGGCTGCCTCCACCGCCTGCCGCAGCGCGGCGACAGATGCGTCGCTGCCGATATTCAGGGGGAAGGTGAGCACCCGCCCGGGAAAGGCGGCGCGCAGATCCTTCAGGCCCGGTTCGTCCGCGTAGTGGCAGGCCAGCACAAGGTAATCCCTTTTCACAAGGGCTTCGGCCAGCGCCAGCCCAAGGCCGTGGTCGCAGCCGGTGACAAGAGCTGTCTTCATGCGTTTTGCCCTCTCCTGTAGTCGTGATACCACTGCGCGAACCTGCGCAGTCCCTCGCGGATGCCGATGGACGGGCGGAAGCCGTAATCCTCCTCTAGGGCGCGGCTGTCGGCATAGGTCACCGGCACGTCGCCTGGTTGCATGCCCACCAGGCGGCGGTGGGCCTCGAAATCGTAATCCGGAGGCAGCACGCCCGCGCGCACCAGCTCCTCCTGCAGCACGGTCACAAAGTCCAGCAGGTTTTCCGGTGTGCCGCCGCCGATGTTGTACACGGCGTAGGGCGGCAGCGGCAGGCCGTCCTCTCCGGTGCGCTGCTCCGGCGCGCCCTGCATCACCCGCAGCACACCCTCCACGATGTCATCCACAAAGGTGAAGTCGCGCTTGCAGTTGCCATAGTTGAAAATGGAAATGGTTTCGCCGCGCACCAGCTTTTCCGTGGCGGAAAAATAGAACATATCCGGCCGGCCTGCGGGGCCGTACACCGTGAAGAACCTGAGCCCCGTGCAGGGAATGCGGTACAGCTTGGCATAGCTGTGCGCCAGCAGCTCATTGCTCTTTTTGGTGGCGGCATACAGGCTCACGGGGTTGTCGACCTTGTCCTCGGTGGAAAAGGGTACCTTTTTGTTGCCGCCGTACACCGAGGAGGAGGAGGCGTAAACTAGGTGTTCCACCGGGTGGTGGCGGCAGGCCTCCAGTATGTTGAAAAAGCCGATGAGATTGCTCTCAATATACACATCCGGGTGATCGATGGAATAGCGCACACCCGCCTGGGCAGCCAGGTTGACCACCACCTGGGGTTGCCAGGTGGAGAAAACCTCCTCAATCAGCGCCTTGTCGGCAATGCTGCCGCGGATGAAGACATGCCGCACGGGGGAGGTCGCGGCCGCCTGCTCGATCAGCGAGAGGCGGTATTCCTTTAGCGCGGGGTCGTAGTAATCGTTCATGCTGTCCAGGCTGACGATGACGCCGCTGTCCATCTCCCGAAGCAGACGGAGAACCAGGTTCGCGCCGATAAAGCCGGGGGAGCCGGTGACCAGTACGGTTTTCCCGCTCAGGGAAACAGGTGTTTTTGACATGATGATCCACTCTCCGTTTACAGTTCTCCGGCGCTCACTGCGCCAGCTCAAATTCGCATTCGCCCGCCAGGTCGCCGTTGTAGAACCACTGCACCTTCCAGGTGCCGTAGGGGTCGTCGAGGTACCCGGCGCCATCGGTCAGCGTGGCGGTCAAATCAGCGTTCCACACGTCGCGCTCCAGCCCGGGCATGTACAGGAAGCCCGCCGCTTCGCAGATGGTGCTTCCGTTCGGCGCGGTCAGCGCGATGATCAGCCGCTCGCTGATTTCGCGGTCCGTTTCGTACAGGGAAATCACCTGCAGGTAGGCCTTCGCGCCGTCCTGCAGCGCACTGAGGGATACGGGGCTTTGCAGCGGCACCTCTTCGTCGGGGGCGTATTCTCTGCCAGCCCAGGTGAACCACGCGCCTTCCTCGCGGTAGCCGTAGCGGTCCACTGTGCCGGGCAGCGGCATGTCAAAGCGCTGCGGGGTGTGAAGGGACGGGCTGTGTGACACCTCGCCGGGCAGGGCCTGCAGCCACATGGCATAGCTGTGGCCGGGCACGGCGGGCACGCTGAAGGAATTGCCGCTGGTTTCGTAGTAGATAAAATATGTGTTGGCAAGGTCGAATGAATAGATGCGCCAGCCTTCCGCGCTTTCGGCGGCCTCGGGCAGCCGGATGCTCATCATCCCGGCATCCGCTGTGATGGTAAAGCCGGTCACAAAGCCCTCGCTGTCCTCGGCCGGGGCGCCGCTTGCATCGGCGAGGCGCACCTCGCGCGCACTCTCATGCTCCAGCGCGTTCAGCGCCGACAGGATGTCCATGCCGATCCACGTAAAGGGCCGCTCGCCGTATTTGGCGGTGAGCACCAGCGCCTGTTCATCGTCCCCGGTGAAGAGTACCGCGCCGGGCAGTGTGTCCTGGCTGAGGGTGACCAGGCAGACATCCAGGCCGTCCACCGCGGCGGCGGATACGCTCACCGGCGCGCCCCAGATCCAGTCCTGCCCCACGCTCAGCGCGTCAAAGCTGGTGAGGGCGGATGGGGAAAAGCGCGAGACAGCGATATCCAGCCCGCTGCCGGCCTCGGGGCCGGTGTACAAAACCAGCGCGCCGGTGGAGCCCACCCGCCAAGCACTGAGCACGGGCCACTGGCCGTCGTCGCCGGAGAGCAGCAGGGCGTCCCCGTCGCGCACCTCGCCTGCGCCTAAAAAGACTGCCACATCCTCGTCACTGGTACAGAACATTGCCGTGCCGCTCAGTGCCCAGCTGTCACCGGTGCCGCGGTACAGGCTGTAGACGGGCGAATCCGCCAGCGCGCCCGCGGCCAGGCAGCACAGCAGCGCGGCAAAAAGTACAGTCAGCGCTCGTTTCATTGTCGTTATCCTCCGGGAAGAGTCTGCGCGGGTGATCATCGGCAGATGCCCTGATAGGTCTCCTGCGCTGCCTGGTAGCTTGCCAGGTTGCCGATGTCGTACCGGCGGCCGGGCATTTCATAGGTGTACACGGGCGTCTGGGTGGCCAGCCATGCGATGAAGCTGCCCGGGGCGTCCACGCCGCAGCCGCTGTCGATGCCCTTTTTCACCAGGGGCACGTCCTCCGCGCGGTAGAGATAGAAGGGCGGTATGCACCAGTGCGAGCGCGGCTCGGCCGGCTTTTCCTCCATGCGAAGAATGCGGCCCTCGTCGTCAATTTCGGCCACGCCTGTTTTGCGCAGGCGGTTCACGTCCGGCTCAGAATACCGCATCACACAGCTTGCGCCCTTTTCCCGCTGGAAGCGCAGAAAGCCGGCCAGGCTGAAATCGAGCAGGTTGTCGCCGGCGATGACCAGCAGGTCGCCTGTGAGGCCCTGCTGCTCGATGGCAAACTGAATGTCCCGAACCGCGCCAAGGCGGGTCGCGTCGGTCAGCGTGCCGTCGTCCACCACGGCGATGGGCAATGTGTGCGCATGCGCCCAGGCGCTGAAATGCGGGGCAAACTTGTGGTTGGTCACCACCACATACTCGTCCACCAGGCCGGTCGCGTCGATGTCCTCCAGCAGCCAGTCCAGTATGGTCTTCTCCCGCACCTTCAAAAGCGGCTTGGGAAAGTTTTCGGTCAGCGGATACAGCCGCGTGGCATAGCCGGCGGCAAGGATCAGGCATTTCATTGTATCACCTCAAAAGCTCATGGCGACGCCGTCGGCGCTGCGGCACAGATGCACGGAATACTTGTCCGCCAGGTAGGGGAAGGCTGCCTTGTACTCGCGGCTGACCTTTTCCACCACTTTCTCCTCGAAGGCGGGGTCGACCAGCGCCATGCAGCAGCCCTTGAAGCCCGCGCCGGAGAAGCGCCCGCCGTAGATGC
>CAMJPQ010000016.1 GCA_946407745.1 uncultured Clostridia bacterium
CGCCCCACCCGAAGGTGAAGCGCCGTAATTCCTGTCTGCCTTATGCCTTGATCTCCATCCCGCTGGTGAGGGTAAAGACGATGTTGTCCTTGCTGTGCACCGTCACGTGATCCACCAGACTGCCCCAAAGCTCCTCGCTGAACTCCGTCACCATCTCCGGCAGGGCCCCTCCAGCGAATGGATGAACCGCCCGAACTCCCGCCGCCGGATGCCGCGCTGGGCGATCTCAGCGGTGACCGCGTCGTACTTGTCCTTGGTCTCCTGAAACCGGGCAGACAAGGCTTCATACCGGATGCTGTACTCTTCCTGGTTCTGTGCCACCCTGGCATCATGGGCGCGATGAGATAGAGCAGCGAGTATGGAAGCCGCACCTCCGCGATCTGCATGATGGCCATGGCGCGGCATGGCCTCCGCCGCGGCGATCACGCCGCGGATGCACTCCATATTGGCCACGCTGAACGAGCCGACGGCATAACCGCCCGCCTCCGCCTCCTTCAGCAGTTCCCTCATATTGACAAGAGCCATGGTGTTTCACCTTCCTTTGCGGCAGGGATGAAAATCAGGTCATCTTTATTTAAACAAGTCATCAATCAGGTTAAGAATACCACAGCCTCGCACGATTTTCAAGATGTTTTGGACAAATTATGATAATCTTTTGATTATGTTGTGGCTACTCTGCACAAAAAATAACGCGCGGCGGAGAAAGTGCTTCTCCGCCGCGCGGTCATCATATTCTTTTTCGGCTTGCCCGGCCGGGGCGCAGTCTAAGCTCAGAACACCATCCGGTCCTCGATATACTTGCGCAGGTCGCTGATGGCCACGCGCTCCTGCTGCATGGTGTCGCGGTCGCGCACGGTCACGGTCTGGGTCGCCTCGGTATCGAAGTCCACGCAGATGGAGAACGGCGTGCCGATCTCGTCCTGGCGGCGGTAGCGCTTGCCGATGGAGCCGGTCTCGTCGTACTCCACAGGGAAGTACTTGCACAGCTGCGCGTGGATGTCGGACGCGAGGGCGCCGAGCTTATTCTTCTGCAAGGGCAGCACGGCAGCCTTGTAGGGCGCCAGCGCGGGGTGCAGGTGCAGCACGTTGCGCACGTCGCCGCCCTCCAGCTCCTCCTCCTCATAGGCGTTGCACAGGAAGGCCAGCACGGCGCGGTCCACGCCCAGCGAGGGCTCAATGCAGTAGGGGATGAATTTCTCGTTCGTCACCGGATCCATGTACTCCATGGACTTGCCGGAGTGGTTCTGGTGCTGCGTCAGGTCGTAGTCCGTGCGGTCGGCAATGCCCCACAGTTCGCCCCAGCCGAAGGGGAACAGGAATTCAAAGTCTGTGGTCGCCTTGCTGTAGAAGGCCAGCTTCTCCGGCTCATGGTCGCGCAGACGCAGGCTTTCCTCCTTGATGCCCAGGGCCAGCAGCCAGTCGCGGCAGAAGGAGCGCCAGTAGTTGAACCACTCCAGGTCCTCGCCGGGCTTGCAGAAGAATTCCAGCTCCATCTGCTCAAACTCGCGCACGCGGAAGATGAAGTTGCCGGGGGTGATTTCGTTGCGGAAGCTCTTGCCGATCTGCGCAATGCCGGCGGGCAGCTTCTTGCGTGTGGTGCGCATCACGTTCTGGAAATTGACGAAGATGCCCTGCGCGGTTTCCGGTCGGAGGTAGATCTCGTTGGCGGCGTCTTCCGTCACGCCGGAATGGGTTTTGAACATCAGGTTGAACTGGCGGATGCCGGTGAAGTTCTTCTTGCCGCACACGGGGCACTTGATGTCGTGGCTGTTGATGTAATCCTCCAGCTCCTGGTTGGTCCAGCCGTCGCCGGTCTCCTCGCCGCCGGTGAAGTCCTCAATCAGCTTGTCGGCGCGGAAGCGGGCCTTGCAGTCACGGCAGTCCATCAGCGGGTCATTGAATCCGCCCACGTGGCCACTGGCCACCCACACCTCGCGGTTCATCAGGATGGCGCAGTCCAGGCCGGTGTTGTACTTGCTTTCCTGCACAAACTTCTGCCACCAGGCCTTTTTTACATTGTTCTTGAATTCCACACCGAGGGGACCGTAATCCCAGGTGTTGGCGAGGCCGCCGTAAATCTCGCTGCCGGCAAAAATAAAGCCGCGGTTCTTGCAGAGCGCGACCAGCTTGTCCATAGTCAACTGAGCCATAGTGCTGCGTCTTCCTTTCAGATGCTGAATCTTTATGCCTTTGAAGCATGCCCTTATGATAGGCGGTGGCGCTTTGTTTGTCAAGTTTTTCTTCATCAGAGGCCGGTCAGAATCGCCGCAGTGTATCGGCACGCGCAAGGCGAATGTGCAAATGATGAGTGAGTGCTGCTCAAGTCTTCCGTCAATGATTGCAGAATCAACCAACAGGTTGCCAAATACGCTTGCGCCGCATCTGCCCGTGTGGTATGATGAAGCCAGAATAGAAAGCGAAAGGAGCTTTCCTGTGGAACAGAATAAGAAATCGCTGATCCTTTTCACCGACATCGGCGACACCATCATCGACGAGGGCACCGAGGTACCAGGGGCGTGATCGTATCGGACTGCACGCTTGTGTCCACCAGCGCGGCGCTGAAAATCGGCACCGAGGGCGTGGACGACTTTGAGGACATCCATTTCCACCACTGTGTGATTGAGGACAGCAACCGCGGCCTGTCTGTGCAGATCAGGGACGGCGGAAGTGTGCGCAACGTCTCCTTCAGCGACATCACCGTGCGCACAAGGCGTTTTGCGGACAGCTGGTGGGGCTGTGCCGAGCCCATCGCCGTCACAGCCGTGGACAGGGATGAAAACACCCCCTGCGGCCGCATCGAAAACCTCCGCTTTGAGAACATCGACTGCGAGGGTGAAAACGGCTCGCTTCTCTGGGGGCAGCCGGGAAAAATCGGCGATGTTTCCCTGCATGGCGTGCGCATCGCCCTGCGCGATACCAGCCGCTGGCCCAAGCACCGCTACGATTTGCGCCCCGGCGTCGGCACCGCCGTGACGGAGCGCCGCGCCGCTGGTTTACCGTAGCGTGGAGAAGCTGAAGCTGAGCGATATGCGCCTTTTCGGCTTTGACGGCGAGCCCGTCGCTACGACGCGTGGGATATCGACAGCCAGACAGAGGACCGCGAGGTATTCCCCGAAACAGCCTGCGAGGCGGAGGTCGCGGAAAGCAGGGGCCTGCGCGCCTCGCTGCGCTTCACCCGCCGCTTCGGCCATTCCATGCCGTCACAGACGGTCTCTCTGGCAGCCGGCGACACGGAGCTGCTGTTTGACACCCGCGCGGAGTGGGGCGAGCGCCACCGCCTGCTGAAGGTCAGCTTCGACACGGGCATTGAGGCGCTGGAGGCGGTGCACCAGATTCAGTTCGGCTACCTGCGCCGCCCTGCGCAGCGCTCACGCAGGTATGATATGGACCGTTTCGAGGTGCCCCAGCACACCTGGACCGCGCTGTATGACGCCACCCATGGCGCGGCTGTGCTGAATGACTGCAAGTACGGTGTGTCCTGCAGGGACGGCGTGATCGGCCTCTCCCTGCTGCGCGCGCCTACCTACCCGGACGCGCAGGCGGACCAGGGCAGCCATCACTTCCGGTACGCGTACCGCGTATGGGACGGCCCCTTTGACGCGGCCGCGCTGAACACTGCCGGCGAGCGGCTGAACATACCGCTCGTCACCGTAAAGGGCGCAATGCGGCTGTCCTCACTGCTTGCAGTGGATGACGGCGCGATTGTGACCGAGAGCGTGAAGCTGGCCGAGGACGGCTCCGGCGACCTGATCGTTCGCCTGTATGAATGCGCAGGCGGCGACCGCAGGGTGACCCTGCGACCCGTCTTTGCGTACTGCGCCGCGCATGAGTGCACCCTGGCGGAAGAAAAAACCGCCGGACTGCCATCCGGCGGTGTGCTGCCGCTCAGCTTCCGCACGTTCGAAATCAAGACACTGCGCTTCAGCCGCACCGGCCTGTAACGCAGGCAAATGAACAGCGCCGCCCCCCGCCGGGCGGCGCTTCGCTTCAAAGAGGCGGCGCAGTCGCGCCGCCCCTTATTCTATTGCTCCACAATATCCACCTCAACCCCGAGCGAGGCCAGGTGCTTCTGCCACTCCGGCGGAATGCCGCCATCGGTGATCACGCGTTCAAAGTCCTTCAGCTGCGCATAGGTCAAAAGGCTGGTCTGGCCGAACTTGTTGGCGGAAACCAGCAGCACCGCCCGCTCGGTGTGCTGCACAGCCGCCCTCTTGATGGCGTACTCCAGCGGGCTGGAATTGGTCACCCCGCCATAGGAAACGCCGGTCGCCGCCATGAAGGCGATGTTGGTGTTCATGGTGCTGAGGAAGTCCGCAGAGGCCTCGCCGATGATGGACCTGGTGTCCCTGTGCAGCACCCCCGGCAGCACAATCAGCTGGATGTTCGGGCAGTTCAGCGCGGAAAGGATGACCTCCAGGTTGTTGGTGATCACGGTGAGGCGCATATCCTTCAGCGTGTCCATCAGGTGCAGGGTGGTGGTGCCGGAATCGATAAAGATGATGTCGCCCTCGTGCACGAGCGAGGCGGCGCTTTTGCAGATCAGCTGCTTTTCCACCGGCTGCGCGGGCAGGCGCTTGTCATAGGGCACCAGCCCCTGGGATTTCTCACTGGCGCTGACGCCGCCGTAGACCTTCTGCACCGCGCCGTCCGTTGTCAGCACCGCCACATCACGGCGGATGGTATTCATGGAGACCTGGAAATGGTCTTTCAGCTCCTCCATGGTTACCGTGCCGTTTTTCAGTATATATTGCTCCATCTCCTGGAGGCGCTTCGTTTTCATTTTCAAATCACTCCCGCCGGCGCAGCGTTCCTGCGCCGCATCATTCAATGTTCACATCATAATGGAAGAATCAAAAGCTGTCAACCATTTACAAAAAATTGCAGTGCAAATCATGCGTATGTGTAAATTTCGATAATATTTTGGATAAATTTTCAAATAAGCATTGACAAATGGATCGGCATAGAATAAGTTATCACCTTTTTTCAAACACATTTACTTGCCTCTTTCCCGAATTTTGTTCTGTCGGGGGTGTCCCTGTTTTGGGTTACTTTGAGCAGGTTCTCGCAGCGCATGAAGCGCAGTGCGACGAAATTCTCAGCCGCTGGGCTGCAGGCGCGCAGGTGCCGATGATGCCGGACAGACATACGGACACGCGCCATGTCAGCTTCTGCGCCGCCGCCCTGATCACTGCGCTCTGCTGCCCGCAAAGCCGTTTTTATCAGGATGAAGAGGTCCGCCGGAAGGTCGGCAGGGCGCTGCGCTGGCTGAAGGAAAACCGGCGCGATAGCGGCTGCTTCGACCTGGATTCCTGCAATTTCGACTCCGCGCCGGACACGGCCTTTACCGTCAACGCACTGACGGACGCGTGGCATTTGCTGCCGACGGACGACAGCCTTTTGCCACCGCTGACCGAGCTGATCGAGCGTGCCTGCGAGGGCATCGCCGCCGGCGGCTTCCATACGCCGAACCACCGCTGGGCCATCTCCGCTTGCCTGCTGGAGGGCGCGGCCATCACCGGTCGTGAGGATTTTGCGCGTCGCGCGGGCGTCTATCTGGGTGAGGGGCTGGACATCGACGAGTCAGGCGAATTTGCCGAGCGCTCCACCGGTGTATACAACCTTGTCAACGATGACCAGATGCTGCGTCTGTATCACCTCACCGGCGGCAGGCAGTACCTGGAGGCCGCCGCGCAGAACCTGCGCATAATGCGCCGCTACTTTGACCCGGACAGCTCCGTGTTCACCTTTAACTCCAGGCGGCAGGATTTCGGCGCCACCGTGTGGCCGGAAGGCTACTGCTCGCTGTACCTGCTGACAGGCTTCTGGCTGAAGGACACAGACTTTGCCGCAACCGCCCTTTATCTGGCACGCATCTGCGCCGCACACGGCACCAGCCCCTCAGGACTGCCCTGGCTGCTGCGCTGCCCGGCCAGGCAGTGTTTGCGGCGCAGGGCACGGCAGATATCGCCGCGCTGACCCGCTGCAGCCAGGTCTACACCGCCTCCGGCATTGCAAGCGGGGAGGCCGTTTTGTATGCCCCGCCATTGTGCAAATAATGTATTTCCCTTGCAAAAAAACCTTTCGGATGATATATAAAGGAGGAACACGGTACATGCCGCGTTATACTCCAATCCCATATCCAGGGAGGGCACCATGAATACCATCTTGCGCAAGCAGGCGCTGAATCCCACCGTCACCCTGATGGAGGTGGAAGCGCCCCTGGTGGCCAGAAAGGCCGAACCGGGCCAGTTCATCATCCTCCGCTCGCATGAGGACAGCGAGCGCATCCCCCTCACCGTGGCCGATTATGACCGCGAGCGGGGCACAGTGACCATTATTTTCCAGATTGTCGGCGCGGCCACCCTGCGCCTGAATACACTCTCTGAGGGAGAATCTATCCACGATTTTGTCGGGCCGCTCGGGCGCCCCACTCACACAGAGGGGCTGAAGAAGGTCGCAGTGGTCGGCGGCGGCGTAGGGTGCGCCATCGCCTATCCCGTGGCAAAGAAGCTGCATGAGCAGGGCACCGTGGTGCACAGCATCACAGGCTTCCGCAGCCGCGACCTGGTGATACTGGAAAAGGAATTTGCCGCTGCCTCCGACAGGGTGTGCGCCATGAGCGACGACGGCTCCTGGGGCGAAAAGGGCCTGGTGACCGACGCGCTGAAGCGGCTGATCGAGAGCGGCGAGCAGTATGACGAGGTCATTACCATCGGCCCGCTGATCATGATGAAATTCGTCTGCGCGCTGACGAAGCAGTACGGCATCAAAACCGTGGCCAGCATGAACCCCATCATGATCGACGGCACCGGCATGTGCGGCGGCTGCCGCCTCACCGTGGGCGGAAAAACCCGCTTCGCCTGTGTGGACGGGCCCGAGTTTGACGGCCACGAGATTGACTTTGACGAGGCCATCGCGCGCGGCCGCACCTATCAGGAATTTGAGCGCCACGCCTATGCCGAGGCCTGCAACCTGCTGAAGGAGGCGCAGTGATATGCCGAACATGACCCCCACCAAGCACCCGATGCCCTCGCAAGCGCCGGACGAGCGCCGGTGCAATTTCCGCGAGGTTGCCCTGGGCTATGACGAGGAGACCGCCCTGAGCGAGGCCCAGCGCTGCCTGAACTGCAAGCAGAAATTCTGCGTGGTCGGCTGCCCCGTCAGCATCGACATTCCCGCCTTCATCCGCGAGACGGCAAAGGGCAATTTTGAGGCCGCGTATCAGGTCATCAGCAAGTCCTCCTCGCTGCCGGCGGTCTGCGGGCGCGTTTGCCCCCAGGAGAGCCAGTGCGAGGGCCAGTGCATCCGCAGCAAGAAGGGCGACCCGGTCGGCATCGGCAGGCTGGAGCGCTTTGTGGCCGACTGGCACAACGAGCACGCCACCGCCCCGGCGGAAAAGCCCGCTCCCAACGGTCACCGCGTGGCTGTGATCGGCTCCGGCCCCTCCGGCCTCACCTGCGCGGGCGACCTGGCCAAGAAGGGCTATGAGGTGACCATCTTTGAGGCGCTTCACCTGGCCGGCGGCGTGCTGGTGTACGGCATTCCCGAGTTCCGCCTGCCCAAGGACATTGTCCGCAAGGAGATCGAGGGTCTGCAGCAGCTGGGCGTGAAGATGGAGACCAATGTGGTCATCGGCCGCACGCTGACCATTGATGAGCTGATGGGCGAAATGGGCTTTGAGGCGGTGTTCATCGGCAGCGGCGCCGGCCTGCCCAAGTTCATGAACATCCCCGGCGAAAACCTCAAGGGCGTATACTCCGCCAACGAGTTCCTCACGCGCATCAACCTGATGAAGGCCTACCAGCCCGATGCCAGCACCCCCATACAGCACGGCAGGCATGTGGCTGTGGTGGGCGGCGGCAACGTGGCCATGGACGCCGCGCGCTGTGCCCGCCGCCTGGGCGCGGAGGTGACCGTGGTCTACCGCCGCACAGAGGCTGAGCTGCCCGCAAGAAAAGAAGAAGTGGAGCACGCCATGGAGGAGGGCATTGTATTCTCCTTCCTGACCAACCCGGTAGCGGTGCTCGGCAACGACCAGGGCTGGGTCAGCGGGCTGACTGTGCAGCACATGGCCCTGGGAGAGCCTGACGCCTCCGGCCGCCGCCGTCCCGTGCCGGTGGAGGGCAGCGAAGAGGATATTGAGGCGGACTGCGTCATCATGGCGCTTGGCACCAGCCCGAACCCCCTCATCAAGGCCACCACCGAGGGTCTGGAGACCCAGAAGTGGGGCGGCATTGTGGCCGAGGAGGAAACCGGCCTGACCAGCCGCGAAAACGTGTATGCCGGCGGTGACGCCGTGACCGGCGCGGCCACGGTCATCCTGGCCATGGGCGCAGGCAAAAAGGCCGCCGCAGCCATCGACGCGAAGCTCAGCGGCAAGGCGTGAATTCCGCACTGACAAGCAGACAAAAAAGAGAGGGCTGAATTGCTCTCTCTTTTTGACTGCCCCGGCTTCTCCGGGCGGTGCCTCGCGTGAATCCCTCCACCGCAGGCGGCGGCGGTCACTGTCCCTTCTTCAGCAGCTTCTTCTTGGTAAAGAAGTTCCACACCATCACCAGCAGGGTGGACAGCGCCTTGTTGACGTGGTACATCTGCACCGGGAAGGACAGGAGGGTAAACAGCACCGTTTCCTCCCCCAGCCACTGCCGGAAAAGATACATGAACAGCTGGTTCAGCAGCGCGCCCATGATGCTGGTGAGCAAGAAGCCCGCCTTGGCGGCGCTGCCCTGCCTGTCCGCGCCCTCAAAGACCCACTTTGCGCACAGCAGATAGTTCACCGCCACCGAGCAGAGAAAGGCGATGGGGGTGGCGATCATCGTATCCACGCCCAGCGCGCCGTGCAGCAGCGTCAGCACCGCCAGCTCAATCAGGAAGCCCACGCCGCCCGCCACGGCAAAGCGGAGCACCTCCTTCAGTTTCTTGGACATTTGTTTCTCCTTCACATCCCTGACGCGCAGGGTCTTTGAAAATCGCACTTTCCGCGCAGGGCGCAGAAGGCGCAGCCGCGAACCCTCGCCGGCTGGGGCGTGTCCGCCACACCGATCAGGGCCGTCACGCTCTTCATCGGTGTCAGCAGGCAGGAGGAAGTGACCTGCACACCGAGCCTGCGGGAGGCATCCGCGGCGGTGAGCAGCGCTATCTGCAGTGTCAGCGGCAGGTCCCCGTAGCCGGGGCTGAACCGGTCTGTAAGGCAGCGCCCTGGCAGATGCGCCTTCATGTCCCGCTCCGCCGCGTCGCATCCCTCCTCCACCAGGGCGGAGGCGCAGGCGTCCATCAGCGCGGCGCGGGCCATGTCCCGGGCCTGCTCGGTGGAGAGCAGCCGGTCAAAGGCCGTGCCCAGGGTGCATACCAGCACCGCGGCATGCGTGCAGTCCCGCAGCATTTTCTCCGCCATGCCGCCGCTGAGCGCGGGGCCGCCATCCAGCATCAGGCTGCTTTCCAGCCTGACAAGCGGAAACAGCCGCCAGTGGAATCGCAGCGGACATTTTTCCCGCAGGAAGGCGAGCATGGCCTCCGCCTTTTCGGTCCATTCCCTGTCCGGCTCCCGGATACCCAGGTAGCGCAGGGCCTCTGTGGCGGTGCTCATGCCATACCTCCGAAGAGGAAGCTTTCCAGCGTCTCCGGCTGCTCAAAGTACAATCGGCAGTCCGCGCGCATGCTGGCGCGGATGACCGGTATCTCATGGCTCCACATGGCAGCGGCAAAATCCACTCCGGCAGTCTCTGCCATCTCCCGGCCCGGGCGCAGGTCGTCCACCATCAGCAGCTCCTGCGGCTGCAGGCGGAAGGTGCGCATAATCTCCTCCAGCGGCCATGGATGGGGCTTCCGCCGCTCGCGCGGCTGTTCCCAGCCGAATACAATGTCCGGCTCGGGAAGGCCGTTTTCCCTGTAGTCCCGCAGGATGCCGTCCCGCATGGAGTGGGACACCACGCACACCAGCCCGCCTTCCTCCTTCTGACGGCGGATGATGCGCCCCACGCCGGGGTACACCTTAGGCACATGCGTGCGCACCCAGCCCTGCCATATCTCAAACTCGCGGTCAAACTCCTCCGCGGTGAAGCCCAGCTCCCGCTCGCACCAGGGCAAAAAGCCCGGGTCATAGTTCAGCAGGAAGTATTCCTCCAGCGTGACCGTGCGGTCCGGGCGCAGCTGCCGCAGCGCGTCCAAAAAGGCCGGATAGTGTATCACGGCCGTTGAGTTGACCACCGTGTCGTCATGGTCCAGTACAAGGCAGCGGTATTTCAGCATGTTCCTCCAAAGAAGACAGGGAAGCCGTCTCCCCGCAGGGAGCCGCTTCCCTGTGCGGCATGATCAGTCAATCGATACAAGCTCGTAGTCGCGTCCGCCCACGCCCAGCTGCGCGGCGGCCTCCACCGTGTGGATGCCGTGGCGGGAGTTCATGCGCTCAATCAGCGCGGCCTTTCCAGGATCCGGAGAATTGATCACCGCGTCGTAGCACGCCTGGTCCAGCGCCACCGGGTCCGTGGAGGCGAAGATGCCCAGGTCCGCCATCTCGGGCTCGGCGGGGTGGGAGTCACAGTCGCAGTCCACCGACAGCCGATTGGCCACGGAGATGTAGAGCATGGAATCCTTGCCCTTGTTCGTGTGCATGTAATCCAGCACGCCCTTGCACGCGTCCGCCATGGATTCCAGGAAGTCGTCCTGTGCGGGTGCGTGGGTGGTCCAGCAGGTCACGCTGGAGGTCGTGGTGCCGGCGGAATGGATGTACGCCTTGCCGCTCGTGGAGGCAATGCCGATCGCGATGTTCTTCAGCGCGCCGCCGAAGCCGCCCATCACATGGCCCTTGAAGTGGGAGAGGATGAGCAGGGAGTCATAATTCTTCAGGTGCTCGCCCACGATGTCGCGGTCCAGGTGGAAGCCGCCATTGATCGGCAGGTCAAACTCACCGGACTCGTCCATCAGGTCCACCGGGGCGATGGTTTTGAAGCCGTGCTCCTCGATGGCCTTCCAGTGCAGCTTGGGGTCCTGGCGCCCGCCGCCGTAGGCGGTGCAGCATTCCACAATGGTGCCGTTCAGCTTCTTCACCAGGCTGCCGATCAGCTCCGGGTGCAGGTAATTGTTGCCGCCTGGCTCGCCGGTGGAAATCTTCACGCCCACCTTGCCCTTCAGCTCCGTCCCCAGGGCTTCGTAGATCTTCACGAGTGATTCAGGGGTGATTTCCCTGGTAAAATAAACCTTTGCCATTGCAGATGCTCCTTTCACAGCAGATGGAATTCCTCAATGTCCTTCCCGGGATCCGGGGAGAGAAACAGCGCCGTGCCCATCACGGCAATGTCCAGCGTGTGGTGCGCCATCAGTGGCAGGTTGGTGCGCCGCAGCCCGCCGTCCGCCTCAATCAGGCCCTTCCAGCCCATGGCGCGCAGGTCGTCCAGCTTCTGCGGCATGGCGGTATTGAAGGGCTGCCCTCCGAAGCCGGGCTCCACCGTCATCACCAGCACCAGGTCACAGGCGTCCAGCAGCGGCTGGATCTGCGCGGCGGGTGTGGCCGGCTTCAGTGCCAGCCCCGCGCTGCAGCCCAGCGAGCGGATGGCGCGCAGGCAATGGCCCGGTGAGCCGGGTATCTCCGCGTGCACGGTGATGCCCCAGGCGCCCGCCTCCGCAAAATGGCCGATGTAGCTCTCCGGGTTGTCCATCATCAGGTGAACATCCAGCCGCAGTTGCGGAAAGGCGCTGTGCAGCTGCCTGACAACCGACGGGCCAAAGGACATGTTGGGCACAAAGTGCGCGTCCATCACATCCACGTGCAGCAGGTCACAGCCGGCCTCGACCATCCGCTGCACCTCGTCGCCAAGGTGAAGCTGGTCGGCCGCGAGTATCGAAGGAGCTATTTGCATGTCGCACCTCGAATAAAAATGATGGTTTTGCCTGTACTCCGGCTGCGGCCGGTTATCCCCTCAGGCGCTTTCTGCGGCCCTCGGCCGGGTTTTCGCGCAGTAGGCTGCCGTTTTCCAGAATGCGGGCACAGCCCATCACCACACTGGTCTGCGGATCCTCCGCCACACCGCAGGGGATGTTCAGCGCCTGGTACACCGCCTCCGCCAGGCCGGTCAGCGCCGCGGCGCCGCCGGTCAGCACAATGCCGTCCTCAAACACGTCGGAGGCCAGCTGGGGCGGCGTGTGTTCAATCACGCCCTGTATGGCCTCGATCAGCTCCGCCACCGGCTCCTTGATGGCCTCGTAGACCTCCATGGTGGTGATTTCCTGCGTCTTGGGCAGGCCGGAGATGAGGCTGCGGCCCGTCACATCGGCGGAAACCTCGGCCAGCTCCCCTGTGGGCAGCGCCGCGCTGCCAATGTTGATCTTGATCTCCTCCGCCGTCAGGTCGCCGATGAGCAGGTTATGCTTCTTGCGGATATAGCGGATGATGGCATCGTCAAAATAGTCGCCGCCGATGGGCACACAGGTGGCCACCACAATCTCGTTCATGGCCAGCACCGCGATGTCCGTCGCGCCGGCGCCCATGTCCACGATCAGGCTGCCGTAGGGTTCCGAAAAGGGGATGCCCACGCCCAGGGCCGCCGCGATGGGGCGGTCGATCATCTGGGTGCGGCGCATGTGCGCGTCGAACATGATGGAGGAAATGGAGCGGCGCTCCGTTTCACTGACGCCGGTGGGCACAGACAGCACGCAGCGCGGGCGCGCCAGCCAGTGCCTGCCCACCACGGTGCGCAGAAAGCTCTGCAGCATGGTGCTGGCCAGGGTAAAATCGCTGAGGCTGCCCGTGCGGAACGGCCTCACCGCCTGCACATTGCCCGGCGTGCGGCCAACCAGGCGGTTGGCCTCGCTGCCGATGGCCAGCACCTTATCGGTGTCCCTGTCCACCGCCACCACTGCGGGCTCACGCAGCACAATGCCCTTTCCCTGCATATAGATCAGCACATTGGATGTGCCAATGTCCATGCTGATGTCCTGCGATTGCGCCATACATTCATCCTCCATCCGGGGCAAAAATACTATTTTAGTATAGCATCTTTGCCGTGCCAGCGCAAGGACGGAAAAGCAACAGCAGGGGGCAGTCAGGCCTCCGATGCGTTTTTCTCCACGTCCCGCGACCTTCTCCGTCCGAGCACCGCCACGGCTGCAGCCAGCACCGCGAAGGGCAGCGCCACAGCCAGCGCCGTGCCGGAAGCGACCGAGCGGGCGGAAAGCTGCGGGCGAAGGGCCGGTTTGGCCACAATGCTCATGTCTACAGGCTCGGTGTTCAGCAGGTATTCAAAGCAGCGCACCAGGAACTCGGCCGTATTGGTCATGCTGTACACCTCCGATGAGGTCAGCATGGAGGAGCAGCCCAGCATCACCGCACGGGTCATATAGCCCTCCTCCGTCAGGCGGGAGGCCATCAGCCCCAGCGCAAAGGGGCCTTCCTCATCGCCGCCCTGGCGCTCGATGGTGTCCTTTCCATCCGTCAGCAGGCGGAGATAGGCCTTCTCTCCGCTGGTCAGCAGCGCCTGCACATTCAGGTTTTTATCCTGCTCCAGCGGCATGGCGAAGCCCCTGCTGCCGGCCATCAGAAGGGTGTTGCTGTTCCCTTCCACCAGCGAGGAAGTAATCTCCGTATTCTGCATCACAGGCAGCAGATACAAGCGGTTTCCGCTGTAATATGTGTTCTTCTCGTCGGCGGAGGCGATCACAACGCCCTCCTTCGGCACAAAGCCATAGCTGCGCCACAGCGCCAGCCAGTTGGGCATGGCGGCGACCGGGTCGGTAAAATCACAGGTGAACAGCACGCTTCCGCCTTTTGACGTGAAGGCCGTCAGCCTGTCCAGCTCGTCCGCCGTCAGGTCCCGCGTGGGAGACAGCACCAGCAGCAGGTCCTCCGGCGTGAGCTCCACCTCGATGCTGCTGAGGGTGAAATAGTGCACCTCATAGCTGTTGGCCTCCAGCAGGGAGGCGAGCACAGCGGTGCCGTCCGCGTCCAGCTCTCCCTGCCCCTGCAGTATCATGGCACGGGACAGCCGGTCCTGACTCACATAGCGGATGGCGGAGGTCAGCGCCCGCTCGTAGGTGTAGCCCGCCTCCTCCAGGTAGCCCGTATCCTGGTTGAAGCTGAGGCTCACAAAGGAGGAGGGCGACAGCACTTTGAAGCGCCCGGTCTGCTCACAGGAGACGATCAGCGAGTCGGAGGCGATTGCCCCATCTGAGGTGGATGAGCGGAAGCGCTGCAGCAGGGCGGGGTTCAGGCTGATGTCCGTTTTTTCCCATGTGAGGTAAGAGCAGTGGGCAGCATAGCGGTTCAAAAGCTCCATCAGTGGCTGGTCCTCATCTCCGCGGTTGTACAGGGCGTAGATGTGCACCGGCTTGTCCACCTGAGCCAGCACCGCCTCGGTGGCCTGCGAGGTGGTGGTCAGCGCGTTGAAGGAGAGATCCCTGCGCCAGCCGTGGCGCATTTCCAACCGTCCCACGGCGATGTTGAGCGCCACCAGCACCGCCAGGAAAAGGGCCAGCAGGCTCCAGCCCCACAGCTTTCCGCGCAGTCGCAGGTTCTTCATCGGCCATACCTCCTTCTGTCCATCACAAAGATCGTCAGGGCGAGGAAGGCCGCCGCAAAGGAGAGGTCATACAGTACCGAGGCGTAGGAAAGCTGCCCCATGAGGAAGGGCTCATTGCGGGAGTAGAGGGAGAGGAAGCTCAGCGCGCGCTCCAGCCACTGCGGCGCCGCGGAAGCCAGCAGGTCCATCATCCACACCGCCAGGTTGGCCCCGAAGGACAGCACCGCCGCGGTGACCGGGCTTTTGCACAGCCCGGAGAGGAACAGGTCCAGCGCAATGAAGGCGCAGCCCTGCAGGATGAAGCCCGCGTAGCCTACTGCCGCCTCTCCCGCGTACACCGCGCCGTAAGCCGCGATGACCGCCACATACACCAGCGTCAGCGCCACGGTGAGCAGCATCACGCACACCGCTGCCAGATACTTGCCCAGCACAATGCCGGTGAGCGAGACCGGACTGGAAAGCAGCAGCGTATCCGTGCCCATGCGGCGCTCCTCCGCCAGCAGGCGCATGGTCAGCACCGGCGACAGCAGCATCCACAGGTAACTCAGCTGCCCCAAAAAGGTCAGCAGATCCGAAGAACGCTGCTGCAGTATGCTCAGGCAGAACATGACTGTGGACAGCGCAAGAAACACCCCCATGAACACATAGCCCACGGCAGTGTGAAAGAAAGCCGCCATTTCGCGGCGGAAGATCGAAAGCAAGGGAACCCTCCTGCCGGCAGCGCCCGCGCGCCGCCATAGCCTAATGATCTGCCCCGGCACAGCCGCCGGGGCTCAAAACAAGTATAGTCATCTTCCCCTTTCAAAGCAATAAGCCCCGCCGCCGCGAATTGTAAAATGATTGTGAATTGTGACACATACCGGCTTATTCTGTTGTTTGGAAAGCAACTGCCCCATCCGCCCCATCTGCCCCAAGCCATATATATCAAGGGTTTTCCCTGTTTCTTTTATCTGCCCCTGATCTGCCCCATCTGTCCATGCAGGCATTCTGTTTCCGGGAAAGCATCTGCCCCATCCGCCCCATCTGCCCCTGATCTGCCCCTGATCTGCCCCTGCTGGCATTTCCAAAGAGCAATGCTTCCCTTTGGCTTATATATGTCTTCAGCAGTTGAATAACAGGCTGCTGAAGACTCCTGTGGGGCAGATGGGGCAGATCAGGGGCAGATGCTATTTTATAGGAAAACCATTGCAGCACAAGTGTTTGGACAGATGGGGCAGATGTTTTTCCTCAAGGGTCATTTGCGGCAGTAACTCTCACAAAGCCGCGCAGCGCACCCCGCAGGCAACCAAAAACGCTTCCCGGTTCCCCGGGAAGCGCCCTTTTATCACGCTGCAATCGAATGCCCTGTATACAGCTGATAATACTTGCCTTTCATCTCAATCAGCTGCTCGTGTGTGCCGCGCTCGATAATCCGCCCCTGCTCCAGCACCATAATGCAGTCCGCATCGCGCACCGTGGAAAGACGGTGCGCAATGACAAAGGTGGTGCGCCCCTTCATCAGCGCGTCCATGCCCTGCTGCACCAGTTTTTCGGTGCGCGTATCGATGGAGGAGGTAGCCTCGTCCAGTATCAGGCAGGGCGGATCCGCCACGGCGGCGCGGGCGATGGCAATCAGCTGCCGCTGGCCCTGGGAGAGATTCGCGCCGTCGCCGGTCAGCAGGGTGTTGTACCCATCCGGCAGGCGGCGGATAAAGCCGTCCGCGCTGGTCTGCCGGGCAGCCTGGATGCACTCCTCATCGGTGGCGTCCAACCGGCCGTAGCGGATGTTCTCCATCACGGTGCCGGTAAACAGGTGGGTGTCCTGCAGCACCATGCCGAGCGAGCGGCGCAGGTCGTCCTTCTTGATCTTGCCCACGTTGATGTCGTCGTACCGTATCTTGCCGTCCGGTATGTCGTAGAAGCGGTTGATGAGGTTGGTGATGGTCGTTTTGCCCGCGCCGGTGCCGCCCACGAAGGCGATCTTCTGCCCGGGCTCGGCATAGAGCGACACGTCGTGCAGCACGGTCTTCTCCGGCACATAGCCGAAATCCACATGCTCGAACACCACCTTGCCTGCCAGACGGCGGTACTCCACCTCACCTGTGGCCTGGTGCTGGTGCCGCCACGCCCACAGGCCGGTGCGCTCGCTGGTTTCAGACAGGCTGCCGTCCGGGTTCTCCACCGCGTTGACAAGGCTCACGTAGCCGTTGTCCTGCTCGGGCTCGGCGTCCATCAGCTCAAATACGCGTTTTGCGCCGGCCATGGCCATCACCACAGCGTTCATCTGCTGGCTGACCTGGCTGATGGGGCGTGAGAAGTTGCGGTTCAGCGTGAGGAAGGTCACCAGCGAACCTAGCGACAGGCTGACCACCCTGCTGATGGACAGCAGCGCGCCGATCACCGCGCAGAACACATAGCTGATGTGCCCGAGGTTGTTGTTTACCGGGCCCATGATGTTCACAAAGCTGTTTGCCTGGTCGGTGGACGCGCGCAGGTTTTCGTTCAGAGCGCGGAAGTCCTCCACGGCCTTCTCCTCATGGCAGAAGACCTTGATTACCTTCTGGCCGCTGGTCATCTCCTCGATGTAGCCGTTCATTTTACCGAGGTTCTGCTGCTGCGCGATGAAGTTCTTCGACGCACGGGAGGCCAGGCGGGTGGAAATATACATGGTAGCGGCGATCATTACCAGTGACAGCAGCGTCAGCGTCCAGCTTGTTCTGACCATGTTGTAGAAGGTCAGTATCACCGTGATCAGCGAATCCACCACCGTGGGGATGCTCTGGCCGATCAGCTGGCGCAGGGTATCCACGTCGTTTGTGTAAACGGACATGATGTCGCCGTGGGAATGCGTGTCAAAGTATTTGATGGGCAGCGTTTCCATGTGGGAGAACAGCTGTGTGCGGATGCGCAGCATGGTGCCCTGGCTGACGTAGAGCATGATGCGGTTGTAGGCGAAGTTGAACACCACGCCCGCGCCCAGCACAATCGCCAGGCGGAGCAGCGCGCCCCGCAGCGCCGCCATCTTCTGCGGAATGAGGGAAGTGTCCCCTACCATGGGCAGGATGTAGTCGTCAATCAGGGTCTGCATGAACACAGTACCCTGCAGGGTACACCAGGTGGCCCCGATGATACACAGCACCACGATCACAAACTGGAGGGCGTAGTGCTCAAAAATGAGCTTCATCACCCGCTTGAAGGTGGCTCCCTGCCCCTTCATGCTGGCCTTTGGCGCGAAGCCTCTGCGCGGACCGCTCATGCCTGCTCACCTCCCTGCTGGTCAAAGTCGCCGCCTGCCCTGGTCTGGGTTTCATAAATGTCGCGGTAAATCTCGCTGGTTTTCATCAGCTCGTCGTGGGAACCGAAGGCCATCACGCGGCCCTCGTCCAGCACGATGATGCGGTCGGAATCCTTTACCGAGGCGATGCGCTGGGCAATGATCAGCTTTGTGGTGCCCGGGATGGACTCACGGAAGGCCTTGCGTATTTTCGCGTCGGTGGCCGTATCGCACGCGGAGGTGGAATCGTCCAGTATCAGCACCTTGGGGTGCTTCAGCAGCGCGCGGGCAATGCACAGGCGCTGCTTCTGTCCGCCGGACACATTGTTGCCGCCCTGCTCGATCACGGTGTTGTAGCCGTCCGGCAGGCGGTCGATAAACTCGTCCGCGGCAGCCAGGCGGCAGGCCTCCCGGCACTCCTCCAGGGTGGCGTCCGCCTTGCCCCAGCGCAGGTTGTCCAGTATGGTGCCGGAGAAAAGCACGTTCTTCTGCAGTACCACGGACACCTCGTTGCGCAGCACCTCCAGGCTGTAATCGCGCACATCGGTGCCGCCGACACGCACCTTGCCCTGCTCCACATCGTACAGGCGGGACACCAGGCTGACCAGGGACGACTTGCCGCTGCCTGTGCCGCCAATGATGCCGATGGTCTCACCGGAGGCGATGTGCAGGTCGATGTCCTTCAGTGTGGGCTCGCCGGTGCCCTGCTTGTAGGCGAAGGTCACGTGATCAAAGTCAATGGAGCCGCTGGGCACCTGCGTCACCGGATGCTCGGGGTCGACAATGTCGGCCTTTTCGTCCAGCACCTCGCAGATGCGCCTGCCACTGGCGGCGGACATGGTCAGCATCACGAAGATCATGGACAGCATCATCAGCGACATGAGAATCTGCATGATGTAGGTGAACAGCGCCGTCAGGTCGCCGGTGCTCAGCGTGCCGCTGTTGATGGACTGGGCGCCTAGGTAGCTGAGCAGGATGATGCTGGCGTACACGGTGAACATCATGATCGGTCCGTTCCAGCTCACGGTGCGCTCCGCCTTCACAAACAGCTGGTAGAGGTTCCTGGCGGCCTTGTCAAACTTGCCGGTCTCATGCTCCTCACGGACAAAGGCCTTCACCACGCGGATGGCGGAAACATTCTCCTGCACGGAGCTGTTCAGGTCATCGTACCGGGGAAAAACCTGGCTGAAGCGCTTGGTGGCGGTCCTGATGATCAGGGACAGGGCGATGGCCAGGAAAACGACCGCGATCAGGAAAATGCCAGTCAGCTCCACATTGATGGACAGGCACATGAAAATGGACACCAGGAAGGTCACAGGGGCGCGGATCGCAATGCGCAAAAGCATCTGGAAAGCATTCTGCACATTGGTCACATCCGTGGTCATGCGGGTGACCAGGCCGGCGGTGGAGAACTTGTCAATGTTGGAAAAGGAGAAGGTCTGTATGTTGTCGTACATGGCGCCCCGAATGTTGGACGCAAAGCCTGCCGACGCCCTGGCGCCGAACACGCCGCCCCCCACGCCAAAGCCCAGTGAGAGCAGGGCGAAAACAAGCATCAGCCCGCCGTAGAGGTAGACATTGCCCATATTGCCCGGATGTATGCCCAGGTCGATCAGGCGGCTCATCATGATGGGAATGAGCATCTCCATCACCACCTCGCCGATCATACACAGCGGGGTGAGAACCGTTGGACGCAGGTATTGCCTGATCTGCCGCGCCAGTGTGCGAATCATCGGAAAACAACCTCCCCGGGAAACCTGGTTGGAAAAAGTGCTGCGGTATCTGTCCGCGCCGGCAGGCGGCCGCCGATGGCAGACAAAGTATTATGAGCGACGTATGTGAAGCCTGTATGAAACTACCTGTATTCCCGCAGTATCCGCTTGCCGAAGCGGCGGTGCGCGGCGGGCAGGCTGCCGGTCATGGAGCGGTTTCGCGTGACATTGAGCACCAGCCCCACGCCGCCCATATTGGTGACCATGTTGGAGCCGCCGTAGCTGATGAACGGGAGCGGGATACCGGTGATAGGCATCAGGCCCAGCGTCATGGCGATGTTTTCAAACACATGGAACAGCAGCATGCCCATCACGCCGATGATGACCAGCATGCCGAACTTGTCCCGCGTGTTGAAGGCCAGCCACATCATCCGCAGGATGATGAGCAGGTACATAATCAGTATCCCGATGCAGCCCACAAAGCCAAAGGCCTCGCCGATGGTGGCGAACACGAAATCTGTCCAGTCGGCGGGCACAAAGTTCAGCTGGTACATGGCGCCGTCCACAAAGCGCCCCACGCCGTTCAAACCGCCGGAGCCGATGGCGATCTTGGACTGCGTCTGCTGGTACGCGCCGCCGGTGGCATAGCTCTCCGGGTCGAAGAAGGCCAGAATGCGCACCAGGCGGTAGTTGTCCGAGCCGGAAGCCACCGCCAGGCCGTACAGGGCCAGCACACCCAGCCCGGCAATGGCCGCAAGCAGCAGAATGACGCGGATATCCACGCCAGAGAAGAAGAGCATCACCGCGAAGAAGAAGGCGATGACCAGGAAGGAGCCCATCTCACCGGAAAGCACGATGACCGCGCCGGGCACCAGCACAATGGCCATCAGCCGCAAAAACTCGGAGAAGGAGGCCATCGGCTTTTCCTTGCGGGAAAGCTCCCTGGCCAGCATGAGGATCAGGGCCAGCTTGGCGAACTCCGTGGGCTGGATGGTGAAGCCCCACAGCACGTCCAGCCACTGCTTCACGCCCTCCGCGCGGTTGACCACCCACACAACCGTGACCAGGGCCGTGGCCGCAAAGTAGAGCAGCGCGGCATAGCGCTTGAAAAAATCATACCGCAGTGACATCAGGAAAACCACAATCACCGGGGCAATGAGCAGAAACAGGCACTGCCTCATGGCCGACGAGCTCTCCACAATGTGGTTCAGCAGTGATGCGTCCGGCGAAGAGGAGGTGGAATAGGTCGCCACCGCCACCGCGTACACGCCGAAAATGGCCATGGCCGCCACCATCAGTATCAGCGGGACGTCAATGTGCGCCCGCGTACGGCGCTTCTCAACGATCAAGCAGCTTCACATCCTTATAAGTGTCTCCCAGCATGCGGCGCAGCCAGGAGCGTTTCTTTACGCCGAGGTTGGCAGGGGGAACCGCCTCGCCCAGCATGCGGCGCGCAATGCGCTGGAAGGCCTCCTCCGCCTCGCAGTCAATATCCATCAGCGGCAGGTGGTTCAGCACCGCCCTGTAAACGGAAATGTCCTCCGGTATCTCGCCCAGCAGGGGCAGCTCCAGCGTCTGCGCCACCACAGGCGCGGTGCACATTTCTCCGCGCTCGATCAGCTCTATGGCCAGGCGGTTCACCAGCAGCTGCGGGGTGGGAAGGCCCTTTTTCTTCATCAGCGAGGCAATGCGGTCGGCATCGCGGATGCACACATCGTCCGGTGTGCAGACCAGCACCACCGCCTCGGGTTCGCATGTCAGCAGCCCCCGCAGGCCGCGCTCAGCCCCGGCGGGGCAGTCCACCAGCACGTGGTCGAAGCGCTCACGAAGGGCGGAGGCAACTTTGGAAAAGGCCTTGGGGCTCAGCTCCCTGGCCCGCGCGAACTGCGAGGCCGGCAGCAGACACAGTCCGGGTGTGCCGGGCAAAGGCAGCAGCGCCTTTTCCAGGCTGCACCCCCGGTTGGCCACGTCCAGCAGATCATAGACAACCCGGTCTTCCACGCCGAGCAGGGCATCCAGGTCGCGCAGGCCGATGTCGGCATCCACCACGCATACCCGCTGGTTCAGCCGCGCAAGGGCCACGCCGAGGGCCGACGCCGCCGTGGATTTTCCGACACCGCCCTTGCCGGAGGCGATGAGCCATACTTTTCCCATGTTGCAGTCTCCCAGAAAAGCAGCGAAATTGAGTTGAAACGGCAGCTGCCCGCGATCGCGGTGCCAGCCATCACTGGTATTTACGGCGCCAGGCTGTTGCCGTAGGGCAGCACATAGTCCGTGGTGCGCAGGTTTTCCTGATCAAGGTACCATTCAATGAAGTCGCGGGCCGCAATGGAGGCGTTGCCGCCGGAGTAGCCGTTGGGGATGAACACCGCAATGGCAATTTCCGGATTTTCATAGGGGGCAAAGGTCACGAACCACGCATTGTTTTCAAGGTCAATACGCGTGGTCTGAGCGGTTCCCGTTTTCGCGGCAATATCGTTCTGGTACTTCCAGCCCTTGAAGAACTTCTTGGCGGTACCCTGATCGTCCACCACGCCCTTCATCCCTTCGCGGATGAGGGGCAGATAGATCTCGGCGTTTTCCAGCCGGTTGACCAGCTGCGGCTCCCTCTGGCTGAGCAGCTCGCCCTCCGGGGAGGTCACGGAATCGATCAGCGACACGTTGTATACATAGCCGTTGTTGGCCACGGCGCACACATACCGGGCGACCGCGATGGGCGTCAGCATGGTGACGGACTGGCCGATCGCCGTCAGTATGGTCTGGCCGCCGCCCCATTTAATTTCGTTCATCGCGTTGTAGGTATCGCCGATGATGGACTGTGTATATACCATTGCCTTGGTCATGCTCAGCTCTTCCATCAGGATGGTGCGCATGTTGTCCAGCCACTCAGACTGGTTGGTGTTCACAGCCATGTCCATCAGGCGCTTGGCGCAGGTGGACAGGCGGGCGTCGTCATAATCCAGGCCGCGGGAGGCGCCGCAGTTCTTCAGGTGCGTTTTGATGGTGTTGAAAACGATGATGGGCATGGACGTATCCTGGTCTGCCTCACCCATGGCCTTGGTGGGGTCGTAAAGGGTGTTCTGGCTGCCCACCACCGAGCGCACCTCGCCCGGCAGGTCAATGCCCGTGCGCGAGGTCAGCCCGTAGATGGAGGCATAGCGGTACAGCCGCTCCTCGCCCAGGCGGCTGCCCAGTTCATAGAAGAAGTAGTTGCATGAGTGAGACAGGCCGTCCACGATGGTCTGGTTCTGGTGCTGCCAGCGGTAATTGCCGCTGATCCAGCACTTTGGCGCGGTGGTCTGGTCGCTGTTATACTTCATGTAGTAGCCCATGTCCGAGATGCGCTCGGTGGGGGCCAGCTCGCCTTCGTTCAGCGCGCCGTAGCCGGTCACCATTTTGAAGATGGAACCGGGTGTGCCGCGGGCGTGGATGCCATAGTTGAGCAGCAGGTTGCGTTCGTCGGCCAGGATGGCCAGCGCCTCCTTGCCGCCGGCAACCAGCGCGTTCAGGTCGTAGGTGGGGTAGTTGGCCATGGCCAGCACGCGGTCCTGCATGTCCAGCACGATCATGCACCCGTGCTCGGCCAGCTTCATGGGATACTTGTCCCAGTTGCGCGAGGCGATGTCGTTTTTGTTGTCCTCCAGCCAGCGGTCGTTCACCATCTTCTGCACCTGGGTCTGGAAGGTGTCCGCCACGTTGGCGGCGATGGCGCGCTCGGCCACCTGCTGGTAGCTTGCGCGCAGGGTCAGCTTCACGTTGTTGCCGTCCTGCGGCTCGGTGTAGCTCAGCTCGCGCACGATGCGGCTGCGCTGGTCGCGCTCCACCACGCGCACGCCGGAGCGCACGGAGGAGTTCTGCGTCAGCCAGTCCTCCATGGAGCTTTCAATGCCGTCGCGGCCGATGGTGTCGTTGTAGCTATAGCCCTTGGTGCGCAGCGTCTGCCAGGTGGACTGGGAGGGAATGGCGCCGATGTAGCCGATGATCTGCGAGGCCAGGGTCTTGCGGGGATACACGCGCTTGGTGCCCACGGCAATTTCCATGCCGGGCAGCATCATGGACTTGGTCTCGACCTCAATCACGGTCTCGTACGCCACATCCCTGGCAATCACGATGGGCTGTGAGTTGAAGGCATTCATCTGCATTTCGCAGTACACCGCCATCACCTTCAGCACCATGTCCTCTTCCAGGTTCGGGGCCACAGCCTCGAAGCGGAAGCGCTCGTACAGCTTCCTCAGGCACTGCTCGGCAGTGCCGTACTTGGTCATATCGGTCAGGTAGTTGTTGCTGCGCCACTGGCGCATGCGGGTGGCCAGCACGGAATCGCTCACGCCGCTGCCGAAGTTGAAAACCCACTCGCCGGTTTCCTCGTCACGCTCGATGTTCAGGCTGATAGCCATCTCACCGCCGTGCGCCTCCACAATCATCACTGTCTCGATCAGCGCGGTGGTGAAGGCCTCATAGTCACTGTCGCTGGTCTGGGAGGAGTCCTTATAGAAGGTCACGTTGTAGATCAGCTCATCCTGCGCCAGCACCACAGAGTCGGCATCGACAATATTGCCCCGCTTGCCGCGCAGCTTGATATTCAGCGTTTTGCCGCTCTCGTTCTTCTGGGTGTAGTAGTCGTTTTCCTTCAGCTGCAGGTCCACCAGGCCGTACACCAGGTAGACGAACATGAGCAGTATCACGCCCAGGCCGAAAATATATCTCCACAGGATGCCGTTTCCCTTTTCTCTCAACGAGGTATCACCTCCGTTCCGTATGGAGTACGGTTATTCCTTCATGAACAGATTCCCCTGCGCCCCGGGGTGTCACACGCTCAGCTCCTCCACATAGGGAGAGGCGCTGACGCTTGCCCGCTTCCGGACAATCCCGAACGGGCGGCGCAGCACAAACAGCACGGGCAAGGTGATCAGCAGCGTGCTCGCAATGCTGATCAGCGCGCGGCCGATGTTCACCCCGCTGATGTCGGTTCCGCGCAGGTAGATATAGACCAGGTTGATTACCTCACAGATGGTGATGTTGACAGCGGAGGCGCACATCACCCGCAGATAGGGGCTCAGGTTGCGCCCGGATTTGCCGATGGAGCGCTCATACTCCAGCTGCGCCGGCGTCTTGCTGGCAAACATGTAGGCGGTGAACAGTGCGCACACGGGATACAGCAGCAGGTTCAGCAGCATCTGTGAGGGCTGCATCACCTCCAGCAGCAGGCCCAGCACCGCGCCGCACCAGAAGGCGCGCAGCCTCCCGAAGCCAACGGCCACCACGGCCAGGAAGGCCATCATCAGGTTGGGCGTGATGGAGCCGATGTTCAGGTACCTGTCCAGCACGCACACCTGCAGCAGGTAGGTCAGCAGCGTCAGCAGAAACAGCATAGTATAGCGAACCGCTGTTTTTACCAGGGTTATCAGTCGGTAGATCATCTTTGGCGGTTAATCCTCATCCTCAAAGGTCATGGCGGAGGGATCCAGCGTCTCAAAGGGTGTAGGCGAGGGGGTGGGCGAGGGAGAGGGCGTGGGGGTCGGGTCTCCGCCCACGGGATGGTATTCAAACTCCTCGCCGGTGGCCGCCGGTGTGGGCGTGGGCCGCGCGGGCGGCGTGGCGGTGGCCGCGGTTTCCTCCGGCGCCGGGGTCTCCTCCGCGTCGGGAGAGGGAGTTTCCTCGCCCTCCTCCGGTTCGGGAGAGGCGGTAACACCGAAGTAGTTCATGGAGCCGAAGCGCAGCGTGGGATAGGGCCGCGCGGTGGCCAGCTCTTCAAACGCGTCTGAGCCGCCGCCTCTGCCCTGCACAGCCAGCGGTGTGGGCTGGTAGCGCAGCACGATGACATACTCAAGGTGCTGGAAGTCTGCGGAGGGCTCTACCACAATGTATTGCTTGTTGGCCTGCATGCCGCGCGTGGATTCGCGCACGGTGCCGATGGGGATGCCCTTGGGAAAGGACATGCCCACACCGGAGGTGACCACGATGTCGCCCGGGCGGGGAAGGTGGTCATCAGGCAGGTAATACATGCGGCACATGGGCTCGCCGTCAATGCCCAGGGTGCCGCGCACGGTGCCCTGGTCGCGGGAGGACTGGATCAGCGCGGCGATGGACGCCTCGCTGTCGATGATGGTGCGCACGGTGGCGCTCTTGTCCTGCACCGTTTCCGTGTAGCCCACCAGCGCGCCGGAGATGGTCACCGCCATGTACTGCTCCACGCCGTCTGCAGAGCCCACGTTGATGGTAAAGGTGGAGAAGTAGTTGCCGTCGTCTCGGCCGATCACGCGCGCCACCAGGGGCTGCATGTTGGCGTTGGCAGCAATCTCGTCGTAGATGTTTTCAAACTGGCTCAGCTGTATCTCCAGCTCACGCGCGCGGGCCGCGTCATAGACAATCTGCTCGTATTCCTCGCGCAGGCTGTTGTACTCATCCTCGATGTTCTGGTACAGCTTGATGGTCCGGAAGAAGTCCGCGAATGTCTCCGTGACGCTGGTGAAAACGGACTGCACCGGCTGCATGACGGCGGATATGCCCTCGGCCGGTACGTTCAGAATCGCCGGGGGACTGGACAGCACCTTGCTGACGCCCACCAGCAAAAGCAGCATGATCAGCACCAGCGTGATCAGCACGATGACGAACAGGCGCAGCCTGGGGTGGCTGTTTTTCATCGAATCGGACGCGGCCTGCATCCGCTTCTGGGCCGCCTTCCGGCGCTTTTCTTCCTTTGCGCGCTTGCGGGCTTCCTTTTTCAGCGCCTTGCGGGCAGCCTTTTCCCTGCGGCTTTCCTCCTCGTCTTCTTCCTCGTCCTCGTCGTCCTCATCATCCTCTTCGGCGCGCCGGGCGTGTGGGCGCGCCTCCTTGCGCAGCAGGGAAAAGCGCTTCTTTTCCGGCTCACTCTGTGCGCCGGCATCCAGTGCGGCTGGGGTTTTGCGGCGGGGAGGCGTTTCGTCCCCCGTGTCGTCCGCCTCTTCTTCGCTCGGGCCGGTGGGCAGGGCGGCCAGTATGGCGTCCAGCTCCTCACGATAGAATTTGGAATCCGCTGAGCGCTTGAACGCGCTGCGGTCGTTGCCATTATCTTCCGCCATGCCTGTCACCTCCTCCGGCAGAAATCATTTCAACCATTGCTTCTCATCAGATCCAGCATCAGATCTTCGTTCTCAATCAGGTAGCTGAGGCCGAGGACGGTGCAGTCCCCGGGATCCTTGGCCAGGTACACGGGCATATTGAAGTGATAGCCGATGAACTGGTCCAGCGCGAACAGCTGTGAGGCGCTGCCCGTGAGGTGGATGCCGGAATGCATCACGTCAGCGGACAGCTCCGGCGGGGTGCGCTCCAGCACCCACTTGATGCAGCCGAGAATGGCGGCGCAGGCGTCCTTCACTGCCTCGTGCGCCTGCGCAGAGGTGAAGCGGGCCACCATGGCGTGGGAGGACAGCAGGTTCCGCCCGCGGATCTGCACGGTGCGCCCCTCGTTGACCGGCATGGCGGAGGCCAGGTCCATTTTGACCTCCTCGGCCGTGCGGTCGCCGATGAGCATGCCGGAATTCTTCTTCAGATAGTTGACAATGGCCTCGTCCATCTTGCGCCCGCCGACGGGCACGGACTGGGAAACCACCACGCCGCCCGTGGAGACGACCGCGGCATCGGTGGTGCCGCCGCCCACGTCCACCACCATGTTGCCGGTGGGCTCGTACACGGGCAGGCCAGAGCCGATGGCGGCAGCCAGCGGCTTATCCACCAGCACCACCTTCTTGGCACCGGCCCAGATCACGGCCTCCCGCACGGCCTTGCGGCTGACATCCGGCAGGCCGGAGGGCACGGATACGAGCACCCGCGGCCTGATCAGGTGACTGACGCCGATGGCCTTGCGCAGGAAGTAGCGCAGCAGCACCTCCGCCGAGTCGAAATCGCTGATGGCGCCGTTTTCCAGCGGATAGATGACCACATAGCTGTCCCCGGTGCGGCCCACCAGGCTGCGGGCGTCATCACCGATGGCGTGCACCAGGTGCCTGTCCTGCTTTTCCGCCACCACCACGGTGGGCTCAGCCAGCACGATGCCGCGCCCCTTCACATAAATCAGTGTATTGGTTGTGCCCAGGTCAATGGCCACATCCGGCGCTTGAAAAAAACTCATCTCGCGGTATTCAGCCTTTCGGGTTGTCTGTGTTGTTTTTGGGGGAGGCAGCGCACGCCGGCCTTGCCCAGCAGCTGCCTGGTGAGGTAAAGCGGCAGGCCGATGATGCCGGAGGGCGAGCCCTGCACCTCCTCGATATAGAGGGCGGCCATGCCCTGCAGGGCGTAGGCGCCTGCCTTGTCCATGGGCTCGCCAGTGGCGACATAGGCGGAGATTTCCTCCTCCGTCATGGTGCCGAAGCGCACGGCGGAGGCATCCACGCCCGTGAAAACATCGCCCTGTGCGCTGATGACCGTTACGCCGGTATATACATGGTGTTCGCGACCGGACAGCGCGCGCAGCATGGCGCAGGCCTCCTCCGGCGTGCCCGGCTTGCCCAGCGGGCGATTGTCGATGGCCACCAGCGTGTCCGCCGCCAGCACCACCTGCCCGGGATGACGCCCGGCGCACACCTCCGCCTTGCGCCGGCTCAGCAGCGCTACGGCTTCCTTCGCGCCGAGGCCGGTGTGCTCGTCCGCGTCGGCGGGGTCGATTTCGAAAGTGAGTCCCAGCCGCTCCAGCAGTTCACGGCGGCGGGGAGAGGCGGAAGCAAGAACCAAGGTGGGCATAGCAAAACCTCCGGACGATAACAGTCCATTCTGATTATAGCACAATGTTGCGGGAATGGGGAGATAAAAATGTAAAACTTCTGTCACAGATGCTTCACGGATGGACACAGAGCAGACAAGCGAAGGGCAGGCACCCCTGCATGGCAGGCCACATCCATCAGGCTGTGCTTGGAAGCGGTGACTCTCGCCGCTGCCTCTTTCCGCGCCGCTGCATGATACCGAAAAAAGACCCAGCTAGGCATCCGGCCCGGCTGAATCCCTCTTTCTCAGGTTCTTTCACGGCTCCTGGTCCGTCTTTGGAAAGGTATCGGCCTGCGCGTTGTGCATGGCGCGGAACAAGCTGATGTCCGCATTGGGGTTGGCCTGCGTCAGCTCCTCCAGCAGCGCGCTCTCCTCCGCAAGGCGCAGGGCGCTGCGGCCGCGCAGTGGCAAATCGAGCCCGTGATAGCGGTTCAGCGCGGCCAGCTCCCGCCGATGGATACAGTAAAGCGGCCGGATCCAGCTCACTGAGGGCGCAGCCTGTTCAATGGGCGGCAGGGTCGCGATGCGGCCCTCTCGCAGCAGGCAGTGCAGTGTTGTTTCGTTCACATCGTCCATGCAGGCGGCCACCGCCAGCTTGCTGACGCCCCTGCGTTCGGCTTCCTCCAGCAGCGTTTGCTCCACCGTGCCGCGCAGGGGCACCCGGTCCACCCGCAGGTCCAGCGCGTCAAACAGTGCCGGAAGTGCCTGTTCCTCCTCCCCGTCCTGCACGTGCAGATAAGACAGTTCAAACGGGTAAAGGCTGTGCCGGTGCAGCTCCTCAAACAGCTTGGCCAGCGCAAGCGACGGCAGCCTGCCGGACAGGCATACCGCCACACGGTCTCCCTCGCGCAGCAGCCCGTAGCGCTGCAGCGCCAGCACAAAGGGCCGCCACAGCGGGCGGCGGAACCGCTTCTGCAGCGAGTGCTCGAATTGCCGGGCATCGATGCCGCCGGCGCTCACTGTGCCGCCTCCGGTGCGTTCAGCTCGTCGATGGTCATGGAGAAGGCGGGGACATAGTCGCGCAGGAAATCGTGCACCTCCGGCAGGGGATTGGCCTGCAGCGCGCGCAGGATGTTCTCCGCCGCCGCGTCGAATTCACGGCTGCCCGCGCGCTGTTCCTCAAGGCACTTGATGTAGGCGCTCAGCTTGTCGGCGGCCTTCACGATCTGCCGCTCCAGCCCCTCCGGCGGATTCAGCAATGGCTGGTAGCTGGCCCGCATTTCCTCCGGCAAAAGCCCCAGCAGCCGGCGGGAGGCGCTCTGCTCCACCTGCCTGTAGGCGGCCTTCAGCTCGTCCGAGCCATACTTGACCGGGGTGGGCAAATCGCCGGTGAGCACCTCGGTGGCATCGTGATACACCGCCAGGCAGCAGACCCGCTCCGGGTTGATCTCCCTCCCGTAGCGGTCGCGGCTGATCAGCGCGATAGCGTGGGCGATCATGGCCACCTGCAGGCTGTGCTCCGCGTCGTTCTCCGGCGAGGTGTTGTGCATCAGGCTCCAGCGCCGTATCAGCTTCAGCCTGGCCATCACGGCGAAAAAGCGGCTCATCCCCTGCTCCTCCTGCGGTTCACGCGCTGCACGGGTAGCGGCATCTTTCTGTCAGCGGCAGGCTGGACGCCTTCACGCGCTGTGCGCTCCGGCATTCTGCTCCGGCGCGGCTGCGGCGCGGTGCCCTTCCCGGCCGCTCCGCCGCGGGGCGCGCGCTCTTCCGCCCGCCGCGTCGGCCGCGGCTTTTCGGCGGCCTCACCGCGCATGGTCACCTGGGCCGGGCGCTCGCCCCGGGGAAGGCGCGGCTTGGGCTCGGTGGGGGTAAACACGGTCATCGGCCACTCACTTTCCCTGCGGGGAATGGGCCGGCCGATCAGCTTTTCCACCTGCGCCAGCTGCTTGACCTCGTCAATGCAGCAGAAGGAAATGGCCGTGCCGGTGTGCCCGGCGCGCCCGGTTCTGCCGATGCGGTGGATATAGGCCTCCGGCTCCATGGGCTGGTCGTAGTTGATCACGTGGCTCAGCCCGGCGATATCCAGCCCGCGGGCAGCGATGTCTGTGGCGACCATGACCCTGCAGTCCCCGCTCTTGAAGCGGTTCAGCGCGGTCTGCCGCTGGCTCTGCGTCTTGTCGCCGTGGATGCCGACGGCGTCGATGCCCGCCCGCTTCAGCTCGCGCACAATGCGGTCCACGCCGTGCTTTGTGCGCGAGAACACCAGGCAGTTTTCCACCTCGCTGCCGCCCAGAAGGCTGGCCAGCAGGTGCTTTTTATTTGCCTTGTCCACATAGTACAGGCACTGGTCGATGGCCTCCACCGGGGAGGAAACCGGGTTGACCTTCACAACCTTCGGGTTGTGCAGCACCTCCATCGCCAGCTTTTCCACCTCGGCTGGCATGGTGGCGGAAAACAGCAGCGTCTGGCGGCGCTGCGGCACGCAGGCGGCAATGCGCTTCACATCGTGGATGAAGCCCATGTCCAGCATGCGGTCGGCCTCATCCAGCACAAAAATGCCCACGTTCTCCAGGTGCACATAGCCCTGGTTCATCAGGTCCAGCAGGCGGCCCGGGCACGCGATGACCACATCGGCGCCGCGGTGCAGCGCCTCCACCTGCTTCAGCTGGTTCACGCCGCCATACAGCACGCAGGATACAACCCGCGTTTTTTCACCGTAGGAGACAAAATTGTCATAAATCTGCTGGGCAAGCTCGCGGGTGGGGGTGAGTATCAGCGCGCGGATCACGCGGGGCTCGTCCTCCGCGGGCATTTTCTGCATCAGGCGCTGGAGAATCGGCAGCGCAAAGGCCGCCGTTTTGCCGGTGCCGGTCTGTGCGCAGCCCAGCACATCCTGGCCGCTGAGCACCAGGGGGATTGTTGCACGCTGTATCGGTGTCGGCTTTTCATAGCCGTTTTTCTTTACGTTGATCAGCAGCTGACGGTTCAGGTTCAGAGATTCAAAGGACATACATTTGCTCACTTTCATAAAATTCAAATAACGCAGGGCAGCGATGTGCCCCGCGTATCATACACCACCAGGGGGAAAGAAACAAGAGGAAGGCCGCAAATAAGGCGCTACTCCGTTTCGCCGTAGAATTCGGACAGGATGTCGCTGCGCAGCCGCTCAAACAGCGCGGGATCCCCTCCGCCGACAGGCGCGCCATCCAGCTCGCTCACGCGCACACACAGGTTGGAGGAGGAGGTCAGCAGCACCTCATCCGCCGCGCGGAGCTCATCCATGGTATAGGGCTCCTCGCGCACAGGCACGCCCAGGCGGCGGCAGGCGGCCAGCAAGTGCGCCCGGCCGATGCCCGGCAGGATCAGGTTGTCACACGGCGCGGTATACAGCGTGCCGCCTTTGAGTATGTGCACATTGCAGTGCGAGCACTCCGTCACCCGCCCGCCCGGCCGGTACAGTATGGTCTCGTGGCAGCCGCTGCGCTTCGCGCGCTCGGCATACATCACGGCAGGCAGCAGGTTGATGGTCTTGATGTCGCAGTGGAAAAAGCGGGTGTCCTCCGCCGAAATGGTCTTCACCGGCACCTTGCCGTCGTTGACCTCCATGGGGAACATCTGCACCCACAGGTTGGCCTTCCCATCGGGATACACATGCCTGCGCAGCCCGGTGCCCCGCGTCAGCTGATAGTAGACAAACAGGTTGCCCGTGTCCAGCTTCCGCACCAGGTCCTGCAGCAGCGCCTTCAGCTCCTCTTCGGTCAGGGGCGGCTCCATCTCCACCGCGCGGGCGGAGCGGAAAAACCGCGCCACGTGCTCATCCAGGGCGAAGAGCTTGTAGTTGCGGGCCATCTGCGCGTCGTACACGCCGTCGCCAAACCAGCAGGCCCTGTCGTTCATGGGCACTGTCATGCGGTCGATCTCGTCGATATGCCCGTTGTAGTAGCCAAGTGTTTTCATGAGAACCGCCTCCCCTTCTTATGAGGGAGAATATCACCTTGCCGCGGCGCTGTCAACCTCGATGCTGTGGATGGTATAGGGCGCGGAGGCCTTCTCCTTTTTGTGGATCTGCCCCGGCGAGCCCAGCACCAGCATCCCGTCCGGCACGTCAAAGTTGACGAAGGTGTTGGGGGCGATCATCACATCGTTGCCGATGGTCACGCCGCCCACCACGCTGCTGTTCATGCCGATATAGACATTGTTGCCGATGGTGGGGCTGCCCGGCCGGCCGGTTTTCGCGTTGCCGATGGTCACGCCCTTGAGGATGGTGCAGTTCTCGCCGACACGGCACTTGCTCTGGAAGGTGATGCCGGTGGGATGCAGCAGCAGCAGGCCCCTGCCGACCTCCGCGGTCCACGGCAGCTCCACGCTGAGGTGGTGTGAGAGGCGCCTTCCGCAGAAGCTGAGCAGCAGCCGCCCCACGCGCCCCGCGCGCCGGTACCTGCGGTAATACCACAGGCGGCGGAAGGCGCGGTTTCCCAGGAAGGTGGAGAGGAAGGCCGCGGTGTCTGTGCGCCCGGTGAGGCGGTACAGGTCGCATTGCCAGTCCTTTTCAGGGGGAAATGTCGTTTTCATGGGGCGCTCCTCATTTCATCCAGGCGCAGGCATCGGTCACAAAGCTGTCGCAGCCATGGCGGGAAACGATTTTGGCCGGCACACCCGCCAGGGTGACGCCATCTTCTTCGCAGCTTTTGTTCACCACGGCGTTTGCGCCGATGCAGATGTTGGACCCGAGCGTGATGTCGCCGAAGACCTTCGCCCCGGGGCCGAAATAGACGAAGTCTCCCCCATGCGGGGCCTCCTTGCCGCCCGCGCTGGCGCCCACGTTGACCATGGCCTGCAGCTTGCAGTTGGCCCCGAAGCGCGCCGCGCCGTTGACAATGACCGGGCCGATATGCGCCACGCACAGCCCCGGGCCGAACACATTGGCGGGGATGAACCAGCCGGTGCGCTCGCTCAGGCGGCGCATGCGCAGCTTGTACCACACGCCCAGCGCCTTTTTCAGCGCGCCGCGGCGGCAGTTCTGGTTGTACTCCATTTTGCGCAGCAGCACGTTATAGCGCCAGGGCAGCCCGCAGCCAAACCGCCTCGCCGCGGACACCGGCTGTCCGAAGCGGGCGATTTCGTCGCAGCGGAGATAATTGCGCAGATCCTGTTTTGACTGAATCATGAAGGCACCTCAGGGGGTAGCGCCCCGCAGCGCCGAAAGCGCTGCGGGGCGGGTGTGCAAAATGTGTTAATGGAAGAGGGGATCAGTGTTCCCTACAGGGTAACGCTGGATGTGCTGTTTCTGATCTGAATAATCCATGTCATAATTCAAAGAATACTTAATATATGTGAACAGTTCTTCTATGCACACTGCGCCATCACCATTCTGGTCAGCAGGCATGTTTCCACTTGTTCCAAGCGCAGCGCACAGGTCATAATTGAAATAGCTGTAGCCAGTGCTTGAGCCGTCTTTTACCCAGGAATCCTCCTGATGGCGTGACGCAGCCAGCACATAGAATTTATTGGTTCTCAATTCACCATAGTTTGCCCTTGGCTCGCCATCATATTCTTCTTCTTCAGTGAAAGAATAGGAAGAGAATGCGGCAATCGCCTCTGAAACGATTCTGCCGGAATCATTCACACCTATTCCCTGCGCGCTGTTTTCAGCGACTGAAGGATCGTAAATACTTGAACCTGCACCGCAAGAATCAATAAATACAATGACTTTACCCTTAACATACGTATTCATCCATGAGGCTAATTGCTGGAAAGACACGACTTCATGACCACCATTCAAGAAATTGCTCACGTTTGTTGCGTTGATCGTTTTCTTAAAGGACATGGATAATTCGCCATCATTAGATGACCTGCCGTGAGTATTGATGTAGAAAAGGGAAATGTCGTCATCTGTTGTCCCACTGAAGGTTGTTCTGATAGCCGATTCAAGGTCGCTGTCTTCAGGATCATATAATTGCGTCGTAGCGAAGCGCTGGTTATCCGTTGCTGCGCCTCCGTACACACGTCCCAATGTGGATGCAAGTCTTGTGTAGCCGCTTCCCATCCAGGGGCTGTTCTTTATGTAGAAGTACGGGTATGTCCAACCATCAATATACACGCTATCTTCAACATACGTATCCGACCAACCGAGATTATGCTGCACACCCACTACCAGCGCCCTGTACTTGGTCTCATTCACCGTTACGGTGCAGGTGGCGGATACCGTTGTGCCCGTTGTGGCTTTGGCGGTCACCGTAATATAGGCCGTGCCGCGGCCGACGGCGGTTACCTTGCCGCTGCTGTTCACTATTGCCACAGACTCATTGCTGCTGGTCCAGGTAAGCGTCGGCGACACATTGTTGTCGGTCGGCCACACCGTCGCCGTGAGCGTTGCAGTCTTGCTCTTGTTCAGGTTGAGACTGTACGTGTTGAGCGTGACGTCGGTGATATCCACCACCTTGTCGATCACATTGACTGTGATGGTGTTCGTCCTCGTCGTGCCCAGGGTGGAGACCGCCTTGACCGTGATCTTGGCAGTGCCCAGCGCTTTCGGCGTCAGCGTGACATAGCTGTAGGGCCAGCCGCATGGTTCGTTCCAGCCCTCCCAAAGGATATTTCCCTTTGTCTGGCTGCTCATCCCTACGGCCGTGCTGTTGCTGTTGGTCCATGTGAAGGTAACGCCCACATTTACATGGTCCGGGCAGGCAAACGCGCCGAGATTATATGTCGTACCAAGCTCAAGGGTCAGCACAGAATCAGAGCCGAAGTCGCCCCAGTCCCAGTTGCCCGGCATGGCTGTTGCGTGGAAGAATTCAACAGTCTCAATATCTGTAGCAACAAGAACCTTGCAGAAATCTTGGAACGTGTCTCCTTCTGAGGTGGTCGCCGTAACGGTAATTACGGCTTCGCCGTCCCACACAGCAGTCACCTTGCCCCGGCTGTCCACCGTGGCAACCTCAGTGTTGTTGCTGCTCCAGGTGTAGGTCGCGCCGACTGTGGCGTCCGCAGGCACCAGAGAAGCGGTCAACGTGGTGCTCTCCTGATTCGGATAGCACAAGAGCGTCAGGGTGTTTTTGCTCAGCTTCACGCCAATCGGCTTTATCTGCACGGTTACCTTGCAGATCTTCTCGATTATTGTGCCCCTTGCCGATTTCACTGTGACTTTGATGTTGGCTTTGCCGGGGGCCCTGGCAACCACAAGGCCGCTGCCCGAACCTACGGTGACTGCGCTCGTATTGTCGCTGCTCCAGACGGTTTCCGTCGTCACAGAGATGTCACCAGGCTGGAGAGTACGTGCCAGCTGGAACTGCTCACCCACATTCAGCGTCAGGCTGGTATGCGACAATGTCACGCCTGTCAGATCCTGATATACATTCACCGAACATGTGGCTTTCACTTTGGTTCCGGTCTCTTTCGCCGTTACCTCAAGCGTGATGACAGCCTTGCCAGGTTTATTGCCCGTCACCACACCATTGGACACCGTTGCAATGCTTGTGTCGCTGCTGGTCCACTTGTTTGTGGTGGTTACGGTATGGGTAGTGGGCTTGATCATGCCAATTTGCAGGGTCACTTTGCCACCCTTGGCAACCTCAGTCCCGCTGACGTTGAGTGTCACACCGGTGATGTCCACCACAACCAGCACTTCGCAGGTTGCCTCAAACGTGGTGCCGAACTCGGAAACCATGGTGGCGGTAATAATGGCTCTGCCGGCTTTCTTTGCTGTTACGGTGCCGCTGCTCGTGCCCACTGTGGCAACACTGGTGTCAGAGCTCTTCCACGTGGTGGTGGTAGTACAGTCGGCAGTGGCCAGTCTGGGAGAGGCTGTAAGCGTATGCGTGCCGTTCACTTTCAGCGTGATAGCGGAACTGCTCAGCTTCACCCCGATGATATCGCGCCTTACGCGGACCTGGCAGGTTGTGCTTCTGGTTGTGCCAAAGATAGAGGTCACTGTGCAGGTGATTGTGGTATCGCCGCTCTTTACGCCGCTGACCACGCCCTTGCTGCTCACCCTGGCAACCGTCTCGTCGCCAGATTCCCAGGTAATAGTGTACGTTCCCTCCGTTACGCTGGCAGGGTTGATGGTGGGAGTCAATGTCGCCGTTTTGCCCAGTGGCACAGCCAACGGGGCAGGACTCACCTTCACCGAGGTGATATCTGCGTACACTGTCACCTTGCAGGTTTTTTCAATTGTTGTGCCCAGTGAGGACTTTACTCTGACTGTGATGTCCGCACTGCCGCTGGCCTTTGCATACACTGAGCCGCTTGTGCTGACAGTGACCACATTCGTGTTGCTGCTGATAAAGGACGTGCTTACGCTCACGCTCAGCTGTGTCTTTTCAGGGATTGTCGTCACGGACAGTACAGCGGTCTTGCCCACTGCCAGGGTAAGACTGGTATCACTGAGGTCGAAGCCCTTGATGTCAGTCTGTACGGTCACCTTCACTGTCTGCTTCAGATTCGGGTCAGCGTTGGAGGTGGCGGTTACCGTGGCTATGCCGTGCGCCACAGCGGTGATCTTACCGCTGGCGGACACAGTGGCAACTCTGGTGTCGCTGCTGGTCCAGCTGACAGTTTTGTCCGAGGTATCCTCCGGCAGGATTGTGGCAGTCACAGCAGCCGTCTGCCCGGGCTCAAGCGTTACTTCGCTTTCGCTCAGCGTCAGCTTCGTCGGCAGGATGATCAGCCGCACCACCACCGAGGTGGAGTAGGTTTCGCCGCCGCCGCTGATGGCCTTCAGGCGGTATTTATTGGTGGAGCGGGCCGCTGTCTGGGTGAAGGTCAGGGTGTCGGTCGTCGCGCCCTGCCAGCTGCTGCCCTTGATGTCCGCCCAGGCGCCTGTATCGGCGGTATAGACCTGCCACTGCCAGGCGGTGGCGTACTTCGTTTCCGCGGTGAGCGTCACCGCGGTGCCAGCCGGCGCCCTGGTGTTTTCGGGCTGGGTCACAAATTCGGGCTTGGGCGGCAGGGTAAACCGCACCTCGCGAGAGGTAGCACTGCCCGCGGCGTTGGTGGCATTTACGCGGAACTTATACGCTGTCCTTGCCGCCGTCGCGGTGAAGGTCAGCTTTTCCGTCTGCGTGCCGTGCCAGTTGCTGTTCTCGGGAATGTCCGTCCATTCGCCGGTGCCGTTGTCGTACTGCCACTGCAACGCGGCGGGCACATCGGTCTTCGCGGTGAAGGCGACCGTAGCCTTCAGTGCGGACTCATAGCTGACCGGCTGCGTGGTGAATCGCGGCACGGTGATCAGGGTGAAGGAAACCTCATCCGATATCACCTCGCCTGCCATGTTGGTTGCCACAGCGCGGTAGCTGTACTTTGCGCGGCTGGCCGCCGCGGCAAAGGAGAGGGAAGTGGTCTGCGTGCCGTGCCAGTTGCTGTTCTCGGGGATGTCCGTCCAGGTGCCGGTGCCCCCGTCGTACTGCCACTGCAGGTCGGGATTGCCGCTTACACGCACGGTAAAGGTGACCGTGTCGCCGCTGAGCGCGTCGCAGGTCTCCGGCTGCACGGTGAAAACAGGCTTGGTGACCAGTACAAGGGCCACCGCCTTTGAGATCGTCTCTCCCGCCGCATTGGCGGCGATGACGCGGTATTTCTGCTTCGCGCGGCTGCTATTCGCCGTGAAGGACAGCTCAGGGGTCTGCGTGCCGTGCCAGTTGTTGTTCTCGGGGATGTTCACCCACTCGCCGGTCCCGCCGTCATACTGCCACTGGTAGGCGGCGTCCGGCGCGGCCTCGGCGGTGAAGGTCACCGTCTCGCCGTTCAGGGCCTCCACCTTTGTCGGCTGGCTGTTGAACACGGGCTTGGTGATCAGGCCGAAGCCGGTCTCCGCGGAAACGGTCTCGCCCGCCGCGTTGCTGGCAATGACGCGGTAGCTCTGCTTGGCGCGGCTGGTATTCGCCGTGAAGGACAGCTCGGGGGTCTGCGTGCCGTGCCAGTTGTTGTTTTCGGGTATGTTCACCCACACACCGGTGCCGCCGTTGTACTGCCACTGGTAGGCGGCGTCCGGCGCGGCCTCGGCGGTGAAGGTCACCGTCTCGCCGGAAAGCGCGTCCGTCCAGTACGGCTGCGCGCTGAACACAGGCGGGGTCAGCAGGGTGAAGCGCACTGCTTTGGAAGTCGCGTTACCTGCCTCATTTTCTGCGATGACGCGGTATGCGTACTTCGCCCGGCTGGCCGTGGCGGTAAAGGACAGCGTATTCGTCCTTGCGCCGGTCCAGTTCTGGTTGTCCGGCACATCCGTCCAGGTGCCGGTGCCGCCGTCGTACTGCCATGTCCACGCCGGGTCACCGGAGGCCTCCGCGGTAAAGGTCACCGTCTGTCCCGCCGCCGCGGTCATGGCTTCCGGCTGCGCGGTGAAGGCGGGCTTCACAATCAGCTCAAGGGAAACCTCTTTCGTCATTGCTTCGCCCAGCACGTTCGTGGCAATGGCGCGGTAATGCTGCCTGGCGCGGCTGGTAGTAGCGGCAAAGGTCAGGGTATCGGTCTGCGTTCCGTGCCAGTTATTGTTTTCGGGGATGTTCACCCAGGTGCCGGTGCCGCCGTCGTACTGCCACTGCCAGTCCACAGCGGTCGTGGCCGCGGCGGTGAAGCTCACCTCCGCGCCGCTCAGCGCGCGCTGGTTCTCAGGCTCCGCTTCAATGGCGGGTGCGGTCATAATAGCCAGGTGCGCGGTCTGCGAGATCACCTCTCCCGCGGGGTTGCTGGCAATAACGCGGTAGGCATACTTCGCGCGGCTGGCTGTCGCGGTGAAGGTCAGCTCCTCCGTGCGGGTGCCGTGCCAGTTCTTGTTCTCGGGGATGTCTGTCCAGTCGCCAGTGCCATTGTCATACTGCCACTGCAGGCTGGCCGTGGAAGCCGTTTGCGCGGTGAAGAAGACCTCCTCGCCGGCGGCAGCAAACACGTCCTGCGGCTGTACGGTGAACTCAGGGGCAACGGCGATTTCAAATCGCATGGTGTCGGAAATCACCGTCTCCGCGCCCAGGGTAGCCACCAGGCGGTAGCTGTATTTGGCGCGGCTGGCCATCGCGCTGAAGGTCAGCGTGTTCGTGGTGGTGCCGTGCCAGTTCTTGTTTTCGGGAATATTCGTCCAATCGCCGGTGCCGCCGTCGTACTGCCACTGCAGGTCGGCGCCACTGGTGGCGCTCGCGGTGAAGGTCACCGTGTCCCCGAGGGACACAAGCAGCAGTGTGTTCTGCGGCGTCACTGCCAGCGCGTCCGCGGCAGGCTCGCTCACCGTTTCCGTCACGGTCTCTTCCACCGTGATGAGCGTCTCAGCAGCTTCCTCTGCGTCAGCGGGTTCTTCGGTATCGTCTGTGCCTTCGGCCTCCTCTGCGTCCTCTGAGGCCTCGGCTTCCTCTGCGTCAGCGGGTTCTTCGGTATCGTCTGTGCCTTCGGCCTCCTCCGCGTCCTCTGAGGCCTCGGCTTCTTCTGTGTCAGCAGGTTCTTCTGTTTCCTCTGCAGGCACAGCTTCCGCGGCTTCCTCTGCGGGGATCTCCGCTCCGGCAGGCTCATCTGCCGCCTCCGCACCGTCATCGGCAGCTTCTTCCGGCACGGGCACCGCCTCAGCTTCCGCCAGCGTAAAGAACGCCACCGGCAGCGCGTGGCCCTGCCACACGCGCGGGTCCTCAAGGGCTTCGGTCAGTTCGGCCGTTTCCTCTTCGGTGAGGGGCTTCACATTCCGCAGGCGCACAAAGACGATCAGTGGCTCGGCCGCGTTTTCCGCGCTATCCTCGGTATCGAAGGTCAGCTCCAGCCAGTCCTCCGGGGCGTTTGCACCGGGAATCTCCAGCTTCGCGTACGCTGCAGAGGGCGCGGTAAAAACGCCAGCCACTGTTTCGTGGTCGGCTTCGCCGTATGCGGTCACACCGGCGTCCACGGAAACATAGCCTTCCCGGAAGGCCTCCGCCAGCACTTCTGAGGCGGTTTCGGCTTCCTCTGCCGCTTCTTCCGCTTCTACAGGTTCAGCAGCTTCCTCCGCGGCCTCCTCAGCCTCGGAGGGATCCGCAGCTTCCTCCACCGTTTCCTCAGTCTCGGCGGGTTCCTCATCCTTCTCCGCAGTCTCCTCAGGTGCCGCGGGCTCCTCGGCTTCCTCCGCGACCTCTTCAACCACGGCGGGTTCCTCCGCAGTCTCCTCAGACGCGGCGGGTTCAGCAGCTTCTTCCGCAGTTTCCTCAGCTACGGTGGTTTCCGGTTCTTCCCCCGCGGCCTCCTCAGGCACTGCGGGGTCTGCCTCTTCCTCCGCTGCTTCCCCGTCTGCGGTGGCTTCCGGTTCTTCTTCCGCGGCCGCCAGTATCTCTTCTGCGGGGAGCGGAAGGTCGTCCTGTGCCAGGGCCGGGAAGCTCAAGCACGAAAAAAGTATGCTCAGAGAGAGCAAAAAGGACAGAATTCGCTTCATGTGATCTCACCTTTCCTATCCAATAAGGGGGGAACGCCATACAGATACTTAATTATAACATATAATGATTTGTTTGAAAAGATTTCTGCAAAAAAATGTCATCAAAACCCACTTGACGCGTGTGATATAATGCCTGTTGGAGGCTGAAGGCCTTCGCAGTGAACCAAAGGAGAGAATACCATGGTCAAGATCAATGTCATTTCCGGTTTCCTTGGTGCGGGCAAAACCACACTGATCAAAAAACTGCTGACCGGCAGGCTGAAGAATGAAAACGTGGTCCTGCTGGAGAATGAATATGGCGACATCGCGGTGGACGGCGGCTTTATGGCGGATGCCGGCATCACGGTGAGTGAGCTGAGCGCCGGCTGCATCTGCTGCACCCTGGCCGGCGATTTCCAGGTGGCGGTGGACCAGCTGATTGAAACCTATCATCCCGACCGCATCCTGATTGAGCCCACCGGTGTGGGCAAGCTGAGTGAAATCCTTTCCGCCGTGGAGAAGGCGAAGCAGCGCCATCCGGACCTGGAAATCGGCGGCAGCGCCACCGTGGTGGACGCGGGCAAATGCCGCATGTATATGAAGAATTTCGGCGAGTTCTTCCTGGACCAGGTCAAGAGCGCCTCCACCGTCATTTTCAGCCGCACACAGCTTCTGTCCGCCGACCGGGTGGAGAAGAGCCGCGCGCTGATCGCCTCTGTGCATGAGGATGCCCGCATCATCACCACCCCCTGGGATGACATGGACGCGGACTTCATGCTGGATGTGATCGAGAACGGACGCCCCATCGAGTTCGCGCCCCTTGAAGATGACGACGATGACGATGAGGACGAGCACGATCATCACCACCATCACGATCATGATGAGGAGCATGAGCATCATCACGACCATGACCACGGACATCATCATGACCATGAGGATCACGATGACGATGATGACGACGGCGATGAACATCATCACCATCATGACCATGATGAGCACGAACACCACCATGACCATGAGCACCACCATCATCACCACCACGGCGCGGATGAGCACGACGCGGACGAGGTGTTCCAGACCATCGGCGCGCAGACAGCCAACCGCTATGAGCAGGACGAGATCCGCGGCATGCTGGAGCAGCTCTCCGACGAGGAGGAGTACGGCCGCATCCTGAGGGCCAAGGGCATTCTGCAGAACGCCGCCGGCGAGTGGTTCCAGTTTGACTATGTGCCCGGGGAGATCGACTTCCGCACCGGCACAGCGGATTATACCGGGCGCTTCTGCGTCATCGGCGCGGATGTGAACGAGGCCGCGCTGAAGGAACTGTTCCACCTGTAAGATTGGATTGAGGTTATACCATGCGGGAGCAAACCATTGTGCCTGTGTACATGCTCACGGGCTTCATTGAAAGCGGCAAAACCACCATGATCCAGAACATGCTGACCGATGAGGGCTTTTCCTCCGGCCAGGCCACGCTGATCCTCTCCTTTGAGGAGGGTGTGGAGGAGCTGGACGAGGACTTCCTGAAGGAGCACAACTGCACACTCGTCTCCTTTGAAAAGCAGGAGGAGCTGACGGCCCTTCGCCTGAAGGAGCTGAACCAGCAGTATCTGCCTGAGCGGGTGTTCATCGAGTACAACAGCATGTGGGGGCTGGAGAAGCTTGTTTCCACACGCCTGCCGCTGCGGTGGGAGTGGGTGCAGGTCATCTGCCTGGCGGACGCCACCACCTTTGACAGCTACATGACCAACATGCGCAAGCTGATGACCGACCCGATGAAGGACGCGGACCTGATCATCATCAACCGCTGCGGGCCCTCCTTCAACAAGAGCGGCTGGCGCAGGCAGCTGCGCGCGCTGAACCCCTCCGCCAACATCCTGTTTGAAAACCCGGACGGCACCACCGAGGACGGCGTGGCCGATGAGGATCTGCCCTACGACATGAAGGCCGATGTGATCGACGTGGCGGACGGGCAGTTTGGCACGCTGTACCTGGACGCGATGGACCACCCGGAGCGCTACGACGGCAAAACGCTGCGCCTTGTGGGCCAGCCGATGCCGCAGAAGGAGTTCCCCGCGGGCTTCTACTATTTCTCCCGCCCGGCCATGACCTGCTGCTCCAACGACATCCAGCCGTGCGGCTGGGTGTGCAAGGGCGCCGCGAAGCCGAGCGCGAGGGGCTATGTGCGTCTGACCGCCCGGGCCCAGACAGTCACCACGCCCGACGGGCAGAGCACCATGATGCTGCACGAAATCAGCACCGAAAAGTGCGCCGCCCCCAAAGAGCCCTATGTGACCTTCGCAAATCCGTAAGGACAGCGCCTGCCAGATATCCTGGCGTATGCAAGGCGGCACCAAAGCTGCGCGGCCGCAAAAAGAAAGAAGGATCCAGCCGAGCCGGAGAGCCTGGCTGAACCCTTCTTTTGTTGTATCATTCCGGGCGTTTTTCAATGCCCTTCTTTCACAGTTCCCTCGTTTTTCATGCCGCTGTACCATTCGCGGAAGCGGTCGAAGCTCTCCTTGCTGATGGAGTGCTCCATGCCGCAGGCGTCCTCCTCGGCCACCTCGCGGCTCACACCGATGGAGGTAAAGAATTCTGTCAGAAAATTGTGGCGCTCCAGTGTCGCCTCGGCAATCTGATAGCCCTCCGGCGTCAGCTCCAGCTGCCCCTCCGCACCCCGCCGGATATAGCCGTTTTCCGTCAGGTGCTTCATCGCCACGCTGACAGACGGCCTGGAGAAATTCAGGCGCGTGGCTACGTCAACGGAGCGGCAGATGCCCTTCTCCCGCACGATCATCAGTATCGCTTCCAGATAATCCTCGGTGGACTTTGTGATATGCAAAACCGCTGCGCCTCCTTTCCAAATGTTTCCTGTGGGTGCAATTATACAGGAGCTGCCCGGGCTTGTCAATCTGCCCGGGCAGCAAAAAGGTAATAACTGGTAAACGCCGTCAGGGACCACGCCGTGGTGATCAGGGGATGAATCAGCGGTTGCTTATGCCTTCAGGGTGACGCAAACGGGCTTCTGGCCGGTCAGCTCCTCCGAACGGGCGTCGGGCTGCTGCAGGCCGATGTATACCGAGTAGCGTTTGCCGCCGGAGACTCTCTCGCCGCGCTCATCCACTACGGTAAAGGCTTCCGGGCGCAGCGGCAGGTTCACCGTCTTTTCCTCGCCCGCCGCAAGGCTGACGCGCCGGAAGGCGCACAGCACCGGATTGGGCGGCGCAAAGGCGGAGTCCTCTGCCTTCACATACACCTGCACCACTGTTTCACCGGCCATGCAGCCGGTGTTTTTCACAGTGGCGGCAGCGCACTGCGTGTCTGCGTGGGCGGATGAGACCTCAAAGGAGGTGTAGCTCAGGCCGAAGCCGAAGGGGAAGAGCGGCTTGCCGGTGAAATAGCGGTAGGTCCGGTTGACCATGCTGTAATCGGTGAATTCCGGCAGGTCGTCAATGCCGTCGTAGAAGGTGACAGGCAGGCGGCCGGAGGGCGAAACCTCGCCGAACAGCAGCCTGGCCAGGGCTGTGCCGCCCGCCTGGCCGGGATACCAGGCCAGCAGCTCCGCGTCGCCCTGCGGCACGTTCAGCGACGAGCCCACCGTGACCACGGTCACCAGGGGCTTCCCGCACTTTTCAAGCGCTGCCATCAGCCGCATCTGGCTGCCGGGGAGGTTCAGCGTGGCCTTGTCTCCGCTGGCAGAGTAGTTGCCGGTATCGCCTTCCTCGCCCTCAAGCGTTTCATCCAGGCCGACGCAGGCAATGGTTACATCCGCGTTTTCCATGCACAGCAGCGCGTCGGCCAGGCGGTCATCATTCGGGCCGAGGCCTTCGATTTTGTCGGCCGCTTTGGCGCAGCCCTCGCTGTACAGCACACGGATGCCCTTCGGCTCGCAGTATTTTCTGATGCCCTGCAGCAGCGTCACCGGGCGGGAGGTGGTGCCGTGATAATTGCCAAGCAGCACCTGCACGCTGTCCGCCATCGGGCCGATGACCGCGATGGTTTTGATTTCCTCCGCCTTCAGCGGCAGCAGGCCGTTGTTGCGCAGCAGCACCATGGATTTCAGCGCAGCCTCCAGGGCCAGGCTGTCATGCTCCGGTGTGTCGTTGGCGGTGAAGGGAATGGCGTCGTACGGGTTGTCATCGGCGAACATGCCCAGCAGGTAGCGGGTGGTGAACAGGCGCACGGCCGCCTCGGTGATGTCCTCCTCGGTAACCAGCCCCTCCTGCAGTGCCTGCAGCATGTGCAGGTAGGTGTTGCCGCAGTTCAGGTCGCAGCCGTTTTTGAGCGCCAGCGCGGCGGACTCCGGCGCGGTGTCCGTCACGTGATGATTCTCATGGAAATCACGGATGGCCCAGCAATCGCTCGTCACATGCCCCTCAAAGCCCCATTTGCCGCGCAGGATGTCGCGCAGCAGGGTCTTCGAGCCGCAGGCGGGTTCGCCGTTCACCCGGTTGTAAGCGCCCATCACGGCCTCCACGCCGCCCTCCTTCACCGCCGCCTCGAAGGCGGGAAGGTAGGTCTCCCACAGGTCCTTGTCGCTCACGCGGGCGTCGAACTCATGGCGGATGGCCTCCGGGCCGGAGTGCACTGCAAAATGCTTCGCGCAGGCAGCGGCCTTGATGTACTTCCCGTCGCCCTGCAGCCCCTTGATGAAGCGCACGCCCAGGCGGGAGGTCAGGTAGGGATCCTCGCCGTAGGTCTCGTGGCCGCGCCCCCAGCGCGGGTCGCGGAAGATGTTGATGTTGGGGCTCCACATGGTCAGGCCCTTGTAGATGTCCCTGTCCCCGTGGGCGGACTGGCCGTTGTACTTGGCACGTACCTCTTCACTGATGACCTCGGCCACGCGCTGGTGGAAGTCCTCGTCAAAAACGGCCGCCAGTGCAATGGCCTGCGGGAACACCGTGGCAGTACCCGCGCGCGCCACGCCATGCAGCGCTTCGTTCCACCAGTTGTAGGCGGGTACACCGAGGCGCTCGATCGCCGGGGCGTCATACTTGAGCTGAGAGGCCTTCTCCTCCAGGGTCATCTGCGCAACCAGCTCCTCCGCTTTCCTGCGGGCCTCCTGGCGCGGCATGCGTTGTTCACTCATGTCAATCCTCCTATCCCTCTTTTTTCTGAATGGCAAACAGTTTCAGCAGCGCGGCGCTTGCGCAGCCCTTTGCGCTGACGGTACCGCTTTTCACCGCGTATTCAAGGTCCACGCAGGTATTCACCGCGGCGCGCACGACTCCGCCCGTGGTCAGGCGGGCCTGGTTTTCCAGCCGGCGAAGCACAAATTCCTGCACACCGAGCGCTTCCGCCAGATTCTGCCGCGGCATGCGCTCGGACACCAGCAGCAGATACTGCTGCAGCAGGCGGTACTGCCTCAGCAGCATGGCCAGGATGAACAGCTCGTCCGTGCCGTCGTTCAGCAACTGCCGCAGGCACAGGAAGGCCCTGGCCTGCTGGGTGTACACCACCGCGTCCACCAGCTCGAACACCGCGTACTCCGCCGTGCGGGAGGCAATCGCCTCGATATCCGCCCGCTCCACGGTGTCCCTGTCCCCGAGGTAGGCGCACAGCTTGCCCACCTCGCCCTGCAGCTGGGAGGTATCCCTGCCGGATACCTGGGTGAGAAAGTCCGCCGTGGCGCGCGTGCAGCGCTTGCCCTCCTTCTCAAAGGCGGCGGTCACCCACTCCAGCAGCGCGTCTCCGCGCAGCGGCTCGAACAGGAGCACCCTGCCCCATTTGGCGATGGCCTTTGGCAGCTTCTTCCGTGTATCGACCTTGCCGGATGCGACGAACACCAGCACGCAGGTGGAGGGGATCCTGCCCATGTACTCGCACAGCTCATCCTCCGCCTCCTTGCGGCCGGTGAGGCTGGCGCAGTCCCACACCAGCACCAGCCGCTTTTCCGTGAGGAAGGGCAGCGTTTCGCAGGCGGAAATCAGCTCATCGGCGGCGGGATTGACGAGCACAGCCTCGTTCATCTCCACCATGCCGCCTGTCAGCACGCTCTGCCGGATCTGCTGCAGCGTCTCGTTCTTCAGGTTTTCCTCCGTGCCGTGCAGCAGCACCGCGCCGTACAGCTTTCCTCCGGACGCGTCGCGAAGCAGCTGCGCCCGCCCGCCGTCCGTGTCTCTGGGCATCTCGTCACCTCCCGTGGATGCTGATGGTATAGCCCTCCGGGCCGAAGGCCACCGTGACCGCACCGTCGCGCTGGGTGGCGAAGAGCCTGCAGCTGCCGAGACGCGCCTGCACCGCCTGCAGGCGCTGGTCGTCATTGCCGGAAAGGATGGCCGCCTCCGGCTGAACAATGCGCAGGAACGCATCGGTGGTAGATGAGGACGAGCCGTGGTGCGCCACCTTCAGCAGGTCGGCCGGTACCGCGGCATACCGCTCGAAGGCCCCGGTCAGGTCGCCGGTGGCCAGCAGCGTCGCGCCGTATTCCTCAATCAGGCAGGCCATGGACATGTTGTTGGCGTCCTGCCCGGGGCGGACTCTTCCTTTCTCCGGCCACAGCACAGTCACGCTGCCGTGCGGCAGGGGAAACACATCGCCCCTGCTGACCCGCACCGTTTCCTGTGCGCAGGCGAGTGCCTGCCGGTACACCTCCATGGCGTCCGCGTCCAGCAGTGCGCGCTCCGCGTCCACCGGCAGCAGCAGACGCCGGATGGGGATGCCGCTGCTGATCAGATCCCTCACTCCGCCGAGATGGTCCATGTGCAGGTGGGTCACGGCCAGCGTGTCCACCGAAAGCCGCCGCTGCCTGAGATAGGTGGCCAGCGCCCGGCCGTCCTCGCCGGCGTCGATGACCCATACCCTGTCTTCATCCCATAGCACCGCGCAGTCCGCGTTGCCCACGCTGAGCTGAATATACTCTGTGCCACGGTGGGCGGGAGGAACCAGGGAAAGACCGACGACCAGCGCGCTGAGCAGCGAAAGCACGGCCCGCCGCGCCTTCTTTATATCCGTGAGGCAGCACAGGGAAAGGAATAGACCCGCGCAGCCCAGCGCGGTCAGCAGCGTGGCCTGGGGCGTCCAAAGGGTGAACCAGGCCCTGCCCGCAAGGTACTGCACCGCCTGCCGCAGCAGCAGGGTCGCGCGGCCGGCAAGCGCGCCGAGCCATGATCCGGCGCCGGGCAGGTACATCACCAGCAGCACAAGCCAGTAGCCGCCCAGCAGCACGTTGGCCAGCGAGAGCACCAGCACATTCAGCGCAAGCCCGGCGAGCGGCACCTCCTGATACCAGTACAGTTGCGGCAGAAGGATGCCCAGCTGCACCCCCAGCGCGGCGGCGGCGCGGTCGCGGAGGAAGCGCCCGGCGGCGGTGCGGCCGGGCAGCGACTGCCGCAGGGTAGGGGCAATCAGCGTCAGCCCCAGCATGGCGCAGTAGGTCAGCTGAAAGCTGACACTGCCCAACTGCGCGGGGCTGAAAAGCAGGATGAGCATCGCGGAAAAGCACATCAGCGGCAGCGGATGGCGCTCGCGCCCCTTCAGGCGCCCCCATTCCGCCATGAGATACATCAGTGACGCGCGGGTGACCGGGGCGTTCATGCCGGTGAGAACGGCGTAGGCGGCCAGCGCCGCCGTGAGGCAGGCAAACCGTAGCTTCGGCCGCACACGGCACAGGCGCAGCAGCAGCATAAGCGCACCGGCAAGCACGCCCACATGGAAGCCGCTGACGGAGAGAATATGGCCAATGCCCAGCTGGCGGAAGGCCTCCCTGTCCTCCTCGGGCATCAGCGCGCGGCTGCCCAGCAGCATTGCCGCGGCATAGCTGCCGGCCTCCTCGCCCATCACCGCCATCAGCCGGGCGGAGAGGCGGTGGCGAATACTGGCCGCGGTGCCCCACAGGCTCAGCCGCGGCGGCAGCAGTTCCAGGTCCTGCAGGCCGTACAGTCCGACAGTCACGCCGCGCTGCAGCAGGTAGGCCCGGAAATCATACCCGCCCGGATTGGCCGCCCCCTGCGGGGCGTAGACCCGGGCCTGAAGCCGGACCGCCGCGCCGGGCTCAAGCCCCTGCGGAAGCTCATCGGTATAAAAGGTCCAATAGCCTCCCTGCGCGTACGGCGCGCCATCAATTGTCAGGTGGCGCAGCGTGGTGCGGTACTGCGTTCTGTTGCCGGGCAGCACCTCATCGGCGATGATGCCGGTGACCAGGTGCATGCCCTCCTCCGGCAGTGCGGGATGCTCCGCGTGCCAGCCCAGCAGGCTGCCTGCGCACAGTGTGAGCGCCAGCAGCGCCGCCGCGCGCCATTTCCCGCGGAGAAGAAGCAGCGCCGGCAGGCACAGGCACAGCCCGACAGCGCCTCCGGCCCAGGACGGGGACATGGTGCCCGCGAGGATGCCCGCCATCAGGCAGAGACAAGCAGCGGGCAGCGCGTAGCGGTACCGGCTGTGGGGCGCGCGGGAGGTCAAACAGTATACACCTGCCCCTTCACCGCCAGCTCTGTATCCGGGAAAATCTCCCTGGCCTCCGCAAGCAGCAGGGCGGGGTCAATCATCGGGTTCAGGTGCGTCAGCACCAGACGCCTGACATGGGCCTCTTTGGCCGCCTCGGCGCACAGCGCGGCGGACAGGTGAGGCTTCTTTTCGTCCCACAGGGCGCGGGTGAAAAGGCCGTCCGCCAGCAGCAGGTCGGCGCCCTGCGCGAAGGTAACCAGGCCGTCCACCGTGTTGGTGTCGCCGGTATAGCACAGGGTCCTGCCCTCCGCCTCCACACGGTACATCACGGAGGGCACAGGATGCCTGGCCTGATATACCCATACGTGGACGCCGCCGAAGGACAGGCAGTCTCCGGGCGCGACCACGGTCAGCGCTACGGAGGGATCAGCCGCCATCACGGCACGCACTGGGGAGGCTGCGTCCTCCGGACCGAACATGCTCAGGCAGGCCGCAGCGGCCTGCAGGCGGTAGGTCAGCGGCAGCAGATCGGCGCAGTGGTCAAAGTGCCAGTGTGTCATCAGCAGCGCGGTCAGCTGCTCCGGAGGGCACAGCGCCGTGAGTGCGCCGAGCGCGCCGGAGCCGAAATCGAACTGCAGCCTTTCCCCTGCCGCCTCAATACAGTAGGCGGAGGTGCCGCCGCCCGCCGCGGGGAACGGACCGTTTACGCCAAGCAGTGTCAGTCGCACAGGCAATTTCTCCCTTCCGGTTCATGGGCTTCCAGATAGGCCTTCAGGCGCTGTAAATCGCTCTGGTAAACTTCCTTCAGCGCCCGGTTGTAGATGACGGAGGCGGGGTGATACAGCGGAAACAGTGGCGCTTCCAACATAGGGCACTGCACCGCCCGGCCGTGCACCGCGCCGATGGAAGCGTCCCTGCCCATCAGCGCGCGCAGCGCCGTGTTTCCCAGTGTGACCACAAGCGGAGGCCGCAAAAGGCGTAGCTCCTCCGCCAGCAGGGGAAGAAAAAGCGCCAGCTCCTCCGCGTTGGGCGGGCGGTTGCTCACCGTGCCCTTTTCACTGACCTTGGCAGGGCGGACCTTGACGGTGTTGGTGATCCACAAATCCTCCCGCCGGAGGCCTGCCGCCCGCAGGAACTCATTCAGGTTCTCCCCGGCCTTGCCGACAAAGGGCCTGCCCTGCTCTGCCTCCTGGCGGCCGGGCGCCTCGCCGATGAGGCACAGTGCGCAGCGCGCGCTCCCCTCGCCCCACACCAGGCGGCGGCCGGCAATGACCCGGCTGTCCCGCAGGCGCTCCTCCTGAGCGGCTGCAAAGGCAGACATGCGGTTTTCATCCATAGCACACACCTCAGCGGGCCTTCAGGAAGGCCTCGTACCGGTCGCAGATGCCCTGCACGTCCTCTCCGAAGGCCATCTGCCTGCCGTGATCCAGCCAGAGCACCTTGCCGCACAGCTCCCTCACCTGCTGGATGGAGTGGGAGACCAGCAGCCCGGTGACGCCGTTTTGCAGAATCTCCTGCATTTTTTCACCGCTCTTTTTGCGGAAGGCGCCGTCGCCCACAGAGAGCACCTCGTCCAGTATCAGGATGTCCGGATTCACCAGGCAGGCGATGGAAAAGGCGAGGCGGGACTTCATGCCGCTGCTCAGCTGCTTGAAGCGCCGGTCCTGAAACTCGCGCAGATCGGCAAAATCAATGATCTCATCGTATTTTTCATCCATGAAGGCGCGGGTATAGCCCAGCAGCGCCCCGCGAAGATAAGTGTTTTCCTTCACGGTCAGGTCCGCGTCAAAGCCGGAGGAAAGCTCCAGCAGCGCGGCGATGCTGCCCTTCACCGTGATGCGGCCCTCCGTCGGCGTCATGATGCCGCTGACGGCCTTGAGCAGGGTGCTCTTGCCCGCGCCATTGGTGCCGATGATGCCCAGCATGTCCCCCTTCATCAGGGTGAAGCTGATGTCCCTGTCCGCCCAGAACTCGCGCACCTGATACTGGTGCGTCAGCCGGCGCATCACATATTCCTTGAGACCGATGTCCTTAAAATCGCCTGTGAGATAGCGGATGGAGACGTGCTCGGCCCGGATTGCGGTTTCCATGGTGCCGTCCCCTCCTTACAGGTAGTACAGGAACTTCTGCTCCTGCGTTTTATAGATCAGCGCGCCAAGGGCCAGCGCCGCCGCGCCGTAGAGCAGCAGCAGGCCGTGGAAGGCCAGGGAGGGCAGGTTGCCGTCAATCACCACAACGCGCACATACTTGATGTTGCAGAACACGGGGTTGAGCAGGAAAAGCCGCTGCACTTCGGGCGGATACCTGTCCACATAGTAGAAAATAGCCGAGAGGTACATCAGCAGCATGGTGAAAATATCGTAAAAATACTGGATGTCGCGGAAGAAGACATACAGCGCGGAGAGAATCATCCCCATGCCGATATTGAACATGGTGAGGGTGAGAATGGGATAGAGGATGGAAAAAAAGCGCCAGTGGAAGGGCACGCCGTCAAAGGCCGCGAACACAAAGAAAACGACGAGCGTCAGCGAAAAGTTGATGACGGCAGAGACGTTTTTCGACAGCAGGAAGAGATACTTCGGCACCCTTATTTTGGTGAAAATGTGGGCGTTGCCCGTGAGGCAGGACATGCCGCCGACCGTGCTCTCTTTGAAGTAGTGGTACATCAGGTTGCCCGCGAAAAGGTAAGTGGTATAAAACTCGGCGTTGCGGCCCAGCAGGCGCGTAAAAACAAGGCGCATGACCAGCAGTGTCAGCAACGGATTGAGTATGGACCAGAGCATGCCAAACACAGTGCGCTTGTATTTCTGCTTGAAATCGCGCTTGACCAGCTCCTCAAAGAGAAAGCGGTGTTTTGACAGACGGTGGAAGAATTTGCGCATCAATACATCTCCTGTGGGAAAGGCGTGCCCATGCCGCGCCGGCTGATGGGATTATAACACGAAACGGAAGGATTGTACAATACCGCCTGCGCAATACATGGTGCTGCCTGCCGCACGTCGGCCCAGATCACCGTTGACACAGGCTGCGTCTTCCGATACAATCAGTGCGGCAAAGGTCGGCGCGGGTGTGTTTGCGGCTGTTGAGCGGCAGAACACGCACGCTGCGGCGGGCCAGGCCTGCTGCGCAAACCGACATGTGTGGGAAGCGCCCGGCCAGAAGCCGGTGAGAAAACGCAAATTATGAGGAGGTTGCAGAATGAAGTACGGTGAATCGACCTTCGATGTGCTGTATCTGTGCTTTGCCATTGCCGCGGGGTGCCTGATACTGCGCAGGGCAAAAAGCAAAACGGAAAAACAGATGGGACTGGCCGCGCTGATTCTGGGCTGCGGCGACGCCTTCCACCTGGTGCCCCGGGTGCTCAACTACTTCCTGGCGGCGGACCTGACCGCCGCCCTGGGCATCGGCAAGCTGGTCACCTCCATCACCATGACGGTGTTTTATGTGCTGCTTTACTATATCTGGCAGGGATATTACCGCGAGGAGGGGCAGAAAAAGCTCACGGCCGCGGTATGGGTGCTGTCGGCACTGCGGGTCATCGCGTGCCTGTTCCCACAGAACGGGTGGCTGGAAAACAGCAGTGATATGACCTGGGGCATTATCCGCAATGTGCCGTTTGTGGCGCTGGGCGCGATTGTCTGCTGGCTCTATTTGGAAAAGCGGGGCGAGGACAGGCATTTCCGCCTGATGTGGCTGTATATCCTGCTCTCCTTCCTGTTCTACATTCCGGTGGCGGTCACGGCAGGCCTTCTGCCCATACTCGGCATGCTGATGCTGCCCAAGACCATCTGCTATGTGCTGATGATCGTCGCCTTCCTGCGCGCAACCGGCGCGGAAGCCGGCAGAAAGTGATTGCTATCCGGACGAAGAAAAACACACCAGCGGCGTGACAGCCAAACAGCAAAAGCCGGCAGAGGGCAAAGAGAGCCCGATGTCGGCTTTTGTATATGATGCACATGTCAGATATGTACTGAACAGGAGAACCTGCAGCAACGCCCCGCAATAAAACAGCCTGCGCTGTCCGCGCAAGCTGTGATGCCAATGCTGTGTGTATTTGAAATTGCTGCTCAGCCCTCGCTCTGGTCCCGGCGGAATACCAGCACCACAGCCGGGCGGTTGACCATACGCAGGCTGAAGGAGGCAGTGCCGTTTTCCAGCGAATAGCGGAAATCATCCTCGGCAGTGCCGGCGAGTGCCTGCAGCCTGCAGCCCTGCAGCAGGGCCGCGTCGCTGCCGTAGAGCTTCAGGTCCACGTTCACCTCGCTGCGCACAGCGGAGCCGTACACGTCGTAGGCCAGCAGCACGGCCACGGTGTCCTCGTCCACCTGGCCGATTCTGACCACCGGCGCGCCCATCCACTTCAGCACCTCGCTGTGGGTGATGCGCACCTCCGGCGAGATGGCGGCAGGCAGCACTGTGCCGCTCATCGCGCCGCCCTCAACATGGCCGCAGATGGGACACACGGTGTAGTCGCCGTGGGCGGCCTCCACCCGGCAGGGGGTGCAGTTGATTCTCACCCAGCGGGTGCAGCCCGGTGAATCACAGTTCGCCCTGTGGGAGCCGTTTTTGTAGTATGTCCACTCGCTGAAGCTGTGCGTGTGGTCGGGATACTGCCCCCTGGAGGCGCCGGGATGCGGCGTGGCGGTGGGCTTGGCCGCACCGACGGCCGCCGCGCAGGCGATCAGCAGGCACAGCGCCAGGCTGAGCGCCGCGGCGCGGATCAGTCTTTTTCTCATACGGGATTCCTCCCTGAACAAGCAGTCTTATACAACTGAAATTATAGTCACCGTCCGGTGGTCTGTCAAGGCTTGCATTTTATGGAGGGTTATGCTACAATGGCAACCGTTCACACAAGGAGCGGTGAAGGGGATTCAGTAGCGCGCGGGCAGCGCAGCCAAAGAGAGCGGCGGATGGTGAGAAGCCGTGCGGCGCCGCGCAGCGAATTTCAGCCCCAGAGCTTCCGCCTGAAAGGGCGGCGCGGCGCGGCGATAAAGCGTAAAAGTGGCGGCGCTTTTTCTGCGCCGCAAGCTGAGTGGTACCGCGGATGCTTCCGTCTCACGCAAGGGCGTGGGGCGCATTTTTTATGCAAGGAGGAGCTGTAATGAACGAGAAGATTCAAAAACTGCGCGAGAGCTTTGAGGCGCGGCTGAATGCGATTCAGACCCTGCAGGAGCTGGAGGAGGCCCGCGTTTCCTTCCTAGGGAAAAAGGGCCTGGTGACCGAGGCGCTCAAGGGCATGGGGGCCATGTCCGACGAGATGAAAAAGACCGTCGGCCGCGAGACAAACGAGCTGAAGCAGGCCATCACCGTGGCGCTGGGGCAGAAGATGGAGGCGATCCGCGAAAAAGAGCTTGAGATGAAGCTGAACGCGATGCCCGAATTTGACGTGTCCATGCCCCCGTCCATGCAGCAGGGAAGCTACCACCCCATCACCCTGGTGCAGCGCCAGTGCGAGCAGGTTTTCAAATCCATGGGCTTCACGGTGGAGGACTATGCCGAGGTCGTGACCGATTACGAGTGCTTTGAGAGCCTGAACATTCCCAAATTCCACCCAGCGCGCGACATGCAGGATACCTATTACCTGGAAAACGGGCAGCTGCTCAAGACCCAGACCAGCGCGGCGCAGAACGCCATTTACCGCAAGTACCGGGACGCGCTGGTGAACGACGGGGTGCCCATCAAGGCCATTTTCCCCGGCCGCTGCTTCCGCAACGAGGCCACCGACGCCTGCCACGAGAACACCTTCTTCCAGATGG
>CAMJPQ010000017.1 GCA_946407745.1 uncultured Clostridia bacterium
AATGCGTATAGAAGGTCGTCCTGCCCACATCCGCCAGGTCGATGATCTGCTGCACGGTGATTTTGGCGTAGCTCTCTTCCTTCAAAAGCTCCGTGAAGGCCCGGAAAATGGCCTGTCTGCTTTTCCTCTGTCTGCGATCCATATGTCCTCCCCGAACAATTTGACCTGATTTGTTCCGTAACGAATGAATCCGGATTTCTGATTCTTGCAGCCTTGTCTGTTCGAGTCTATAATAATCACGAACACGATGTTCGGTAACACATCGATTGTACATCCATGCACTGTGGATGTCAAGGAGGAGAGTATCTCCCATGGGCGGCATCGGCTCGGACATTGCCATCGAATCCGCCGACGCCGCGCTGCTGCTGCGGCTGAAGGATACCGATTCCGCGAATTGAGGGAACACGAATGAACAAAGCCATTTTCTATGCAATCCTCGCTGCCGCCCTGTATGCCCTGAACGCACCGGTCTCCAAGCTGCTTTTGCAGAACGTCCCGCCCACAATGATGGCCGGCTTCCTGTACCTGGGCGCTGGCATCGGCATGGCGCTGATGGGCCTTGTCCGAAGCAAAACAGGACACGGCAAGCAGGAAACGCATCTGACAAAAAAGGACCTGCCGTACACCCTGGGTATGGTCGTGCTGGACATCGCCGCGCCCATCTTCCTGATGATCGGCCTGACCCGCACCACAGCGGCGAACGCCTCCCTGTTGAACAATTTCGAGATTGTAGCCACCTCCCTCATTGCTCTGCTGCTCTTTAAAGAGCAGATCGGCAAGCGCCTCTGGATTGCCATTGGGCTGATCACCCTGTCCAGCATCCTGCTGTCGGTGGAGGACGCCAGCAGCTTCCAGTTTTCCTTCGGCTCGCTGTTCATGCTGGCGGCCTGCGTGTGCTGGGGTCTGGAAAACAACTGCACCCGCAACCTGTCCCACAGTGACCCGCTGGAGATCGTGGTGATCAAGGGCTTCGGCTCCGGCATCGGCTCGGTTATCATCGGGCTGGTCGTCTGTGAAGCCCTGCCGCTTTGGAGTGACATCCTGAAGATCCTGCTGCTGGGCTTCGTCGCCTACGGCCTGAGCATCTACTTCTATGTGTACGCCCAGCGGGACCTCGGCGCGGCAAAGACCAGCGCGTATTATGCCGTCGCGCCCTTCATCGGTGTGCTGCTGTCCTTCCTCATCTTCCGGGAGATACCGGGCATATTGTTCTTCATTGCCCTGGCGATCATGATCGCCGGCACCTGGATGGTCAACAGGGAATAGATTCCCTGCCCAAAAGAAAAACAGCACAGCCCGATCTGTGATGTGCCGTCCTCCCCCCTGAAGCAGGCGCCGGAACGCATGCCGGAGAAGCTTCAGGAGGAGTGGGAAGGCAAAAGCCGTCGGAGATCACTTATCCCTGTTTTATGCCTTTCATCCCATATGTATTGACAGAGAGGGCTGACTGGATAACAATATGCAAAACAAACAGGATGAAAGGTTGGCAAAAACCATGAAAAGGATGTATCTTTACCTGCTGGTCCTGTTGGGCCTCCTTCTGCTGGTAAATGCAGCCGCGGAGGCTGAGGCAACAACCGTGCTGGTCTATCTCTGCGGAACTGATCTGCAGGAGGATGCCTGCATTGATCTGGTGGAAATGGCTGAGGTTGAAGCGGGGGATGCCATCAACCTTGTAGTGCTCGCCGGCGGCGCGCGCAGCTGGGATCTTGAGGACCTGAAAGGCGGCTCCCGGACACTGGCCGTCATCCGGGATGGCTACTTCGAGAGTCTGGAGGATTGGGGCAGGGCCTCCATGGGGTCCCCGGACAGTCTTGAAGCCTTCCTGCGCTATGGCCTGACGGAATACCCTGCCGATCGGACGATGGTGATCCTGTGGAATCATGGCGCCGGCAGCGAGGGCGGCGTCTGCTTTGACGAAACCGCAAACGATGACAGCCTGACTGTATCAGAAATCAACAGTGCACTGGGCAGTGTCCAGTCCTCCCTGCCAGACTATCACATCAATATTTTCGGCTGTGATGCCTGTATGATGGCCACCTATGAAATGGCTTCCATGCTGTCCTCCCACAATATTGATTACTATGTGGCCAGTGAGGAACTGGAGCCCGGCACAGGCTGGTACTACACCGCATGGATGAATATGCTGAAGGACGATCCGGCCATCTCCGACGAGGAGCTTTGCAGGGCCATTGTGGATTCCTATATGGAGGAAGGGCTGAAGGAAAACCCGGATGACTTCCTGACGCTCAGCGCCTTGGATCTGGCAGCCATCCGGGAGTTGAGGCCCTGTATGGAACAGTTTGCGACTGTCATTTCAAGTCAGGTGGAGGGCGGCAATCTTTCCATGGTCCGCCGCGGGCGCAGCCGCATGTATACCTTCGGTTCCTTCGTGGATGCCAGCTGGGACATGGTGGACCTGGGCGCTGTGCTTGACACCTATGCCCAGTTCGACACCCCTCTGGCTACCGAGGCCAAGCGCCTGCTGAACAAAGCTATCGTCTGCAGTGCCCAGACAGACAACCTAGATACCTGCAGCGGGCTGTCTATCCTGCTTCCGCAGGATACAGCCGAGTCCTTTGACGAATACAGAGAAGGACTGGAGCTGACCGGCATTATTCCCAACTGGGTCGGCTTTGTCAGCAGCTATGCAGAGGTACTGACCAACGGGCATTATCAGTTTGCGCCAACGCAGACAGGCCTTGTCTCCTCCGGCGGGGAGGTGGAAGGCAGCTTTACCCCCTCCTCCTTTTTCTCTTCCCTGTATTGGAATGACGAGACGGAAGACTACAGCGAGGCAGAGGCGGAAGATGTCGCCATCGACATGGGCGCACAGGGTTTCACCGCGACGCTGAATGCTGAGGACCTGGACTATCTGGATTATGTTGAGGGGATGCTGATGATGGACATCAGCGATGAGGAAATCACCGGCTATGTTGACTTCGGCACGATGCAGAACAATCTGGTGGACTGGAACACCGGTACGGTACTGAGCCTGTATGACGGCACCTGGCCTGTTTTCGGCGACCAGCCGGTCCCGCTGTACGACCAGACCAGCAACGATCACAGCCGCCGCAGCCTGATCCCCGTGAAGCTCAACGGGGAATATACCTATCTGGTAGTTGTTTTCCCCTCCGGCGGCACCGAGGGCCGCATCATTGGCGCCAATGCGGGATATGACGACAACGGTCTCCCCATTCGGTCTGTCACCAGGCTGCACCCCGGGGATGAGATCGTTCCGGTCTATACGTTCTATTATGAGGAGGAGGGAGAAGAAGATCTCCAGGAGTCCGAGTTTGACGGAACGCCGGTGATCTGGCAGGAGGGCATGACGGTGACCTATGAGGACCTGAGCGATGAGGAGGATCCGATCGATATGTACTTCTGCTTTATCTTCAACGACATTTTCGGTGAATATACGATGAGCGAGCTGATTTCCTTCGAGCTGTAAATCACTTCATGCCGGTTTCTGTCTGAACAGCGCGGGCCGAAGGGGTACACATGGCGATCGGAAAGCCCTCCGGTCAGCGCAGAGGCAGCATGACATTGCTGACAAATTCCCGCTCATCATGGGTAAACTCTGCCGTGCCGCCATAGCGGGCGGCAATCGACAGGACCGAGCGGAGCCCCAGGCCCTCTCCGTGCTGGCGGGTGGAAAGGTACCGGCCGTTGCGGCAGCGGATGCGGCCGCTGTGACTGTTGGTCGCGACCAGGAACAGGCGGCTGCCGTTGTGTATCTGCATGGTCAGATGCAGCTGCCGCTCTCCCTCCGGCACATCCACGCAGGCGAGGATCCCGTTTTCCAGAATGTTTCCGGCAATTGAGCAGATGTCCACATCCGCTACCGGAAGCCGATCCGGAAGGTCGATTTTAAAGACCGTCCGGATTTTTTCATCCACTGCTTTGCGATAATAATAATTCAGCAGGGCGTTAAGCGCCTCGTTTTCACAGTAGCAGACCGTGTCCAGACTCGGCAGGCCTTCATAGAACTCGTCAATAAAGCGGCCCAGGGTCTCATACTGCTGGTGGTGGAAGAGTTCCTTCATGGTCCTCACACTTTGGCGGAAGTCATGCCTGGCCCGCGCAGATTCCTCCATATAGCGCTTCTGTGCGGCAAACTGGCTCTCCTGTGTCTCAAGCATCTGTATTTTTTCTCTCTGACCTGCCGCCGCGAGTATCCCTGAGACAACAAAATAGAACATCACCTGCAGCAGTATCCAGAGGATGAGGGTAAAGATGAGTGCGAACAGGAAGGCCCGGAACACATTATTGACAAACAGGGTCTCAAATTTCAGCGGCATCAGGAACATACCCATGCCGATGAACGCGGCTGAAAACGGCAGCGTCATGTACCATATGCGCGGAATGTCCAGCCTGTCCACCAGCTCCGACGCATACCGCAGAAAGGGAAAGGAGAGCAGGCCTGCCGCGAGGGCATACAGAGCCAGCTTCAGGAGGGCAAAACCCGTGCTGATGGTGAAGGCGCCATACTCCGGGTGGATCTGGGCCTCAATGGCGCACGCCGCGTTGCTGAGCGTTTCCATCAGGGCATAAACAGACATATAAACGGAGAGGGATTTGCACACAGGGCACTTCAGGCAAAACTGGTAGGCCCCGAAAAAAGCAGCCAGCAGGGGAATCAGAATCCAGAGATAGTCAACGGCCAGGCGGAAAACCAAGAACGCCGCCGCGGGGAGCAGCAGAGCATCCAGCAGGGCGAGCATCAGAAAGGAACGCGTGAAGCCAAACTTCAGCTGGTTCCGCATCGGCAGCAGGCAGAGCACCTGGCTGGGAATGATTGTCAGAAAAGTCAACATTTCAGGGAGCATCGTCTTTCTCCTCCCGGCTCTGCCTCCGTATCTTTTCAAAAGTATAGCTTGTCCAGGCCCTCTCCAGCCTGGAGGCGTTGCGTTTATTGACCGGCAGGTGGATGTTCCCCTTCAGTGTGCAGGTTCCCCCGGTGATATCCATCAGGTAATCCATATTCACAATCACGCCGCGCAGCACCTGCAGGAAGCGCGAATCCTTCCCCAGTTCCTCCACGATGCTGGAAAAGGTCATTCTGGCCCGGTATTCACAGCCATCTGCGTCGCGGATCATCAGATAATTCCTGTCAGCGGTCAGGCAGACCAGGCGATCATAGGGAATGCTGACAGGGATCTTGTCCGTGGTGAAGGAGAGCGTCTTCTCCCTTTTTTCAGGCCGCCTGCGCAGTATCCGGTTCAGGAGGGCTTCCACCTTTTCCTCCATCCGGTCCTTATTCAGATAATCATAGACATGCCAGTGGATGGCTTCCGCCTGATGCTCGTTGCTGGTGGTCAGGAAAACCAGCAGCACCTCTTCATCCCGCCAGCGGATCTGCTCCGCGGTCTGCACACCGGTCATGCCTGCCCCCAAGTAGACATCAAGAAAGATGAGGTCGTAGCGGCCGGCAAAGGCAGTGGCTGTCAGCTCCTCTCCACTGGAAAAAGCATCCGTCTGAAGCACATGGCCGCAGCGCGCCGCATAGCTTTTCAGCACCTGTGCCAGCCGTTCCCTGTCCTCTCTCCTGTCGTCAACGATGGCAATGTTCATTGTTGAACCTCCCGACGTCTTCCGTAACAATATACACCCAAACAAATGAGAAAAAAAGTCATTTCGTCCCTTTTTTCACCGTTTCGTCCCCATTCCCTTGTCAAAGCGGCCTACACTGTTATAATGAAAAGGTCTGTGTATCCGCTGCCGGACACACAGGAAAAAACACGGTATAAGCCCCGAAAGGAGAAACGAAAAATGAAGAAGCTCTCTGCCCTGATACTGGCCCTTTGCCTGATGCTGTGCGGCACTGCCCTTGCGGAAAGCGCCATCAACTGGGAGGACATCACTCCCGCGCTGGAAGCCGCCGGTGTGACCGGTGATTTCTACACCTTTGAAGAAATCGCCATCGCCATCTTCATTCCCGAAGGCATGGTCCAGGCCGAGCTGCCGGATGAAAGCTATATTGGCTACTTCACTGCCGAGGATGGCAGCGCCATCGCTTTGCAGTATGTGAATGTGGACGGCATGGATCTGGAAACCTTCGCCGGCGCGCTGGAATCCGTCGGCGCCACCGAAATTGAGCTCGGCACCGTCAACGGCCTTCCCTGCGTGAGCTACGAAATGCCCGAGAATCAGACCGTGAATATCGCCTTCACCACGGAAGCCGGTTACATCCTCGAAGTCATCTGCGGCCCCGTGAGCACGGATGAGGACAAGCTGGGCGCTTCCTTCGTGCTGGCCTCCATCCAGAGCATTGCCGAATAATTCCCATTCTGTTTTCCACACCGGCCTTCGGGCCGGTCTTTTGTTTTTGTCTTTTCCAATATCCGTTTTCGGTAAATCGCCCTGGCAGCTTTCACCAGGTTGAACCGCTGCGCACCCGGATATTCAAAAAAGCAAGGGCGTTTACTTGCCCCTGCTCTTGTGATTATCACAGGCGATGCTGCGGTTGATTGATGATGCTTTCGAGGCGGCAGGCGCGTCGCGGTATCCCTGCCTGTACATCATCTGTTCCCGTTGATGTCTCACACCACAATGCTTATTTGCTTTCCACCGCCCGCTGCGGGCAGTGAGGAACAGGGCCGAAGACCGTCAGCCTTTTGAAGCCTCTGCCTTTCCGCGCTTTCCGCGCCGGCTCAGGATGACGCTCTGCAGCATGATGAAGATGCCCAGCATGGCGCCGCTGGCCATATCCTGCCACCAGGATTCGTTCAGCGGGCTCAGGCCGATGATCTTCTGGATTGCCGCCAGGATCATCACGCCGAACAGCGTGCCAATCACATTGCCGACGCCGCCCGTCAGCAGCGTGCCGCCGATGATGGAGGCCGCGATGGCGTCCATCTCGCTGCGCATGGCGATGCTCGCGTTGGCGGCTGGCTTGTGCATCAGGAACACAAGGCCCGCCAGCCCGGCCAGCACGCCAGAGATGACATAGCTCCAGAAGCTGGTGCGCTTGACGTTGATTCCCAGCATCAGGGCGCTTTGCCGGTTGCCGCCCACGGCGTAAATCCCCCTGCCCAGCTTTGTATACCGCAGCATGAGCCAGACCGCCGCCACCACCAGCAGGGCGACGATGGCGCCGATTTCCAGCTTGGCGGAAATCAGGTTGCCGTTCTTGGCCACATAGCCCAGCCACGGTATCTGCAGCTTGGTTTTCACCAGGGCCTGGAAGCCCTCATGGGTCACCTTCACCGGGTTGACGCTCAGTATAGTAGTCAGTCCTCTGGCCAGGAACATGCCGGCCAGTGTGACGATAAAGGGCTGGATTTCCAGATAGCTGACCATGAAGCCCTCAAACAGGCCGAAAGCCAGTCCGATGGCCAGCGCCAGCAGCACTGTCAGCAGCACAGCCACCACACTGTTCTGCGGCGCCGAATACTCCAGGAATTTCGTGCAGGCCATACACGTCAGCCCAATGATGCCGCCGACACTGATGTTGATGCCGCCGCCGATCATCACAACCGTGAGCGCGCAGGCGATGATGATCAGCGCGGCGTTTTCGTTGAACAGGTCCAGAAACTGCTGCGGCTTCTGGAAGGCACCGCCCATCAGGATGACGGCGGAAGCGTACATCACCAGGAAGATGCCGATGGCGATCAGCATCAGCAGCGTCGCGTCGGAGAGGGGTTCTCTGCGCCTGTGGTTCAGAGCCGGCTGAACAGTCGTCATGACGCGGCACCTCCCTTCACGGCGCTGTGCTCGCTGACGCTTCTGCGGTTGCGCAGAGCGGCGATTCTATTCTTGATGACAGGAGAACCGGCAGCTACGATCACGATGATGACCACCGCCTTGTAGGCCTTGATGTTGACGGAGTTGATGCCCATAGCCAGCAGCGTCACCGTCAGCATGGTGATGATATAGGCGCCCAGGACCGAACCGCTCATGCGGAACTTGCCGCCGCCCAGGCTGTTGCCGCCGATCGCGACGGCCAGGATCGCGTCCATCTCGATATCGACCAGCAGCGTCTTGTGGCTCACCTGGCTCATACGGCAGGTGGCGATGATGCTCGCCACGGCGACGCACAGGCCGAGCAGGCCGAAGGACAGCATCTTCACGGCCGTGGGATGGATGCCGTTCAGCCTGGCCGCTCCCTGGTTAATGCCGACGCTCTGGGTATACAGGGTGGTGTTCGTCACCCTGAAAATCAGTGCCAGGATCAGGCCGACCAGAATGACCATGAACACCGGCGTCGGTACCGGGATGCCCGGAATGGTCATGCCGATGGCCGTGATGATCGGGCTGTTCACCTGCGGGGTTGCGCTGCCGGTAATCCAGTAGGCAATGGAGCGGCCGCAGGAGTACAGGATCAGTGTGGCGATCATGGGCTGAATTTTGAATACAGAAACCAGCGTGCCGTTGAACATCATAAAGGCGATAGCGGTGGCGATGCAGGCCAGCACGGCGACGATCAGCGTCCAGCCGGTCACCTCACCCATGCCGATCAACGTCTTGATGAAGACGCTGGCTGAGATGGCACCCACCGCACCGACGGAGATATCCTGCCCGCCGGTGGCAGCTGTCACCAGGGTCATGCCCATGGCGATGATGGCCAGCTCGCTGGCGCTGTTGATCACGCTGATCAGGTTTCCGCCCAGCACGGGATTGCCGCTGTTGTTGATGTTGACAACGATCTCGAAAAAGCCGGGATCACGGATCAGGTTGAACAGCAGCAGCAGTGCCAGCGCTGTCAGGGGAATGATCAGCTGCCCGATGCCCATGCGCTCCCAGAAGCGCTTTTTTTGCTTATCCATGCTGCACTCCTCCTCCCGCGATCGTTTCCATGACGTGCGCCTGGGTCAGCTCGTCCCCGGTCAGCTCGCCCACCGTGTTCCCATCCCGCATGACGATGAGCCGGGAGCAGGTGCGCAGCATTTCCTCAATTTCGGAGGAAATGAAGGTCACGCTCATGTTTTCCTCCGCCAGCTTCAGCACCAGCCGCTGAATCTCCAGCTTGGTACCCACATCGATGCCGCGGGTCGGCTCGTCGAGGATCAGGTAATCCGGGTGAGTCAGCAGCCAGCGGGCCAGTATCACCTTCTGCTGGTTGCCGCCGGAGAGGCTGCCCACGGGGGTATTCTGGCTGGCGGTTTTGATGTTCAGCTCTTTGATGTACTCATCCGCGAATGCTTCCATCTCGCTCCGCTTCATCGGGCGGAAGAAGCCCCGCATCACCTGCAGCGCAAGGATGATGTTGTCGCGGACACTCAGGTCGGCGATGATGCCGTCCCGCTTCCGGTCCTCCGGCAGGTAGCCGATGCCGTGCTTCATGGCCTCGTGGGGATTGGTGATCTTCACCGCCTTTCCCCGTACCCTGACCTTGCCGCCCGTGATCCGGTCCGCACCGAAGATTGCCCGGACGCTCTCGCTCCGTCCGGAGCCCAGCAGGCCGGTGAAGCCGTTGACCTCGCCCCTGCGGATGCGGAAGTCGAAGGGCCTGCGGGCAGTGCTGGAAAGGCCCTCGGCCTCGTACACGGTTTCAGTCGCAGCCGATGTGTGCCTGTCGGCTTTTTCCAGCCCCTCCAGGTCATTCAGGTCCTTGCCCATCATCTTTGCGACCAGCTCCAGCTGGGGCAGCTCCGCCACCGGGTATTCCCCGACCAGCTTGCCGTTGCGCAGCACGGTGATGCGATCACTGACCTCATAGACCTGCTCCAGGAAGTGGGTGACAAAGACAATGCCGACGCCGCGGCTCTTCAGGTCGCGCATCAGCTTGAACAGCATGCTGACTTCCTGCTCATCCAGGGAGGACGTGGGCTCGTCCAGCACCAGCACCTTGCAGTTCATGTCCACTGCCCGGCCGATGGCCACCATCTGCTGTACAGCCAGAGAGCAGCTGGAGAGCTCCTGCTTGGCCCGGGCGGGGATGTTCAGGCTTTCCAGAATCGCCGTGGCTTTCTTCTCGCAGTCCTTCCAGTTCACGATCGCGCCATCCGTCCGCCCAATGAACATATTCTCCGCAACTGTCAGATTCGGGCACAGGGTGATTTCCTGATACACGGTGCTGATGCCGGCGTTCTGCGCGTCCTGGGGCGAGTGGATCGGCGCCTCGCCCTCAATCCCTTCGATGTGAATGCTGCCGGCGTCCTTGCCGTACACACCGGTCAGCACCTTGATGAGGGTGGATTTCCCGGCACCGTTTTCACCCATCAGGGCGTGGATCTCCCCCCGCCGCAGCGTGAAATCCACGTTATCCAGTGCCCTGGTGCCCGGAAACAGCTTGCTGATTCCGCGCATGGTCAAAACCACGTCGTTTTGCATCCGTGCCGCCCCTTCCGTTGTGTCATAGAAAAGGCGCGGGGCCTCGTCGCGGATATTCTCCACTTGATTCCCCGCGCCTTTATGTGCTTTCAGGGTGAATCGCCTGTTACTCGCCCAGGCCGTAGGTGTTGACGTCTTCCTCGGTGATGGTGGTGGCGTCAAAGCCCTTTTCTTCATTGATGTACTGGTTCTTCTCGTTCAGGCCTTCGATCTGGCCGCCGGCCTGCAGGGTCTTGATCATGCCGTCGATGACGGAAGCCTGGAAGGGGCTGCACTGGCCATCGTAGTTCCATTCGCCCGCCAGCAGGAGGCGCAGCGCCCACTTGTTGCAGTCAAAGCCCATGATCTTCACATCGCCCTCAACACCGTGGGTGATGCCGGCCGCGTCCAGGGCCGCGACCACGCCGCGCGCCATGCCGTCATTCTCGGCGTACACGATGTTGAACTTCTTGCCTTCGTTGATCGCGGCTTCGGCGATCTTACGGGCCTCATCCTCGCTCCAGCTGTCGCCGCCGGTGCCTTCCGCCACGATGGTCCACTTGTCATCCGCGGCAGCCTTCTCGGCCAGAGGGGTAGAACGGCCGATCTGGGCATCGGAGCCCATCTGGCCCTGAATGTGCAGGATGTTGTACTCGTCCAGGCCCAGGCTCTCCAGCCAGGCCACGGCGGTCTCGCCTTCCTTGGTCATGTCGGAAACGACAGCGGCCAGGTACAGGGAGGGATCGCAGTCGATCATGCGGTCGAACAGGAACACGCCGATGCCGGCTTCCTGCGCGGAGGCCAGGGCGTCGTCCCAGCCGGTGGTCTCAGCCGCGGATACCAGGATGTAATCAACGCCGTCGTTCACGAAGGTGTTGAAGGCATCCAGCTGCTTGTCAGCCGTGGGGGCGGTTACGAAGGAAGCGTCATAGCCGTTTTCCTTGGTGAAAACCGCGTGCAGGTCATTCACGTTGGCCTCGCGGTAGCCGGACTCAGAGGGATCGAGGTTGATGATGCCCACCTTGATCGCCGCGTCATCGGCAAACGCAAAGGAGAGCAGACCGAGGCACATTGTCAGCGCCAGGACCAATGCAATCAGCTTTTTCATTTAATGGTTCCTCCTTTTTCAGACCTTTCCCGGTCTCGTTGTTATAAATATACACCGGCGCGGTCCGTTTGAAAATGCACTGTCATTTTTCCCGGGTTGAAATTTCTTTCAAAATATCAAAATCCACCCATTCGGAGTGGATTTTGATTCTTTTTCGGTTTGTTTTTTTCCGGCCCCGTGCAGCCACCACCGCAAAGGGCGCTATGACGCGGCCCCGCTTTCCTGCTCAATCTCCTCAGAAGTGCGGCAGGGCACGCGGAAGCTGACGGTGGTGCCGCCCGGGCCGCTCTCAATTGTCAGCCCGTCCGTCTGATTATAGTACAGACGCAGGCGCAGGTTCACGTTCACAAGCCCGAAGCCCCCGGTGGCGGAGGACAGCGCGGGAGGCGCGCTTTCCCTCATTCTCTCGCGGACCTGCTTCAGGGTTTCCGCATCCATGCCCCTGCCTGTGTCCCGCACCGCGAAGACCAGTTCCTTCCCCTGCTTTTCTCCTGTCACGCGGATCACGCCCCCGCCCCGGTTGTTCTTGATGCCGTGGTACAGGGCATTTTCGATCAGCGGCTGCAGGAGCAGCTTCAGCATGTAATACTCGCCGAGCTCGTCCGGAATATCAATCTCATAGTTCAGTATATCATGGTACCTGGTCTTCTGGATGCTCAGGTAGCCGGCAATGTGCTTCTTTTCCTGTCCGATCGGGATCCAGTCGGCACCGCTGCTCAGGCTGATCCGGAAGAAATCGCTCAGCGAGCGGGTCAGCTGGATGACCTCCTCCTGGTCTCCGGCCTCAGCCTTCCATACAATGGCGTCAAGGGTGTTGTAAAGAAAGTGGGGGTTGATCTGCGCCTGCAGCGTGCGGAGCTCCGCCTTTTTCAGGCTGCGTTCATCCTTGACGCGCTGCCGCATCATTTCCTCCAGGTTGTCCGCCATGATGTTGACCTGCCCGGTCAGATTCCACAGCTCACGAACCTGCGTGAGCGGGAGCCTGGCGCTCATGTCGCCCTCGGCCAGCTGGGCAGTCACGCTCTCCAGCTTGGCGATGGGTTCACGGATAAACTGCGCCGTCCTGGCACGGAAGCGCGCTGTCATCCACAGTGCCGCTGCCAGCAGCAGCAGCTCCAGCCCGGAGCCGGCGTACGCAATCCGGGTGATGCGCTGCACCATGAGCGCACTGGCGCTGATCGCCTCGGTGATGAAATCATTCAGCATGCTGACGACAAGCGCGGCCACCGCCCGCACCTCCGCCAGTATCTGCTCGTTCTCCACCACCGGCGCCTCCTGCCGGATATTGGTACGGATCTCCTCCACATACTGTGTCAGGGTGTCCATGGTCCGCCGCGCAACGACCAGCTCCAGCCTTTGATTGCCCCTGCTCATGCCGGTCACCTGCTCCATAGCACGGTTCACGGCCTGAATCCGCTCTATCACGCCACTGTCATCCGCGCCCACGCGCCCGCTGACCATGTTCCACACCGTTTCCGGTATCTCCGTTTCCACCATCGGCTTCAGGCTGGCGATGGTGTTCATCCGTTCATTCATGCCGGCATACTGTGCCGCCACCAGCATGGTCATGACCATCGCGGCAATCACCGGCACGCCAAGCAAGGCAGTCAGCCGGTTGGTCATCCGGTTGATCCGCTCGACAATGCTCTGCTCCGCTGCCCTGATTCCGCCCATATCAGTATCCTCTCGGCGCGAGGTGGCTCAGGTCATCCTCGTCCGTAAACACCTGCTCCTCCGGGTGGATCACCCGTTCCACCGGCTCCCCGTTTTTCAGCCTGACGGCCGTTTCCATCAGTATGCTTCCCAGCTTCGGCGTGCATTCCACAATGCAGTTGATCTTTCCTTCCTTCAGGATATCAATGGCATCCTGGCCGCCGTCGATGGAGATCAGCAGAATGTCCTTGCCGGGAACCATCCCCGCCTTCTCAATCTCCGGCAGCGCGCCGATGGTCATCTCGTCGTTGTGGCTGAACACGGCATCGATCTGCCTGCCGTAGGTCTTCAGCAGGTCCCGCATGCATTCAGCACCGCGGCTTCGAAGGAAATCGCCGTCCACACTGCTCAGCAGGTGCATGCGCCGGTCGCCGGCTATCGTATCCATGAAGCCCTGCTGGCGCTGCTTCATCGGCGTTGAGTTCTCCGTGCCTCTGATTTCCACAATGTTGATCTGTTCCCTGCCCAGCCGGTCCGCCTTGCGGATCAGGTACTCCGCCGCCATGACGCCTTCCCTGTAGAAGTCGGAGCCGATCAGGCCGGCGTACAGGCTCTCGTCCTTCGTGTTGATGGTGCGGTCCACCAGCACCACTGGGATTCCCGCCCTTTTCGCCTCGATGAGCACCGTGTCCCAGCCGTCCTCAACAATGGGAGAAAAGGCGATCACATCCACCCGGTAGGCGATCAGGCTGCGGATATCGGCAATCTGGTTCTCCTGCTTCTGGTTGGCGTTCTTCATCATCAGGCTGATGCCGTAGGCCTCCGCCTGCGCCTCGATATCTCTGGTATTCCCGATCCGGTAGGAGCTCTCAGAGCCCAGCTGGCTGAAGCCCAGCAGCAGCCTGGGTGTCTCCGCCGCGTCCTGCTTCGGCGCGCAGGCGGTCAGCCCGAGCAGGCAGGCCGCGAGCAGCAGCAGGCGAACAAAGCCCTTCCTCATTTCACTGCGCCTCCGTCCTGGCTGGCGGCCCGGTATTCGCCGGGGGTCATTCCCACGTTTTTCTTGAACAGATAGCTGAAGTAATGGCTGTCGTTGTATCCCGCCTCAAAGGCGATCTGGCTGCTGCGCTTGTCCGTGGTCCTCAGCAGCTCCCTGGCCTTCTCCAGCCGCAGGCCTGTCAGGTATTCCGTAAACGTCTTTCCGCACTCCTGGGCAAACACGGTGGAAAACCGGCTGTTGCTCATGCCCACCGCCGCCGCCACGTCCTGCAGCATCAGGTTGCCGTTCTGATAATGCTCCGCGAGGTACATTTTCGCGCGGGCTGCCATCACAGCCGCTGCGCGCTCCCCGCTGCCCTCGCTGAATTCCCTCACGCCCACAATCCGGGGAGAGCTTTCCGCCTGGTCCGTCAGCACATGGCGGATGTGCCGGGCGCTCTGCAGGCTGCGGTAGATATTCTCCGGGCCCTCAACAATTTCACCGATGCTGATGCGTATGCCGCCGCAGCCGATCCGCTCCAGCTCTGTGGCGACAGAGGCGCCGAAGGCATAGGCGCGTTCTTCTGTGTCCTGGTCATTGTCGCCAAGCACCAGCACCCTGCTGCCGGTACGGCAGGGCGAAACATGGACGATGCCTCCGCTGCCCTCCGCCAGTTCGACCAGCTCAGCGTGACCGGATGAAATCGGTTCGAAGGCCGCGTCGATCACGGCATACCGTGGCGCGGCAAGATTGATGCCCATACCGCGCAGCTGCTCTACCACTGCGCGGGCATCCCCTTCCCGCTGATCCTCACTGTAAAGGCTGCTGAGCAGCTTTTCCTGCAGAAAGCGCTGGTCAGAGCCCGCCCTGTGTGCGGCTCGGTTTCGCTTTTCCTCCCGCATGGCTTCGCTGACGCGGTCCAGTGCCTGCTTGAGTTCGGAGGAGGTCACAGGCTTCAGCATGTATTCCCGCACACCCAGCTGAATCCCCTTCCGGGCATACTCAAACTCATCATATCCGCTGAGCATGATGATGCCGATCCATGGCATCTGGCTCCGCACGGCGCTGCACAGCGCAATGCCGTCCATGAACGGCATGCGGATATCCGTGATCAGGATATCCGGCTGCGTATCCCGAATCATGGGCAGGGCCATTTCCCCGTCCGGCGCCTCACCCACCAGCACATAGTCTGTATCTTCCCACGGAAAAGAAGCCCGGATGCCCTCCCGGATCACGATTTCGTCATCTACCAGAAACACCTTCACCATGGCGCTTCCTCCACTTCGCGGTTCTTTCGCCCGTGCCCGCCGCCGGGCAGGCTGCGGCCGCATAAGGCCAAAGCTGCCCGGCGCGGCCGGATGGTCTGCCATTCAGGTATGTTCAAAGACGAGTATACCACTGCGCCTGCGTTCTCAGTACCGTCTCAGTCAGTAATGCGCAATCACCAGCTGAGACCGCAGTTCCTCCGGACTCATTGCGGACAGCGCGCCCTGTCGGGGCAGAGTCACCTGAACAGGCTGCGCGCCGTGGATGTCGAACCAGTTATCAGAGAAAACCTCGTCGTGGTCCCGCAGCGACAGGCAGACGCTTTTGACAAAGCAGGAGGCAGTGAACCGCAGCACAAACTGCTCTTCCTCCCCGCTGATTTGCAGGTCGATCTGTGGCGCGATAAAGTCAAACGCTTTGGGCCGCACAAACAGTGTGGTGCCCGCACTCAGGGTTTCCCCATCCCGGATCAGCGCGTATTCGATGTACCTTGTGCGCCTGTCCCGCATCGCGGCCAGCGCATCGGACAGGTCGAGCCGCAGGCACTCCACGGCCGTCAGGGCGGGAACGCATACCTGCGCGGAAAACTCCCTCAGTACACAGGCCCGGTTGTCCCGCAGGCGGCAGATGAGCTGCGCGCGCACCTCCGCCCGCGTGTCGTTGGTCACATACATGGCAGGGCGGACAGGGTCCGTATCATCGCAGCTGAGCAGCACGGGGGCATAGAAGCGGCGGGCGGCGTAATGCAGGCCCTTCCACCGGCCAAAGTAATCAATGCTGCTCCAGGAGATGACGGGATTGGAATCATTCACCTGCCAGTAGGCCGAGCCCATGCAGCGGCCCCTGGCGCGGCGCATATGCTCCACGTTGGAGCGGATACAGTCCGCCTGCACCAGCTGAGAGCAGTAGATCAGGCGCTCAAAGTCATAGGGATAATTGACCATCTGCGCCAGGTAATACATGATCTTTTCATTGCCCTGGGTGCATTTCTGGTGCGCCTCCATCACATGGCCGCACAAATCAAGGTCCCCGTCCCCGGCGAAAGAGCGCACGGTTTTGATATCCGGCAGGCTTTCAAACCCGTACTCGGAGCAGAAGCGGTAGTAATACTGCCGGAAAGCCTCGATGGGCTTGAAGTTGTGCCACACGGCCCAGTAGTGCATGTCCCCCGCCTGATTGGAGGAGGAATCGTGAAAGCCGCCGCCGGAGGAGGGCGAGGAGGGCCAGTAGAAGGTTTCCGGTGCCAGTTCCCGTACAATCTCAGGGATGATTCCCTCAAACAGCTTCAGGTAATCATTCTTCGCCTCCGGATCGTCCGGCAGGCCCCAGCCCTCCCAGGCCGATTCGATTTCGTTGTTGCCGCAGAGCAGGCCCAGGCTGGCGTGATTTCGCAGCCGCAGCACACTGTCACGTATTTCCGCCCGCACAGTGGCCTCCATGGCCGGGGTCAGCCGGTACGCGGAGCAGGCGAACATGAAATCCTGCCAGACGATCAGGCCATTCTCATCGCACCAGTCGTAGAAGGTATCATCTGGATACACTCCGCCGCCCCACACGCGGATGAAATTGTAGTTCGCCGCCCTGCAGTCCTCCAGCAGGCGCAGCGTCCTCTCCTTCGTGGCGCGGGGAAGGATCTGATCCTCCGGGATGTAGTTCGCGCCCATGGCGAATACCTTCACCCCATTGTTGATAAAGCAGAATTCTTCGCCCCACGCGTCCTTCTCCTGAGACACCGACAGCGTGCGCAGCCCCACGCGGCGTGTGAAAACATCCACTGGCGCTCCATCCTTCAGCAGCACCGTGTCACAGGTGTACAGGGGCTGGCCGCCCAGGCCGCGCACCCACCACAGCTGCGGGTTTTCGATCCTGATTTCCGCTCTGCCGCCTGTCAGCGGCGCTTCCAGCCGGGTGCCGTCCGGCGCTGTGACGCGGAAGAGCGCTGTCAGGCCCGGCGTCCAGGCCTCGATGTCCGCCCTGCAGGAAAGCAATACGCTGCCGTTTTCATGGTGCTGTCCATAGTAGGCTGTGCGCACCCGTCCCCCGGTGAAGCCCAGCAGATAAGCGCCGCGCCAGATGCCCAGGTCGGGCAGCTGAGGGCCCCAGTCCCAGCCGAACATGTAGTGTGCCTTGCGCAGATGCGGATAGCCCGCCATTGTAGAGTCCACGCCCCACAGCGGACGCTTCTTCTGCATATCGGCAATGAAGCGGCTGGGGGAAGCGAGCGCGACACGCAGCCGGTTTCCTTCGGGGCGGACCAGGCTTGTCACATCGTATTCCCATGTGCGGTGCATGTTGTCCGTTTCCCCCAGCAGCGTGCCGTTCAGATACACCTTTCCCAGCGTATCAATGCCGTCGAAGCGCAGGATCAGCCGCTCGGCCGGCTGCCCGGTTTCCGGCAGGGCAAACGTCTTTTCAAAGGCGAAATCCCTGTCGCACACGCCGGTGGCCTCCCACTGGTTTTCACCTGCGTAAGGGTCAGCCAGCGCGCCGGCATTGATCAGCGTGTCATACACAGAGCAGGGCACCTGGCAGGGATAGCTTTTTTCACCATCCAGCATGGTCCAGTTTTCACGCAGGGAAATCAACAATGGAAACACCTCTTTCCCGAATTCACCGTTATCATTCCGATTGGTTGTGGCATCATGCATTATATATAGAATAAATGTTCATCGTCAAGTCAGGACAAGTAATAATGAATGAAATGTGCCTTCCTTTGAAGACGGCTGATGCCCCGCGGCAGGGATCTGCACACACGCTCAGTGTTCACCGGATCTCACAGTGCATCGGGCTCGGTTCCTGATTGTGATACCGGCACGCCATGGAAAAGCCCTCCACCTTTCGGCAGAGGGTTGTAGGTGAAGCTTCCCTGATTTGCTGTATGGCATCGCATTGGCCGGAACAGTTTATATGGTCCGCCGGAAGGATTTCTGTCCGGCAGCCTGTTCCCTCAGGGCTGATCGTACCACACGGTGTACCCATGGGCAATCGCCCAATCCTCCGCGTAGCTTCCGCGCGTGACGATGAACATCACGGGGTTCTCACCGTCGGCGGACGGGAACGCATCGTCGGCAATTTCCTCTACATTGGACGGGACGCGCACTGCCGAGCCACCCTCCAGGTCCGCGAAGGCCTGGCTTTCGATGCGAAGAAGGTCCTCCGGCAGGTCCACATCCGTTTCGACGTGCCAGGAGGGATGCAGCGCGGCTTCGGTCAGCGGATCGTTAAGGTCTTCGATGGCCATCGCGTCCCACTGCGCCTGCGTTCCGAAGAAGCAGACATCTGTCAGGCTGTCACAGCCATAGAAGGCAAACACGCTGATCTGCGTCAGGCCGGCGGGAAGGTACACCCGTTTCAGGGCATAGCAGCTGTCGAAGGCGTTGTAGCCGATGCCCGTTACGTTTTCAGGGACAACGACGGACGTGAGGCTCTCGCAGCCACGGAGCAGCATGGGGGCAATCGCAGTAAGCCCCTGCGGCAGGGTGACAGTCTTGAGAGCGGTGCACCCCTCGAAGGCGCTGTCCTCCAGGACTGTGATCCCAGCGGGCAGGCTGATGGACTCCAGGCCATTGCAGAACCGGAAGGCGCCGCTGCGGATGGCGGTCACGCTGTCCGGGAGGTCAACGGAGGTAATGCCGTCGCAGGAGGTGAAGGCATTGACGCCGATGGCTTCCGTACCGGCAGGCACGGCGCATTTCCCAACGGCAAGCCCCTGCGGCCAGCACGCCAGCTCGTTCCCGGCGCGGTTGTAGAGCAGGCCGCCGCGCATCTCAAGCGCCGCATTGCCTTCGGCCACGGTAATCTGCGTCAGCGCAGCACAGCCGGGGAAGGGGTTGTCCGTCAGAGCGGTCACATTCTCCGGAATGTGGATCGCCTCGAGCGCTCTGCAGTCGCTGAAGGCCCCCGCGCCGAGGCGGAGGAGACTGCCCGGCAGGGAAACAGAGGTGAGACCGTCGCAGTTCATGAACGCGGTTTCACCGATGTCGGTGACCCCTTCCGGCACAGTGAAAACTGTGAGTCCGTAGCAGCCGGCAAAGGCCGCTGTGCCGATCTCGGTGAGCCCCTGCGGCAGAGAAACGGATGTGAGCTCATAGCAGCCCATGAAGGCATTTTCGCCGATGGCGGTCACCGGGCTGCCGCCCAAGGCCGCGGGCACGATCAGGGCCGTTTCCGAACCATTGTAGGCTGTGATGGTCGCCTTTCCGTTTTCAACAGTGTATTCAAAGTCCCCGGCGTTTTCCGCCATAGCAGCCGCTGTGCACAGCAGCAGCACAGCCGCCAACAGGAACGCAAGCCAGCATTTCTTCATTGCCAGCACCTCCATATTCATGATCACAGGAATGATACACCTGAAGCGTGCTTTTTTCAAGCAGCTTCACGCAGGCTGTGAAGGTGCCAACGGGGCTCGTCCCCTGACAGCCCCCGCTGGTTGCTGGACCCAAGGCCCACAGTAACCCCGGCTGAAATCTTATGCGCACATTTCATATACTCATCTTGCCACTTCCCGTGGAAAATGTTAAAATTAAAATGGATTTTTATATCCGGAAAGGGGTTGACAGGGATGCTGCGCCGTGCCACATTCAAACAACCGGGCGGCATCACTGTGCCTTTTCTCCACATGGCTGTTTTTATGAGCCGGCAGGCAAAATGATGCGGAGATCGTTCCGTCAGCCGGCTTTAGCTTACCCATCATCCAACGGAAGGAGATTCCTATGAAAAAGCGTCTGATGCTCCTCACCGTCCTCATCCTGTGCCTGTGTGCCCTGCTTGTGTGCGGGGGTGCGCTGGCGGATACGTATTCCGTCACGGTGGCAAACTACGCGGAGGTGCGGCAGTACTGCCAGTCGTTTGCCTTATTCATCGACAGCGAAATCTTCGAGAACCAGAGTGCCATCGGCATTGACACCTTTGCCTTTCCCTCGGCGCGAATCGGCGTCCGGATCGTTCCGAACCCGGACTGCGGTGTGGAATCCGTCAAGTTCAGGGAAGACGGCTCCTATACGAAAACCTCCACGCTTTATCGGGATGATGAGACCGGGGAAGTGACTGCCTATTTTGACCTGCCCATGGCCAACATGACGGTGACCGTCACGATGGCGCACCCGACTGTCACCACCTACAAGGTGGAAGGCTCCTTCCTGCACTGTGACGTAAGCCTGTCCGACTGCGAGCAGACAGGCACCGATGACTTCTATGCGGAGGCGGGGAAGACCATCACGATAACCGCTTCCCCCATCGAAGGGCACGATATAGACAGCATGTTCTATACGACCCTGAACAACCCGGTCCCCCAGACGGTCGCCTTCACGGTCGGCGCGGACGGCACGGCCACCGGGTCCTTCACCATGCCCGCGGATCAGGTTTACCTGTCGGTGACGGCGGTCCAGCCACCGGTGCCCTACATCAGCTATGATGAGAACGGCGTCTCCCTCGGGTCCCGGGACTGCATGTCCTATACGATCGTCACAGGCGGGAATGCGGACTATTACGACATGGATCCCGGCCACGGCTGGTATGTGGTGCAGGGCAATGTCACCATGGGCAGCGACACCACCATCCGCGTCACCGGCAATGTCAACCTGATCCTCTGCGACGGGGCGACACTGAACGCAAACGACGGCATCTACATCATGCAGGGCAGCAGCCTGTCCATCTACGGGCAGAGCGCGGGCACAGGCAAACTGATCGCGAAGCCTGAGAGCGGCCCCGGCATCGGCGGCATGGCGGACACAGTGGGTGGCAGCCTGTATGTGCACGGCGGCGTGATCGATGCCAGGGGCGGCACCAACGCGGCGGGCATCGGCGGCGGCAATCACAATAGCGGCTATCAGAACATCGTCATCTATGGCGGCAATGTGACGGCCCAGGGCGGCTCCAGCGGCGCGGGCATCGGCAAGGGTCAGCAGAACAGCCCCTCTGACTGCGGCCTGATCGCGATCTACGGCGGCACCGTGACCGCCACCGGCGGCCCATACGCCGCGGGCATCGGCGGCAGTGAGGACCGGGACGGCGGCACCATCCGCATCTACGGCGGAAAGGTGAAGGCTACCGGCGGCCACGACGGTGCAGGCATCGGCGGCGGTGAGATGGGCACCGGCGGCAACATCGCCATCTACGGTGGAACAGTCGAAAGCCAGGGCGGCGAAAACGGCGCGGGCATCGGCGGCGGCGAAAAAAGCAGCGGCGGCACGATCGCCATCCATGGCGGCAATGTTACCGGCTCTGGCGGCCCGGATGGCGCAGGCATCGGCGGCGGAAAAAAGGGGTCTTCGGGTCAGATTACCATCGATGCCGGCACCGTGCACGCCAATGCGGTCATCCGCTTTATGATCTCGTCGGGCAATGCGTCAGGAGAATATGAAGTCACGACATATGGTGCAGGCATCGGCGGCGGCGAGCAGGGCGGCGTAGACAGTATCACCATCAGCGGCGGCCACGTCATCGCCAAAGCAGGTGACGAAGGAGCAGGCACCGCCATCGGCTCGGGCGCAGGTGAAGCATGCGGCGGAAGTATCACCATCAGCGGCGGGACCGTTGAAGCTACGGCGTATGGCGGAGCTGCTATCGGCTCCGGCCGCGAGGACGATCTCACCGGCACGATCACGATTACCAATGGCACAGTGACGGCGACTTCCGCCATCGGCTCTGGCATCGGCGCGGGCGGAGGCGGCAACTTCAAAGGCACTGTCCGCATCAACGGCGGCATTGTCCGTGCTGCTTCCACCGGTCGAAGCGCGGGAATCGGCGCGGGAGCGGAGTTCACCCTGGGCGAAGGCGGCGAGAACGAAGGCACCATCGAAATCACCGGCGGCACGGTCATCGCCTCCTCCTCCAGCCAAGGCAACGGGCGGGCCATCGGCCGGGGCAACGGCGGCGACAAGGAAGGCACCCTGATCCTGGGCGACATGATGAGCGTCATGGCCAGCAACGATCCCGGCGGCGCTGACGCGGTAACAGCCGCTGTGTCGGAGCGTGTCAGCGTATGCCGCAAACATTATGCCAGGATCGAAGCCTGTGAGCACAGCGGAAAAGACTATACCCTGCCGCCGGACGACGCGGAGGCGGAGAATAGCCACATCTGGCACTGCCTGCACTGCAAGGCGGAAGGCTCCGAGGCCCACCACTTTGTCCCCCTGGGTGAAAAGCAGCACTGCGAGAATTGCGGCTATACCGGCTACAAGGTAACCGTCACCTACGAGGCCGGGAGCACCCACGCGGAGGGCGCCATGGACCCCGATATCTACGCCGGAGGCACCGCGCATCCTGCCGCAGCCTGCGAATTCACCTTCAACGGATACGAATTCAACGGATGGCAGGTCAAGAATACCGATGTGATCCTGGCCACGGCAGAGGAATACACGTTCAACAACGATACCACCCTGATCGCCACCTGGCGCAACAGCTGGACTGATCTGCAGACCAGAATCGACAGCGCGCCAAACGGCGCGGTCATCGTGCTGGACGACGCCGTCACCTCCAGCGATTATGACGTCTGCCTGACCATTCCCGACAACAAAAGCATCACCCTGGACCTGAACGGGCATACCCTTGCCCGAGTCTGCGCAGGCCCCAAAGACGCAGGTTACGTGCTTTACAATTCTGGCTATCTGACTATCACCGACAGCGTGGGGGACGGCGTCATCACCGGCGGCAAATCCTCGACCAACTGGGGAGCTGGCGGCATCCTGAGCTATGGCACGCTGACCATCACAGGCGGCACCATCACCGGCAATGAGAGTACAAGCGGTGCCGGCGCCATCAAAAACTTTGGCACGCTGAACCTGAGCGGCGGCACCATCACCGGCAACGTGAGCGGCGGGATGGGCGGCGGGATCTTTAACTACGGCACGCTGAACCTGAGCGGCGGCACGGTGACCGGGAATACCGCGGCGAGCTATGGCGGCGGGATCTATGCTTTAGGGAAAAGTACCGTCAACCTTTCCGGTGCCCCGGTCGTCACGGGAAACACTTCCGGCAGCCTGGGCGAGAACAACCTGCACGTGGGCAGGGATGACAACAGAACCGCGACCGTCAAAGCCTCGAATCTCGCAGAGGGGATTCAGGTCGGGCTTTCCGGCACAGAGATTCCCGCAGTCAAAGCGCCCGTGACGCTCGTCACCGGCACGGCGGACAGCACGGCAGGCCTTTTCAGCGATAAAGAAGACTATCTGCTGCTGATCCGGGACAACACGTGGATACTCTGTCTCAACCTCCCGTTCGACAACCCGGACTTCACCCTGCCGACCGGCCTGACCGCAGTGGAGGCCGAAGCCTTCGAGGGCGCGGCGATGACGATGGTATCCGTTCCGGAGAATTGTTCCTCCATCGGCGATCACGCCTTCCGAAACTGCCCGAACCTGACGCAGATCCGCATCCCCGCGGGCTGCGCACTGGGCGAGGATGTGTTCGACGGCTGCACGCTGGTGTACGTGTTCGGCACAGTGGGCAGCCCGGCGGAGACATACTGCCTGAGCCATGACAACTGTGTGTTTGTGGCTGAAAACTGAAGCAGTGTACAGCCAGCAGAAGGGCCGCTCCCGGCATTGTGGGGCGGCCCTGATTCTTGCTGTGGCTGTATCATGCCGAAAAGGATTCCCGCTTTCCGCCTGGCAGGCACGGCAGCCGGTGCAGCCGGGATGACGTGTTGACTGCGTTGCGTGAAGGGCTCCCTGTGCAAATCTGAAATTGTGATGGAAAAGAGCGGAAAATTATGGTATGCTTTCCGCAATGAACCGATGAGCTGCATCGTCGCTACCGGAGGTGAGCCGATGGATACTGTTCAGCCAGACACGCTGTCCGGCCCGGGGTTCTCCGAAGGCAAAACGCACAACGCCATGAAAAGTAAGGAGTATGAGAATATGGCCCGTAAAAGGATGCTGAGCTTTGACATGGTCAGAGTCGTCGCAATGGCAATGGTTGTTATGATCCATGTATCAGCCTATATGGTCACGTATTTCCACGGGACCGACAACGCAGCCTTTATTGTCGGAAACATCTTCAACGCCCTGGGCAGGGCGGGCACACCGATGTTTATGATGCTCACCGGCGCGCTGCTGCTGGACGAAAGGCGGGAGACGGCCTCGCGCGCCTTCTACCGCAAAAACCTGTTGTCCATCGTACTGCTGCTGCTGTTCTGGCTGCTGTTTTATGCGGTATGGCGGGCAGTTCTGATTCCGCTGATGCAGGGCGGCCCCATTGACATGGAGGTCTTTGTGGATAATCTGCTGCTGCGGAAGGGCCGCGGACTGCATCTGTGGTACCTCTATATGCTCGTTGGCGCTTACGTTGTGATCCCGGTGCTGCGCCTGTTTGTCAAAAAAGAGAACAGGGAATACATTCTGGGGCTGATTGTTCTCAGCGCGATCGTGCAGTTTGGAACACAGACCGCCGGTGTGCTGACGCAGGGTATGCGTTTCACCGTCTCCGACTTTGTTGGCAAATTCCATATGGAATATGCCACAGGCTATGTGCCCTATCTCCTGATCGGCTGGTACCTCACTGCCTTCCCGCCGACAGGGAAAGCAAGAATTGCCCTGATTCTGTCAGGCCTGGCCGCGCTGATCTGGATCATCCTGTCCGTTCATTTCTTCGTCGGCGATATACCAAAAATCCGCGATTACATGGCGGAAATGAACACCCTGCCGGCCATGCTCTATGGGGCAGGCCTGTTTACCTGGATCACGACCCGCTGTGGGGAAAGGGAGAACAGGAGCAGAGTCCTTTCAGCACTGTCTCAGCAGTCGTTCGGCATCTATGTTCTGCATCTTTTCCTGCTTGAGATCCTGATCGGTGCCGTACTTCCCTACAAGGCATTCAACGAGCGGCTCCCACTGGTCTACACGCTGGTGCAGTTTTTCCTCATCTTCGGGCTTTCCTTTCTGCTGTCCCTCGGGTTGTCCAAAATCAAGGGCGTGCGAAAGCTGGTCAGAGGGTAAGGCCAGGAAGTGCGGACAGGTCCGGGCATGCCGAAAATGCCGTTTCTGTCTCCGCACTCGTCACTCACACCTTCAGAATAGCAACGCCGGGCACAGAGGAGTTTTCTCCGCCTGTGTCCGGCATTTTATTAAGGCAGCATCGCTGAATTGCGCGTTGTTGCCTTTGCATTTCGCAGACTACTGATGCCTGTTCCGCTTTCTGTCCTTATGCGACGGAAGCATCGCAAGTATAGCAAGCAGCGGAAGGAGGATACCCGGGCGCCGTCGCTGCACCTGCACAGCCAGGCTTGCGGAGGAAGCCCTTTCTCCCCTGTTCAGGAAGAGGTACAGGGCGATGCCGCCGCCAGTGAGCCCTATAATCAGCATCAGCACACGGCCAATATTCTGAGCCGTAATTGGCTCCGGCACCCCCTTTATCGCTGTCACCTTCCATGCTCCATTTGAGCTGACATCAATTGTCAGGGCACATTCCTTATGGTTCAGCACGAAGTCTCTCTCGCTGAGGCTCATTGCCTGATACTGGTCCATATCAACAAACAACGAGGAAAGCGCGAAAGTGCCTGAGGAATCCCGAATCAGCCACCGCCAGGTCGTTTTATCAGTCAGGACAGACTGCAGGCGCAGCTCCGTGGGCTCGCCTGTCCTGGCTACAACATGTACAACCGCCGGGCCCTGTACATCCCGGAGCTTTTCAAAGGGCAGATACTCAATCGCTGCCGCCGCATGGCCGCACAGCATCAACAGCGCGATGAGTACCGCTCCCAACACCCGCTTCATGAAGGTCACCTCCCTGCACTGCAATAGCCGGGCATTGTTTTTTTTGATTTCCTGCCTCACAGGCAGTCCGCGGCGCAGGTTTCCGGCAGGCCGCCTGGCATCGCGCCCAGGCTGCAGATCGCCTCACGCCTGATCCCGTCTTCTCCGCATTGTTATGATTCGTATATTTCGCAAAAGCAGGCCATCAGCTTCTGTCCGATGAATACCTGCAGTGTTCAGACCAATGTCCTGTTCCTGCCCGAAGTAAAAAAAGAAGCTGAAAGCCTACCATGTAAAAGATGATAGCGCACCGCTTCCAAACTGTCAAGGAAGACTGACGCAGGCCGTCACAGGGAATTGAAAGCTTCCCGTATGTGACTGAAAGCCAGGCTCAGCGCAGCAGCCGTGCTTCAGCGTATCCTGAATGCATCAGAAAGCAAGCCATTGCTCCACCATGCAAAAGCGGCAGAAAGAGAACGATTGAACGTTCCCTGCCTGCCGCTATGCGTATACTATCCCGAAAGCCTCCTGCTGTTCAGCGCCCGGTCTGGAGTCCAAAGCTTCTGTACAAATAGATCCCGCATACGGCGCCGAAACCGACCGCCGCAAACACGCTGAAGCGCTCCACAATGCCAAAATACTGCGGTGGAACCACACTCTGGCCAACCGCCCCGACCATCATCATGGCCAGCGCCACAGCAGCCCAGATGCCAATTCCCCGGATCCCGCGCTCTCTGAAGCCGGCGGTGATCAGGCAAACCAGCGATGCGATCGACAGCGGTACGACAGCAATTGTCACGACCATGTGCATGATTTCCTGAAAAGACGCGATCTCTTTGCCACTGTCAGACAGCGGGAACATGGCGTAACCCACGTAAGAGACCCAGTTCATGATGGTGAAAAGGTGCATCCCAACCCGGAACAGCCCCGTGGAAACCCTGTTTTCAGACACATAGACGGAAACACAGGTCGCGCAGACCACGCTGCATACGCCGTACATGGCGGCAAGCTGATTCCAAAGCGCTCTGGAAGGCGCACTCTCAGCTGACAGATCACTGACCGCCTGCTCCATCCAGTGATATCCGGGAAACGCGGACGGAGCAATCACTACTGCCAGGGTGTAGGATATGAACGCAATGACGCCGGTCAGCCCAAGCCAGTTAATGAGTTTCCTGTTCATTCCGGTTTCCTCCAACCTGCTCGCAGAACCATTTGACAAAAGCAGTCAGTTCTTTAGTGAAAGAGCTTTGGTTATCGCCAAAGGAGTCTGCCTTTCCGGCGGTAAGCATATCCATACGATAATCGATCAGTGAATGGACCGTGAGCGCGAAAGTCACGGCAGCCGTGTCGATGCCGTCGCTTTTCATCTTTCCATGCACCGCCAGCGCATAGAACAGGTTTCTTGTTGCCTGTATCATGTGCTCCGTTTCGTCCAGCATGATCTCTGCGGCCAGGGGATCAAGCGACCGCTCAGAATAGAGGACGCGGAAAAACTGCAGCATATTCCGATCAGAGATCATTCCCAGGTACCCGGAAATGGATTCTGTCAGTATCTGTTCCAGGCCTGTGGAGGCCAGCTCTCCCGGATCAGCGAAACCGGTTGATCGCCCTTTCAGTGCTTTTTCCCTGAGTGTGCTGTACATCGCCTTGACGATTTCATCCTTTGACCTGAAATGATTGTACAGTGAAGGCGCTTTCATCCCAACCTTTTCGGCAATCTGCGACAAGGAAACGGACTTCAATCCGTTCACGGATGCCAATTCCAGCGCGGCATAGATGATTTCTTCCTTTCGCTCCATCCCCGTCCCTCTCCCGGCTACTTCATTTCGTTAGTCATTATACTAATGGTTATTAGTTTTGTCAAGTAAAGGTTTTCCTTTTGCGTTCCCAATCCGTGTGCCGTCTGCGCATCACCGCTGTATCGGGGATGAAGACGGTTCTGCCGCTTTGCTTCATGCATCCGCTCGCCATCCGGGCAGCTCGTATCATCAACATTTCCTTGTTTTTTCTTTTTTTGTCTTGACTTAAACTTTACTCTAAGGTTTATGATCCAACTGTCAGGGCAGCACTGCGCTGATGAGGCGGGCAGTTGCATAAAGGCATTGCCGGCTGTATCGCCGTTCTGAACCAGTGATGCATTAGGCTGGAAGGATGCATCACTATAAAGAGCTTGGAAGGGAGACACGTATCATGCCGCAAACCGTTTTGATTACCGGTACAGGTCGGCCTTATGCCCTGGGCTTCAACCTGGTAAAGCGCTATTTGGAGCATGGCGATAAGGTGCTCGCCAGCATCCGCCGGAAGTCTGAGGCGCTGGAAGCCCTGCAGAGCGAATACCCTGATCGGCTGCACATCCTCACCATGGACATCGCCTCCACCGCCTCGGTGAACGCCGCGGCAGAGGAAGCGGCCAGGCAAACGGATCGCATCGACCTGATAATCAATAACGCCACCACCGCTTCAGCGGACACCATGAAGGAGCTGCCTGATTTCGACCTGGATCTCATCGCACCCGCCGTCAATGTGGGCGCGGTAGGCCCCATCCGGGTGGTCAAAGCGTTCCTGCCGCTGCTGAAAAAGAGCGAATTGGGGGCGCTGGTGGTCAATATTTCCTCGGAGGCAGGCAGCATCGGCAAGTGTTACCGCACCTTTTACCTGGACTACGGCACGGAAAAGGCAGCCCTGAACATGCTCACCATGACGCTGCGGAACTACTTCAGGAACGATCCGAACCTGAACATCATTTGCCTCCATCCCGGCTGGATGCGCACCAATCCAGGCAACACCGAAGCGCCGCTGGACCCCTATGCGCACGCGGAGACCCTGCGGTTGCTGTTTGAAACCAAGCGCCACGACAAGGACGGCCCCGTGTTCATCACCTATACCGGGGAGGCGTACCCCTGGTAATGCCATTGAAGAATATACGATGGGGCGCAGCGGACGGCACGCCGCTTTCAAGGCTCTTACACCCAGTGCCGGACTGAACGGCCCCGGGCCGGTTCAGCGCAGACTCCACAGGAGCAGAAGCGGTGATACAGCCCTGCGGACACGCGGTCTGAAATGTGCCGCGGGACCGCCGGAAGGCCGAAAATCAACGACTCAACACCAAAAACGAAAGGAAGACAGAACAATGAGTATTCAGCTGGATGCCATGCCGAAACTGGGCTTCGGCCTGATGCGGCTGCCTGAAAAGGACGGGAAAATTGACATTGAGCGCGTATGCCATATGGTGGACGCTTATATGCAGGCGGGGATGAATTACTTTGATACCGCCTATGTGTATCATGGCGGCAATTCCGAAAAAGCCATTAAGGAAGCGCTGGTCAAGCGGTATCCCCGGGATCAGTTCATGCTGGCGACCAAGCTGCCCGCCTGGTGCATGAAAGTGCCGGAGGACAGGGACCGCATTTTCAACGAACAGCTGGAGAGGTGCGGTGTTGATTATTTCGATTTCTATCTCCTGCATTCCATTGAGGATGGCGGGAATGGCGAAACCTACGAGCGGCTGGGCTGCTACAAATGGGGTCTGCAAAAAAAGGCGGAAGGAAAGATCCGGCATTTCGGCTTCTCCTTCCACGGCAGCCCGGCCTATCTGATGAAGATATTGGACGCCCATCCCGAGATTGAGTTTGTTCAGATTCAGCTGAATTACGCGGACTGGAAGAACCCGGTGGTTCGCTCCGGGGAGCTGTATGAAATACTGCGCAGCCGGAGCATCCCCATGATCATCATGGAGCCGGTCAAGGGCGGCACACTGGCGAAGCTGACACCGGAATTGGAGGCCATGTACAAAGCGGCCCGGCCCGAATCTTCCATCGCTTCCTGGGCGCTGCGCTTTGTGGGCTCCCTCCCCGGCGTGATGACCATTCTTTCCGGCATGAGCACGGAAGAACAGATGAACGACAATATCGGCACCTTTACCGGCTTTGAGCCGCTGAGCGAGGAAGAAAAAGCACTGGTTGAAAAGGTCACAGCCATTATGCTGAATGTGCCCCAGATCGGCTGCACATCCTGCCGGTATTGCACGCCGGGCTGCCCCATGAGCATTGCCATCCCCGATGTGTTCCGCGCCATCAACACCATGAACCTGTATGGGGACGTGTTCCGGCCCAAGACGTTTTACGGCGGCCTGATCGGCCAGGGGCACGGGCGCGCATCGGCGTGTATCGAATGCGGGCAGTGCGAGGGTGTATGCCCCCAGCATCTTCCGATCATTCAGCTGCTCAAAGAGGCTTCTGCCAAGCTGGATGCATGACAGGGCGAAACGGAAACTGTTATTGCCGAGACCGGAAGGGAGGGTTTGCGATGCTGCCTTCAGCGATCGCTTCCCTCCCTCCAATCACAATTTAGCAATAAGGATATACAGAACACATGAAACGATTAGAGGCGGCGTTCAGGCCCGAATCCAGGTACCGGGCATTCCTTGCGTCGATCGTTACCTTTGGGCTGGCATATGGGCTGTACAAGGGTGTCATTGACAATTATCTGGCCGAAATTGTGGGCATGTCCGGTTTCGACAAGGGCGTTTCCGAGTTCTTCCGGGAACTGCCGGGCCTGCTGCTGATTTTCATATTGGCAGCGCTGTATATGTTCTCAGCGGAACGCATCTACAAGCTGGGCGCGCTGTTCATGCTCACCGGCATGGCGGCGCAGGCTCTGGTGCCCGCAAGCCGGGTGCTGGTGATACTGTGCATTTTCATTTATTCCCTGGGTGACCATATGCAGCTGGGCATGCGCAACACGCTCTCCCTGCAGTATGCAAAAGAGGGAAGAAACGGGGAAGCGCTGGGGCAGCAAAACGCCGCGCAGCAGATCGGCACGCTGGCGGGATATCTCATCATCATCGGTACGTTTTTCATTGTGAAGGCCTCGCCGGAGGTGTACCGCGCGGTGTTCGCCGTCAGTGCGGGCATCATCGGCCTGGGCTTCCTTTCCAGCCTGCGCATCAAAGGCGAAAGCGCCCCGGACGAAAACAAACGGCGCTTTTACTTCCGCAAAAAGTTCACCAAGTATTATATGCTGGAGGTCTTCTACGGCGCGCGCAAGCAGGTCTTTTTCACCTTCGGCCCCTATGTGCTGGTGCTGTTTTACGGTGCCAACGCCATGACCATCAGCGCGCTGTTTGCCGTTTCCTCCATCTGCGGCTTCTTCGCTTCGCCGGTGGTTGGGAAAATCATCGACAGAATCGGCTATAAAGCCGTCATGGTAGCGGATACCCTGATTCTGGTGATCGTCTGCTTTTTCTACGGCTTCGCGCATCACATCTTCCCAATGAACATCGCTTTCATTGTCTGCTGCGTGAACTATATACTGGATTCGATCATATCATTGGCATCCATGGCTTCGAACGTCTATGTCCAGGCGATTTCAGACAGCCCGGACGAGGTGCGGGCCACCATCTCCACCGGCGTATCGGTCAATCATCTGATCACGATCTTCATCGCCCTGTTCGGCGGCTGGATCTGGAAAACGCTGGGCATTGAAACGCTGTTCATTCTGTCGGCGATCCTGGGCCTTTGCAACAGCGCGTATGCCGCAACAATCAAAACAGGAAAGAAGCATGCATGAACCGGCAAATCCCTGGGCAGGATGTCCGCGCCGGCAGTGCTTACAGCAGGAGGAATGCGCATGAGCGAGTTGTTTTCACTGGCAAAGGCATACGAAAATTATTTCAAAATCGGCGCGGCGGTATCTTCCTTCGGCCTTTCTGAGTATCGTGGCCTGCTCCTTGAGCATTTCAACAGCCTGACACCGGAAAATGAAATGAAGTACGCGCTGACGGAGGCGGCTGAGGGACAGTTTCAGTTTGAACAGGCGGATGCCATCGTCGCCATGGCGCGGGAGATGGGCGTGAAGATTCGCGCCCACGCGCCCGTATGGCATAACCAGACGGCCCCATGGATGTACCGGGACGGAGACAGACCGGCCTCCCCGGAGCTGATCTATGCGCGCATTGACAGCCACAGCAAAGCCCTGTGCCAGCGGTATAACGGAGACGTGTATGCCTGGGACGTGGTCAATGAAGCCACCCGGGATGACCCCTTGGACCCGGCAAAGGCGCCGGGCGAAAGCCCTGTCTATCGGAACAGTGAATACTATCAGCTGTGCGGAGCCGGGTTCATCGAGGCGGCCTTCCGCTCCATGGCCAGGTACGCCGCCCCGGACGCGCAGCTGTTCTACAATGATTACAACGAATGTATGCCGGAAAAGCGGGACCGCATCGTCAGCCTGATCAGGCATCTCCAGGAGAAGGGCTGTCGGGTGGACGGCATGGGCATGCAGCAGCATTATTTCGCCGCCCCCGATTATGACGAGCTCAAGCGAAGCATTGAAATCTACGCGGGGCTGGGCCTGCGTATTCATGTGACAGAGCTGGACGTATCCATGACGGCCAGACTGAGCCTGGGCGACAGGCGCCTCAAGCCGGGTACCCCGGGCTATGAGGAATGCGTTCGGGAGGCCCTGCGGGCAACGCCCGAGGCGCTGGACAAAATCAATGAAATCTATGTAAAGCTGTTTGAGGTTTACCGGAGCTACGCCGATGTGATCGACTGCGTCACAACGTGGGGCGTGGCGGACGACCGGACATGGCTGGACAGCTTTGGCATCAACCGGAATCCGCCCAGAATCAAGCAGCATCCCCTGCTGTTCGATGAAAGCAGGCAGGCAAAGCCCTGCGTACAGCAGCTGCTGGACGCGGCAAAGGAATAAAAGCAGTTTGGACGCTAAAAACGGAACGGCGGCCGGGGCACACGTCCCCGGCCGTTTTTTGCCGCCTGTCAGTAGATGCGATACATACCGGAAAGCATCAGCAGGCTGAAAAAGTACAGGCAGTTGTCGTAATACCTGCGCTTGCCTGTGCGCAGCGGCGTCTGCCAGAAGCTGCGGAGGTATTCGTCCGCACAGGCACTGTCGCTTGCGATGGAAGCGGCCCCCAGCACAGCGGTGATGGCGACGGGATGCATGGCCGGTTCCTCTGTGGGCGTTCCGTCGATCTGATAGGCGCGGTAATCGCTTTCAGGGATGCCATGGAAATAATCCTGCAGATTTGTGGCGATCCGCGCCATGCCCTCATTCCGCCCGAACCAAAGGGTGTCCAGCGCGATGTTCATCACCACGCGGTAGGCGTCGGAATAGTAGGTAAAGGGTTTCTTCGGAAACAGTCTGGGCGTTCCGTCGTATTCCGCGTACTCGGGGCTCATGCCTGTGACCGGGTGAGCGCTGCGGGCGATATAGTCTCGGCTGGCTTTTGCCGCTTCCAGCCAGAACGCCCGGTCTTCCGGATTCGCCCGTTCCGCAAACAGCGTATAAAAATGGGGCAGATGATAGCTGGGATCGGTAAAATCCGCCTCCGGCACAAAACGGATCATGTGGTTGCTCTCATCCCACATGGCCCGCCCGCCGGGGACGATTTCCGGCTGATGGACGCAGTGCCGCAGTATTTCTCTGGCCTGGGCGGCATACGCGAAAATGCCCTTTCCTTCACCCCATCGAGCGGAAGCCATGAAAAGCGCCATGGCAAAGTATTCCTCCCCGTCCGGGGCAGGGCCTTCGGCGTTGTGCCTGCCGTCCAGCCCCGCAGACCAGGCAAAATACCCTTTGTATATCCCCTCCGCATGATACATGTACCGCATGGCGAACTGCCACAGTCTGTCAAACAGATCCTTCCGGTCCATCTGCACGCACATCATCATGCCATAGCTCATGCCCTCGGTGCGTGCGTCGATATTGCCGGTATCCACGATGCAGGCGCTGTCGTCATCCACATCCTGCCAGATCCTCTCCTCAGGGTCAAAAAAAAGCGTATCGAAGCAGTGTTTCACCCGCTCCTGTACCTCCGCATCGCTTACCCCGATGCGGGAAAAATGATTGGAATATGTCTTATCCATTTTCCAGCCCTCTTCGTTGTTTTGTCCGTGATAGCTTATGAGCAGAGTCTCTCCGCATTATTTCTCCCCTACCAGCAGATAATCATCCGGATAAGGGTCTTCCATCGCGATCACTTCAAGGCCAAGCACTGCCGCAGGCATGCCCAACGTTTTTGCATTGGCCGCACTCATTCGCACCGCGTTCGCCCATGGCGCAGATTCTTTGCCCGCTTTGATCATTTCCAGAAGCTCCTGTTTGGTCATTTTCTTTTTCCTCCCTGCGGTTGTTGTCGATATTGCCGGTATGCACCAACTGTCCTCCTTTCGCTCCGCCCATGAGGAAACAGAAAAGCCCATCGTCATGATGAGCTTTGGTGAAAGCCCATCGTTCAGGCGTTAGCACCTTGCGCTTGCAGGTTGCTGTGTGGTCATTGAGCCTGTCTCTCGCACACTCTCCATAGGCGGTATTTATTCATTTCGGCGTTTTCACGCCTTCATTATGATAGCAAAAGCCAGCGTCGCCGTCAAGGGGCTGAAACGGTTTAACATCGCTGCAGGCATCGTTTCCAATGCGCCAGTAAATTCCCAGAGTAACGTCCACAGTAGAAGTTGCTGTGGATTTTACATTGGAGAATTTTGCGGTAGATTTTAGTCTGGGGAGAATCCCCGGAAAGGAGGTCTGCAAAATGACAGACCAAGAGAAGCGTTGCAAGTATCTGACAGAAGAGGACCGGATGGAGATAGTCGTCCGCCCCGAAATCAAGGCCCTTCACTCTGTCCAGCTCTGCCGCTCGTGCGGAGATCATGATCACGGGAATGCCGATGAAGGCTTGCTCTGAGCGCAGGCGCCGGAGTATCGCGAATCCATCCTCACCAGGCAGCATCACGTCCAGCAGTATCAGATCCGGTACACAGCTTTTCGCTGCGGTCCAGAACTCCTGTCCGTTCTCAAAGCTGCGCACCTCAAAGCCGTTCTTTTCCAGTGCGTAGCTCTCCAGCTCCCTGATGTCAGCCTCGTCTTCCACGATGTAAATCAGCAATCGGATCACCTCCACAAAAAAAGAGTACCATATTCATGTAAGAATAGACAGTACTGAGATGTAAAATTGATGTAAATCGGTGAACATGGCTGGCCTGCAATAACAGGATAGCACCTGCCCTTTGGTTTTACGCCTGCATCTGTCAAAAAAGCTGGACACAGAGGAGTTTCCTCCGCCTGTGTCCAGGTATTATTTACAGCAGGGCCCTGATGCAGTTTTCCACGTCCGCCATGTCGGCAGTCGGCTCAAACCGGGCAACGACATGGCCTTCCCGGTCGATCACAAACTTTGTGAAGTTCCATTTGATATCCGGCTTGCTGGCCCAGTCCGGGTCTTTTTCCGCAAACATCTTTTCCAGCAGCGCTTTATACTGATGCTCCTGGAAACCGGCAAAACCCTTCTGGGCTTTCAGGTAGGTGTAAAGGGGCAGTTCGTTTTCCCCGTTTACATCCGCCTTTTTCATCTGCGGGAAGGTGGTGTTGAAATGCATCGTGCAGAACTCATGTATCTCTTCGTCTGTACCGGGAGCCTGCCCGCCAAACTGGTTGCAGGGAATGTCCAGAATCTCCAGTCCCTGATCATGGTAATCTCTGTACAGCTGCTCAATCGGCGCATACTGAGGAGTAAAGCCGCAGCCTGTGGCAGTGTTCACCACCAGGATCACCTTGCCCCTGTAAGCGGAAAGCTTCAGCTCTTCACCCCTGCCGGTGGTCAGGGAATAATCGTAGATCATTTCTCTTTCTCCTTATTCTCTGTCGGTTTCGCCGTGCATTCGCTCAACTGCCTTGCACAGCAGGCTTTTGAGCACCTGCATTTCCTCTGTTTCCAGCGGTATGCACCCCCGCATGGCTTCAGGAACTGCTTCGGCCTGCCGTTTCATGCTACGGCCCTTCTCGGTCAGGTCGAGAAACAGCATTTTTTTGTTGGCCTCCGGCGCAAGCCTGTCGATCAGTCTCTGGTTTTCCAGCCGTTTCAGCAGCGGAGCCAGCGTGCTGGATTCCAGGTGAAGAATCCGGCCCAGCTGCCGCTCCGTCATCCTGCCGTATTCCCACAGCGCCATCATCACCAGGTACTGCGTATAGGTAATTCCCAGCGGCTCCAGCGGTTTTCTGTACTGGCGCACCACTTCCTTGGCGCAGGCATACAGCGGGAAGCACAGCTGGTTCTCCAGGAGGAGCGCGTCACTCCCTGTTTCCGTTTTCCGCACTCAGCTTCTCCTGTTCTCGGGCTTGACCCACACATGCCACTTGGGGGCCTTGGGCATGGGTTCATGCTTGATCAGGGCTTTGATGACGCGGCGATGTGTGAAGCAGCAGCAGAGCACCAGGACAGCAACGATGATTCCGATGATCGCCCCTGTTGACATTTTCCTTTACCTCTCTTTTCACGGTTTCATTTGTTTGGGAAAGCCGACGCCCCGGCGGTGGCCGGTTGAACGGCATCAAGGCAGTGCCGCTGCCACCGGGGCAGTCGGATGATGGGTTGATTTTTTGTCAGGCACTCCGTTATTTCTGTGCGGGCTCCCACTTGCAGCGGACAGGGGAGACAATGCTGCCTTCCTTTTTCATCGCGGCAAAAGCCTTGTCCACAACCTTGCGGTCAAGGCCCGTCAGCTCCGCAACCTTACCGGCGTTCAGGGGCTCGCCGGCTTTTCTCATCGCTTCCAGGATGATTTCCTTCTCGTTCATCTTCAGTTTCTCCTTGTTTACAGCTGCCGCAGCAGCCAGTTCTGAGCGCCGATGCACTCGATCATTTCCAGCTGGCCCTGCGCCCAGTACATATCCTCTTCCTCATCCTGATAGTACGCCTTCAGGACGCGTTTGGTATCGGGTACATCCGGCATCTGTCCCACCGCGCGGTGGCCTGTCTGTGGGAGGGCGGGCTGTATGGCGGAACACTCGCGGCGGTCAGGGCACGGTTACGCTGGGAGCGGTTTCATCCTGCGTATTGACCTCTGTCACATTGACGCCGCGCGCCCCGGTATCCACTGGTACGTATCCTCCGTTTGTTTTCCTTCCCTCGCGAAGCAGCCTGATAAACGCTTCATTGTCAATGGGCGCATCGGCCATGGGGATGATCGGTTCCTTATTCTCGAAAACACTGCCCGGCATCGTGGCGTTGAAATTTGTTGTGCATACACGGTACAGGGTTTCTGTGTCGTGTATATCCACCTCGGTGCCGTCGTCCAGTGTAATGCTCTGGATGGTGAATACCCGTTCCTGTCTTGGCGTTCCGGAATCCCCCGTCGCGGTATAGGTAAATGTCAGCCCGGTCATCTGGTCACCGTAATTCGGCACATTCAGACCCTGCTGCAGCAGCGCGGCAAGCTCCTGCCCGTTCAGGTCATACAGCAGCAAACTGTTGGCAAAGGGTGTAATGGTGTAGATATCATACACTGTAATCTCACGGGTCGTCTGGTTTTCCGGCATGACCAGGCTTGTGCGGATGCCGTCGAGGTTATAAAAGGCCATGATCGCCCCATCAGCCCGCGTCGCCTGCAGCATCAGGCCCGTGACCCAGTTGCCGGCACTGCACGCCCCGACCTCTCTCACCTTGAGAATCGGCGTATCCGTCTATCCCAGCACCTCGCTCATTTCTTCCTGCACAGCCGACCAGGTGGCATAGGAGATTTCCATAATATCAGGATCCAGGTGCGCCTCGTTTTCCTCTGAGGCATACAGCAGCTCTGGCTTGTCGGTGATGCTGGTATACTGCACGTCCTCTACGGAGACCCCGCCGTTTGCGCCGATTGTCAGCACTGCGGAGGCAAAGCCGTTTGCGTAGTCATATCCCTGCATGTATGGGATTCCGCTTTCGGCTCGGCCCGCCGCGATTTCATGGGTGTGCCCGCCGGCCACCAGATCCACAACGGTGGGATCCATCGCTTCGGCAATTCCGGCAGGGGCTTCATGGGCCAGAATGATCAGTGCATCCGGCTGCTCCTCCGCACGGACCCTGCGCGCCAGCGCATCCAGCTTGTGCAGGTCCGAATCAATGACATACGGCGCGATCTTCTCCTGCATGATGGATTCGCGGTAATCCGGAATATACCCGACGATGGCAAGCCTCAGTCCGGCTTTTTCCACCATTGCATAATCCTTCGTGAAGGGCACGCGTTCACCGATGGCGGCGTCATAGAGCTCGGGGGCCAGGATCGGCGTTTTCTCATCCCCGAAATAATCACCCAGCACATAGGGCGCAATCGTGCCGTCCCCGTCTGCGGCATACTCCGTCACATCCCAGTCGAACTCATGGTTGCCCAGGGCAATGGCGTCATAATCCATCGCATCCAGCGCGGCCCGGATGGCGGCTCCGCCGGTCATATTGGAAACCGGCGTGCCCTGGTACAGGTCCCCGCCGTCCAGCAAAAGGACATCGTCGTATTCCCCCGAGTTGCGCGCCTCACGGATCAGGTGCGCGATGTACGCAAGGCGGTACTGGAACGTTTCCTCCCTGCCGGAGGAAGCGTCCATGATATACCCGTGGATATCTGTGGTCTCGATGACCAATATCCTCGTGGTTTCAGGCTGTTTTCCTGTTTCCGGATCCGCAGATCCCGCCAGCGCGCCGGTCAGCATAGCCAGCAGGACCAGGGACAGGATCAGTATGTTTCTCCAAATCCTCCTCATGCCAATGTGCTCCTTTAAGTCGTTTGATCCTGATCAGGTCCAGGAGCGCACCGGTCAGGCGCTCTTCCCGATCATCCCGCATTCTGCGTCTCCGGGATGCCGTCCGTACACACGGCCAGTCAGTTACCCTGACACCTTTCAGGCGCGTGAATCCGGTTCACCCGTCACCTGACCGTTTCATCTATGGCGGTTACCTTTTCGTTTCACCTGTGTACTTGTCAAACCAGCCGGTAATCTCCTCCAGGCGGCGGAGGCGGTGGGCCGGTTTGCCGGTGCGGGAGAGCTCGTGGTTCTCGCCGTGGAACACGACCATGCGGGCCGGAACGCGAAGATAAACCAGGGCGGTATACAGCTGATACCCCTCGGCGATGGGGCAGCGGTGATCCTCCTCGCTGTGGATAATGAGGGTGGGAGTTTTGGCATTCCGAACGTATTTCAGCGGGGATACATCCCACATCTCCGCAAAGCCTTTTTCGGAATAGGGATCGGCGCTGCACACCTCAAAATTGGAGATCGGCGGGATATCGCTGATGCCGTACATGGATACCCAGTTGGCAATGCTACGCTGTGTGGCAATGCAGCAGAAGCGGTCTGTGTGCCCCAAAATCCAGTTGCTCATGTACCCGCCGTAGGAGCCGCCGGTGCAGCACAGCCGCCGGGTGTCAATGGCCGGATAGGTTTCCAGCACCTTGTCTGTAAAGGCCATGATCTGGCGGTAATCGATGCTGCCCCACTGCAGATCCAGATAGGAGAAGGCGTTTCCCCTGCCGTCCGAGCCATGTGGATTGCAGAAGAACACAATGTATCCCTTCGCCGCCCAGGCCTGCATTTCATGGAAGAACACCGGGCCATAGGCGCATTTGGGGCCGCCGTGAATATCCAGCACAGCGGGGTACTTTTTCCCGGGGTCGAAATCCTCCGGCAGCAGCACCCAGCCGTCGATTTCCTCACCGTCCAGCTCCGCCATGACGGGCTGAGGCTGAGCCACATAGGTATCCTTCAGCACTTCTTCATTCCAGGCGGTCAGGCAACGGTTTCCGTCCTTTTCCGCACAGTAGAGCTCCGGGAGCTTCATGTCCAGCAGGCCCGCGAAGAAGATGCTGTCTTCATGTACATCATAGTCGCTGAGCAGCCCCTCCGTCGCTACGACGGTTTCGATCACGCCGTTCAGCCCGATGCGCTTCAGCTTGCAGCCATCCCGGTCCAGCGCCGGGAAATAGAGATGATCGCCCTCCGCCTTGGTGAAGCGGGAAGCGCCGTATTCCACATCGGTCAGCATGGCGTTGCCCAGGCTTTCATCCGCCTGGCAAAGCAACTTCAGTTCCTTTGACTGAGGATCAAGGGTATAGAAGCAGGGGTTCTCATTGTCCCCGTAGCGCTTGCCGTCCGCACCGATCACCACCAGCGTGTCCCCGATGAACTCAATGGCGTAGATCATCAACCGCGGACCCAGCACCTGCTCGGTTTTTCCCGTTTCCAGGTTCAGGCGGTACAGGCAGTCCCGGTTGGGGCGGCGGCTGCGGAAAGTGACGCCGCTGAAAAAGATATCCTTTCCATGAACGCGGAAGGCACCCACATCCGTATATTTTCCGGTGAGGCGGCGGAGCCTGTTTTCCTTCACCTGATAGAGGAACAGCGCGCTGCGCTTCCCCTGGATCAGGCCGCGGCCATTGAACACAAAGGGTGATTCTGTCAGCACCTCATAGTCTATTTCTTCGCCGATCTTCTCCAGCGCCTTCTTCTTTTTGTCCCCGGTGAGGAGATACAGATCGGGATTCTCCGTGCTGATTTCCCCGGCCAATAGCAGGTTGCCATCGGTCAGCAGCTTAAAACTGCCCGCGTCCAGCGGAAGCTCATAAGCCTTTTCCGCTTCGCCGCCGGTGAGCGGCAGGCGATACAGCACCGTGGACGCGCCTTCTTTCTCCGCATCCTTTTCCTTCTTCTTTTCGTCCCGCTTGTCTGTAGCGAACAGGATGTGGTCCTCGTCCTCAAAAAAGAATTCCCCGATTTTGCCGTCGCTGACCATGAGGCGGTCATCGTTTCCGGCGCGCAGGCGCAGGCGGCTGACGTATTCCTTCTTTTCCCGGTCGATGCCAGTCAGCACGTAAGCCAGCTTCCTGCCGTCCGGGGAAAGGGTCAGCGAGGAGAGCATCCGAAAATCCATAAAGGTGTCCAGCCTGATCTTTTTCATGAGGTTACTCCTTATCTATTGTCTGGCGGAAAAAACGATTGCCCCTCACAAGGCTCTAAATAATATTCATCGCTGCTTTCAATACGCCCACGGAATGAAAACCGTGCCGTTCATAATACGCTCTGGCCCGGGTGCTGTCCCTGTGAGTCCCCAGCGCCAGGGATCGCTTTCCGAATTCATTGTGGCAACACCACCAATACGCTCCTTTAGGGTACCATATGATGGTCTCCACGTCTAGCGGCAAAACCACTTACAACGGCATTTTTTGCAGTATCATTCGCCTGCCGGTTGCGTTTCACAGCAGTTAAGCTATGCAGCAAAAAGCGGAGCAGTTCGGCTGAACAACTCCGTTTTTGCTTGGGGCATAGCACAGCAGCCCCATCTGTGGTGCGGCAAAAGCAGGCTTGAAAAAGATCAGTCGCTGCTGCAGCCGCAAGCCATCCTACCGCCGGGTCGCTTTGTCATCAATAGACAAGCGTCCCCTCGAACACCGAGACCGTCTCCCCGGTGAGTGTCATCCGGCCGCCGTCCTCCCGGACCGTCAGGTCTCCGCCGGGGAGCTTCACCAGGATGTCCTTTCCCGGGTCGCACAAGCCCAGACGCACCGCAGCGGCCACCGCCGCGCAGGCACCGGTGCCGCAGGCCAGGGTCTCCCCATTGCCCCGCTCCCAGACCCGGAGGCGCAGGGTGGTCCGGTTGATGACGCGGACGAATTCCGTGTTGATCCGGTCCGGGAAGCAGGGCGCGTGCTCGAAGAGCGGCCCGAATTTAGCCAGGTCGATCCCGTCGATGGCATCGGTGAAGACGACACAGTGGGGATTGCCCACGGAGACGCAGGTCACCCGGTCCTGCCGGCCGCCGATGGACAGGGGCACGTTCACCACCTCCGGGAAGCCCAGGGAGACCGGGATCTCCGTCGCGTCGAAGGACACTGTGCCCATGTCCGCGGAGACGGAATTTGCCAGGCCGTCCCGGAGATAGACCTCAAGGCGGTGGAGCTGTCCGGCCATCTCAATGGTCATCCGCTCCCGTGGCACAATGCCCCGGTCGTGGAGGTATTTGGCGGCACAGCGGATATTGTTGCCCGCCGTTTTGCCTTCGCTGCCGTCCCGGTTGAAGGAACGGATCTTCGCGTCGGCGGCGGCGGAGTCCCCGATCAGCACGATACCGTCCGCCCCGATGCCCCAGTGGGGCGCGCACAGCCGCACGCACAGGGCTTCCGGGCAGGTGATGCGGCCGTCGAAGTTCTCGATGAAGAGGTAGTCGTTGCCGCAGGACTGCATCTTGGTGAAGGAGATGCGCTGGCGCTCGCTCCGCATGTGAACCAGATCCACCAGCTCAGTGTTGCCGGCGTTGAAGCGGCTCGCCAGGCTGTCTGCCAGGGCCCGGGCCGTGTCGAGGCTGGTCAGGCAGGGAATGCCCAGCTGCATGGCCTTGCGGTGCAGGGCCGTGTAGTCCCCCACGGTGGCGTCGTGGACGGCGCCGGTGTAGACGAGGGCATGGATCTCCCCGGCCTCCATCAGGCGGGGAATGTCATCCCCGTCCGCGGCGCCCGCCACAGGGGTCACCGGGATGCCCAGGGCGGCGATGGCCTTCGCGGTGTCCGGGGTGGCGTAGAGACGCAGGCCCAGATCGGCAAAGCGCTTTGCGGGGGTGAGGATCTCCTCCGCGTCGTGGTCCGGCACGCTGAGAAGAATGCCGGCGTCGCCGCTGAGCCCGGGCACGGTCAGTCCCGCGGCGGTGAGTCCTTTGAACAGCGCCTCCGGCAGGGTGGCGCCCACCCCCAGCACCTCGCCGGTGGACTTCATCTCCGGGCCCAAGATGCTGTCCGCGTCGTTCAGCTTCTCAAAGGAGAACACCGGCACCTTCACCGCCACATAGGGCGGCGTCCGGTACAGCCCGGTGCCATAGCCCAGATCCGCCAGCTTCGCCCCCAGCATGACCCTGGCGGCTAGGTCCGCCATGGGGACTTTCGTCACCTTGCTGATGTAGGGCACGGTGCGGCTGGCCCGGGGATTGACCTCGATGACGTACAGCTCATCGTGATAGATCAGATACTGGATGTTCACCAGGCCCCTGGTGCCCAGCGCCAGGGCCAGCTTTTCACTGTTCTCGCAGATGATGCTCGTGAACTTGTCATTCAGGTTGTAGGGCGGATAGACGGCGATGGAGTCCCCGGAGTGAACCCCTGCCCGCTCGATATGCTCCATGATGCCGGGAATCAGCACGCTCTCCCCGTCGGAGATCACGTCCACCTCCAGCTCGATCCCCGGCAGATACTGGTCGATGAGCACCGGGTTGTCGATACCGTGGGCCAGGATGCGCGCCATGTAGGCCCGGACCTGCTCCGGCGCGCGGGCGATGGTCATGTTCTGCCCGCCGATCACATAGGAGGGGCGCAGCAGCACGGGATAGCCCAGGGCGTCCGCCGCCTCCAGGGCCTCCTCCAGCGTTCGGACCGCCAGCCCCTTCGGACGGCGGATGTGGAAGGATTCCAGCAGGGCGTCGAAGCGCTCCCGGTCCTCGGCAATGTCGATGGACTCCGCGCTGGTGCCCAAAATGCGGATGCCGTGTTCATCCAGGTACTTCGTCAGCTTGATGGCAGTTTGCCCGCCGAAGGCCACCACCACGCCCACGGGCTTTTCCACCGCGATGATGGCCATCACGTCCTCCGGGGTCAGGGGCTCGAAGTACAGGCGGTCGGCGGTGTCGTAGTCGGTGGAGACGGTCTCCGGGTTGTTGTTGACGATCACCACGTCATAGCCCATCTCCCGCAGCGTCCACACGCAGTGCACGGAGGAGTAGTCGAACTCGATGCCCTGGCCGATCCGGATCGGGCCGGAGCCCAGCACCATCACCACGGGCCTGCCGCTGCGCTTCATTGCACGGGATTCACAGGTGCTGTCCGTGCAGGAGTAGAAATAAGGCGTCTGCGCAGCGAACTCCGCGCCGCAGGTGTCCACAATCTTGTAGCTGAGGGGCCAGCCGGGGAGGTTTTCTTCGCCGCAGAGCCGGGTGATGGCGGCGTCCGGGTAGCCCAGGCGCTTGAGCCGGGCATAGTCCCCCTCCCCCAGGCCGCTGCGGCTGATCCGCTCCTCCAGCTCCGCCATGCCCTGCAGCTTATACAGGAAGAAGCGGTCGATCTTCGTAAGATCAAAGATCTCATCGACGGAAAGCCCTGCCTTCAGCGCTTCGAAGACGGTGAACAGCCGGCGGTCGTCCTGGGCAGAGAGGCGTTCCCGGAGGGGCGCGGCGGAGAGAGGAGGGGCGTTCAGGGTGTCCAGGCCGATCTCCGCCCCGCGCACGGCCTTCATCAGGGCCTCCTCGAAGCGCTGGCCGATGGCCATGACCTCCCCGGTGGCCTTCATCTGGGTGCCCAGATGCCGGGAGGAGCCCTGAAACTTGTCGAAGGGCCACTTGGGGAACTTCACCACCACATAGTCCAGTGCCGGCTCGAAGTAGGCGCAGGTCTTTCCCGTGATGTCATTGGGGATCTCGTCCAGGTTATAGCCAAGGGCAATGCGGGTGGAGACCTTCGCGATGGGGTAGCCGGTGGCCTTGCTGGCCAGGGCGGAGGAGCGGCTGACCCGGGGATTGACCTCGATCACCGCGTACTCAAAGGAAGCCGGGTTCAGGGCAAACTGGCAGTTGCAGCCGCCGACGATGCCCAAGGCCTCGATCATCCGCAGGGAGGCCGTCCGGAGCATCTGGTATTCCCGGTCGGAGAGGGTCAGGGCCGGGGCGACCACCACACTGTCCCCGGTGTGGACGCCCACGGGGTCCACGTTCTCCATAGAGCAGACGGCGATGCAGTTGCCCAGGGCATCCCGCATGGTCTCGAATTCGATCTCCTTCCAGCCGGCGATGCACTTTTCTACCAGGATCTGCCGGATGGGAGAGGCGTCCAGGCCGGCCCTCGCAATCTCCCGCAGCTCCTCCTCGCTCTGGGCGATGCCGCCGCCGGTGCCGCCCAAGGTGTAGGCCGGGCGCACGATCACGGGATAGCCGATGGTTCGGGCGGCGCTGAGTGCAGCATCAAGGTTCCCGGCAATCTCCGAAGGGACGCAGGGCTGGCCGATGGCCTCCATGGTGTCCCTGAACTTTTCCCGGTCCTCCGCCTTTTCGATGGCCTCGATGGGTGAGCCCAGCAGCCGCACGCCGAAGTCGGCCAGGGTGCCGTCCCGGCTCAGCTGCATGGCCAGGGTCAGGGCGGTCTGGCCTCCCAGCCCGGCCAGCAGACCGTCCGGGCGCTCTTTCTCGATGATGCGCCGCAGGGTCGCCGCGTTCATGGGTTCCAGGTAGATCTCGTCCGCCAGATGAGTGTCCGTCATGATGGTGGCGGGGTTGGAGTTCACCAGCACCACCTCCACGCCCTCGGCCTTCAGCACCCGGCAGGCCTGGGCGCCGGCGTAGTCGAACTCCGCCGCCTGGCCGATCACGATGGGCCCGGAGCCGATGACCAGCACTTTCCGGATGGATGTGTCCTTAGGCATGCTTCTTCTCCTCCATCATGGCGATGAACCGGTCAAAGAGAAAGCCGGTGTCCTGCGGGCCGGGGCAGGCCTCCGGGTGGAACTGCACCGTGAAGCAATTGAGGTCCGGGTAATCCATCCCCTCGCAGCTGCCGTCGTTGGCGTTGACAAACGATTCCGCCCCGGTGCCCCGGAGGCTCCCGGCGACCACCGCGTAGCCGTGGTTCTGGCTGGTGATCCAGGTGCGGCCGGTTTTCAGGTCCTTCACAGGCTGGTTCCCGCCCCGGTGGCCGTATTTCAGCTTCACTGTGTCCCCGCCCAGGGCCAGGGCGGTCAGCTGATGCCCGAGGCAGATGCCGAAGACCGGCTTGCGTCCCAGGAGCTTCCGCAGCTCCGCGATGCAGCCGGTGTTCTCCTTGGGATCGCCGGGGCCGTTGGACAGCATGACGCCGTCAGGATCCTCCGCCAGCACCGCCTCCGCGGGAGTGTCCGCGGGGAAGACAGTGACCGCGCAGCCCCGCCGCAGCAGGGAGCGGAGGATGTTCCGCTTGGCGCCGTAGTCCATCAGGGCGACCCGGAAGCGCTGCGCGCCGGCCGCGGGATACACCGTCTTCTCCCGGCAGGTGACGGAAGCCACTGCGTGTTCCACCCGGAAATCCCGGACTGCAGACAGATCGGCGGGCACCTCGTCGCAGATCAGGGCGTTCATCACGCCTTGCTCCCTTGTGAGGCGCACGATCTCCCGGGTGTCCACGCCGCACAGGCCGGGGATGCCACGCGCCTTCAGCCAGCCGTCCAGGGCGCCCCGGCTGCGGAAATTGGAGGGCGCGCCGCACAGCTCCCGGACGATGTACCCGAAGAGGGCGGTTTCGCCTTCAAAGTCCTCCGGGATCAGCCCGTAGTTGCCGATCAGCGGAAAGGAGTGGGTGACGATCTGCCCGTAGTAGCTGGGGTCGGTCAGGGTCTCCAGATACCCCTCCATGCCAGTGGTGAAGACCAGCTCTCCCACGCGGTCAACAGGGGCCCCGATGCGGAGCCCCTCGAAGATCATGCCGTTGCCGAGCACCAGATAGGCCATATCCTTCACCTGCCTGTCAGCGCCGCCCGGACAAAGCCCACAAACAGCAGATGGGGCTTGTTGGGACGGCTCTTGAATTCGGGATGGAATTGCACGCCCACGAAGAAGTCCTCGTCCGGCAGTTCGACGGTCTCCACCAGCCGCCCGTCCGGGGAGAGGCCGGAGAGGCACAGCCCGGCCCTCTCCAGCGCCTCCCGGTATTCGTTGGCGAACTCGTAGCGGTGGCGGTGGCGCTCGCTGATCTCGGTTTGTCCGTAGCAGCGGGCGATGACGGTATTCTCCTTCAGGACGCAGGGGTACCTTCCCAGCCGCAGGGTGCCGCCCTTGTCGATTTCGTCGTTCTGGCCGGGCATGTAGTGGATCACCTGGTGGGGGGAGGCCTCGTCAAACTCGTGGGAGTTGGCCCCCATGAGGCCCGCCGCGTGCCGGGCATATTCGATCACCGCGATCTGCATCCCCAGGCAGATGCCGAAGTAGGGGATGTGGTGCTCTCGGGCATACTGCGCCGTGAGGATCATGCCCTCGATGCCCCGCCCGCCGAAGCCGCCGGGGACGATGATGCCCTGCACATCCGCGAGGGTTTCAGCGATGTTCCCCTCCGTCAGTCCCTCCGAGTCGATCCACTGGATCTCCACCTTCGCGTCCAGGGCATAGCCCGCGTGGCGCAGGGCCTCCGCCACGGAGAGGTAGGCGTCGTGGAGCTGCACATACTTGCCCACCAAGCCGATTCTCACGGCCTTGCTCTGGTGGCGGATTCGCTCCACCAGCGTGCGCCATTCGGCGAGATCCGGCGCCGGAGCGTCAATCCCCAGTTCCCGGCAGACGACGCCGGAGAGGTTGGCCTCCTCCAGCATCAGCGGGGCCTCGTAGAGGATGGACAATGTCAGGTTTTCGATCACGCAGTCGGGCTTCACGTTGCAGAAGTGGGCAATCTTGGAGAAGATGCTCTCGTCCATGATGGGCTCGTCCACCCGCAGGATGATGATATTCGGGCTGATGCCCATGCCCTGCAGTTCCTTCACCGAGTGCTGGGTAGGCTTCGACTTGTGTTCCCCGCTGGCCTTCAAATAGGGCACCAGGGTGACGTGGACGTAGAGAGCGTTCTCACGGCCCACCTCCAGGCCCACCTGGCGGATGGCCTCGATGAAGGGCTGGCTCTCGATATCTCCGATGGTGCCGCCGATTTCGGTGATCACCACGTCCGCGTCGGTCTGCTCCGCCACACGGTAGACGAAGTGCTTGATCTCGTCGGTGATGTGGGGGATGGTCTGCACGGTGGAGCCCAGGTATCCGCCCTGGCGTTCCCGCTCAATGACGCGGGCATAGACCTTGCCGGTGGTCAGATTGGAGTAGCGGTTCAGATCCTCGTCGATGAAGCGCTCGTAGTGGCCCAGATCCAGATCCGTCTCGGCCCCGTCCTCGGTGACATACACCTCCCCGTGCTGGTAGGGGGACATGGTGCCGGGGTCCACGTTGATGTAGGGATCCAGCTTCTGGGCCGCTACCTTCAGCCCCCGGGCCTTCAGCAGCCGCCCCAGGGAAGCCGCGGTGATGCCCTTGCCCAGGCCGGACACCACGCCGCCGGTGACAAAGATGTATTTGGTCATGCGTCCTTCCTCCTCAGCCACGCGTCCGCTTCCCGCGCCGCGGCCCGCCCGTCCGCCAGCGCCCGCACCACCAGGGACTGGCCGGTGCGCATGTCGCCTGCAGAGAAAATCTTGCCCATCAGGCGGTGCGTCCCGTCCTCCGGCAGAAGCCGTCCCTGTGCGTCGGCGGTCAGGCCGAAGGCGCTCAGCATCCGCTCCTCACAGCCGACGAAGCCCGCGGCGATGAGAAGCAGCTCACAGGGCAGGGTCCGCTCCGTTCCGGGGATCGGCCGGTGCTGCGCATCCAGACGCACCGTGACCGCGCCGGTCAGGTACCCCTGCCCATCAGTGAGGAGTTCCCTGACCGTGGTTTCATACACCCGGGGATCCGCCCCCTGCACCGCCAGGGCCTCCAGCTGGCCGTAGTCCGTGCGGAGGACGCGGGGCCATTCGGGCCAGGGATTTCCCGCCGTGCGCGCGGCCGGCGGGGCCGGCATCATCTCCAGCTGGGTCACCGAGGCGCAGCCCTGCCGCAGGGTGGTGCCCACACAGTCGTTGCCCGTGTCGCCGCCGCCCACCACGACGACATGCTTTCCCTTTGCGCTGGCCACGGGCTCCGCGCCGGAGAGCACCGCCCGGGTGGCCTCCGTCAGATAATCCACGGCGAAGCAGACGCCCTGCGCGTCCATGCCTTCCACTCGGAGGGAGCGGGGCTTCCGGGCGCCGCCGCAGAGGATCACGGCGTCAAATTCATCCAATTCCCCGGGATCGGCTTCCGTGTTCAGCAGGAAGGAGATGCCCTCCGCTTCCATCAGCCGGATGCGCCGGGCCACGATCTCCTTGGGCAGCTTCATGTTGGGAATGCCGTACATCAGCAGGCCGCCGGGGCGGTCCGCCCGCTCAATCACCGTGACGCTGTGGCCCAGCCGGTTCATCAGGTCCGCCGCTGCCAGGCCCGCGGGACCGCTGCCGATCACGGCGACGCGCCTGCTGCTGCGGGAAGCCGGGACGCGCGGCTGAATCCATCCCTCCGCAAAGCCCCTCTCAATCAGATACAGCTCGTTGTCCCGGTTGGTGACGCCCTCTTCCGCCAGGTTGCAGGCCTTCTCGCACAGGGCAGGGCACACCCGGCCGGTGAACTCCGGGAAGGGCGCGGTCTGCAGCAGGCGCTCCAGGGCCTCCCGCTCCTGCCCGCGGTACAGCAGGTCGTTCCACTCCGGGATCAGGTTGTGCAGTGGGCAGCCGAAGTCCGACTGGCAGAAGGGCACACCGCAGCCCATGCAGCGGGAAGCCTGGCAGCGGCGCTGCGCCTCCGGCTGGGGAATGTGCAGGTCGTCGAAGTCCAAGAGGCGTGCCTGTTCCGTGCGATAGGGGTTTTCCACCCTCGGGTATTCCAGAAAACCTGTCGCCTTGCCCATGCTCACACCTCCTTCAAATAAGCAAGATACTCGTCGGAAATTACGGTACGGAACTTCGGCAGCCAGTCTGCAAAAGCGCGCAGGATCTCCTCCGCCGCCTTCGAGCCGGTGGCCTGCTCGTGCAGCTGCAGCAGCCTTTTCAGCTCCCCGGCCTGCTCCGGCGGGACCGGGTATGCTTTCACATGGCCGGGATTCAGGCGGTCCTTCAGGGTGTCGTCCTCGTCCAGCACCCAGGCGATGCCGCCGCTCATGCCCGCGGCGAAGTTGTCTCCCACAGTGCCCAGCACCGCCACCCGGCCGCCGGTCATGTACTCGCAGCCATGGTCGCCGACACCCTCCACGACCGCCATCGCGCCGGAATTCCGCACGGCGAAGCGCTCGCCGGCCCGGCCCGCGATGAAGGCATAGCCGGAGGTGGCGCCGTAGAGGGCCACGTTGCCGATCAGGGTGTCCTCCTGCCGCCACAGGCTGTCCACCGGCGGGCAGACGGCCACTGTGCCACCGGAGAGCCCTTTGCCCAGATAGTCGTTGGCCACGCCGTAGAGCGTGATCTGCTGTCCTTCAGGGAGGAAGGCCCCGAAGGATTGGCCGCCGCAGCCCTGGGTCTGGATGGTGTGCTCCCCCCGCAGCAGGGTCCCGAAGGCCCGGTCGGTGGTCATCAGATGGACATGGTCCTGGAAGAGCCGCGCGTCGGCGCGCTCGTTTAGATGGAAGTCGTGCTTCGCCTCCGGCTGGAAATGGGTGTTCCGGGCAAAGCCGATGAGATCGCTCAGGTCGATCGCGGCGTCCGGCTTCATCACCAGCAGATCGCTGCGGCCCACCAGCTCGTCCACGCTGCGGGCGCCGAGTCCGGCCATGATGCCCCGCAGCTGTTCCGCGATGAACAGCATGAAGCGTTCCACGTATTCCGGCTTTCCGGCAAAGCGCCGGCGCAGCTCCGGGTTCTGGGTGGCGATGCCGAAGGGACAGGTGCCCAAGTGGCAGACCCGCATCATCCGGCAGCCCAGGGTGACCAGCGGCGCGGTGGCAAAGCCGAACTCCTCCGCCCCCAGCAGCAGGGCCACCGCCACATCGTGGCCGGTCATCAGCTTGCCGTCCGTTTCCAGCGTCACTTTCTGGCGAAGCCTGTTGCGGCAGAGCACCTGGTGCGCCTCCGCCAGGCCGATCTCCCAGGGCAGGCCCGCGTGGTGGACGCTGCTAATGGGGGCCGCGCCGGTGCCGCCCTCCCCGCCGGAGATCAGGATGCCGCCGGCCCCGGCCTTGGCCACGCCGCTGGCGATGGTGCCCACACCGGTGGAGGACACCAGCTTCACGCTGATCTTCGCCTGCTCGTTCGCGCACTGCAGGTCATAGATCAGCTCCGCCAGGTCCTCGATGGAGTAGATATCGTGGTGGGGCGGCGGGGAGATCAGGGAGATGCCCGGGGTGGCGCAGCGGGTCTTCGCCACGTCCTCCGTCACCTTGGCCCCCGGGAGATGGCCGCCCTCGCCGGGCTTGGCGCCCTGGGCCATCTTGATCTGGATTTCCTTCGCCGAGCGCAGGTATTCCCGGGTCACGCCGAAGCGCCCGGAGGCCACCTGCTTGATCGCAGAATTGAGGTCAGTGCCGAAGCGCTCCGGCAGCTCGCCGCCCTCGCCGCTGTTGCTCCTGCCGCCCAGACGGTTCATGGCCCGGGCCAGGCATTCGTGGGCCTCCCGGGAGATGGAGCCGTAGCTCATGGCCCCGGTGCGGAAGCGCTTCACGATCGCTGCCGCGGGCTCCACCTCCTCCAGGGGGATCGCCCGGCAGGCGTCGAAGTTGAAGGTCAGCATGGAGCGGATGGTGCGGGGCCCTTCGCGCTTCACCCGATCGGCATAGCGGTCGAAGAGGGCCCTGTCGTCCGTCCATACCGCCTGCTGCAGGAGATGAATGGTCTCCGGGGAATACAGGTGCTCCTCCGCGCCTTCGCCGGTGCGGAGCCGGTGGACGCCGATGCTTGGCAATCCGGAGGTCACAGGATCGGCAAAGGCCGCCGTGTGGTGGAACCGGCTGTCTGCCTCCACCTTGCTGAGGTCCGTGCCGCCCAGAACGTGGGGCGTGTTGGTGAAATACGTCTCCGCAAAAGGCGTGTCCAGCCCGACAATCTCGAACAGTTGGGCACTCTGGTAGGCCTGCAGGGTGGAGACGCCCATCTTGGAGGCGATCTTCAGCACGCCCGCGGTGAGGGCCTGATCATAGTCCCGCACGGCCTCCTCCGGCGCCTTGCCGATCAGCCTGTCCGCGCACATCGCCCGGACACAGTCGTGGGCCAGGTAGGGGTTCACCGCCCGGGCGCCGAAGCCGACCAGCAGGGCGACCTGGTGTACGTCCCGGGGCTCGCCGCTCTCCAGGATCACAGAGACGGCGGTGCGCTTTTTGAGATGGATCAGGTGCTGCTCCAGCGCGGACACCGCCAGCAGGGACGGGATGGCCAGGTGCTGCGTATCCACGCCCCGGTCTGAGAGGATCAGGATGTTGACATGCTCCGCGCAGGCCTTGTCGCAGGCTGCAAAGAACGAGGCCAGGGCCTCCCGGAGGCTTGTCCCGACGCCGTAGAGCAGGGAAACCGTGCGCACGGAAAACGCCGGATGATCGATCCTCCGGATCCGGGCCAGTTCCTCCTCCGTCAGCACAGGAGAGGGCAGCGCCAACACGGTGCTGTTGTCCGCCCCGCCGGAGAGCAGGTTGCCGTCGTCGCCGATGTAGACAGAGCAGTCGGTCTTGATCTCCTCCCGCAGGGCATCGATGGGAGGGTTGGTCACCTGGGCAAAGCGCTGGCGGAAATAGTCGAAGAGGGAGGGATGGGTCTTCGACAGTGCGGCCAGGGGCTCATCCGCGCCCATGGAGACGATGGGCTCCGCGCCTTTCTCCGCCATGGGCAAAAGGATGTCGTGCTCGTCCTCCCAGGTGTAATGGAAGGCCTTGCACAGCTGCCTCCGCTCTTCCGCGTTCATCGTCTCCTCTGCCGCATTTGCTTTGGGGAGATCCTCCAGCATGAGCTGGTGCCCCATCCATTCGGCGTAGGGCTGCTGTGCGGCGTAGGCCGTCTTCAGCGCGGCGCTCTCCCGCAGTGCTCCGGTGCGCAGGTCGGCCTCCAGCACATCGCCGCCTGTCAGCTTCCACCGGCGGACGATGTGGGCGTTCTCCTCGAAGAGCACCCCGGCCTCGGAGGAGAGAATCAGCCGCCGATCGTCCGTCAGGGCGCAGCGCAGGGGGCGCAGGCCGTTGCGGTCCAAGGAGGCGCAGACGGTCTCGCCGTCGGAGTAGAGGATCGCCGCCGGGCCGTCCCAGGGCTCCATCATGGTGGCGTAGTAGCGGTAGAGATCCCGCCAGGGCGTTGCCTGCTTCTGCCCCTGCCAGGGCTCCGGCAGCAGGACCATTCCCGCCAGGGAGAGCGGAAAGCCGTTCATGGCCAGGAACTCCAGGGTGTTGTCCAGCATCTGGCTGTCGCTGCCGCCCTCGGCCACCACAGGCAGCACCCGGCGCATCTCATCGCCCATGACCGGGGAGCGCATGGTCTCCTCCCGGGCCTTCATGCGGTCGTGGTTGCCCCGGATCGTGTTGATCTCCCCGTTGTGCAGCAGCATCCGCTGGGGGTGCGCCTTGCTCCAGGAGGGGAAGGTGTTGGTGGAGAAGCGGGAGTGGACCATGGCCATCCCGGAGGCATAGCGCACGTCCTGCAGGTCGTCATAGAAGGAGCGGAGCTGATTCACCAGCATCATGCCCTTGTAGACGACGGTGCGGGAGGACAGGGAGCAGACATAGGCATCTGTATCCTGCTTCTCAAAGACCCGGCGCACAACATAGAGCCGGCGTTCAAAGTCGATCCCGGCGGAGACGTCCTGCGGGCGGGCCAGAAAGCACTGGCAAATCCGCGGCATGGTGCGGCGGGCGCCGGCGCCCAGCTGAGCCGGATGGCAGGGCACGGTCCGCCAGCCCAGGACGGCCAGACCTTCGGAGGCAGCCAGCCGGTCGAAAATCCGCCGGGCGCTCTCCGCTCCCACTTCATCCTCCGGCAAGAAGAACATCCCCACGCCGTAGTCGCCGGGGCGGCCCAGAGGGATGCCCTCCTCCCGGGCCCAAGCGGCAAACAGGCTGTGGGGAAGCTGTGTCATGATGCCCACGCCGTCGCCGGTGGTGCCCAGGGCGTCGCTGCCCGCCCGGTGGGCCAGGCGCTCCACGATGGACAGCGCCTGATCCACGATGCGATGGGTGGCTTTGCCCGTCAGGTCCACCACGGCGCCGACGCCGCAGCTCTC
>CAMJPQ010000018.1 GCA_946407745.1 uncultured Clostridia bacterium
CAATCATCACAGGAAAGGACTGATGATGCATGCCTGACGGCTCTGTTTTAATTGATACTAAGCTGGATCCATCCGGCCTAAAATCCGGCCTTGATGGGCTATCCGGTATTGTGTCCAGCTCCGGCCTTGCCAAAGTTGGGGCGGGCATCCTCAAGACTGTTACGGCGGTCTCCGGAAGCCTTGTAGCCATGGGCAAGTTTGCCGTGGATGCCGGCATGAACTTTGACACGTCCATGTCGCAGGTCATGGCCACCATGGGCCTTACCGGGCAGGCGGCGGACGATGCTTACAAAAAACTGTCCTCGGCTGCCAAACAGGCAGGCGAAACGACGCAGTTCTCAGCCAAAGAAGCGGCGGATGCCCTCAATTATCTGGCCTTGGCCGGGTATGACGCGGAAACGGCGGCAAACGTCCTGCCCTCGGTGCTGGACCTTGCTGCGGCCGGCGCAATGGATCTGGCCTACGCCTCCGACCTTGCTACCGACGCGATGGCGGCCCTCGGCATTGAGGCCAACGGGGAAAACCTGCAGCATTTCGGCGACCAACTGGCAAAAACGGCCAGCCGGTCCAATACCTCTGTAGCCCAGCTCGGCGAAGCCATCCTCACGGTCGGCGGCACCGCAAAGCAGCTCGCAGGCGGAACGACCGAACTCAATACGGCCCTCGGCGTTCTTGCCAACCGCGGCATTAAGGGCGCGGAGGGCGGCACCCACCTGCGCAACATCATCCTGTCCCTCACAGCGCCCACGGACAAAGCGGCGGAAGCAATTAAGCAGCTCGGCCTCAAGACCACCGACGCGGCGGGCAACCTTCTTCCCTTGGATGAAATCATGGCGGATTTCAACAAGAAGACGAAGGGCATGTCCGAAACCGCAAAGATGGACTTGATGAACCGCATATTCAACAAGACCGATCTTGCGGCCGTTCAGGCTTTGTTAGCCGGTACCGGCGAAGAATGGGACAGCCTTGAAAGGGAAATCGAGGACTGCGAAGGGGCCATGCACAACATGGCGGCCACGCAGCTTGATAACCTCGAGGGCGATATCACCATCATGAAGTCGGCCCTTGAGGGCCTTGGTATTGCGGCCTACGAAGGGGTCAAGGAACCGCTCAGGAAGATTGTCCAGCTCGGTACCGACCTCATCGGGCAGCTCACCAAAGCCATGAAGGAGGGCGGGTTTGCCGGGCTGGCTGGCGCTCTGGGCGACGTGTTTTCTCAGGTCGTTACCAAAGTAGCCGAATATCTGCCGAAGGTCGTGTCCATGGCAATGCAGGTCATTCAGGCCTTTGTCAAGGGCATCTCTGAAAACGCGGGCGTTCTGGCCTCTGCGGCCTTGGAGGCTATGTCCTCCATCTCGGAAGGGGTCATGCTGGCCATTCCTGACCTGATGGAAGCGGCCGGCAGCATTGCTCTGGCTCTGGCTACCGGCATTGCGGACAGGGCGCCGGCCCTCATTGCGTCCTTTGCCACCATGGCGGAAACCTTGGCCGCAAAGGTACAGGATTTCGTCCCGAAATTCATCCTTGCGGCGAAAATCCTCATCAATTCCATTGCCAAAAGCGTAAAGAAGAACCTGCCGGGCATCATCAAATCGCTCACGAAGGTGCTGCTGCAGGGCCTCAAAGCCTTTATCTCCATCAAAACGGACTTGATGAAGCTCGGCTTCACCATCATTGAAGCCATCGGAGACGGCCTCATTGAAGCTATCCCGGATATCATCGAAGCCCTCCCGTCCATCATCAGCGGGATCGCCAATTTCTTTGCGACCAAATTCTCTACGATGGTGGAGATCGGGGCGAAGCTGTTCTCTGCCCTCATCGATAACCTGCCGCAGATTTTTAGCGGTGTCTGGAACGCAATCGCCGGGATAGACTGGGTAGGTCTCGGTAAAAAAATCCTCAAGGCCATCTGGGACGGCCTTTGCAAAATCGGTGACAGCATCCTCGGCCTCTTCGGCACCAGCATTGAAAAGATCACCGGCCTTAGCTGGGGCGACATCTATAAAGCCATCACGGGAGCCTTTACCAGCTTCGGTTCTTGGTTCCTCGGCCTCTTCACGGGTGGAAAATCGGATGCGGAAGGCGTTACGTGGGGTGACATCTTCGCAAAGGTCAAGGAAGGGTTTGCCGGACTTGGCGCATGGTTCCTCGGCCTCTTTACCGGGGGCAAAAGCGAAGTTGAAAAGGTCTCTTGGAGTGAGGTCGGCACCAGCATTGAAACCGGCATTCAGACGGTCCTCGATGCGGGAGGCAAATTCCTCGAAGGGATCTTCACCGCAGGCAAAGCGCTCGTTGAGGCCATTGACTGGGGAACCCTTGGCACGGTCATCGGCGATGGTGTCAACGGTGTTATAGACATAGCCGGTAAATTCCTCGAAGGATGCTTCACGGCCGGCAAGTCCCTCATCGAGGCAATCAACTGGGACAACATCGGCAAGGTCATCGGCGACGGGGTCAACAGCACCGTTGATCTGGCGGGCAAATTCCTTGAGGGATGCTTTACCGCAGGAAAGACCCTTGTGGAAGGGATCGACTGGGCCAATATCGGCAAGACCATTTCAACAGGGGTCAACGGCTATATCGACACGGCGGGCGCTTTCCTCAAAGGGTCCTTTGACGCGGCGAAGTCTGCCATTGAAAAAATCAAATGGTCGGAGATCGGCTCCACCATCGGCAACGCAGTCAATGAAACCATAGACACGGCTGGAGAATTCCTCTCTGGCTGCTTTACGGCGGCCCATACCACCATTGCGGAAATCGACTGGGCGGGCCTTGGATCAACGGTTGCCTCTGTAGCCAACGGCCTGATTACCCTCACCGGGGACACCCTCAGCGCGGCCTTTACGACCGCTCACGCCACCATTACCGCCATCAAGTGGGACGAGCTGGGCAAGACCATTGCGCAAGTCCCCAACGGTCTTATCACGCTTACAGGCGACGCACTCAGCGCCGCATTTACAACGGCGCACAGCACCATCACGGCCATCGAATGGGGCAAGCTGGGAGAAACCATTGCCTCTGTTCCGAATGGCCTTATCAATCTTACAAGCGACGCTCTTTCCGGGGCGTTCACAGCGGCGCACGAAGCAATCTCCGGTATCAAATGGGCGGAGCTTGGCACCACCATTGCGGACACCTATAACGGCTTGGTCAGCCTGACAGGGGAAGCGCTTTCTGCGGCCTTCACAGCAGCCCATGAAACCATCAGCACGATAGACTGGGCAGCCCTCGGCAAGACCATCGGCGGCATTGCAAACGGTCTCATTAACGTAACGGACGCGGCTCTGTCCGGGGCCTTTACAACGGCCTATGAGACCATCAATGCCATTAACTGGGCAGGCCTTGGGCAGACAATCGCCTCTGTCCCCAACGGCCTTATCAATCTGACTGGGGATGCCCTCAGCGGGGCGTTCACCTTGGCCCATGAAACCATTACCGGGATCAAGTGGGCGGAACTCGGTCAAACACTGGCCTCGGTTCCAAATGGTTTGATCAACCTCACAGGAGAAACGCTCTCGGCGGCCTTTACGGCCGGGCATGAGCTTATCTCCGCCATTGACTGGGCCGGACTTGGAACCACCATCGGAAGCATTGCCAACGGCCTTGTCAATCTAACGGGCGAAGCAATGTCCGCCGCGTTCACGGCGGCACATGCCACCATCAGCGCGATCAAATGGGAAGACCTCGGGAAAACGGTCGGCAAGGCGGCCAATGAACTGATCAGCCTCACGGACGAAACCCTCAGCGGAGCCTTTACCGCGGCCCACAAGACCATTGAGGCTATTGACTGGGCCGGACTGGGCGAAGCGCTGGCGGCGGTCCCGAACGGCCTGATTTCCGTCAGCGCGGAAGCCCTCAGCGCCCCGTTTGAAACGGCAAGCTCCGTTATCAGCGGGATCAACTGGGCTGGAATCGGCGACCAGATCGCAAACGGCCTCAACCGCGCGTGGGGCATCGTCTCCGGCCTTGGAGATGCGGCCCTGAGCCTCGGCGAAGGTGTGTCCGGGGCGGCACAGGGAGGCGCGGCGGCATTCAAGGAATGGGCGCTAGGCCTTTTCAGGGGAGCGGACGATCCCAAAACGGAATCTGACGCGGAGGCTGCTGGCAAGAAAATTGTCACCGACCTCAACGCTGGTGTAACGGGACACACATCGGACCTTGTCACCACCGGCGAACAGGCAGGGCAGGTTTTTCTGGATGCGGTCAAGAGCAAGCTATCACCCGAAACCATGTCCACCCTTGGAACCAATGCCCTTGGCGGGCTTGTCAGAGGGTTCTCCATCGATTACCGCGAAGCGGCGGAAACCTCATTCTCCACCACGGCCAAAGCCCTGCATGACAAGGCCTCCGATGAGCTAACCCTCGACAAAGGAAAGACCATCGGCGAAGCCTTCGGAAGCGGTATCAAAACCGGAATAAGCAACAAAGAAACAGCTGTCAAGGTGGCCGGTCAAACCGTCATGGGCGCGGCCTACCTTGCCATGCAAGCGGCCATCGGAGGGGCACAGGGAACGTCCTTCAACGCCATTGGAACGGCTATCTGCAACGGCATTGCTCAGGGAATCAAGAACGGAACGTCCGCTGTCACCGTGGCCGCCACCAATGCGGCGATCAGGGCCTACAACGCAGCGAAAAAAGCCCTGCAGATCAATTCCCCGTCAAAGGTCTTTGAAAAGCTCTTCCAGTATGTCCCCCTCGGCGCGGCAAAGGGCATCGACGATAATGCCGACAAGGTAGAAGACTCCGTTGCACGCCTTGCGGATTCTCTGGCAAGCCCGGACATCGCGGCACGCATGCAGGCGGCCGTAGCGAAAAACGCCGGAGGGTTCGCGGATGTTATCGCGGATTCCGAACCGGTTCACTCAGCCGAAGAAGCGCAGCAGGCCATTGATTACGGACAGCTTGCGAAAGCCATCTGGGACGAAGCGCCGGACATTGGATTCAATGTCGATTCTGTCCGGCTGGCGGACCTGCTGGAACCCCGCGTATCCGAAAAACAGGCGACACGCACACAAAACAAAGTCAGGAGGGGAGAATGATGCCCGGATATTTTAACCTTGGGAGATTCAATCTCCTGTCCGGCGAAATCTCAGTCCGAAACAACCCGGTCATGTTCGGCGGGTATGCCATCACGGATATTGTGCCGTATGCGAATATCTTGGATGTCAGAATCGGATCCCCGGCCATTGAAACAAGCACCATCACGCCCGGCATTTCTGCCGGGTCTCTCTTTGCCCGTAACCGCCACAAAACGCGCGTCATTGAGGTGGATATTGAACTTCCCTTGGATAAAGAATCATACCCGGAAAACGTTCGAGCGATCCGGGCATGGGCATCAAGCCGGGAACCCATGCAGCTTGTCCTATCTGCCTATAAGGGCAGGTACATCATGGCAAGCTGCACCAACCTCAATGAATTCTCCGTCAAAACGTGGTGGAAGCCCGTAACGGTCAAATTTGAGTGCTGGCAGGCTTATTTCGTATCATCCCAGCCCTCTGCCGCTCAAATCGGCCAGAATTTGAAAATATACGGGGACGCGGAACCACTTGCGGTCATCAGCTACGCTCTCGGAGGATCTGGCCGCCTTGTCAATCCACAATGGACCTTTGATCAGGAAACTTTCATCAAGCTCAGCGGTACCTTTACCGGCGGAACCTTTGAAATTGACATCAACCGGCAGAGTGTCTATCACAACGGCCAGTCCGTCATGAACAAGCTCACGCTGGACAGCCGCTTTCCTTCCATCCTTCCGGGGGACCACACCATCACGGGACCGTCCGGCGGCATCATCACTTGGCACGAAAGGTGGCTCTGATCCATGGAAAAAGTACAATGCTATTTCCTCAACAAGGATGACGCCATCCTTTTTGTCCGGGATGACGCAATCACATTCGTGGCTGAGGAAGCGGATTTGGAGCTGGACTGCTCTTTCCCCATCGACACGCAAAAACCTATCCAGAAGGGCATGAAGATCGGCTTCTACGACATTGACAACAAGCTGGTTTTTTATGAAATCCGCACCGTGGAAGAAGACGCGATCTCCATGACCACGGCCATCTATGCGGAGCATGCCCTCATCCCGGAAATGTTGGAAGACCCGATAACCGACATCAGGGCCAGTGCGGCGACGGCCTCCGAAGCCCTCTCGGCAGTCCTCAGCGGAACCCGCTGGCAGGTCCGCAATTCCATAGACACGCAGCGGGTCTCCTGCCGGTTCTGGTATATAAACCGCTGGGAAGCCCTCAAGCTCATCCGGGAAAAATGGAATGTAGCATTTTCCTTCTCTTGGGAAATCGACGGATCCCAAATCGTCAGCCGCTATGTGGACATCATCTCCAAAGAACCGGTCAACCGCGGGAAGCGCTTCGACACCCTCAAGGATATCTCGGCGCTCAAGGTAGCCTATGACGATACGGAAACCTGCACAGCCCTTTACGGACGCGGGGCAGATGAAAAAACCGACGAAAAGGATCAGGACGAACAGGGAAACACCTACGATCACAAGATTTCCTTTGCCTCTGTTGTCTGGTCCACCCAGAGCGGGGATCCGGCCAACAAACCGTCTGGCCAGCAATATGTGGAGGACGTACAGGCGACGGCCATCTATGGACGCTCCGGCAGGATGCGGGCGCGGTTCATAGATTTCAGCAACTGCACAGACCCGGCGGAGCTGCTGCGCCTTACATGGAACGCCCTGCAGCTGGTCAACAAACCCAAAGTCACCATCAAGGCAACCGTGGCGGACCTTGAAAAAATCTGGGGGTACAAGCCTGAGGCGGTACGCCTCAATGACTGGGGACTGGTCATTGCGGATTCTACCATGACCCAGATAGAAACCACCGTGGTAGATGTCAAGCGTGATTATATCAATCCTCAGCAGACTAAAATCACCCTTGGCAACAAGGTCATCACCATATCGGACATTCAGGCGGAATATCAGGCCCACACCCGCAAGGTGGAGGAAGAAGCACACAGGGCAGGCGGCGCCGCCTCGGCGGCCAGCGAAAAGATTGACCAGACGCAGCAGGAACTCCGACTTGAATTTGCCGGGGCGCAGAGCGCCATCTATTCGTCCCTCTACATGACCGCCGAAGAACTTGAAATTGAATTCACAAACGGCATTTCGGATCTTCATTCTCAGATCCATGTCACGGCGGAAGAACTCAAAACAGAATTTCAGAAAAGCGAAAGCAAGATTTATTCTTCCATCCGCCAGACAGCGGAAGACCTGCAGGTCGAATTCGGAAGCGTGGATTCTGACCTCTATTCTACCATCCATGCGTCCGCGGAAGCCCTGCAGACGGAATTCCACACGGCCAACAGCGCCATCTATTCCACCATCCAGCAGACGGCGCAAACGCTGGAAACGGAATTCGGCGACGCGGTGTCCGACCTCCATTCCTCCATATCCCAGACAGCCGAATCCATCCAGACGGAACTCCATACAGCGCAGAGCGCGATTTACTCCTATGTTGTCCAGACTGCCGAAGGGATGGAGGCTGAGTTCGGCAACAGCCTGTCCGGGGCCTATGCCTATATTGCGGCATCGGCGGATGAAATCAAATCGGAGCTGCATACCTCGGAAAGCTCCATCTATTCCGAAATCAGCCAGACGGCAAGCGGCGTTCGCATGGAGTTTGGCAATGCCCTCTCCGGGGTCTATTCCTCCATATCCTCAACCGCGTCCTCTCTGCAATCGGAATTCCATAGCGCGGACAGCAGCATTTACTCCAAAATCTCCCAGACAAAAAGCACCATAGAAACCGAGATCCATAGCACAGAAAGCAGCCTCCGGTCCTCCATCAAACAGGAGGCGGACAGGATCGGCCTTGTCGTAGAGGGGACCGGGGCCAATGCCAAAGTCAAAAAAGCCGCCATTGTTGCAGCCGTCAAGGACAGCAACGGGTATCTGGAAAGCACCATCAAAATTGACGCTGATAAAGTCTATATTGGCTCTGAAAAAAGCACTACCGTCATAGCCGGGAAATGCACTCTGGACGATGTTACGGCGGACTATATCGGCGGCAAAATAGCCACGCTTTCAACGCTCAACGGCATTGCAGGCTCTTTCACTGGCAACCTTTCATGCTCTGGCCTGCTGGCCGGTCAGGTTTACGTTGGAAGCGGCAGCGGGTACAGGAATATATCAAACCCGGTTATGAGCGTCGTGCTCACAGGCCCGGTTGATAACGTCTATACCCTTACGTCAACGAAATCGGACGGCACATATAGCAGCTACCCTTTTAGCCGCGCCACTTCACTGAGCGGTTCGTGGAGTGGCCGCAACTATACAGTCACCGCAGACCCTCAAGGCAATACGAAGACCGGCATTGTCTATAACGGCCTTGTCCCGACCGGCACTGTTTCAAAGAACGGCAAAGACGTTAAGAAAACCTTTATTGTCTACAGTGATGACGGAAACGGGGATGCTGATTCCATCATCATGCAGCATGAGGTCAGTATTGACGCCTCTTCCGTCTATACGGACGGCTATACGGACGGCTGGGACGCCGCAAGGGCGAAGGTGGTTTTGCCGGCTCAGGCAGGCAGCGGGGAGGTCACATCCTTTGTTTTCAAAGCCCCATCGGCAACCGAAGGCGAACAGCAGACATATACTTTCACCATCCAAAAGGGGCAAACGCCCGGCTCATCCGGCTATGCTTCGGTCGCTCTTTCCGGAACGGTAGTCGGTCGCATATCAATCGGCAACTGGTATACTGCCGGCTATAACGACGGAAAGCCGGTCAGCGGTACCGCCGGAGGGCGTACAAGCGGGGTCTCCGCTCTGGTTCATGATTTCACCATCACAAAGGGCGACGGTACCACGGCCACCCTGCAGATCAACGTAAGCGACATCTACGCCACCGCAAGAAATGGGTATACCTACGGAACCTTTACCCCGGCGACTGTTACCACGCAGGGAACGGCCCATGAGGAAATTACTCCGATAGGCACGGAGTATCATTACACCTATACCCATCTTTACAAGGCCGGAAGCAGCAACACGTATTATCAGGCTGGCAGCAATAAGACCTATTACAACTACGGCGGAACATATTCCGGCTACGCAGGCGACGGAGGATATATCGTCGGAAGAGGAGATTCTGTTTCGGTTACGCCATGCGGAAACGCTGTCAGGTTTAAGCGCCATACGAAAAGCGAGGTCCCGACCGGTACATGGTATTCTATAAATTCATCCGATTATGACCTCACCTATTACGTTGGTGGTTCGTCAACGACATACTACAAAGGGAACGGAGTTTCCGGCTATCTTAGAGGGTCCTCAATCTCAGGCTATAAGCAGGGCAGTTCTGTCACTGTCACGGAACAGGGGTCGGCTGTCACGGTCACGGAACAGGGGGCCTCTCAATACGCCTATGTTTCAGATTCGGACGGGTCCGTTGTCAGATATGCTGCAGGTACCAAAGTCACCGGGCTATACAACGCGGGCACCGAAGTATCCAACACCTACTACACCAAAAGCTAAAAGGAGGAGCAGAACCATGAATGAAACTGTGACAGTCACCGACGTACTCTTGGGCAACATTGGCAAGCTGGAAAACATCCGTATTCCGGCAAAGGAGATCGCGGCAATCAACGCAATCAATGAGGTGGTACATGACCTCATGGTCTGCGTGGATGCAATTATGGCGGACGCTCAGGCCCAGAAGGAAGCCCAGAACCAGCAACCGGAACAGGCGGAGGAGGAACCGAAGGATGACGCTGACGCTCAGTGACGGAACCGTGTTCCAAAATAGCCACGCAATTGAAAACGGAACAAACCTGCACATCTATGTTCAGGACGGCCAGAGCGACATCCGGGACGTCTTCGAGGCCTTCATTGACCCTGAAAAAACATCGGAGATCATTTTTCAGGACCTTGGAGACCAGACAGCCATCTTTCGCGGCTATAACAAGCTCATTGCCGTCCGAGATGAAGGCCGGGGCCTCTTTACGGCAATTCTCACCGTAAGACCGGCATAACAGAAAGGAGCCTAATACATGCTTGACATCATCATTCCCCATTACACCGAAAACTGGCAGGTCGGAAAAAAGATGTTCTCCATGCTCGACCTGCAGCGCGGCATTGACTTTGCAAAGATCGGGGTCATCGTGGTCAATGACGGCCACGACAATGCGCTGGATCAGTCCTGCTTTGACGGGCATCCCTATCGGGTGGATCAAATCTCCATCCCCCACGCCGGGGTATCGGCGGCACGCAACGCGGGCCTCCGGGCCTCGAAAGCACAGTGGGTCATGTTCTGCGATTTTGATGACATGTTCGCCCACGTCTACGCCCTGCGGGACATCCTCAACGCCCTCGAGGAAGCGGACGGCTATGACATGCTCTGGTCCGATCTCTATATCGAGAACGGCAAGACGGAAAAATGGCAGCTCATCAAAAAAACGCAGGAGGACGCGGTTTTCACCCACGGAAAGCTCTTCCGCCGTCAATGCCTGCTGGATAATGACATCTGGTTCAACACGGACCTCGCATTCAACGAGGATTCCGAATTCAATGCCATTTTCCATACCAAAATCCATTTCAAGCGCACAGGAAAGCTCATCACGGACGTACCGCCCTATGTCTGGTGCTGGCGCAAGGACAGCACCACCAACCGGGAAGGGGCGGCCGTCTCGGCGGCATGGGGCCACTACAAGCGCAACGTATCCGTATGCAAGGCCTTTGAGGAACGCATGCCGCTCGACCGGTACTGCGCCATGGTAACGCGCATGGTCTATGATACCTATTACACCCTCAACGGGAAGAACCTGCAGCCGGAACTCCTGCCCATGAAAGAGGATTTCCGCAACTGGTACCGGGATCATAAACGGTTCTACGGCCGCGTCGATCAAAAGGCGCTGGCGGCCATACAGGCAATCAGCCGGGCGGAATGCATCCGGGAGGATCACGACGAAAGCACCGGCATTGATGAATGGCTCGCTCAGTTTGATTAAGTTACGCTAAGTTTCAGCTAAGTTTCAGAAGGAAGGGTGATCCGATGCCGTACTGGAATGAACATCCGCCCAACACCGCCCCGCCCCTGTCACACAACATCAAACCATAAGGAGGATAAACGCATGGCTTTCAAAACCATGTACCCGGCGATCAATAACAGCCCGGTCACAACGCTGGCGGCGGCCATTACAACGGCCTCCACCACCATTGAGCTGGTAGACGCTTCCTGTCTGCCGGCAGCCCCAAACCTCTGCACCATCGGCACGGATGACACGGCAGAGCTGGTCCTTTATACGGGTATTTCCGGCAATTCCCTCACCGGCTGCACCCGCGGCTTTAACAACACCACCATCAAAGGATGGGCGCTTGGCTCAAAGGTCTACCGTGCGCATACGGCCTATGACCATCAGACGTTCATTGATAACCTCAATGATCTGGCAGCCTCCCGTACAACGGATGAAGCGGCCATCCAGCAGAACGCCGACGATATCGACGATCTGGAAGAAGATCTTACCGATCTTTCCAATTCCGTTGACCAGCGCGTAGCTGACCTTCAGCAGCAGATCAACGCGGCCATGACCCGCGGCATCCACATCTACGGCGCGAAGTGGGATAAGACCAACGCGGCTTGCACCCGTGTCTTTGAGGCGGCTTCTATCGCCACGGATACCAGCAATTTCAAGCACGCAGGGTCCGTCAACGCCAATCTTTCCAACCCCTTTGACAACATCTACCCGTGGAACCTCTTCCGCCAGTGCAATGTCGACCTCGCCAAATATGCCGCCCTCAAGCCGGGTGACGATATTCGGCAGGCAGTCGTTGCGTGGTACGGGGAACCCGGTTTCAAGGATGACGGATCCAACGGCTTTGTAGGCGCGTACCGCCCTCAGTACTGGTACACCGCCTACGAGGACGGGGATGATGTCATCTTCGCGGTCGCCGACGGCAAGATGGACGGCTGGGCCGAATCTCCGGCCTATATCCGCGGCTATGGCTTTGCGGTCGATGCCGGGGACAGCAAGCTCACCTGCTACAACGGCCAGCCCCTTACCAACGTAGCCTTGTCCACCCTCCACACCAGAGCCAATAACAGCGGGTTCACGGTTGAGGATATTTACACTTACAGCGCGGAACTCACCGCCTTTGTAGTGGAATATGCCACCATGAACACGCAGGCGGCCATTGGATCCGGCTGCGATTCCTGCTACCGTTCCAGCAACGATGACAAGCCCCATGTTGCGGAAACCGGGGCCACCCGCGTTGTACTTCCGGCAGCCTGCGCGGCCTTTGCTCTGGAAGGGGTCACGCTGGACTTTGCGGCTGCCAAAGACGGTGTTGTCCTCGAAAACCGCCGCGCCTGCACCGGCTATGAAGCCTACTCGGACAACGACTATATTTCCGTCACGTTTGACGCTCCGCTGGACATCACAACGGATATGTTCGTTTCCTTCCACGGCATGGCCAACGGCGACGCCATCGGCAACGCCTCCGGCTTCATCGGCACGGCGGGCAAGCACAACGCGTTCTATCGCGGCTCTGTCCTCCACGCCAACCGCTGGCGCTATGTCCTCGGAGCTTACAGGCAAACCGGTACCGGCAAGGTCTGGATCTGCCCTGCGGATGATGATCCTGACGCTTACAACGCCCTCAACACATCAAAGCACACGGACACCGGGGTGGCCCTGCCTGAATCCAAATCCGGGGCCTATATCGACGAACTGGCGGTGCTGGAAGGTCTCGGCGCGGTACCGGTCGCTCCGGCAGCCGGCGGAGGCGGGTCCAGCGCAAACCCGGTCGGCGACGGTCTGTACACGCCTGCAGCTTCCACCGGAAACACCGTCCTGCTCGCGGGCGGCAACGCCAGCTACGGGGCGTACGCCGGGGCTTTCTTCGGCTCCTGGCTCAGCGCTGCGTCGCTCTCGTACTGGCTCTGCGCGGTTCTGCCCGTCCTAAAAAACCCCTGAAGAGGGGGTCCGGGGGAGGCCGCAGCTTCCCCCGAATAAACCTTTGACCACATCCAACAGATGATTTTTGACGGCATCAAAAATGCCGTTCGCACAAGGCTGTTATGCCGCGTCATCGGGCCGCGTCCTGCTCGCGGGCGGCAACGCCAACAACGGGGCGAACGCCGGGGCTTTCTACGGCAACTGGAACAACGCTGCGTCGAACTCGAACTGGAACTACGCGGTTCTGCCACTCCAAAGTAAACGTCCGCCGGAAGGCGGGCGGCGTACTGACGCATGGGGAAACCTATGCGAAGCAGTATAACAGCCTCAGCCCTTGCTGAAAATTACGCAATCAGGAAACGGGTTAGTAGGTCTGCCGGAAGGCATGCTCGACCGCCCGTATGCTAAGGAGGTTTTGAAATGCCGAAGAGGATCGGCTTTCTATACGAAAAGGTCTTAACCCTCCAGAACTGCACGGCAGCGGTTCTGGAGGGGACGGCCAACCTCAAAAAGACCGCAAAAATACGGAGGATCCGCAAGAACCCTGAAATCTGGGGACAGAAAATTCTTGACATCCTCACGGCTGGCTGGACCCCTGAGCCAACCAGAGAAAAAATCATCAACGAAGGTACAGGTCACAAGGTCAGGCACTTGCAGATACCCACAACAACAGATCATCTCATCCATGTAGCCATCATGCGGCCCATTCTCCCGGAGCTGGAAAAGCGCTATGACTTCTATTCCTGCGGTTCCGTTCCAGGAAGAGGGCAAAAGCGGGTCAATGACAGCCTCAAAACGTGGATGGGAGCGGCAAAGCCGCCCAAATATGGGGCGGAAGCAGATGTTCATCACGCCTACGAATCCACACAGGCCCGTTTTGTCATGTATGCCCTCCGCCGCTTCATCAAGGATGAAAAATACCTTGCTTGGCACCGCCAGATATTGAACCAGATGGGCGGTCATCTGGCCATAGGGTTTCAGCCCTCACATTGGTATTTCAATCTGGTCATGACCCGCGTGGACACAGCGGTTCGATCCTCCTGCCCGGGTATCCGTCTGGTCCGCTACATGGACAATTATGTCTTTGCTGCCAGCAGGAAAAGGACGCTGCACAAGGCCATCCGAATAGTCACGGATAAATGCGCCAAAATGGGCATGAGCATCAATCACGACTGGCAGGTCTTCCGAACGGACGCAAGGGCCATCGTCATGCTCTCTTACCGCTATTTCCGGGGCTATACTCTGCTCCGCAAGGATACCATGTACAGCATAGCGGCCAGCATCCGCACAACGGCGAAGAACATGAACGCCCATCTATGCCGGGCGGCCATGTCGCAGATCGGCATACTGCGCCACTGCAACAGCTACCATTTCCGCAGGAAACACGTTTACCCCATTCTATCTATCAAACGGTCAAAGGAGTTGATTTCCCGTGCTGACAAGAAACGTATACTTCTCACAGGAACCTGAGCGGGTCTCAGTCCACCGCATGGGCCGCAACGGCTATACGGCCCGCGTAGATTTCCCGGTCAATGTTCAGCGGATCGTCATGCCGGATGACGAGCCTCAGTACAAGGCCGATGTCTACTCCATCGAGGTAGGCTTCACCGTCGGCCTCAAAGAGCGCATCGAAAACAACTATGAAGCATGGCTCGCGGTGGCGAAGGAAATTCCGGCCCCGCAGCCGACGATCAATGATGTCATCGAGGCCGTCAACGAGCTGGCGGACATCATCTTGGGAGGGGAATAACATGGTTGAATTTTATCTCAAGCTCACGCTCAACCGCATGGAAAGCGGCATGACCAAAGAAGCGGCGCTCGCCAAAGTCCCGGCAAAGTGGCGGGATGCTGTCCGGCAGGCCCTTGAACAACTGGAAGCGGAGCAGGAAGCCGAATAAGGCGGCCTGCTTTTCTCTTGGAGGGAGGCGATACCATGACCGCCGACGGTCAGTATAGAAAGGCCTCCTATATGCTTTCGAAAGGAGGAACCTGCTATGACACCCGATATGGCAATCTATGTGAGCCTCGCCTCTGTCATCATCGCCCTCGTTGCCCTCGTCCGCAATTCCCACAAGGACAACAAGCAGGACGCTGTCTCCGACGCGGCATCAGCGGCCCGCATTGAGGCAAAACTGGACGGCATTCAGTCCAGCGTTGACGATATCCGCATTGAACTCAGAACCACCCGTGAAAAGGTCAACGACCACGCGGAACGTCTGGCAAAGGTCGAGGCAAGGGCGGCCAGCAACACGCACAGGCTGGACGCCCTTGACGGAAGAGGGAAGGAGGAATAAGCCTTATGCTCAACTGGAAAGTTCGGTTCAATAACGAGGAATTCTGGATCCACTTCATCCCGGCTGTGCTTCTGCTGGTCCAGCTGGTGCTTGACCTGTTCGGGGTGCATCTGGACTTTGGCGAACTTGGAAACAAGCTGCTCGCCATCGTTGATGTGGTCTTTGTCATTCTGGCCCTGCTCGGTGTGGTCAATGACCCCACGACGGCCGGCATCAAAGACAGCCAGAGAGCCATGACCTATGTTGAACCATGGACGGATGACCCCTATAACGACGATTAACCCTCAGCATCACAGGGCGGCGGCGCAGAGCTGTCGCCCGCTTTCTTTTTTGGAGGACACCATGAAATACACAGATCAGAATCCACCCCTTGTCTGCATGCTCTCAACCTCCACCTGTTACCAAAAGACCCGAAGGATGGAACCGTGGGGGGTCCTCTGGCACAGCACCGGGGCCAATAACAGCACCCTCAAGCGCTACGTCCAGCCAGCCGACAACGACCCGCGCCGGGAGGAACTGCTGCAGATCATCGGAAAAAACAAGTACGGCAACGACCAGAACCACCGGACCGGAACCACCGGTATGAATTTCTGGATCGGCAGGCTGGCGGACGGCACCGTCGCAGCGGTCCAGACCATGCCCTGCGATTATCGCCCGTGGGGATGCGGGGGCGGAAATAACGGCTCCTGCAACGACCATTGGATCCAGTTTGAAATCTGCGAAGACGGCCTCAAAGACGAAGCCTACGCGCAGGAGGCTTTCCGGGAAGCCTGCGAACTCACGGCCTACCTTTGCGCCCTCTACGGGATCGACCCGAACGGCATGCTTTCCTTCAAGGGCAAGCAGGTACCGGCCATCCTCTGCCACAAGGACGCGCACACGCTGGGCCTCGGCTCCAATCATGCGGATGTGCTGCATTGGTTCCCAAAGTACGGCCTCACCATGCAGACGGTCCGGGATCGGGTGACGGAGCTGCTGGCCGGGGCGGAATGGGCGCCGGAACCCATGAAGCCGGTCCAGCCTCAGCCTGCCGCCCCTCTGACGCTGGGAGACCGTCTGCTCTCCAAAGTCACGCCCCGCCTCACCGGCCCGGATGTCACGGACCTGCAGACCCGCCTCAATGCCCTTGGGTATAATGTCGGGACGGCTGACGGGGTTTTCGGCACCGGAACCGAAGCCGGGGTTATGGCCTTCCAGAAAGCGGCGGGCCTTACCGCTGACGGCAAGTTCGGCCCTGCGTCCTATAACGCCATGCTTTCCATGGAGGCGGCGAAAACGAAGCCCAAAACGCTTTGTACCGTCATCATCCCGGATCTGGATGAGGCGGCCGCGGATCTTCTCATCCAGAAGTATCCGCAGGCTCAAAAATCATATGGCTGATCATCCTGCCCGCGTCTGGCTCCAAAGCCGGACAGCGGGCCTTTTTTCTTTTTGGAAATTCCAATTTTTCTGCAATATAATTTCAAAATACCTGTTGCAATTTGTCTGAAAGTATGGGAAGATACTCTCGCCGGGTGAGAAACCGGCAACACCGAAACCACCACCGATCAATAAGGAGGACGCAAAAATGACTACGAAGGATCAGGAACGCAAGGCTCTGGAACAGATCAGGAAGATCGTCGCCTCTCTGGGAGAAGACAGCTACATCGGCACCGCCTTTGAAGGCTGCTTCGAAATCGCCGCCGAGAACATCGAAAACGACTTCGCCTGCTCCATGAAGCAGCGTAAGGAAGCCGCCGAGGCAGCCGAAGACAACCTCCGGGAAAAGGTCGCCACCCTCACCAAACAGGTTGAGGCCCACAAGAACGCACGGGAGCTGGCAGAACAGACCATGCGCCTTGAATCGGAAAGGGCAAACAGCCTCGTCGAAAAGCTGCAGAACTACAAAAAGGCAGCCGATGAAGCCAATCAGGAATTTGCCATCACGAACGGCAAGCTGGAAATTCTCAGGGCCGAAACCGACGCGGAGCGCAAGCGCATGCAGGAAGAAATCATCCACCTGAAGGCGAAGCTCTACGACCTCATGACGGCCGGCAAGTAACCACTGCAAGCCCCGCCCGCCGGGCAATAGGCGGGCGAAAAGGAGGACGCAATGAATAAGCTCTGCAAGGCCCTGCTGGCCCGCTGCATCGAGGCCAATACCCAGTTGGAGATTGATACCCTCTGCCATGACGTGGATGTCTGGTTCCAGAAGGAGAAAATTACTTGGGAGGAACATGAGCTGTTCTTCCGTCTCATCAACAAGCTGCACCCATATGACGGCGAACGGTACAAAGCATAAGGAGGACACCATGAAATTACGCTATATCAAGCCCGGAGACACATTCACGGTCAACGGCCGGTCACTTGTCTTTGTTGGCGTGGAGAACGACACGGCAGTTGTCAGGGATGCACGTAAAGGAACCAACAAGACATATACCTACGGTGTTGAAGCTCTATGCCGAATCCTCCGCACGTTTGGCATGAGCCTTGATCTGGCTGCCGATCAAAGTAAGTAATATGTTGACTTTCCTCCGCCCATGGAGGAAAGTCATCCTGCAACTCTCACTTTCAATTTTCCTGCGCTACCGGGATCACGGGCAGAAAGGAACACACAATGACCACCACTGACAAGATCAAGAGACTGGATGCCATCACCTACCATTACGAGACCGCCATTTCCCAGCTCGGAAGCATCGTCGCCGCCTCCGGCCTCGAGGGCCAGCAGGAGAATGACAGCGAGCTTGCAAAGGTCTACACCGCGGCGAACGAGCTGCGTCTGGCGGCCATCCGCTACCTGCTGGAAGCCAAACGCTGACGGCACCGGAACCACCACAAGGAGGAACGATATGGAAGTCATTCGCACAGGTACCGGCTACATGCCGGACGGCACGCCGGTCTATATTGAGGACTGGACCGTGGATTTCAAGGGGACGGATGTCAACCCCTACATCGTGGCGGCCTTCCCGGTCTCCACCTTCACCATGCCCGGCAAATGGAGCCCGAACGCCGGAGAAAAGTTCCGCTATGCCATGCACTTTGAAACCTTCGCGCAGGCGAAGAACTGCGCGGACAATCTCATGCACGGCTATAAGAAGCTCGAAGACTATGCAGATCATCTGGATCGCCCTGAATATGTTCGCTGTGTGCAGGAGGTACAGCAATGAATAAACTCTTTATCGTCGGCAATCTCACCCGTGACCCGGAACTCCGAACCACCCCATCCGGGGTGTCGGTCTGTTCCTTCACCGTGGCGGTCAATCGCCGCCGCAGCCAGAACAACGACCAGCCGGAAGCTGACTTCTTCCGGGTTTCCGCATGGCGGGCGCTTGGAGAAAACTGCGCCAAATACCTTGCCAAAGGCCGCAAGGTGGCCGTGACCGGCAGCGTGTCCGTCAGCGCCTATCAGGCCAACGACGGCACCACGCGGGCCAGCCTTGAGGTCAACGCCGACGATGTAGAATTCCTTACCAGCAGGCAGGAGGCACAGGAGGCGGACAATCAGGCGCAGGCATACGCTCCGCAGCCTGCTTACGCTCCGCAGCCGGCCTATACGTCGCAGCCATCTTACCAGCCGCCAGCGGCCCCGGCCCCTCAGCAGCAGGCCTTTACCTCTCGCGGCTTCGTGGAAGTCGAAGACGATGATTTGCCATTCTGAAAGGAGGATCCGCTATGAGTGAAAACCGTCTCTATGCTGTCCTGCTCAAAACAGATGACCTGCACCCGCAGATTGTTATGTCATCCATCCTGCAGGTTGACACCAACGTATGCCAACTGGCCCGCAGCTTTATTTCCTGCGATTATGTGCAAGTAGTCAAGGCTGCGGGGATCAAGAACCCGTACCGCCTGCTGGTGGATGAGGAAGGCATGTGCAAGGAAAAGCCGGTTCTCAATTTCCTTGCGTCGTACCTGTACGGAACCCATCATCACGGTCAGCCCATTGTCGGCAACGCGGTCCTCGTCGCCGAAGAAGTCCTCCCGAACGGGGACCGTGATCTCCGCCTGCTCACGAAGAAGGAAGCGGAAAACGCCCGGTTCGATCTGGAATATGTTGCCCTCGCCGCGTATCAACTCATTGTCGCGAAGATGGAGCAATCCGGCATGATGCAGAACAAGCCGCCCCATATCGACAAAAATCTCAATTGATGGTATCATGTACCCGCATCGATACCACCACGGAAACAGGAGGAACCATGAACGAAATCGAAAATCAGGAAAGCATGACCGCCTGCCAGATCATCAAGGCGATCTTAAAGCAGGAGCGGCTCCATCAGAAGGACCTTGCCGAACGCATCGGCAAGTCCACTCCGGCCCTCTCCACGCAGCTGAACTCCGGCTATATGTCAGCAGAGGAATTCCGCCGCATGGCAGATGTTCTGGGCTATGAGGTCATCGTCAGACGCAAGAAGGGCCGCAAAACATCCGAATAATTGTCTGCCTGCAACCGCGCCGGAAGCCCGGCGCTTTTTCTTTGAAAAAAACTTGTTTTCTTGCAAGAAAATTTCAAAATACCTGTTGTAATTCACTCGAATCTATGGGAAGATATCCTTGCCGGTGAGGAACACGGCAGCACACCACCAACCACCACAAGGAGGGCAACACAATGAAGTTTCTGAGAATGCGTCATGAAATCACGGATGCCATCAACATTAAGAAGTACCCTGTTCTGACAATCGACCTTCGGCAGCCGATGAACGGATACCCGGACTGCTACTCCGGAAGCAAGGTCAACGTTGCCGGTGGCCATAGCAAGGGTTATGAGGACCTTCTCACCCGCTGCACGGTCCAGATGTTCGGAGACGAACCCGGAAACGAGCGCCACGACGAACCTTGGATGTACCAGAAAATCATCCTCAGCGGCGGTTGTGTCTGCCTCCACTCATCGTTCACCATGAAGGACATTCTGGAAGACATCGAATGGTCGAACGCCAGAACGGTCAAGGCCGGAGACACCGTCGTGGTCTTCTTCCAAACGGAAAACGCCTGCTACCTCAGAATGATGAAAGTGTCCGACCGCATCAATCCTCATTGCTCGACGGTCGCGGTGCTGGTTGATATCGACTGATGGAATCCCGCCCCGGAGGTTACGAGGGCAGAAAGGGCCACCATGAAGCACTACACTTCACCCGCCGAGATCGATCAGATTCTCGCGGACACCAGAAAGGTTCTGGACACCGTTCGCAGGCACCAGCAGGAAGACTTGATCATCCTCATCGTCGGCCTCATCGTCTTCGTCCTGCTGATGGTCTACGTCTACCGCAGGTGGACGTGGATCCCCCGCAAGCGCCAGCGTACCCACTTCACCGAGAAGTTCTGAAAGGAGGAACAGGAAATGACAAGGCAGCAGATGTACAAGGAGCTCGAAAAGCTCCATGCTCAGGTCGACTGGACCAGCCGCGAAAGCATCCACCAGTACAACGAGAAGGCCAGAGAATACCGCCACATGGTGGAGGAGGAAGAAGAACGGGAACGGGAGGAACGGCGATGAAGTATTACGTCTTCACCTACTACGACGGCAAAGGCCACGGTGGGAGAAGCTACCATCTCGCCGCCTCGAAAGATGAAGCCCTGAAGCGCCTCAGACGTCGCCTGCACCAGCGTTACCCCTTCTGCAAATTCCGCATTGACCTCGAAAACGTCATGCCGGCCAACTGATAAAAGGAGGAACCACCACGATGATGACCATGAAAGAAAAGCTCCGCATTCATGCTGAGATCGAAGAAGCCAACCGCCGCCATCTGGAAGACTGGAAAGCGGCCATGAATCAGCAACCCGCCGCGGACGAAGTTGTCTCAGCCCTCATTGATTTCATGGATGGCAAGATCACCGAATGGCCTTGGCCGGAAACCATGACACCGGATGAAAAGCTGCACGGCCCGGTTGTCCGTACATACTGGACCGCCTATCACAACGTCACCGTCTACGCGGACGGCCACGAAGAATATGACTACATCGGCGATTAAAACAGCAGGGCCGCTCCGAAAGGAACGGCCCATTTTCGTGTCAGATTATTTCAATTTCCCTGTTGTAATTTGTCTGAATCTATGGGATAGTAAGGGCGTGCTAAGGAACCACCCACCGACCGCAAAGGAGGCAACACCATGACCACCACGAAAGCAGCCCGGCAGCCTGAACTTGAAACACTCTTCGAAGTCTACGTCATGCAGGCCATGGATCCCGGCGATTTCTACCGCATCAGCAACGAGCGCTGGATGGAGCTTCTGCCGGAAGCCAAAGAATGCTACGACGATGTGGAACAGCCGTTCCCCTTCACCAACCGGGACGCTGAACTCATCCGGGCCAGCATGGACAAGATGCTGGAAGACGAATTCGGAACCGAAGTCATGCGGGAATATGAAAAGACCCGCTGACCGGAGCCAGCGGGACGCACACCGTAACCACCACGAAACGGGACGCAAGAACATTGTACCACTTGCGTCCCAACAACGCAAGGAGGAATTTGCAATGAAGCCTGATGTTTACCAGATCGTCACCGACCGCATTATCTCTGAACTGGAAGCTGGTCAGATTCCGTGGGAAAAGCCGTGGGTCAATACCTCCGGCACCAACGTGGCCCGCAGCCACAACGACGGCCGCGTCTACTCGCTGCTCAATCAGATGATCCTCGGCATCCCCGGCGAATATGTCACCTTTGAGCAGGCGAAGAAGCAGGGCGGCCACGTCAAGAAGGGCAGCAAGTCCCGGCCGGTAGTCTTCTGGAGGATGTTCTACAAGGACCGCACGGACAAACAGGGCAACGTCATCATGGGCGAGGACGGAAAGCCCATGAAAGAGAGCATCCCGGTCCTCAAATACTTCTCCGTTTTCCATCTGGAAGATACCGAGGGCATCGAACCGAAGTACGTGTTCAGCAAGGGAATGGTCGCCGACAATCACCCCATCGAAGACGCTCAGGCGGCGGTCGATGATTACCTCTCTCGCTCCGGCGTCACCCTCCGCCACTACGAGCAGAACGAAAGCTACTACAGCCCAGCAGAGGATAAAATCATCCTCCCGCACATGAACCAGTTCCACAACCCCGAAAGCTACTATGCGACCCTCTTCCATGAGCTGGGCCACTCCACCGGAAGCGAAAGCCGCCTCCACCGCGACATGTCGGGCAGCTTCGGAGATGACAAGTACTCCCGCGAGGAACTGGTCGCCGAAATAACCTCCGCAGTCCTCTGCAATCACTTCGGAATTGATACCGCCAAAATCCAGCGCAACACAGCGGCCTATGTCCAGCACTGGTTGAAGATCCTCAAGGATGACAAACGCCTCATTGTCACGGCGGCGGCCAGAGCCGAAAAGGCGGTCAACCTCATCCTCAACACCCAGCCGGAACCCATTCAGGAAGCCTGCTGACCAGACCGGAGCCGAAAGGCTCCGGCTTTCGTTTGCGCAACTTTCGCTTGCAAGCCGCCTGAAAATGGGATAGAATAGCCCCGTACCATTGGAGGTGATTTGATGCACATCCTGCGTCCTGTTTACTTAGGGGACGCCATGTTAATAATAGGCAGGATGCCCGGGGAGAAATGCGAACCCTTCTGTATAGAACCAAATGCCCGCTGAAACAAGGGTTTCAGCGGGTTTCCGTTTTCTGCGTCAGGTAGGTCATTCATACAGGAATTTGATCACAATCCCGTTTTTGAGGTCGATTTCCATGATTTTGCCCTGTAAAATTACAATTTTTTTGCATAAGGAATTTATGAATAATTTCAGGGTCCTTTTATCCAGCACGCGAATTACTTTCTCGTAATCCACGTATCTTTTTGACAGCAGCTCCTCCGTAATCACCAGATACGAAGCCTGCTCCATGAAGGTCTCGTCGTCCGGGGACCCGTCATCATTTTTGGAGACATCCAGCTCGGAAAGCCGGCTGTTTACTTTTGACAGCTTTTCGGCCAATTGTAAACACTCAGACAGGTACTCAGATTCCGGCATGGAATCATCGGAATACAGGTATAGCGATTTTAAGCGATTCTGGGCGCGCTCTAAGCGCCTCTTTTCTTCCTCGAGTATTTCCCTCTCGTTCGGCGTCTCGTTGCTCACAGGGGCCGCAGGGCGAAAATACGGGCCGTCTCCGAAGCGGTCGGCGCGAAACAGGCAATGGATGTCCTCGAGGCTGGATCGATCTATCCTCACGCCCTCAAAGTACACACCCCGCAGCAGCTTCTTTTCCAGCATCTCGGCGCTGGTGGTCCGGCCGAAATTCCTCTGCGCCCGGATATAATTCGAAATGAAGTTCAGCATAAACGGCCCGACGGTCACGTCAGACACATATTTATTATCACAATCCTTGAACCGCCGGTGTCTGGAGCAAAGGTAGATCGAAGGCCGCCATGCGGATTTTGCGCGGGGCCGGTCGATGGTGGATTGGAACTGGCTGCCGCAGGACCCGCAGATCAAAAGCCCGGCGAAAACGTGGATGTTCTTCCGCTCATAGGTCTGTGTTGAAGAAATCCCACGCTCATTGGCTGCCAGCTTTGCGGCGATAGCCTTTTGCCGTTCCTCGGTAACGATGGCCGGGTGATGGTCCGGGACCAATACCCATTCCTCCGGCCGCTTTTTGGTATAGGTCTTCTTTTTCTCGGACATGTAGTTATAGCGAAGCGTCCCGGAATAAAACGGGGAAGTCAGGATTGCCCGGACCGTGGTCGGGTTCCATGGGATGCCGCTCCGGTTCTTGATCCCCTTTTCGTTCAGGTAGGTAGCGGTTTTCAGCAGGGAAGGAACCTTATCATACTGGTCATAGATCTGCAGCACGACGGCGGCCTCGGCCTCGTTGACGGTAAATATGTTCGTACCCCTTGGGTGGTCATATCCGAACGGTGCCTTTCCCCCATTCCATTGACCGCCCTGCGCTCTGGAAATCATGGTGGCGGTCACACGCTCGGAGGTCATATTCCGTTCAAGCTCAGCAAACACAAGGATGATTTTCAGCATGGCCTCGCCTATGGCGGTGGAAGTATCGAACTGCTCATTCTTGGAAATGAACACCACTCCGAGGTCCTTTAATTCAGCATACATCCCGGCGAAGTCCAGAAGGTTGCGGCTGATCCGGTCCAGCTTCCAGACAACGATGTGTGTGAACTCCCCGTCACGAACGCGGGACATCATCTGCTGATAGCTGGGCCGCTCGGTATTCTTGGCAGAAAATCCGGCGTCCTCGAAGATCTCATAGTCTGTAATACCGAGGGCATACTGCACGTACTTCGGAAGTTCCTCCCGCTGCATGGGCAGGCTGTCTCCATCATCGGCCTGCATCTTTGTGGACACCCGGATATACAGCGCGGCCTTTTTAGAGGCAAGGTCTATTTTCTTTGCCATGGCAAGCCTTACTCTTTCCCATACACGGAATTGGATTCCGGGCCGGTCATATAATCATCCAGCACGGCAAGGATGATCTTCCGGTCCCTTGCGTCACAGCGCATGAAGGCGCGCCCGACGATATACTCCACGTTTTCTTTCCGGGAATTCACAGCCGGATCAGAAGTCCGCCCGAGCAGGTAGTCCGTGGATACTCCGAAAGCGTCCGCCATCCGGCAGACCAGATCCGTGCCGGGGGTGCTCATGCCCTTCACGGCCCGTGATATGGTAGGCTCCGCAACCCCACAGGCATCGGCAAGCCATTTCTGGGATAGCTGCCTGCTGGCGAGCAGATCGCCGACGATGTCTTTTAGCTGGCGCATCTTTCTTCCCTCCGATCAGATCTTGTCCCCGTTTTCCAAACTCCATGCAGCAGCCGTCACGGCTTCCTCTGTCAGCAGGTCTTTGTAAAGGACAGCATTGTTCTTAACAAATTGCTCAAGGGTACAGTCCTGCAGCCCCAAAGCACACAGCTTTTTATAGCCGGATGTCCCTACATTCAGAACACAGGCATTCACGGCGGCGACAGCCCCTTGGCTGTTCACCACCTCGAAAAGCCTTGAAGGGAAGTAGCTCTCCCCTCTGGCCTTGGCGCTCTCATGCATGGTCTTGATCAGCTCTCTTACTTCGGCATCGAACCGGGATTCCAACTCAGTCATTGATCCTGCCTCCCGTATATAAGTTACTTGTCTTATATCTAACTATTATTCTTTCTCTTAGATAATAAACAGTATATATATTATTACTGTTATTATAGAGAAGAGAAAACCCCCTTTTCGCAGCGAAAACCGGTTTTCGACCTCGAAAATTGGTTTTCGACCTCGAAAATAATTACTCAAAAGTAATATTTTCAAAGTGATTCTGGAAGATTCTTTCCGATGAGTTTTCGACGTCGAAAACCTCGAAAACCGGGTTTCTGACGCGAAAACCTCGAAAACCCAGTTTTCGTGTCGAAAATTCCATTTCTGGAACCTTGGGCCTCAAAAAACTCTGTTCACATTCGGCCGCCTTTGTGGGATAATGGCACCGTGCACAATATACGGAAACCGGTTCCAAAGAACAGGAGAATACGTCATGCCTAAAACAATAGGCCATATCACCATCAGCGCCCCGATCATCATTGACAGGGCCTCGGATCAGGAGGCGGCGGCCGTCATGGAAGTCAGCCTTGATCATGCTTACCTTGAGAGAATAGACCGGCAAGAGCATCCGGAAGAATTTCAGGAAGTGCTTTCCGCAATTCTTCTGAAATCAATTGCCGAATCCGTTCGTCGTTCTCGGAATCCTCAGAAAGTCCGGTTATTGACTGAGTAACCGTAGAGCCATCTTTCAGCCGCTCCGCATCCGGGGCGGCTTTTTTTGTTGGGGACGGATCGTCGGTCAGGCCCAAAATGTAGTCAGCGCTCACATTGTACCGCTCCGCATACCAATACAGGGAAGCGGCGTTCGGCAGTGATATTCCGCATTCATGGCCGGACACGGCACTCTGTTTCAGGCCCAGAGCATTTGCGACCTCAAGCTGCTTGATCTCGTTCGCCAGCCTCAGCGACTTCAACCGGGATCCAACAAGTTTCTGATCAATAGGCAAAGCAATCCCTCCATTCATACCGTTTACAATGATAATTTATCAGCCTGCAAAAATCCACACAAAAAATATCAGTTATACCGGTTGACACTACATTTCAAACGGAGTACAATACCGACTGTACCAGTTCAAATGAAGTGCCATACAAAAGGGGGTGACGCGATGGCTGACTTTGGTACCGAAATCAACCTGCGGCGACGGCAATTACTCATGAAGCAGAAGGACCTTGCGGAGGCGCTGGGCCTCAAGCAGAGTGTGGTCAGCGCTTATGAGAAGAACATCTCAAAGCCGACCTTTGAGGGCTTCATGAACCTGTGCGCAATCCTCAAGTGCGAACCAACAGACCTTTGCGCCGAGGAATTGCGAGCCGCAAGAATTACGCACACGTAACCACCACGACCAGAATACCCCTTACAAGGAGGTAAGAAAATGGGGCGCAAAGCTACAACTGCCCTTGAAAATGTCTACTTCCAGTGCAGGAAAAGGGCGGCAAAAACGGACACCCGGCTCAATTCCAGAGAACGGGCCGCGGAATTGCTCAACATCTCCCCGTCAACGCTGGCGGACTATGAGCTTGGAATTACAAAGCAGATACCGGTGGAAAGTGTCATGGCCATGGCAAGCCTCTACAAAGCGCCTTTCCTCATGACAAGGTTCTGCAGCTGTGAATGTCCTCTGGGAACGGCCTGCAAGGTGGATCTGCCGACCTGCCAGCCGTCCATACAGCCGGTGGTCCTGCAGATAGCGGCCTATATCAAGCCGGACACCATCAGGCAGGTCCGGGATGACCTCATCGTCATTGCCAGCGACGGCCGGGTCAACGACTGGGAACGGGACAAATTGTCGGACATCGTCCGCAGCTTGGAAGTCATTGCACGGGGCGCGATCAGCCTCAAACTAATCAATGCGGTTTAACAGGAGGGAAGGCCATGAAGCCGGATGCAGTCTCGGAAATGAAAGCGTTCCTCAAAGAACGCTACGGCATAGAAACCTATGACCAGCTTGTCCAGCGCGTCCGGCAGGCGCCCCGCATCAATCTGGCAATCTTTAATGAGGTGATAACCGATGACCATTCAGCAAGCGCGGCAGCGGGGAGAACAGCTTGCGGGAGAAAGGCTGGATGAGCAGACCTTCGAAGAAGTCCTTGCCTACACCACCCGAAAGTCCAGAATGACCGGGCATCAGGATGATTACATTCCTCTCCTGCTGGTCGATGAAATCAAAGATCATATCTACCGCAACCGCATCAACAACAGCAACCGCAAACTCATTCAGCTTAGAAAGGAGGTCAGCGAACAATGTGCGACATCTGCCTCCACTCGCCTTGCCTGCACGGATGCCCTAATGAGGAAATTCCCGTTTATGGGGTATGCAGACATTGCGGAGATGGTATCCCGGTTGGCAGCAGATATGTCGATCTCGGAGGAGACCGCTTGTGCGAGGATTGCGCAGGCAATATGACATTATCGGAGCTGCTGGAATATCTGGGGTACAGCCTCGAAGAAAATACCCCTCCAGAACCGGATGACTGGAGGGAGGATCCATGAAAGAAGATCAACTCACGTTCGACCCTCAGACCCACATATACAGGTTGAACGATGTGCCTATTCCATCCGTCACCCAGATCATGCAGCCGCTCAGCCGGCACAAGTACAGGGACATCGACGAGGAAACACTCAATCACGCCGCGGAACGCGGCACCGCAGTCCATTCGGCTATTGAATTTTATGACAGGTTCGGGCTGGATGAATGCGAAGGTGAAGCCCGGCCATATTTTGAGGCCTATCTGGCTTGGAACCGCAAATACAGGCCGAAGATCATATCCAACGAACAGCCTACTTGGCACAAACATCTTTTATATGCCGGGACTGTGGACATGCTGGCCGAGGTTATGGGAAAGTTGACCCTGATAGATTTCAAAACCACGGCAACCCTCAACGATATGCTCACAACGGTGCAGCTGGAAGCGTACCGCCGGGCGCTGGACACGCAGGACCCATATCATCCCATCATGCAGACGGCCATCCTGCAGCTAAAACCAGATGGCACCTACACTTGGAAAACCTACAAGGCACCAGACCTTGAGGCTTGGCAAACGTTCACAGCCCTGATCACGATCCGGGCGCACATTATCAAATACGGAGGTTAAATCTATGGAAACCATGCCGGAAGTCGTAGTAGCAACTATCCCTGAACAGGTGGTCATTGACCAGCAGGAACGCCAGCAGACCACGGAAAACAAGGCCCTCGCATCCAGAGCGGCGGCATTGGTCATCTCCAATGATGACCAGTACCGGGAAGCCGGGGAATTCGGAAAGGAAATCAAACGCCGCCAGAAGATGGTCTCGGAACTGTTCGCCCCCATCAAGCAGGCGGCCAACAAGGCCCACAAGGCGGCCTGCGACCGGGAAAAGGAAATGCTGCTGCCTCTCAATCAGGCGGAAACGGCCATCAAGCGGGCAATGGGTGCCTATGCTATGGAACAGGAGCGCAAGCGCCGGGAAGCCGAAGAAGCGGCCCGTCGCAGGGCGGAAGAAGAAGCCCGCCGCCTGCTGGAAGAAGCCCAGAAGCAGGAAGAACAGGGCAATAAGGAAGCCTCGGCAATGGCGCTGGAAGAAGCGGTGGTCATGGCGGAAACTCCGGTCGTGGCGGCGGCCCCGGCCCCGGCAGCAAAAGGGGTCACGCAGAAAAAGGCATGGGACATCGTCGTGGAAAATCCGCAGGCTGTCCCGGTGGAGGTCATGGGCGTAGTTATCCGCCCGGTCGATGAAGCGGCCATCAAGAAGCTGGTCAGCGCCAGCAAGGGCGCAATCAGGATCCCCGGCATCAAGGTCATCGAAAAGATGCAGACCATTCTCAGAACGTAAAGGAGGAAACCACCATGAGCGAACTCGTACAGGCACCGCAGCAGAACGCCCTCACCACCTTTGAAACGGCCTACGGCTCCGTCTCCCTCTCCCCTCAGACGGTCCGGGACTACCTCACGCGGGGAAACAAGTCACTCTCGGATCAGGAAGTCATGCTCTTTATTCAGCTCTGCAAGTATCAGGGCCTCAACCCCTTCGTCAACGAAGCCTATGCAATCAAGTTCGGGGACAACTTCCAGATGGTGGTCGGATATGACACCTACAAGCGCCGGGCCTATGAAAACCCGGACTACAAAGGACGCAAGTCCGGCATCGTGGTCAAGCGCGGGGACCAGATCATCTGCAAGGAAGGGACATGTGTCTATCCCGGAGAGGACCTGCTCGGCGGCTGGTGTCGGGTCTTCTACATCCGCAACGGCGTAGAGGCGGAGGAATACAGGGAAGTCTCTATGTCGGAGTTCAACAAGAATCAGGGAAACTGGAAGGTCATGCCGGCCACCATGATTGAAAAGGTGGCCGTCAGCCAGTGCCTCCGGTCAGCCTTCCCCAAAGATTTTACCGGTCTCTATACGCCAGAAGAAATCCAGACGGCGGATGATTCGGCTAAATCGGCACCCACCGCGCAGCGCGTCGATCCTGTCACCGGGGAAGTGGATACCAGCCCCATTGTCACCAAAGAACAGCGCAAGAACCTCTTTGACCGGGCGACGATGGCCTATGGCGGGCAGTCGGTGGAAATCATCAAAAAGTACTGCGAAGAACACGGGTTCCGGGCCACGACTGAGTTGACAGTTTCGGCTTATCAGGAGATGCTTTCTACCATCGAAGCGGTCATCCAGCAGCAGCAGGCCGTAGAAGCTCAGGGCGAAGTTCAGTAAATAGGCACGATCTGTGCGGGGAGGGGGTATCTGAAAAGTGTCAAGGCCGCTCAAAAAAGGAGTGGATTATTTTCCGCATGATACAGATGCCTCCACCCGCCAGACCTTGCGGTCACTGCAAAGGAAGTACGGCAACGACGGATACGCGGCATGGTTCAAAATCCTTGAAAATCTCGGCAGGAGCGACAACCTCAGCATTGACTACTCCAAAGAAGAAACCGCTCAATGTCTCAGCGAAGACCTCAGATTGTCCCGCCAGAAAACGGAGGAGGTCATAGATTTCATGGCGGACCTTGAAGCCATAGACTATAACCTCTGGCACCAAAGCAGGGTCATCTATTCCCCCAACTTTGCGGAAAGGCTCAAGGGGGTGTTCAGCAAAAGAAAGTCGGACCGGGAAAAGAAAACGCCGGATAAAGCGCCGCAGCCGCGCCAAACACAGGAAAAGCACCCGAAGCTGGTACTCAATTACCCGCCGCCGGATCCGCAGCCTCAGCAGGACGATGATCTCCCGTTTGGCCTCACACAGCAGGACGTGGAACGCTATCAGCACATTGTCAACACCATCTATGACGAGGCGGAAAAGTACGGGCTGCCAACCCATCAGGGAAACATAGATGACGCGGTGGAGCTGGTCAATAAATACTCTCTGGAATGGGTTTTGGAGGCCATCAAGAGAACCGGGGACGGCAAAGAACAGACTTGGAGGTACCTCAAGGGGATCCTCAGGAAATGGGAGGCGAAAGGGGAAATTGATCAACCGGCAGACAGGAACAAACCGGCGGAAGTGGACGAACATGCCCTTGACGCATGGGGAGGGAACTTATGAACATCTTTGAGCAGGTTTTGGCACCGTATATCCAGCCTCAGCAGCCGGAACAAAATGACTACAGGGATGAAGAAGGGTATCTATGCTGCGGAAACTGCCGTACCCGCAGGGAATATCAGATTGAATTTGACGGGGATGTCCGCCGGGTTCCGGTCCTCTGCACCTGCAGGCAGCAAAAGAAAAAGCAGGAAGAAGACGCCGCCCGGGAACAGCAGCGCAGGAGGGGCATACAAGACACCCTCAGTGAACTGCAATCGCAGTCGGCGGCCATCCAGCCCAAAGCCGCGTTTGATCAGGATGACGGGAAAAACCCGGCAATCACATCAAAGGTCGAAGGGTATGTCAGGAACTTTGACAAAGCGCTGCAGAACAACCTCGGCCTCATCCTCTACGGGCCGCCCGGTACCGGAAAGACCTTCTATGCTCAGTGCATAGCGGACGGGCTGCAGAAAGCGGGATATTTCCCTTGGATCACATCCATACGCCTTTTGTCGGCGGCCATCAATCAGAATTACGGGGAAAACCGCCAGAGGCTTCTACGCCTCGTCAAGATCGTGGATGCCCTCATTCTGGATGACTTCGGAGCAGAGCGGGATACGTCCTTCATGGCGGAACAGGTCTTCGAAATCATCAACACCCGCTATGAAGCGGCAAAGCCGCTCATTGTCACCACAAACCTTGACCTCAATGCCATGGCTTCTGAAAAGGACATAGCAGCCCGCCGGGTCTATGAAAGGGTCATGGAAATGTGCGCCCCCCTTGAAGTCAAAGGGGAAACCAGACGCAGGCAGATAGCCAGCCGCAAAATGGCGGACCTCAAAGACATACTTGGATTGGAGGGATAACGTGAAAACAGTACTCATCCCAATCGCATCAGAACAGGACCGCCAGACGGTAGCCGGGATTCTGGTCAAAAACTTTATCGCCGTCAGGCCGGTCAAAATCCCCCGTAAAAAGAGGGACGGAACACCCGGGAACAGCACCGCCTATGCCCTACAGGTGGAACTTGAAGAAGCTCAGGGGGTGCCGGTCGCCGATGACTAAGACCTTTACCATCCTCGGAGAACCGAAGGGAAAACAGCGCCCCAAATTCACCACCATTGCGGGGCATCCACGGGCCATCACCCCGCAGCAGACGGTCAACTATGAAAACCTTGTCAAGCTGGAATATCAGGCCCAGTGCGGCAACGCCTTTTTCTCGGATAAGCAGCCGGTCTTTGTCGCAATAGACTGCTTTATGGCAATCCCCAAATCGACCAGCCATCTCAAGCGCAGGCAGATGCTCTATGAACTCATCCGCCCCATGAAAAAACCGGACTGGGACAACGTGGGAAAAATCATCTGTGACAGCCTAAACGGCATTGCCTACAGGGATGACAGCCAAATTACGGACGCACGGGTCCGCAAGTTCTACTCGGACCAGCCCCGCGTAGTGGTCACAATCTCCGATCAGGAGATCGAGGCATACAATTACATTCAGGAGGGAAACGCATGATCAAAGCTGTAAGCGCAAACATCCGGGGGGTCTCTATCAAAGGGGATACGTTCGAGGCCTTCCGGGACGATTTCGACGAAATCCTCACCAAAACCCTTGACAACATGAGGCAGCAGGATCTCTCGGAAGCGGAAATCACGGTCAAGATGAAGGTCAAGACCATCCAGAAGGAAGTGGAGGCCCCTATCTCCACGGACTACAGCAACAAACGGACGGCCGTGGTCCCCACATTCAGCCACACGATCAGCACGGCCTACAAGGTCGAAACCAAAGTGGACGGCCAGCTCGCGGCCAATCAGGAACTCATTTACGATGAGGAAACCGGGCGGTACATCCTTGTGGACATCCTCACCGGGCAGCAGTCTTTCTGGGATTACAATCAGGGGGATCCGCAGGATTATTCCCGCGGCGAAGCTCAGGATGTGCCGGCCATCGAAGCGGCGCCGCTGGGTCTCATGGAACCGGAAGAAGGTCAGGAGGAAGAACCGAATGAGTAAGCACCGCAAAACCACCACCAGACACCCCGCACGGGCTTCAAAAACACAGGCCTGCGGGAAGGGCGCTATTTTGGCTTCTATGGCCCTTCTTTTCTTCCCCTTGTATTTATTCCACAAGGCACGCAAGGCCCGCTCATAGGGCCTGTCAAACGTTTTTACAGGCGGTTATGCCGCGAAAGGAGACAATCATGTATCAGGAAAGCTATGACACCCTGCAGCAGGTAGCGGGCGGCCTCAAGGCTCTTGCCATTGTTTTTCAGGAATTGGAAGAGGCGGGCAAAGCCCTCTCTCATCTCGCAGATCTGGTGGAACAGGTCATCGAGGCCGAAACGGAGAACGAGGACACGGATGAAAACGGCGGGGACGGAGAATGCGATGGGGCCTGCTCCTGCTGCCCTGATCCATGCCCCGTAGTTCATTATGAGGATTCTCTGCATGCCACTATCGAAGTCGGCCAGCACCGCATTGAAATCCGGGATGATCTCGGAAAGGGATCGAACGAGTAATAAAGGCCGGCAGGCCGGGTATTTTCTTCCGGCCTGCCCCATTCCATACAGGGAGGAAAAACCATGAATGTAACTTTGCTCAGGGTCACGCCGTTCGGTGACGATCTGGCCGGGGAAGCGGCGGCCATCTGCACCCGCTCAGACAACCCGGATCGGGCGCGGGGCCATGCCATCATGTCGGGCCATCAGTCCATCTTGGAGCATATTGTATTCACCTTCAAAATTGAGGAAATCTCCCGCGTCACGCTGGCCCAGCTCACCCGCCACCGGCTGGCAAGCTATGAGGTGGAAAGCCAGCGCTACACGGACAACGGGCAATGCTCGGTCATCGTCCCGAAGAGCATTTCCGATGATCCGGTACTCTATCAGGAATATTTGCAGCTCGTCCAGAGGACCCGGGATTTCTATGACAAGGCCGTCAATATCATGGGAATACCTAAAGAGGATGCCCGCTATGCCTCTTTGCAGGGGACGGCAACCCGCCTTATTCTCACCATGAACGCAAGGGAACTCCGGCATTTCTTCTCTCTTCGCTGCTGCAACCGGGCGCAGTGGGAAATCCGGGAAATGGCGGATAAAATGCTGGACATCTGCAAGCAGGAATGCCCGGCGGCCTTTGAAGACGCAGGCCCCGGATGCGTTCGCCATCAATGCCCGGAATTCAGGCCATGCGGGCATGAACGGACGCACGACTGGGACGTGGCCGAAGCATGACACATCAAGAAATTGTCCGGGAGGAAGCCCGTAAGAAAGCAAGGAATCTCCGGTATAAAAAGCCAATATGTCGGACCACATTTGAAAGCATCTGCGACGAGCTTTCGGAAATAGAAGACCGGATCGGCGACTATACGGGCTCGCTCTGGGATGATGACACCTTGGAAGAACTGCTCGGCAGCGAAGAAGATGCATTTGAATTCAAAATGGCATTCAATGACCTGCAGTTCGAATGCCAGCGCATGCGGGAGGACATCGACGCGCTCGGAGATCTCCTGTACATGGATGACGATCAGGCTGTAGCAACCTTCGACCTTTTCTTTCCGGCAGCCGGGGACAGCGGGGACATGTTCGGCTATGACGAATATGAAGGCGATTACTACAGGTTGGACGGAGACTGGGAGCGGGACGCGGCACACCGGGAAGCGGTCGCAAAAATAAAAAGGCTCACCAAAGACCAATTGCTGGAAGTAGCCGGGGCCTGCCTCCGCATAGAACGCCAACATATAGCTCTGGCCTATCGCTATGACTGCCTCAGCGCGGCGATGGATATCCTCAGAGGGAAACAAGAAGGCTTGCTCCAACTGGCAAAGGAAATTGAAGAAGCCTACAAAGAAGCGGAATATGCCATAGCGAAAGGATTCAAATTTGACCAATCAGTCCACCGCCTTGACAGGGCGCTTGCAGACGTACCGGACAGGATGTGGATTGAATAACGGCCCGGATTAAGCACGGTCAGTGAGCCGGCATCCGGGCTTAACAGGAGGAAACAATGGAACAGGAAAAGCAAAAAACCTTCACCCCGGACCACGTATTGAAAACCATCCCGGAATATTTTGAAGCCGGGTTCCGCGGGGAAAAGATGTTCGAGCTTCGCCGGGATGACCGGGATTTCAAGGTCGGGGACTATATCCTGCTCAAGGAATGGGACGGCGAACAGTTCACGGGCCGCATGATGGCAAAGAAGATCACCTATATTCTCAGGGATTGTGAGCAGTACGGCCTCAAGGACGGATTCTGCATCCTGTCCCTCACTTGGTAGGAGGGTCTATTCTATGACCATCGACGAATGGAGAGACGAAAAGCCGGGAGAGCATCATATCCCGCTCTGGAAGTTCCTTCGTGTCATACATTATTACACCGAAAGAGTAGGCATCTATGTGGTGTCCGGCGACAACTGGCAACCGGGCGATCATGATTTCTGGCTTTCGCGGGATGTGTTTAAGGGGATCCGTACCGGCCAGTATCAGGCAGAGCTTGAACGGCTGCTGAAATACTATGCAGACGTACCCGTCTGGAATGTCTGTGCGGAGTGGACCAACGACGGGTTACGCGCCAACGGAAATGGCCGTAATGCGGTTACTTGGCTGACGGCCCGCTGTCATTATTCTGACATCCGCGAGGGGCTGAAGCAGGAAAAGGCAGACCGGCGGCGGGAACAACGCCGGGAATACCAAAGAAGACGAAGGGAGAAAAATAATGGGACTGCTGGCACAGATTGACGCGGAACTACAAAAAGACCTCATTGATTTTGTCAAGGCGCAGGAGGCGGACACCTCTCCGCACACGCTGGGTGATTATCTGCTGGCCGATATTCTAAGGCACATTATCAACGGAGATGCGAGGCTCAGCGGATGTGCCACCAATCACGCCACAAAGCGCATGTACCTTGAAATCAGCTTTTTCGAGGAGGATCCGCCAACCATTAAAACGGGCGAAAATGCCAAATGGGAAGAATGGTGGCCCGGCGATTGTTCATTGATCATGACCGGCGAAGAAATGCTATGGAAGTGCTCGAACTGCGATGCAAAACATACGCAAAAAAGTAAATACTGTCCAACTTGCGGAGCAAAGATGAATGAATAATCAAGAAATAATTGGAGTAAACAAGCTCTACCATCCGAACAGACGGATTGTGATTTATAAAACAATCGAGGCAAAACTTGCCATTGCAGAAAACCTTGGGCAGCGCGAAATGCTTGTGCCAATCGATATTATGAAAGAAATCCTTTCAATGATGGAAGAGCTGGAACCGGTCACGCCGACCCATTCATATTCCGTTTATCGCTGCGGAAAGTGCGGGTATATTGTCGGCATTGATGACATAAAAGGTGTTCCGGGCTACAAAAGTCACTACTGTGCAGACTGCGGGAAAGAGGTGAAATGGCATGGCTGAGGGCAAGGAACAAAAGCAATGCCCCTTCCGTCTGCGTCTCGAAACAATGTACACCTTTGATCTGCAGGACATCCGAAAAGGGGAATGTCCGTTCGCTACCATAGAACGCTTTACAGGCAGATAGAAGGGACCGCCGTCAATGCCTATTTTCGCGGGTCAAGAAATGTTATTTTTTTGCAACATTGCTTGCTTTCTTGCAACTTTTACTTGCAATATTCAATTAAAATTGCAATCTTGGAGGGAAAATGATAAAACAGTACGTGGACAGCATCAGGCGGGAAAGCCAGTACAAAAGGGTATTCCGCAAATGGCTAAAGGGGGAAATCCCGGACAATCAGCTCAGGGCGGACCAGCGGGCCTATATTCAGAAAACCATGAAGGCCAGAATGAAGCGGATCAAAAGGAGATTCCGCAGGCAGGTGGAGCTGCACATGTTCCTCCGCAATATCACGGTCAAACCAATAGGCAGGCTGCTCAGGCCGCTGCCGGTCAACTGGCATGAGGACTTTGCGGACGGGATAAGCTACCCTCACTGCCCCGCCTGCGATGAGCTGGCCTATCAGAAGGATCATTGCGTATTTTGCGGCAGGAGGTTCAGCCAATGGGATACAATTACAGGAAGCGGCAAATAGAAAAGATTCAGCCACGATGGGGAGACATCTACATTGCGGACTTGGGTGACAGGAAAATCCGGCCGGTCATCATCGTGCAGAACAACTCAGGGAATCATTTTTCGGAACACATCATCGTGGTACCGCTCACCAGCCGCAAGAAGAATGATCAGCCAACGCATGTAGTCATCCCCACGAGGTGCGGGATCCGCCAGACATCAACGGCCATCTGCGAAACCATCCTCACCATAGACAAGGATGATCTGCTCCGCTGGGTAGGAACGGTCACGGGGTTTCCGCAGGAAAAGAAGCTCCGCAGGGCGATAGAAATTTCCCTCAATCTTATCAAATAAAAAAAGGGAACCGGAGCGGCAACTCTGGTTCCCCTGACCGCAGCCTCCACGCCGCAGCCAATCGCAGGACATATTATAACATACTGGCATGGAGGTTTGCAAGCATGACACCGCAGCAGGTGGATAAGATGCTCTCGGATTACAATCGTTGCCGATCACGGGCAACCCATATCAAGAACCAGCTTGCCATTATGGAAAGGCAGCTCCAGCAGGAAAGGGACCATGCCATGGAAGGAGAAGCCATCCATGCGCAGGCCTATGATCCCACGCCGCACGGAAACATGCCCGGCAATCCGGTGGAAAGCCTTGTCCTTCGCTATATGTCCGGGTATGAACCAAAATATATCAAAGACCTGCAGCAGGACGTGGACAAGGTCCGGGATGAACTCTATGAGGCGGAAATGGTCATCCGGTTTGTGGACGGCTGGCTCATCTGCCTGACGGACCGGGAACGCTTCGTCATCCTCCATCATGTCATCAGCTCGGAAACGTGGACGGAGGTTCTGGACCTCTATGAAAAACAGTTTGGCCAGTTCGGAAAGGAAGGGCTGCGCAAAATCAAAAAGCGGGCGCTCAATAAAATCTATGAGGCGGCGGAATAAAGCTGCCTCTTTTTATTTGCACGCAGGGCCGCACGTGCAAGCCGATCTTACACGCGTGTAAAGAATTACGACGGATTTTACCAGCTTTTTACCAGCTTTTTACCATGTTTGTACCTTTGCGCAACCCGGAAAAGGTGGTATTATGTCATCGTCGCAAGGCATCGGACGCGGGCACCCGCTCCGGTGCCTTTTCCATTGCGAAAAACAAAAGGAGGAAAACATCATGGAAGAAGTTGGCGTTTTGAGGGCAATGATCTCTCAGCCTATGGCGGGCAAAACCAAAGAGGAAATCGAACAGGTCCGGGAACGGGCCATCGACACCCTCAAGGAAAAAGGGTATGACGTGGTCAACACCCTTTTCACGGACGAATGGTACAGCCCTGAAAAAATGCGGGAACGCGGGGTCTTGGTCATTCCTCTTTGTTTCCTTGCGAAGAGCCTTGAAAACATGACCCTCTGCAATGCAGCCTACTTCTGCAAAGGGTGGGAAAAGGCACGCGGCTGCCGCATCGAGCATGAGGCTGCCAAACAGTACGGCCTCGAAATCATCTACGAAGAATAACAAAGTGGGGGCGGCGCCTAAGCATGGGCGCGGGATTTCGTTGTTCGCGCTGCTTTTTTATGCAGCTTCTTCACAGCGCGGCACCTCCGACCTTGGCGGGGAGGTCGGAAAAACCATCGGAGGGATCACCATGGAAAATATCTTCCGCGAAGCGGAATACAGGGTCGTGAAGCTTTCGGACATGCATCCGGCGGACTACAATCCCCGGTTTGATCTGCAGCCGGGGGATATCAATTATGACAACCTCAAAGCCTCCATCATGCAGAACGGCCTTATCCAGCCCCTTGTCTGGAACCCGGTCACGGGTAACATTGTCGGCGGAAACCAGCGCTACAAGGTCCTGCAGGAACTCGGTGTCACGCAGGTGGTATGCGCGGTCATCGAATACCAAACCATAGAGGATGAAATGGCGGCCTGCATAGCCCTCAACAAGGCGCAGGGACGCTGGGAAAACGCCCTGCTCATCCAGCTTTTCGACAAGCTCGACAAGGCCACGCTGGATTATGGGGCCATGGGGTTTGACCGGGAAGAAGTGGAGCATCTTTATTCCGGGCTGGACGATCTGGAAGACGGGGATATTTTTGACTGGTCACAGGAACCGGAAAAGAAACCGCCGATGATCACCTGCCCGCATTGCGGAAAGAAATTCGAGGAGCGTGAGAACCGTGTCACAGATCAATGAACAGATTTTGCAGGACATTCTCACGGCGGCCACCTACAAACGCCTTGACCTCGACATCATCCAGCCGGCCCCATATAATCCGCGGGCGGACCTCACGCCAGATGACCCGGACTACCAGCGCATAAAACAGAGCATCATAGATCACGGCCTCCTGCAGCCCATCGTCTACAACGAGCAGACAGGAAACGCGGTCGGAGGGAACCAGAGGCTCAAGATTCTTCGGGAAATGGGGATCAAGGAAGCCACCATCTTTGCCAATATTTTTGAGGCGAAGAATATTGAACTGTTCGGCCTCAATCTGGCAGCCGGTCACGTCATGTTCGGAAGCGTATTCCTCGCGACCGACATCCTCAGCGAATATTACGGGAAAAAGGCCGCGAAGGCCGGGGTCTGGATGGGACTCTGCGCGGACGTGGCCCTCATAGCATGCACGCAGCTATGCCGCCTCTACATCCCCTCGGCGGCTGATTCCGCAGATCCGGCCATACAGAGATTGTTCACGATGAGCCTGCGGATCACGGCGGCAAGCGCGGTCATGTTCTTTATATCCAACTGGTGTGATGTTCTTCTCTTTGCGAAAATCCGGGAACTCACCCACGGACGGTATTTGTGGCTCCGCAACAACGTGGCGACCATCCTCTGCAACTGCCTTGAAAACTTCCTGTTCTACTTCCTTGCTTTCTATCCTGATTTTGGGATGGGACAGATATTCAGCATGGGACTGGCGACCTGCCTGCTGGAAGTCATCATCGGCATTTGCGATACCCCGTTCCTCTATCTGGCGAAAAGATGCAGGCACGGGGATGAACTGGAGGCTGCAAGGTGACATATGAGCTGTTCGGCATTCTTGGAACGGTGCTCATTCTGATTGGCTTTCTTTCTGACAGCGAAAAGAGGATCCGCATTTTTGATATGGCAGGCTCCGCCCTCTTTGTCCTATACGGAGTTTTGATCGGGGCGTACAGCAATATCCTGCTCAACGGGATACTCATCATCGTCCATATTTTCAAGCTGCGGAAAATCGGGAAAAAGGCCGGATAATCAGATTTTGCGGAGCGATCAGAAAACGAGGTGATTCAATGCCGCAACAGACCACCGAAAAGCGGGAGACTGCGAAACGGTTATATCTGGACAGCGGCGGAAGAATCCTACTTAAAGACATCGCTTCACAGCTCGAAACCCCGCCGTCAACCGTTTCGTCATGGAAGCGGTCGGACAAGTGGGACAGCTACCTCAAACGCAAACCCCGCAAAAACGCCCATGTTCTGAAGGGCAACAAAAGGTCGGCAAAGCCTCACCCTTCACAGCTTGACAATAAAAACCCTTTGCGTCATGGCCGCTATGAAAAGCTCAAGTATGAAACCATGACCGACGAGGAAAAGAGCCTCATTGACGAGGTACGGGCCTCAACGGACCAAATCAGGATGCAGGTGGATCTCATTGCAGAACTGGAAGTCCGGGAACGCCGCATGTACGCTCGCATTGAGGCTCTTCGCCTTGTCGCAGAAAAGGACCCGGAGCGCCTTGTCACCAACTTTGCCACGCTGGAAACGGAAACGCCCACGGAAACCGGAAAGAAAAAGGGAAAGCCGGGAACCATGCGGGTCAGCAAGGCGAAGCGTCACGCGACCGACCTTATTCAGGAAATCGAAAACGCCCTGACGGCAGTCCAGAAGCAGAAACAGCAGGCAATACTCACCCTGCACAAACTCACGGAAGACAAGATCATCCGGGAACGGGAACAGCGCCGCCTTGAGCTGGAAGAAAGGCGGGTAGCCCTCTTGGAACGCCGCCTTGCCCTCTCTGACCCGGACATTGAAACGGATGCCATGAAGGAAGCAAAGCGGCTTTTGGAGGGGATAGAAAGTGCCTTTTAGTCCAAAGCAGCAAGAGTACTTCAACAAGGCGGCCCACCGCTGGAACGTCAAAACAGGCGCTACGCGATCCGGCAAAACCTTCATGGACTATTTCGTCATCCCGAAAAGAATCCTCAACACACAGGGGCACGGGCTGATTGTCATCCTCGGTCATACGCAGCAGACCCTACAAAGGAACATCATAGACCCCATGCAGCGGATCTGGGGAACCTCTCTGGTCGGCAATGTTTCCAACCGCACCGGGGCGGCGACCATATTCGGGAAGAAATGCTATGTCCTCGGCGCGGACAACAAGGCCAGAATCAACCCCATTCGAGGCTCGTCTATTGAGTACTGCTACGGGGATGAGGTGGCCACGTGGGAAGAAGGGGTCTTCCAGATGCTCAAGTCCCGTCTGGACCGCCCCAACAGCACCTTTGACGGAACCTGCAACCCGGAAACCCCGATGCACTGGTTCAAGACCTTTCTGGACAGCGACGCGGACATTTATCAGCAATCCTATACCATCTATGACAATCCGTTCCTTGACCCGGAAATCGTCCGCAATCTGGAAAAGGAATATGCCGGGACGGTCTTTTTTCAGCGGTTCATTCTGGGAGAATGGACGCTGGCGGAGGGGCTGATCTACAAGCATTTCTCGGAAGAAAAGAACCTCTACGACAAACCGCTCTCCGATGAGATCCGAAGGCGCTCCATCCCCTATGTCGCCATTGACTACGGATCCGCCAACCCGACAGCCTTTCTCTATATCCTCTATGATCCGCAGGACCGGGTCATCTACGTGGACAGGGAATACTATTACGACGGCCGGCACGAAGTAGTCCAGAAAACGGATGCGGACTATGCTCAGGACCTCTTGGCTTTTTCGCAGCCGGAACAAACCGTGGCGGTCATCATAGACCCCTCGGCGCTTTCTTTCCGCATTGCGGCCCGCAGGCTCGGCTATCGCGTCAAGGAAGCGGACAACGAAGTCCTCAACGGAATCCGGGATGTGTCCACCCTCATGTCCGTTGGAAAGCTCAAGGTCAATGCAGATTGCCAAAACCTGCTCAAGGAAATCCGCACCTATGCGTGGGACGAAAAGGCGGCGCAGCAGCTCGGCATTGACAAGCCTATCAAACAGAACGACCACGCTGTAGACGCATTGAGATATTTTGTCAATACCATCGTCAGAATGCGCCAAATGCTCACAGGGAGGAACGAATAATCATGTTCGCAAGAATTATAGCTTGGCTCAAGGGCATCATGGCGAGAATGCTCAATGCGGGAGACACAGCCTCATTGACCGCCGGGGTTCCCTTGGCCATCTCAAACGACATGGCAAACGCCATACAACGCTGGCGGGAGGAATACGCGGGCCGGGCCTACTGGCTCAAGCACAACACGCAGTCGCTTTCACTCCCGGCCCTCATCTCGGCGGAAATGGCTACCCTTGTCACGCTGGAAGCGAAGATTACCATCAGCGGAAGCCCACGGGCAGACTGGCTCATGCAGCAGTTTCAGCCGGTCATTGAACGCCTCCACACAAATGTGGAATATGCCTGCGCCTTGGGCGGCCTCGTCATGAAACCGTACTTTGACGGGAATGGAATCTCCGTGGACTACATACAGGCGGATGACTTTTACCCGGTCGCCTTCAACAGCAAAGGGGATATAACCTCGGCAATCTTTGTGGAGCGCAAGCGCATTGCTCAGACCATTTACAGTCGGGTCGAACACCATACCATCACCACGGAAAAAGGGCAGGACGGCGCGGAACGGGTCAAGTATGTCATCACCAATCAATGCTACCGCGGGTACTCGGAAGATGACATCGGAACGGAAGTGCCGCTCACAGAAGTCCCGGAATGGCGGGAGCTGCAGCCGGTGGTCAATGTGGAAAACGTACCCTTTCCCCTCTTCGCCTATTTCAAAATCCCCCTCGGTAACTTCATTGATCCAAAATCCCCGCTTGGTGTCTCGGTCTTTGCCAAAGCCGAAAACAACATCAAGGAAGCGGACAAGCAATACCAGCGCCTTTTGTGGGAATATGAGGGCGGCGAGCTGGCAATTGACGCCTCGTCTGATGCCTTTGAAACGGACAAAAACGGAATGGCCATTCTCCCGGTCGGGAAAGAACGCCTGTTCCGGGTCAATGCCTTTGATGAAAAGGCCGGGGTCAAGGATCTGCTGTTCTCTACCTTTTCGCCAAAGCTCCGGGATGAATCATACCGGGACGGCCTCAATGCCATCCTGCAGCGCATAGAGGATCAGTGCGGCCTCGCAAGGGGAACCATTTCCCACCGGGCGGACGTGCAGACCCAGACGGCGACGGAAATCAAAATGCTCCGCCAGAGAACCTATGCCACCGTTACCAGCATTCAGACGGCCCTTGAAAAGGCCCTGCACGCCCTGCTGGATGCCATGGACGCAACGGCTACCCTCTACAACATTGTGCCGGCCGGGAAGGTCACTCTTTCCTGCGTCTGGGATGACAGCATCGTCACCGATGCCGATACCGAACGGGTCCGAGATATGCAGGAAATCCGGGACGGCATTATGAAGAAATGGGAATACAGGGTCAAGTGGTACGGAGAGGACGAGCAAACGGCTAAACAGATGACGGAAGCGGACCAGCCTGACGATGATACCATCATGGGCTTTGTCACTACAGCACAGCGAAACAACGGAGAAACAGGAGGACAGCAGCAATGAGAGGAAAGATCGGCAGCCTCACCGGCACCATGGCGGCCGGGGAAAACATCATCGAAACCATAGCGGAAAAAGAACGATCCGCAACGAAGAAGTACACCAATTCGGCAGGGTTCTCCATCCTCAAGATGGCGGTCAGCGCGGCCCCCGGAACCAAATTTGCCTTTAACGGGGCGGACATCATTCTCCCGGCATCGGGCGTATTCGAGGTTGATCTGGGGCTGACCGAAGTGGAAAGCCTCGTTTTTGAAAGCACAACCGAAGCCTGCATCGTCTATCTCTTTTAACAGGAGGCGGCCATGAAAAAGCCTTACGAACCAGAAAGGCGGTTCTTTGGCGGCGGGCGCGGCTTTTTCGGCGGCTCCGGCAGCTTTTCCGCCAGACCTCCGCGGGAATCCATGTGGCAGTTCTTTAACCGCATCCTCTACAACCGGGGAAGCATAGAACGGGATCCGCGGGATTCCCTCACCCTCTCGCAAAAGTTCAACCGCCTGTTCTTTAACCGGGGCGATGAAGGTGATCAATAATGCTCACGGCAAATTACCTCATGAACGTAGCGGAACCAATGGTAGACCTCTGGGCGCAGGTGGAAGATGACATCATTGCGGACATCTCCCGCAGGCTGGCAAAGAACGCGGGCACCATGACGGAGACCGCCAAATGGCAGGCCCTCAAGGCCCGGGAAATGGGGATTCTTCAGACGGACATAGCCTCCACCGTCTCACGGATAACAGGCCAGTCCCAGAAGGAAACCTACGGCCTCATTGTGCAGGCCTGTCAAAAGGCCCTTGCCTATGATGACGCGATCTACATGAAGCACGGGCTTTCCCCTATTCCGCTGGCCCAGTCGGCAGCCCTGCAGGATGTTATCATGGCGGGATGCCGAAAGACAAACGGCCTCATGAGAAACTTTACCAGAACCCTTGCGGACACGGCCTCCAAAGCCTTTGAAAACGCCATGGACCGGGCTTGGCTGCAGGTCAATACCGGAGCGTTCAGCTACACAGAAGCACTCAACCGGGCTATCCGGGACCTGTCAGCTCAGGGCATCCAGAAGATCGCTTACCCGTCCGGCCATGTGGACCGCATGGATGTAGCGGCCCGCCGAGCCTTAATTGCCGGCCTCAATCAAACAACGGCGGAACTGCAGCTTGCCAGAATGGACGAACTGCAGACAGACCTTATCGAAGTATCCTCCCACGCGGGCGCCCGGCCTACTCATGCCATCTGGCAGGGGCAGGTCTATCAAAAAACGGGGAGAGGCAAGTATGAGAACTTCTATGATGAAACTGGCTACGGAACCGGGGACGGCCTTTGCGGCTGGAATTGCTATCATAGCTTTTTCCCTTATTTTGAGGGAATGTCTCATCAGGCATTTGAACGGGACCCGTCGGCGCGTCTGGGCAAATCCAACGATCAGATGTATGAGGAATCCCAGCGCCAGCGGGCCTTGGAACGCAGAATCAGGGACAGCCGAAGGGCATGCGCGGCCTCATCGGCGGCCCGTGACGCGGCCACTGATCCGCAGGCGAGAGCCGCCTTAGAAGCTCAGTTTGAAAAGGACGCGGCCCTGCTCAAGGAAAGGGAACAGGCCCTTGATGACTTCTGCGCCCAGACCGGGAGAACAAAGCTCGTTGACAGGGTTTATGTTCCCACGTACAATAGGAGTGTCAGCAGCAAGACCACTTGGGCGGCCAGAAGGGCGAACGCCAATAAACCCACAGCGCCGGGCAAGGCTCCGGCTGCAAAACCGCCCGCGCCTGCGCCTGCGCCGGCATCGTCGGCGGACGGCAAAACGGTGTTCTCGAAGCTCTCAGGCACCACACAGAGCCATGACGGCTACCGGGCGTCTCTGGCTAGCAAGTTTGATTCCGGTACTGACACGGCAAAGAAGGTCTTTCAGAAGTACATCCCGGCAGGCGGAAACGTGGTCGATTCTTCCTTTACCGGGACAGCCCACATTGAACACGCGACCGGCAATGTCCTCATGAGCTACGACAAGGACGCGAAGAACGTCAGGGGAGCCGGGACAACCTTCTTCCATGAACACGGTCATTATGTCGATTTCAAAAGCGGCTGGGTTTCCGAAAAGCACCCGTCCTTTGTGAAAGCGCTCAAGAATGACTACGAAGCGGCCCTCAAGGCAACCGGAAAGGCAACCCGCAGCGCACAGCAAAGGGCGCTCAAAAACGACCTTGTCTACACACGCGACACCATCCACAGTGTTTCTGACATCATGGAGGGTGCTTCTAACGGGGTAGTCAAAGGCAACTGGGGCCACGGGAAAAACTACTGGAAGGATCCGACCGCCTTGCCGCACGAAGCCTTTGCCCACATGTTTGAAGCATCGTTCAGCCCGGAAAAGACCAAACACATGCAGAAATACTTTCCCACTGCGTGGAAAGAATTCGGCAACATTCTGGAGGGGATTAAATGGTCGGAGCATTAGCCCGCCAACGGTACTTGGAAGCCTTTGACGATCCTATCACTGTCAATGAGGCTGACGGGGAAACCGTGTTCGTAGAGGATCCGGAAGGAAACGCCTACAACCTGTCCGGCCTCACAGACGAGGACGTTCTGGACAAGATAGAAAGGAGCCGCAAAGCGGGCCTCAATCTCTTCTTTATCGAATGTCCTCCGTATAATCCGGGTTACAGCCCGGACGCAGACTATTAGACTATTTTAAGATTATTTTGAGACTATCTTAATACTGTCACTCAGGCAACAAGCCGCACTCCGAAAGGGGCGCGGCTTTTGTATACCCGTCTTTATATCCTTTTTCCGGCAGACGTAAAAGAACCGGCACGAATGCGGGGCCAACCGCGTCAACAAGGCGTAATCGAAAGGAGAGTATCGCATGAAGCGCGAGGAATTGAAAGCTAAGGGTTTCACCGACGAACAGATTGAGTACATCATGGGCGAAAACGGCAAGGACATCAACGCCGCCAAAGCGGAGACCGCTTCCCTGCAGGAAAAGCTCAATCAGGCAAACACTCAGGCCAACACTCTGCAGCAGCAGATTGCGGACCGGGACAAGGACATCCAGACCCTCAAGGATGCGGAAAAGGCCAATGAAGGAGTTACCCAGAAATTGACCGACCTGCAGGCCAAATATGACGCGGATACGAAGGCTCTGGAAAAGAAGCTGGAAGATCAGCGCATTGAAACGGCCATTGACAAGGCCTTCGCGGATGTTCCGTTTGCATCCAATCTGGCAAAGAAAGCCGCTATTGCGGATTTCAAGGCAAAGGGCTACAAGCTGGCGGAGAACGGCACCTTTACGGAAGCCGCCTCTTTCATCGAAGCCCTCAAAAAGGATGACCCGGCAGCCTTCAAACCCGTAGCCCCGGACGGGGACGGCAAGGACAAGGAAACGGGAGCCGCAGGGCAGGCCATCGGAAACGGCAATACGTGGGTAGGGGGCCAGCAGAACGGCGCTCAGCCCCGGTTTACCCAGCAGATGACCGGTCAGCAGGCGGGATCCATCCCTAACGGCCAGAACGGCACCGCTCCCATGGGCCTTGCCCTCAACTACGTCCGGAAGCCCCCTGAAACCAAATAACACGAAAAGGAGCTGAAAGACCATGGCTGCTATCAACTACGTAACCGAGTATGCGCAGGCTCTGGTGCAGGCGTACCCCTATGTCCTGCATTTCGGCGCTCTGTACAACACTCCCAACAATGGCCGCTTCCGCTGGACCGGCGCGAAGACCATTGAAATTCCCTCCATTTCCACCACCGGCCGCGTGAACAGCAACCGCGATACCATCGCCCTTGCCCAGCGCAACTATGACAATGCTTGGGAGCCGAAGACGCTCACCAATCAGCGCAAATGGTCTACCCTTGTCCATCCCATGGACATTGACCAGACCAACAACACCGTCACCATCAACAACATCACTTCTGTTTTCAACAATGAGCAGAAGTTCCCGGAAATGGACGCGTACTGCATCAGCAAGATCTATGCGGACTGGGTCGCCGCCGGCATGGTTGCTGATAACACGGTCCCCACCGTGCAGAACATCCTCAACATCTTTGACAAGTTCATGCAGGAAATGACCGAAGCCCGCGTCACCGCCACCGGCCGTATCCTCTATGTTACCCCGGCCATCCGCACCATGCTCAAGAACGCGCAGGACATCTCCCGCCAGTTCAACGTGCAGGGCGGTTCCCCGGTCATCAACCGCATTGTCAATTCTCTGGATTCCGTCCAGATTGAGGAAGTTCCCTCCGAACTCATGAAGACGGTCTACAACTTCACCTCCGGCTGGCAGCCCGGCGCAGGCGCGAAGCAGATCCACATGATGCTCATTGACCCGTGGGCCGTCATCACTCCGGTCAGCTACCAGTTCGCCCGTCTGGACGAACCCTCCGCCGGTTCCGAGGGCAAGTACATCTACTTCGAGGAATCCTTTGAAGATGTCTTCATCCTCAACAAGCGGGCCTCCGGCATCAAGTTCCTTGTTGCCGCCGAAGACGAGGATCTGGACACCATCACGGTTGCCTCTGCTGCCGGTACCGCCTCCGGCGATACCAAACTCACCCTGTCCGGCTACACCCCCGCCGCCACGGAATCCTATGTCTATAAGATCGGCGCGACCGCTGCCCCGACCATCGGCTGGCACGAAACCCCGGATTATAGCTGGACGCCTTGGGACGGTTCTTCCGACATTACCGCCGCCACCGGCCACAAGATCGCCGTGGTCAGCGTCAATGCCAACGGTCAGGCGGAAGCCTACGGCTCTGCCACTGTTACCAGCCACGCTTAATTTCCAATCAAGGAGGCAACTACCGTGTCAGTTCTCGTAAGAAGGGGCAACGGCGAGCTGCTTATTCCGGATGAAAAAATGGCGGAGTATCTCTCCATGGGATACTCCGTCATTGATTCCAACGGCAAAGTGCTCGTAGAACCGGAACCCACAACCGTACCTCAGTACAAGGAACTGGTCGCTACCCTTCGCAGGCAGGTCAAAGACCTCCAGACGCAGGTCAACGCCCTCACGGCCAAGATAGACGCTCTCAAAACCTCTCACAGCGTCCGTAAGCCCGATGACGGGCAGCAGCCGACCAATTCCACCCCAGAAAAAGAACCCGCTCAGAACGCGGAAAAACCCGCAAAAAACGCAAAGCAGAAATAAACCGGAAAAGGAGGGATTGTCTTGGCCTACCTCACGAAGCAGTACTACGTCGAAACGTTCCATGGTCAGACCGTCCCTGATGACCAGTTTGACCGTCTGGCAGACATGGCCTCCGATGTCATTGACGCGATTGTCCTTGTTCCCATCAATGCCGAAAAGCATGACATGCAGAAGATAGCCAAAGCCGCCGCCTATGAGATGGAATATCTCTATCAGGAGGGCGGCTTGGACGCTATCACGGGCAAGGCAACGAGCGGGATGGTTCAGTCTGAAAAGCTGGATGAATACTCCATCAGCGAAAGCCAGTCAGACACAACGAAGCAGCAAACGCTCACCGTCAACGGCATCCCGGTTTCTGCTCTTGCGGTCGCCATCCTCCGCAGCCTCGGCCTCATGTGCCGCTGGTGGTACGCTGGAAGGGGGCTGCATTACGATGGGGACTAAACGGGTTTGCCCTCACACCATTACCCTGTTCAACTTTACCGGCGAAGACGAAAACGGAAGCGCATGCTATAACCCGGTCCTGCTGGAATGGGTACACGTCTTCAAAAAAGAGGGCATCAACGCCACCAACTCGGCGGATGATGCCCCGCATGTCCATATCTTCGATGATACGGTCATAGCCAGCCCGCCGGAAAACGTCACCCTTGACCGAAGCCTGTACACTCTCACCCCGGACAGCCTGCAGCGGGCGCTTGAAACCCCGCAGGGGGAAGTTCCCTACGTCCCTTATCATGAGTGGAAGACCGCTCCACATCAGGAGCAGTACTGGACGCTCAGCACGGAAGGGAAAGACTATTTCGCCGTCGGAGATCACAGAAGAACGGATCACAAACTCCCGACGGATGTACCCATATTCAGGATAATCGATGTGGAACGCCATGACGTGGGTACCCGCCGGATGTGGCATTGGAGGATTGAGGCCCGATGAAAATCGACGCAAAGCTGGAGCTTGATGTCAACAAGGTCTGCAACAGGTTCGATCCAAAATACGAGCTTGCTCAGAAACGCCTTGACAGCGAGGTTGTCCGCTGCTCATCCCCCTATGTCCCCATGCGGTCCGGCCAGCTCATGCGCTCCGGCGAAAACGGAACGAAGCTCGGTTCTGGTCTGGTAGTCTGGAATACGCCCTATGCCCGCCGTATGTATTACGGCCTCAATTATCACTTCAGCACAGACAAGCATCCGCAGGCCTGCGCTCAGTGGTTTGAAAAGGCAAAGGCCGTACACAAGGACGCTTGGCTCAAGACCGTGCAGGAAACCATGAAGGGGTGAACAGCCAATGGATCAACTCATCGCCAAAGCCATTTATGACCACCTGAACCAGTGGCCGGAAAAGCCCTGCCAAATCAGGCTGGAAATGATGGATAAAGCGCCAATCGCCTTTACCATGTCCATGCAGCAGCTCTCAGGTACCAGAATCCTGCGCCGCTATATTGACGGGTCCTTCACGGGGGCATGGCCATTCGCGGTATATGTCCGCATGGCGGCCTCGGATACGGCAAAGAAGTTCGATGCCGTTTCCCTGCTGGAAACCCTCAATCAATGGCTCATGACGCAGCCGGTCCCGGACCTTGGAACGGGCAGGACAGCAACCCGGTTTGAAATGACCTCGCTCCCCTCGATCGCGGCAACGTATGAGGACGGAAGCACGGACTATCAAGCCATTTTCCAACTCGAATACAAGCAAAGGAGTGATTTCGATGCCTGAATCCCGCCTTATCAAACGCGCGGAACTCCGCTCGTTCATGGAGCTGAACCCCTCCGGGTCCAGCCTCACATTCTTCCTCATTGGCGAGGGCTTCACCAATCTTGCGGAAAGCAAGAACGCGAAGGAGTATTCCCGCCAGTACATCCATGAGTATACCGAGCGCACGGACGTAGTCGGCTACGCTCCGTCTCTGGCCTACTCCGTGGATGCTCACACCAATAACCCCGTCATCAAAAAGATCATGGAAGTCACCGATAAGGAACTCACCGGTTCCGATGCGGTTGTTCCCGTGGTCGCGGTCAACACCTTTGAAGAAGTGGAGACCGGCAAATGCAAGGCCTACAAGCGCAACTATTCCATCATCCCCGACGGCAAAGCTGACGGTACGGACGCACTGGTCTATACCGGCACCCTGCGTGCGGTCGGCGATCCGGTCGAGGGCGCTTTCGACCTTGAGGGAAAAACTTTTACTCCGACTGGGACTTAAATCATAGAGGGACGGACAACTACGGCATTGACCTCCCTCGGTTTGGTATTTATTACTTTAACCGAAAAGTTGCCCAGTCAAACGAAAGTGCCGTGCAAATGTTCAATATCGTAATGGAGGATTGAGCCTATGAGCCAGAATCAAGTCTCGGAAACCGTCTGGACCATCAACGACCTGACTTTCAACCTTGACATGCACGACGTGGCGGTCATGGAACGCTATGAAAAAGCGTTTGAAAAGATGGAAGAGCAGGAAAAGAAAATCCCCGTGGACGGCAAAGCATCCGTCCGCAGCCGTATGTACTGCGACCTTTTCCGCAACCTGTTTGATGACATCTTCGGAGAAGGAACCGCGGACACCATTTTCGGATCCCGCTACAACGTCAAGGAATCCATCGAAACATATGAAAGTTTCCTTGAATTTGTCGCCAATCAGCAGGCGGGCATTGAAGAGACCACAAATCGCCTCGTTACCCGGTTCACGCCGAACAGGGCGCAGCGCAGGGCTGCCGCTAAGAACTGATGCAGACAGCAAATATACTCATCGACCCCCTGCCGCTGGCTATTCAGGTCAGCGGCAGGGACCTGCCGATTGAAACGGACTTCCGAACCGGGATCCTCTTTGAACAGCTTGTCGAAAGCAATGAGGTTCCTCAGGAAGAAAAGATTGCCTATGCGGTCAATCTATACTTTCCGGGCCGGTTCCCGTCAAACGCATTGGAGCAGATACAGGCCGTGGAAGGCATGCTCTGGTTCTACTCCTGCGGGGACGAAGAACAGCCCAAACAGCAGGATCAGCAGCAAAACAGCGCAGGCATAGCCAGACGCATCTATGATTACGACATAGACGCGCCGCTCATATACTCTGCTTTTCTGGCACAGTACAACATTGACCTGCAGGATATTCAGTATCTTCACTGGTGGAAATTCATAGCCATGTTCAGGGGCCTTGCACAGCACCACAAAATTGTTGAAATCATGGGGTACAGAGCCATGAACATTGCGAAGATCAAAAACCGGGCGGAACGCGAACACTATGCGGCCCTGCAGGCAAAATACGCCCTGCCGGACAACCGCTCTGCGGAAGAAAAGGCCGCCGCCGCCGGAGCGCTCTTTGGAGGGATGTTCTGATGTACCTAAAGAAACCGGCCATAGAAAGAAAATGGCTACTTTGCCCGCACTGCGGCATGAAGGTTCTGCTTTACGACAATACGGCCAACTGCTCAGGGGTCTTTGTCAAATGCACAAGGGGATGCCGCCGGACCTTCGAAGTACAGATCAAGGACGGAGAACAATCGCCATTGCAAGACGCGAAAAAGTGAGATATAATTCCTCCAATACCGAAAGGAGGAACCAGCCATGAAAAAGCGCATCCTTGCAATTATCCTTCTGCTGTCCATGATAACCGTGCCGGCATCCGCAGAAATTGACCCGGCATCCATGACGGATGAAGAACTCAGGGCCACTATTGCGGCCTGCACGAAGGAACTCAGCAGCCGCTCTGAAACGGAAAAAGGGGTCCTACTCTATCAGGACGAAAACTTTTCCATATACCAGACAGCGGCACCGTACCTCAGCAGCTCCGGCCGGGTCAAAATCCCGGTCACGGCCTACAACAACTCGGATCAGGTGGTCTGGATCTCCCCTGATTACTGCACCGTCAACGGGTTTACGGTGCAGGGATACGGCCTTATCAACATTGTCCCGCACTCGGCCATTATAGGTGAGCTGGACTTTGCCTCGGAAAAGCTCAACCTTACCAGCGCGGAAAACATCAGCCTGTCCGTTCAGTGGAAGGTGCTGGACGAAAAGTATAAAGTCATCCTGCTTACGCCAGACCGCTACGATTATCATTTCTAAACCATCATAAAACCATCTGGAGTCGGGCATCCGCCCGGCTCCTATCTTTATGCACATTTTGAGCCGTTGAGCCGTGCAATCATCA
>CAMJPQ010000019.1 GCA_946407745.1 uncultured Clostridia bacterium
GAGATCAAGGCATAAGGCAGACAGGAATTACGGCGCTTCACCTTCGGGTGGGGCGTTTTTTCTTCTTCCGACAGCGCCAGGTTTGTGTGGACTTTTGGGCCATAATCGTATATAATTAGTTTACTTATTCCTCAATCACTTACCACGGAGGTCGAAAGAATGCTGCTCAACAATATAGAACTGGATGTAAAAACAAAATGCATCGAAGAATCAAAGACCCAGGCAAGAATCGCCGAGGAGTTGGGAACAACTCCCGGGTACATCAGCCGGATCGTAAATAGCAAGGAGCAGATCGTAAACAAAACATTTCTGGCAATGCTTGAGTCGCTGGGATATGATGTTAGGCTGACATATGAGAAAAAAGATGCGGAGGCTTATACGGCAAAATGATTGATTTCAATAATCCGGCAACTCTATGGATAGCAGCAGGATGCGCAGTCATTCTGTTGATCATAATTGTCATGATTGTACGCCAGAGGAAGAGGAAAGCAAGTTCTCTTGCGGAAGAGCAACAGGCTGCGTTGTCAACAAATGTGGAAGACACAGATGTCACTCAAAAAGAGCAGCAAGTCGAGTTATCTATCAAGTTTGAAGACCTTCCTGCATTAACCGAAGACGAAGAGTCACGTTTGGTAGAAGTCCATGATAACAAACTACTTGCACGTGTCGATAATGCAATCCCTGGAACCTTTCAGGCTATTGCCAATGCAGGAGCAATCCATAACTACAATCAGGCGGTTCAGTCTGCCGGACAACTCTATCGTGCTGTTATTCCTAAAGGCGCAGTTTTAACCAATTCTCGCTCGATGGGAGGAGCGGTTCGCGGTTTTTATCGTGGGGCAAAGAACATTCGAGGACAAGCGAATCTGGTGGCGGTTGATGGAAACATGGGCGGTGGCTTAGCTGCTATGGGCTTAGCTAATGCGGCCATGGGAGTTGCTTCCATGGTTGTGGGTCAATACTATATGACTCAGATCAATAATAGGCTCGATACCATTTCGGATGACATTAAGCAAATAACAGGATTTCAGGACAACGAGTATAAAAGCAAAGTTTATGCGCTGATCGCAGAAGTACAGAAAAGCTCAACATTCCAAATGGAAATCATGGAAAATGATGAATTACGGAATCGAGAATTGGCTCATCTGAAAACCCTTGAGCATGAGTGCGCAGAGCTTCTCGGTCAGGCTAATATGACATTACAAGATTTTACCCGGAAACAAGGGCTGAATTACGAAGATTATGAAAAGGCAGTTGCCAATGCAAATAAGTGGTATCAGTACCAACAGATTCTTCTTGAAGTTATGGGTAAAATCGGCGAACTCACATATGCACTAAATCTTGGCGCTGTTTCAAAGGATTATTGTTATGCGATGTACATTCCCTTTGCAAAACAAGCAGAGGATGCTCTCGAGATGCTGAATGAGTGGCATGTAAGCAACACTAAACGGCTGGAGATAGATACCAAATCCACAAGAAGAAAACGACAAGGTGTCGAAGGCTTCTTCATGAGCATCCCTGCGATATTCAATAATGACTTGAATTACAAGGGTATCTCAAAACGTACCGCAACGATGATTAGCCTGCAGAGCCATGCGATAGCAGAAGTAAAGCCAGATGCTGGATCGGATTTCTTCCAAGAGGACGTTGAATTAATAGCCAAAGACGGGAAACTGTATTATCTACCGCCTGCTGATGATGGAAAGGCATCCTAACGAAAACTGATGCGAGGAAGGAGGTGCAGGCACATGATCCATGCCCAACATGTACAATCTGGTAGGGGGTTTCAAAAGGGGTTTCAAGGGGTTTCAGTTTTTCTTCTGGGAATTATGTGTTTGTATCAAATACCTCAGCTTAGGGGATATTGCCGTGGGCAGCGCCGGCAGCCTGCCGGGCGACATGCAGCGCCTGTTCCGCCCCACGGGCCGCGACTGCTACCACATGGAATACGGCTTTAGCAACATGGGCTACGAGCCAAACGGCGCCCTGGGCGTGAAGCTGGCCTGCCCGGACCGGGAGGTGTACACCTTCTTTGGAGACGGCACCTACCTGATGGCGCACTCCGAGCTGGTCACCTGCGTGCAGGAGCACCTGCGCGTGCACTTCTGCCTGTTTGACAACTCGGCTGGGGCTGCATCGAGAACCTGCAGAACAACCAGGGCAGCGACACCTTTGGCACGGTGTTCCGCTTCTGCAATCCGGACAGCGGCGAGCTGGACGGCGCGCCTATCCCCCTGGATTTCGCGAAAAACGCGAAGGGCTACGGCCTGAAGACCTATACCATCCGCACGGAGGAGGAACTGAAGGCCGCCCTGAAGGACGCGCTGACACAGCCGAGTCCCGTGCTGTATGACATCAAGGTGGTGCCCGGCACCATGACCCCCGGCCATGAAAGCTGGTGGCGCGTGGGCGTGGCGGAGGTTTCCACACAGCCGCGCGTGCAGGCAGCCTATGAGAGCCTGAAGCAGCACGTGAGCCAGACACGCAAATTCTGATTGAGGAGGAGAAGACCCATGCTTGACCCCAACAAAGTAAAACTGGCCATTGCGCCCATCGGCTGGACGAACGACGACATGCCCGACCTGGGCGGCGAGAACACCTTTGAGTAGTGCGTGAGAGAGATGGCGCTGGCTGGCTTCAAGGGCAGCGAAATCGGCAACAAGTTCCCGCAGGATGTGGCTGTGCTCAAGCATAAGCTGGACGTGCGCGGACTGCAGATCTGCAACGCGTGGTTCTCCACGCTGTTCACCTCACAGCCCTACGAGGTGACTGTGGAAAACTTCATCAAGCACCGCGACCGTCTGTATGCCCTTGGCGCGAAGGTCATCGGCGCCAGCGAGCAGGGCGATTCCATCCAGGGCACGGACAAGAACATCTTCGGCGACGGCAAGCCGGTGTGGACAGACGCGCAGTGGGATACCGTCATCCGCGGCTACAACGAGCTGGGCGCGCTGGCGCAGGAGAAGGGCATGACCCTGACCATGCACCACCACATGGGCACCGGTGTGCAGACGGTGGAGGAGATCGACCGCTTCATGGCCAGTGTGGACCCGGAAAAGGTGTTCCTGCTGTTTGACTCCGGCCACCTGACCTTTGCCGGTGTGGATCCCCTGCCGGTGTTGAAGAAGTACATTCACCGCATCCGCCATATCCACCCCAAGGACTGCCGCCTGGCCATCCGCGACCAGGCGCGCGCCGAGGGCTGGAGCTTCCTCACGGCCGTGCGCAACGGCGTTTTCACCGTGCCGGGCGACGGCGATGTGGACTTTGCCCCGCTGTTTGACGTCATTGCCGAGAGCGGTTATGAGGGCTGGGTTGTGGTGGAAGCCGAGCAGGATCCCGCCAAGGCGAACCCCTTTGAGTACGCGAAGATGGCCAGAGCCTATATCCGCGAAAAGACGGGGCTGTAATACAGTTCGCTGATTGCCCATCTGCCGCTGCCCTGCGCGGCGGTCCGCCTCCCCGGCTTGCCGGGGAGGTTATTGAATTGCCGCGGCTTCCCTCCTTTGTGCGTGTCTGCTGGGGCATGTGGCAGGGGAGTGTGAACCAAAGCCCAAGCCTGCCCCAATGAGCGGGGCCGACAGTAAGCCGGCAGAATGCAAAGCACTTCTCATAGGAATTACGCAAGCACAGTCAAAAACCATTTTCCATGATACTTCTGCCGGCGGGCTGCCCACGCAGGCGCAAAAAGGCTGCCGCAGATATCGATGCATCTGCGGCAGTCCCTTTTCATACTATTTCCCCGGCAGGCACACCAGCAGCCCGCCGCGCCCGTACAGCTTCAGTGGCTGCAGCAGGGAAACGCGGTATTCGGTTTCGAGCTGCAGCCGCTTCTCCTCGGTGAGGGAGAGGCTGCTCTGAATCTCCTCCAGGCCCGCGGCGCTGGTCTCGTTGGGTGTGCAGCGGACGACTGTCGGGATGATGTGGCTGAGGGTGTACAGGTATTTGAAGGGGTTCTTTTCCGTGGCCATGGGATAGCGGCCGTGGTACACCCTGTTGTCCGGCTCCTCGCCGGGCAGGGCCTTCTGATAGCTGTCCAGCAGATAGAAGGTGCCGCTGCGCTGATACTCCGCCGCCCGGAAGCACACGGAAACCCAGTGCCCGTCATCCGTGCGGAAGGGCGCGCCGGTATCCCCCACGCCGGTGGAGTGGAAGAAGGCAATCACCAGCGCATCGCCGCGTCCCATCTCGTCCAGGCTGCGGCACAGCCCCGCCACCTGTGTCCAGCCGTCTCCCGACAGCGTGGAGCGCCCCAGCAGAAGGGACGGCCTGCCCTTGAGCAGGTCGTCACCCATGCGCTCAAGCACCGCGTCCACCGTCAGGTCGATATTTTCCGCGGATATGATGCCGCCAAAGCTTCGCTTCATTTCTCTGAAATGGGGATAGTTGTCGGATTCCGGCGCGGTCAGCCGCTCAATCAGGTCGATGCTGATGCCGTCCCGTATGGGTCGGTGCTGCAGGGAGAGCAGGCGCATCAGCTCGCTCATCACCTGGTCTGTTTCGTCCTGATTGGTCATGCCGAACACCACGGTGAATGCGTTCATGATGCTGGCCGGGCCGCAGCCCCGCGTGGTAAAGGGCTCATTGTACAGGGCAAAGGCGTTGCCCAGGTACCGCGCCTCTGTCTGGTGCACAAAGGCCAGTGTACTCAGGTACTGCTCGAAATCGTTCAGCGCTTCACCGCGGGCGGGCAGGAGGCGCGCGGTGAAAACAAGCAGTGCTGACAGCATCAGCAGGCACACTCGCCTCAAGCGCCTCACTCCCTTCCCTTTTTCTGCCGAAAAGCATATCACAGTTTACAAATTAGTGCAAGAACGCTCTACATTCTGCGTTGAAGTACTGCCGTGCAATTTGTTATACCATAACCTGTCAGGCTGGGAGTGAGACGCAGCGCGGCATAGCCCTTTTTTCCACTGGGAAGGGGAAAGAACGCGCTTTCCTCCCGCACTCGCGGTCAGATTTCCCTGCGCCGCTTGCCAAACCCCATTGCACCTGCTATCATCTGATTATAATAAAACGCGCGGATATCCCGCGCATTGAGGATGGCTATGGAGCAGATTGAAGCGACGGTTGATTCGACGGTATTCCGCAGCGAGGAGAGCTCTTATTCTGTGCTTTCGGTCAAAATCGGGAAGAGGGAGCACACTGTGGTCGGCGCGCTGCCGATGCTGTCGCCCGGGGAGCAGGCGGTCTTTACCGGCGTGTGGGTGGAGCACCCGCGATTCGGCCGTCAGTTCAAGGCAGAGCGGGTGGAGGTCAAAAAGCCCACCACGCTGCTGGGCATCGAGCGCTACCTGGGCAGCGGGCTGATCCGCGGTATCGGCCCGAGCACAGCGCGCGCAATCGTGTCTGTTTTCGGCGAGGAGACGCTGGAGATGCTCTCAGAGCACCCGGAGCGCCTGCAGGAGGTGCCCGGCATGGGCAAAAAGCGTTGGAAGCAGGTGGCCGAGAATTTCAAGGAGCAGAACGCTCAGCGCGACGCGCTGATTTTCCTGCAGAGCTACGGGCTCACCTCCACGCTGGCCGTCAAGGTGGCCAAGCAGTACGGGGAAAGAACACGTGAGGTGGTGCAGCACAATCCCTACCAGCTGTGCAGGGACATTGACGGCGTGGGCTTTCAGACCGCGGACAGGATCGCCATGGCGCTTGGGCTGCCGCAGCAGAGCCCGTACCGCATTCAGGCGGCGCTGAAGTACGTGCTGCAGGACGCGGCCGCCGGGCAAGGACACATCTATCTGCCGAGGGAAGATATGATTCGCCGCGCCTCCGTGCTGCTTGGCCTGGAAAACGAGGCCTGCGAGCGGGAGCTGGACGCCCTGACCATTGCGAGGGACATCACGCGCCGCACCGGTGAGGACGGGCAGGAGCGCGTTTACCTGCCGGCCTATGAGCGCGCCGAGCGCGAGGTGGCCCTACGCCTGTGCGAGCTGCTGGCGGCTCATGCAGCGCAGCGGCAGCTGGGCACCGAGATGGCCATCGAGGGCTTTGAGCGGGCCAACAGCATCCGCTTCTCGCCCCGGCAGAAGGAGGCCATTGCGGCGGCGCTTGACAACGGGGTGCTTGTCATCACAGGCGGCCCCGGCACGGGGAAAACCACCATCATCAACTGCATACTGTATCTCCTGCACAGCCTGGGCACTGTGCTGCTGTGCGCCCCCACGGGGCGCGCCGCAAAGCGCATGTCGGAGGCGACCGGCTATGAGGCGAAGACCATCCACCGCCTGCTGGAGTTCGGCGGGGAGGACGGCTCCTTTGCCCGCAACGCGGATCACCCGCTGGAAACCGACTGTGTCATCGTCGACGAAACCTCCATGGTGGACCTGATGCTGATGCGGTCGCTGCTCAGCGCCATTGAGCCCGGCACACGCCTGATATTGGTGGGCGACAGCGACCAGCTGCCCAGCGTCGGCGCGGGCAATGTGCTTGCGGACATACTGGCAAGCGGCGTGGTGCCCTCCGCCCACCTGACGGACATTTTCCGGCAGAGCGAAGCCAGCCGGATTGTGGTCAACGCCCACCGCATCAACCGCGGCGAAATGCCGCTTTTGAATGAAAAGGGTACGGATTTCTTCTTTGAGCGCTGTACTGTGCCCTCCGCGGCTGCGAGCACGATCGTGAGCCTTGCCGCGAGCCGGCTGCCGAGGTATATCGGCTGCAGCCCGCAGAACCGCATGCGGGATATACAGGTACTGGCCCCCCAGAAGAAGGGGGACTGCGGGGTGCTTGCGCTCAACGCGCTGCTGCAGGAGGAGCTGAACCCGCCCGCGAAGGAAAAGCCGTGCCTGCAGTGGGGAGAAACGACCTTCCGCCTTGGGGACAAGGTGATGCAGACGAAAAATGACTACGACCTGGCCTGGCAGAAGTGCCACAGCACAGCGGATGAGCACGGGCAGGGTGTGTTCAACGGCGACGTGGGCTTTGTGGTGGATGTGGATGCCGAGGAGCGGGAGCTGACCGTGCGCTTTGACGACGACAGGGATGCCGTGTATGACAGTGAGAGCCTGGAGAATCTGGATCTCGCCTACGCCCTGTCCGTGCACAAGAGCCAGGGGAGTGAATTCCCCGTGGTGGTGATGCCGGTGGTGGGCGGCCCGCCCATGCTGCTGACGCGCAACCTGTTTTATACTGCCCTGACGCGCGCCAGGCAGCTTGTGGTGCTGGTCGGCCGCGAGGAGGTGATCCGCCAGATGGTGGAAAACAATCACATCGCCAGGAGGTATACCTCCCTCGCCGCGCAGCTTGCGCAGACAGCGAGGATGCTGATGCCGGAGGTGGAAGAGTGAAGGCTCAGGAGATATACAGGGACGCGCTGTGGCCGGGCGGGCTGGCCTGTGTCGGCTGCGGCTGCGCTTCCCACGGGCAGAGCCTGTGCGACGATTGCAGGCATCTCCTGGCGGAGTGCGCGCCGGAAGGGCCGCTGTGCCCCCTGTGCGGCCATCCCCTGACGGAGGAGCCGTGCCCCTTCTGCGGCGGGGAGACCCTGCTGCTCAGCCGCGCCGCATGGCGCCACAGGGGACTGGCGAGGGAACTGGTGCTCTCGCTGAAAAACGGCCGCGCTGCCTGCGCGGACCCGCTGGGAGAGGGCATGGCGGAGGCGGCAAGGGAACTGCCACTGACGGATAAAACGGTTGTCACCTGGGTGACCATGCCGACTGAGCGCTGGCGGGAGCGCGCCTACGATCACGCGCAGCTGCTGGCGCAGGCCGTCGGCGAAAGGCTGGGCCTGCCATGCTTGCAGCTGATTTCGCGCACGGAGGGCGCAGGCCTTCGGCACCAGGTGGGGCTGAACCGCGAGGAGCGCCTGCGCAACCTGCGCGGCAGCTTTTTCTGTCAGAAACAGCTGGCGGTGCCTGTGCTGCTGGTGGACGATGTGACGACGACCGGCTCCACGGGCAGGCTGTGCGCCGAGGCGCTGACGGAGGCCGGGGCGGAGCGGGTAATGCTTGTGACCGCCACACAGGCCTGAGGAGGAAACTGAGTATGTATGAGGGAAACCTGGTGCGCCTGCGCGCCTTTGAAGCGGGGGACGCGGACGCGAACCACGCCTTTATGAATGACTATGAGACTGTGCGGGGCATGCTGTCCGGACTGCCGCTGCCCTCCTCCATGCAGGATGAGCGCGACTGGCTGAACCGGCAGACCAGCATGACCAGCGGCGCGTACCAGTTTGCGGTGGAGGACGCCGACGGTGACCTGGTGGGCCGCTGCGGCCCACTGAGGGTGGATTGGAAGAACTCCTGCGCTGAGCTGGGCCTGATGATCGGCACGCCCTACCGTCGCCGCGGCTACGGCCGGGAGGCGATGACGCTGCTGAAGCGCTTCTGCTTTGAGGAGATGAACCTGCACCGGGTGGAGGTGCGCGTGATGGCCTTCAACACGGCCGCGCTCCGCTGCTACGAGGCGGTAGGCTTCCGCCGTGAGGGTGTGATACGGAAGCAGGTGTTCCGCGCGGGCAGCTATCATGACGTGGTGGTGCTGGGCCTGCTGAGGGAGGAGTGGCAATGAAGCGCACAACGATGGCACAGCGCGGGCAGCGCATGCTGAACGAACCGGTGAGCCGCGTCATCCCCAGCCTGGCGGTGCCGACCATCATCTCCATGCTGGTCACCAGCATTTACAATATGGCGGACACCTTCTTCGTGGGGCAGATCGGCACCTCAGCCTCCGGGGCGGTGGGTGTGACCTTTTCCGCGATGGCGGCCATACAGGCCTTTGCCTTTACCATCGGCATGGGCAGCGGAGCGAACATGAGCCGCAGCCTCGGCGCGGGAAGGCAGGAGGAGGCGGAACAGTTTGTGGCCACGGGCTTTTTCACCGCACTCCTTTTCGGGGCGGTACTGGCCGGCGTGTGCCTGCCCAATATACGGCCGCTGGTGAAGTTTCTCGGCGCGACAGACACCATCGCGCCCTATGCGGAGGCGTATGCCTCCTACATCTTCTATGCCGCGCCGTTCATGATGGCCTCCTTCGTGATGAACAACCTGCTGCGCTTTCAGGGGCTGGCCCTCTACGGCATGGTGGGCATGGGCATCGGCGGAGTGGTCAATATCGCGCTGGATCCGCTGTTCATCTTCGCGCTGGGCATGGGCACAGCCGGCGCGGCGCTGGCCACCGCCCTCTCCCAGACGGTCAGCTTCTGCATCCTGCTGTACATGATCCACAGCCACGAGGACGCCATTTCCATCCGCTGGCGAAATTTTAAGCCCAGCCTGCGCATATACGGGAAAATACTGTACAATGGTGTGCCCTCGCTGGGCCGGCAGGGCATTGCCTCAGTGGCCACGATACTGCTCAACACCGTGGCCAAGCCCTGGGGCGACGCGGCCATCGCGGCCATGTCCATCGTCAGCCGCTTCACCATGTTCATCAACTCCGCGGTCATCGGCTTCGGCCAGGGTTTCCAGCCGGTGTGCTCCTATTGCTACGGCGCGGGAAAATACCGCCGGGTGCGGGAAGCCTACCGCTTCAGCCTGAAGGTGGAAACCCTGATTCTGCTGACGCTTTCAGCCGTGGCCTTCGTGTTTGCCAGGCCGATTGTCACGGCCTTCCGCAATGACCCGGAGGTGATTGAAATCGGCACGCTGGCTCTGCGCCTGCAGCTGGCAGTGATGCCTCTGTGGGGCGTGTATAGCATGAGCAACATGCTGACGCAGTCCATCGGCCTCGGCGGCAGGGCGACCCTGCTGGCGGCCTCCCGCCAGGGCATCATGCTGGTGCCGCTGCTGCTGATCCTTCCCCGGCAGGATGTGCTTGGCCTGCTCGGCCTGCAGATGTCCCAGCCTGTCAGCGACCTGCTCTCCTTTGCGCTGACACTGGCTGTGATGACCGGCGTGATGCGTGAGCTGAAAAACACGCCGGATAAAGAAGATACTGTGCGCTGACCCCCGGAGAAACGGTTTGCCCGAAGCTTCCCTGAAAAGCGTGGGTGGGAAAACTGTTCAGTTGCCGCGCTTTCAGCCGTTCGCCCCTGGCGGGGGCGGGGAGGGAGAGCGACGCCATGCAGCGTACGGCGGTGCAGGGTCATGCTGCGCTGAAAATTGTACTGCCCCGCAGCGAGTGTCTGCTGCTTTTCGGACAGCTGCCGTCCTGCTCCGCCGGGCTGCCGCCCGCATAGCGCTCCTGCCCTTCTGTTCCTTGTGCTGACTCCTTTTGGCTGAATGGTAGATGCTGTGGATTCATCAGCCTTTCCTCCGGGGACCAGGTCAATACGATGACAGTCAGGGGAGCTGGCTGCCCCCCGACATCCCCCGCTGGTTGCCGGTCACTGCGCTGAATACGCGCAGATGAAAAAGGCGGCTTGACACAACAGTCAAAAAGCCAAATAATGTATCAGAAAATCAGGCACGAAAAGGAGGCTGATCTGCATGCGGTTGTCAGACGACGCGTCCGGCTTTGTCAGCATCAGCGAAGCGGTACCGGATGTGATACTGGAGATCCGCTATTATTCCACCTACAATTTCATCGGCGACAGGATTGACGGCTATGAAGCCCCGGTGGCGCTGCTGACCCGCGAGGCGGCGGCAGCCCTGAAGAAAGCCAGCGATGAATTGCTGCCGCGCGGCTTCCGCCTGAAAATCTTTGACGCCTACAGGCCGCAGATGGCAGTGGACCATTTCATGCGCTGGGCTGAAGATGCGGCCGACACGCGGATGAAGGCCTGCTTTTACCCCGAGGTGGACAAGCGTGCACTGATCCCGGAGGGCTACATTGCCCGGCGCTCCGGTCACAGCCGCGGCAGCACGGTTGACCTGACCCTGTTTGACATGCGCGCAGGCCGCGAGGTGGACATGGGCGGGCCCTTTGACTACTTCGGTGAGCTGAGCCATCCCGATTTCGACGGCGTCAGCGGGGAACAGAAGGCTGCCCGCATGCTGCTGCGCGACGTGATGACACGGCACGGCTTCCGTCCGCTGTCCACCGAATGGTGGCATTTTACCCTCATTAACGAACCCTTTCCGGACACCTTCTTCACCTTTCCGGTGCATATACCGGTGTGAAAGCATTGTATGCATTCCCGTCACTTGCTTTATATTGCACAATCGTGTATAATCTGTTCAGATCCAATACAAACAGAATAGAAAGGAAGGGCTGTCATGAATAAAAAGGAACTGGTTGAGGTTGTATCCTCCAAGGCTGAAATCACCAAGGCGGAAGCGCAGAAGGTCGTCAGCGCGGTGCTGGACGCCGTTACCGAGGGCCTCGTGTCCGACGGCAAGGTAGTGCTGCCCGGCTTCGGCTCCTTCGAGATCCGCTCTCGCACCGCCCGCACCGGCAGGAATCCCCGCACCGGCGAGGCCATCAAGATCGCTGCCACCCGTGTGCCCGCCTTCAAGCCCGGCAAGGACATGAAGGATGCGGTCGCCAAAAAGGGAAAGAAGTAAGGAATCATGCCGCAGCGCCTTGGCCACAGTGGTCAGGGCGCTGCTTTCTTTTCCGTTCTTCCATGGACTGACTGTTTCCGCGGCGCAAAGGGTTTGCATGCTGCGCAGGAGACCGCCGAGCTCCCGCTCTGCAGGCAATCAGGGAGAGACCAGACATGAATTATTTCGTTGAAGGATTACAGGGAAGCGGCAAGAGTACGCTTGTTCAGAAGCTTTCCGATATGCATCCCGGCTATACAGCGGTGCGGGAGGGCGAATACTCTCCGGTTGAGCTTTCATGGTGCGCCTATGTTGATGATGAGCAGTATCGCAGGATTCTGGAAAGGTATCCCGGCCTGCGCACGCAGATTGAAGAAAAGACATATTCCGAAGGGCGCAAAAAGATCATCTGCTATACGAAGATCGCAACGGATGACCGGAAGTTCTATCAGGATCTTGAACAGAATGAGATATACAATGGCCGGATCCCATTTGATGCGTTTCAATCGATCGTGCTCGGCCGCTACCGGAAGTGGAAATCGGACCGCATGATCTTTGAGTGCTCTTTATTCCAGAACATCGTGGAGGATATGATCCTTTTCCGGCAGGCGGATGATGAAGAAATCCTGTCATTCTATCAGCAGGTCCGCGATGCGCTGGACGGGAAAGAATACCGCATTGTCTATCTGGAGGCAAAGGATATTCGCGGAAACCTGGAAACCATCCGGAAGGAAAGATCGGATGAACAGGGAAACGAGCTATGGTTCCCGCTGATGCTGGGCTTCTTTAACGGCTGCCCTTACGCAAGATCCCGCGGCCTGAAGGGGGAAGAAGACCTGATCCGACATTTAATTCATCGGCAGGATCTGGAATTAAGGCTCTGCAAAGAGATTTTCCCGGACAGGAGTATGATGCTGGAATCAAAGAATTACTCCGAAGAGGCCATGCTTAACCGGCTCGCGCTTTGATACTTTAGCCATGGGGGCATCCGAATATGAACGCATTGATCATCAATTGCAGCCCTGTACGAAACGGTGCAACAGCTGAAATCGTGAGACTGGTATCAGAAAGGCTACGTTCACGGTATCAAACCAGAGCCGTATGCATTGATGATTATCAGTTTTCATTTTGTTATGGCTGCAGAAGCTGTCATCAAACCGCCGAATGCGTTCAGCAGGACGATGTGAGTGCGCTGATGAACGAGTTTTCTCAGGCGGATATCATCGTTTCGGTTTCACCGTCGTATTGGGCGGATATTCCCGGGCAGTTTAAAGCCTTCATCGACAGATGTACCCCCTGGTGCAATACGCACGAGCCGCATAAAGCCATTCCTGCTGGCAAAAAAGGATACGCAATTGCGCTGCGTACCGGCCCGGGGATGAAAGAATGCGAGAGAATTTTCAGCAGCATAGAGCATTTTTACGGTCATTTGGAAATTGAATGCTGCGGTCACCTCGGCTTATGCTCCGTTGAATGCAAAGACGCACTGAAGGGCAGAATGGATGAGATCGAAGCATTCTGCAGGCTCATCTGACGATTTGGAAAACAGGAGCTTTCACCCCCCGCTGGACGCTCTCTGCAGAGTGCCGGCGGGGCTTTTTCTTTTCCGGCTCCCTTGTCGCCTTCCATGCCCGCAGGCGTTTCCGGTCATTGACAGGAACCGCACCGTCCTGTACAATGCCAATGGTAAGAATTCCGTTGCAGGGCCGAAATCCGGCCCGGAAGGAGATCGTCATGAGCAAGGAAATGGAGCTTGTCCGCCATCGCCGCAGCGTGCGCACCTTTGACGGCTGCGCCCTGCGCCCCGAGGATGCCGACAGCCTGCTGGCTTTCGCGCGCAGTATTCAGACACCCTACGATCTTCCCATCACCTGGAGGCTGCTCAGCGCGGAGGAGCACAATCTGTCCGTACCCGTCATTGTGGGTGCGGATACCTATATTGCCGGGAAAATACGGCAGGTCCCCCATGCAGAGGAGGCCTTTGGCTACGCCTTTGAAAAGCTGGTGCTTCAGGCTGAAAGCATGGGCATCGGCACCACCTGGATCGCCGGCACCATGGACCGGCCCGCCTTTGAAAAGGCGGTCGCTCTGGAGCCGGGTGAGGTGATGCCCTGCATCAGCCCGCTGGGCTATCCCGCTGAAAAGATGTCCCTGCGGGAAACCATGATGCGCAGGGGCGTCAAGGCAGACAGCCGTATGCCCTTTTCCGCGCTGTTTTTCGATGGCAGCTTCAATGTGCCGCTGCCCGAGGGCGGCCCCTGGCAGGAGGCGCTGGAGATGGTTCGCTGGGCCCCCTCCGCGGTGAACAAGCAGCCGTGGCGGGTGGTCATGTGCGGCCGGCAGGCGCATTTCTATGAGCAAAAAAGCAAGGGCTATGTCAACGCCGCCGGCTGGGACCTGCAGAAGGTGGACGTCGGCATCGCCATGTACCATTTTGCCTTTGCGCTGGGTGAGCGGGTGCTTTTCTCCGTCGAAGACCCCGGGCTGTCCCTGCCCGACGGGGTGTCCTACATTGCCACTTTGACTGTACTGTAAGCAGGCGTAACGCCGCCAAAACAACCGCTGCCCCGCCGGAGCATGTCCGGCGGGGCAGGGCTAACTGCACCTGGAAGCGTATTACCCTTCAATGAGTATCTGTTTCTTTTCAGGCACCTTGCGGGCTTCCTTCTTCGGGATGCACAGGCTCAGCACGCCGTTTTCGTACTTTGCCTTGATGTCCTCCTCCGTCAGGCTGCCGCCCACATAGAAGCTGCGCTGCATTGTGCCCACATAGCGCTCCTGCCGCAGCATCTTGCCCTTCTGCTCCTTGTTCAGGCTCTTCTCGGTGGAGATGGTCAGGTAGCCGTTGTTCAGCTCCAGCTTGATCTCATCCTTATTGAAGCCGGGCAGGTCCACATCCACCTCGTAGCCCTCGTCGGTTTCCTTCACGTCGGTTTTCATCATGTGCGCCGCGTTCTTGCCGTACAGCGCGTGCTCGGGGCGCCCAAACCCGCGGAAGAAGTCGCGGTCAAAATCATCAAACATATCCAGCAGATTCTCACCAAACACACTCGGAAGATAAGTACTCATTATGCAAACCTCCACTCAGCCTTGCGCGCACGGCTTTTGGCCTCGCCTGCAGGGTCGCATTTTTTATTCCGCCCGGTTCCGGTTCCCTTCCGTTCCCCTTCCCTTGACGGTGACTATAGTATAGTCAATTGGTCAAAGAAAGTCAAATTCAAGAGCATGACAATTATATCTGTTTTACCAAGTTTATACGTAATTTTCCTGTATTTCATTTTTATTTTAAGAAATACTGCATATTTTACGATATTTTAACGTATTTTACTGTTTTTACAATTCCGTCCGTCCCATTGTCTGTAAAAGAACTGTTTTCACTCCGTCTTTTTGTTTTCCGTTAATATACAAAGCTGGGAGGAAATGGTATACTGTAGTCAATAAGGCACTTTTTGTTCAGGCAGAGCACCACTTCCCGCAGTGTGCAGGCGCTCACCCCGCCTCTCAGCACGTTGCACTTTTTCCCCCCCGAACAGACATCTCTGGAGGAATTACAGTGAGCATCACAGTGGATAAAAAGCTCGGCTTTGGCACAATGCGCCTGCCGCTGACCAATCTGAACGATCCTGCCAGTGTTGACCTGCCGCAGTTCATGCAGATGGTTGACCTGTATATGGAAAAGGGCTTTTGCTATTTTGATACCGCCTACCCCTATCACGGCGAGCATTCGGAGGAGGCAGTGCGGCAGGCCCTGGTGGAAAGGTATCCCCGCGAGCGCTTTGTGCTGGCGGACAAAATGCCGATCCTCCGCGTCAAGGCGGCGGAGGACTATCCTCGCTTTTTTGACGAGCAGCTCCGCCGCTGCGGCGTGTCCTATTTCGACGTGTACCTGCTGCACAACCTGGGCAGGGACCGCTATGCCAACGCGCAGCGCTTCGGCGCGTTTCCCTTCCTTGTGCAGCTGAAGGAAAAGGGCCTGGCGCGGAACATCGGCTTCTCCTTTCACGATGACGCAGATACCCTGGATCAGATTCTGACCGACCACCCCGAGGTGGACGTGGTACAGCTGCAGATCAATTACCTGGACTGGAACGGTGCGGTCGCGCAGTCCGGCCGGTGCTATGAGGTGGCCAGGCGGCACGGCAAGGAAGTGATTGTGATGGAGCCGGTCAAGGGCGGCACACTGGCCCGCCTGCCGGAGGGCGCGATGCAGCTCTTTACAGACTATTACGGCAGCGCGGGCCCTTCCCCCGCCAGCCTGGCCATACGCTATGCGGCCTCCCTGGAGAGCGTGAAGGTGGTGCTCAGCGGCATGAGCAGCCTGGAACAGCTAAAGGACAACACAGGCTTCATGCAGCATTTCAAGCCGCTGTCCGCCCCGGAATACGCCCTGGCAGGGCAGATTGAGGACTACATGAACCGTGCCATCCGCGTGCAGTGCACCAGCTGCCGCTACTGCATGGAGGTGTGCCCGAAGAATATCGCCATTCCGGATTACTTCGGCTTGCTGAATCTGCACGCCGTGACCGGCCAGAAAACAAAGATGTACTACCTTCGCTTCGCCATGGACCACGGAAAGGCCTCGGACTGCCTGAAATGCGGCCTGTGCGAAAGGAACTGCCCGCAGCACATCGCTATCCGGGAGATGCTGGAAGAGTTTGCCGCGCTCTACGAAAAGCCGGAGTAGCGCACCGCGGCGGGCTGGCCGCTTGTGCTGAAATACAGGAAAAAGAGGGATCGGCTTGTACCGCTATGTTGCCTTTGACGTGGAAACCCCAAACCGGTACAACAACAGAATGAGCGCTATCGGCATCTCCGTTGTGGAAAACGGCGCGGTGACAGACGCGTTTTTCTCCTATGTAAACCCGCAGGCGCGTTTTGACACCTTCAACACGCGCCTGACGGGCATTGACGAACGGACTGTCGCCGGCGCCCCGGCCTTCCCGGAGCTGTGGGAGAAGATAGAGCCGCTGATGTCCTCCGGCATTCTCGTCGCGCACAACGCTGTTTTCGATATGGGAGTGCTGAAGCGCTGCCTGCTGGACTACGGCATCGCATGGAAGAGCAGCGCGAAATACTGCTGCACCGTGCAGATCGGCCGCCGCCTGCTGCCGGGCATGTCGCACAGCCTGAATGTGATGTGCGACTACTACGGCATCGCGCTGGACCATCATCAGGCTGCCAGCGACAGCCATGCCTGCGCCGAAATACTGCTGCGCTACCTGCAGAACGGCGCGGATGAGAAAACCTTCATCAGGACCTACCGTTTCTGATGGGCACCCCGGTGCACTGCGGCGCGGGAATCTTTTCCCGCGCCTTGATTTTGGTCTCTCCGAATCATATAATAGAATGGATGACAGATTCGAAATAGAATTGTTCCTTCGGCATACAGGAAGCCGGTGCCCGCAACGGTCTGTTTCCGTGGGCCGATATTTGCAGAAAACAGCCAGCTTTCGCCTGCCGCATGCGCTGTGGCGGATGACCGGATCGTGAGCATTGGGAGGAAAAGCAGATGAAGGGGAAAAAGAACAGATCGCTCACCGCGGCCATCGTCGGCGGCGTTGCGGTGATCCTGATTCTTGTCCTTGGCACAGTATGGATGGGGCAGCGGGCCAGCCGCGACACAGAACAGGTGGCGCGCTCAGTTTCCCTGCTCTATCTGGATGAGCTGGCCGGGCGGCGCGAGCAGGTGGTTTCTGCGAACCTTCATGGCCGGATTGACGATATGCGGACCGCGCTGGACATGATGACAGAGGAGGACCTGAGCGACAAGGCGCATCTGGAAGGCTTCCAGGCGCGAATGAAGCAGATTTTCTCACTGGAGCGCTTTGCCTTTGTCGACGCCAACGGCCTGATCTACACCTCCACGGGCTTCCAGACCGATATTGACCAGTACCCCTTTGACTACAATTCGCTGCAGGATACGTCCATTTCCATTCTGAACCTGAACAGCCCGGACAAAAAGGTGATTATCGCCCTGCCTGTGCAGCTTTCCTTTCAGGGGGAGCGGCTGGTGGCCTGCTTCATGCAGATCGGCATGGCGGACATGCTGACCGGCGTTTCAATGCAGTCCCAGGACAATGGCACCACCTTCTGCAACATCTACACCCCTGACGGCATTGCGCTGAGCAACACGGTGCTGGGCGGCCTGGCCATGGAGGACAACCTGCTGGACGCCATGCGGATAGCCGTGTTTGAGGACGGATATTCCTATGACGCTTTCCTCGCCGATTTCACGGAGGGCCGGAAGGGTGAGGCTTCCTTCACCTATAACGGAATCAGGGAAACGCTGAGCTTTGTGCCCGTGGAAGGCACGGACTGGATGCTGACCTACCTGATCAGGGAAAACATGATCAGCATCGCTATCAGCGCGGTATCAGACAGGATACTGCGGCGCAGCCTGATGCAATCCCTGCTGACCGTGCTGGTGATGCTGGTGATGTTTGGCTTCATCATCCTCCAGATACGCAAAACCGCCAGAGTGACGCTGGAAAAGGAGACAGCGGACGCCGAAAACCGGGTCAAGCAGCAGGAAATGGAACAGCGGCTGGCCCTGCAGGAGCAGCTGCTGCTCAAGGAGCAGGAAAGATCCGAGCAGCAGAAGCTGATTACCGACCTGGCTGCCGACTACTGGAGCGTATACTATCTGGACCTGGACAGCGGAGAGGGCGTCTGCTACCAGCCGCACGGGGCGCTGGACAGCGGTGTGGGCGCCGGCGAGCGCTTCTCCTACCCGGAGGTTGTGGCTGCCTATGCCAATGATTTTGTAACTGCCCCCTACCGTGAGGAATTCCTGCACTTCACAAGCCCTGACAGCATCCGCAAGGGCTTGAAGGACGCCCGGATCATTTCCCTCCGGTACATGGTGCGCCGCCATGGGCAGGAGGTCTACGAGATGATGCGTTTTGCCGCTGTGCAGCAGCCTGCCGGCGGGGAAGGCGGCGAGGTGCACGCTGTGGGCGCCTGCTTCATCGATGTGGACGAGGAAACCCGGCGCACAGCGGCGCAGAACGACGCGCTCAGCCAGGCGCTGGAGGCAGCGGAGCAGGCCAACCGGGCCAAGACAGCCTTCCTGTCCAGCGTAAGCCATGAGATCCGCACACCCATGAATGCCATCATCGGCCTGGACAACATCGCGTTAAATGACCCCGGCACACCGGAAAAAACAAAGGAATACCTGGAAAAGATCGGCGCTTCCGCTGAGCATCTGCTGAACCTGATCAACGACATACTGGACATGAGCCGCATCGAATCCGGCCGGCTGGTGCTGAAAAACGAGGAGTTCTCCTTCCCGAGGCTCCTGGAGGACATCAACATCATGTTCTCCGGCCAGTGCAGCGAGAAGGGGCTGGACTACCACTGCAGCATCGAGGGCCAGACCGACGATTACTATATCGGCGACGGCATGAAGCTGCGCCAGGTGCTCATCAATATTCTGGGCAATGCCGTGAAATTCACGCCCGCGGGCGGCAGCGTGCGATTGGATGTGAAGCGCACCGCGCAGTTTGACGGGCTGACCACGCTGCAATTCCGCATCGCCGATACGGGCATCGGCATGAGCGCGGACTTCCTTCCCCGCCTGTTTGACGCCTTCAGCCAGGAGGACTCCTCCACCACCAGCAAATACGGCTCCTCCGGCATGGGGATGGCGATTACCAAAAACATCGTGGAAATGATGAACGGCAATATACAGGTGGAGAGCGAAAAAGGGAAGGGTACCGTATTCACCGTGACCGTCACCCTGACCGACTCCGCCAGGCAGGGTGGCGCGGAAGCTGATGAGATCAACCCCGGAGAAATGAACGTGCTCATTGTGGACGATGACCCCATTGCCTGTGAGCACGCGCACCTGGTGCTGGAGAAGGCGGGCATCGCCTCCGAAACGGCTTCCTCCGGCGCGCAGGCAATTGACATGGTGCGGCTGCGCCATGCACGCATGGAGCCCTACAACCTGATACTGGTGGACTGGAAGATGCCGGAGATGGACGGCGTGGAAACCACGCGGCGCATCCGCTCCATTGTGGGCAATGAGACCGCCGTGGTGATACTGACCGCCTATAAGTGGGACGACATTCTGGAAGAAGCCATGCAGGCGGGCGTGGACAGCTTCATCCCCAAGCCGCTGTTTGCTGCGGCGGTACTGGAGGAGTTCAGCGCCGTGATGCGCCGCAGGGGGACTGATCATAAGAAGGCCGGGCACAAGGCGGAGCTTGCCGGCCGCCGGGTGCTGCTGGCCGAGGACATGCAGGTCAATGCTGAAATCATGCTGATGGTGCTTCAGATGCGGCAGATGGAGGCTGACCTGGCCGAAAACGGCCGCGTCGCGGTGGAGAAGTTCACATCGCATCCCGTCGGCTACTATGACGCGATTCTGATGGACATGAGGATGCCGGAGATGGACGGCCTGGAGGCCACCCGGGCCATCCGCGCCCTGGACAGGGCGGACGCGAAGAGCATTCCCATCATTGCGCTGACCGCCAACGCCTTCGATGAGGATGTTCAGCGCAGCATGCAGGCCGGGTTGAACGCGCACCTGACCAAGCCTGTGCAGCCTGACGTGCTGTTTGAAACGCTGGAAAGCCTGATTCACTGACATCGCTTCCCGGTATCGGTCTCCATAAGAGCATTGCACGCTGCCCTGACCCTTCAACGGGGCCGGGGCAGCGTTATCAAAACAGCAAAAAAAACAGTAGCGCCGCTATTGACTTAGAGTAAACTTCATAGATTAAGATAGCCTTGTACCGTGGGAAACATTGCCAGCTTATCGCGTTTTCTGCAGAAAGGATGGTTTCATGGAAAACTTTACTTTTTATTCCCCGACCTGCTTCGTTTTCGGCAGGGATACAGAATTGCAGGCGGGCAGCCTGATCCGGCGCTTTGGCGGAAGCAGGGTCCTGATTCATTACGGCGGATCCAGCGCGGTCAAATCCGGCCTGCTGGACCGGGTGAAGTCAGCGCTGGAGAAGGAGGGCGTCTCCTTCCAGCTGCTGGGCGGTGTGCAGCCCAACCCCCGCAGCGGCCTTGTTGAAAAGGGCATTGAGCTGTGCCGCAGGGAGCAGATCGACTTCATCCTGGCCGTTGGCGGCGGCAGCGTGATCGATTCCGCCAAGGCCATTGCCGCGGGCACGCTGTACGACGGCGACTTCTGGGATTTCTACACCGGCAAAAGGGTGGAAAAGGCCCTGCCGGTAGGCACAGTGCTCACCATCGCCGCGGCCGGCAGCGAAGGCAGCCCGGACAGCGTGATCACCAAGGAGGACGGCATGTTCAAGCGCGGCGCCAGCGGTGATGCGCTCCGCCCCAGGTTCTCCATACTGAACCCGGCGCTGACACAGACCCTGCCTCCCTTCCAGACGGCGGCGGGCATCACGGACATCATGGCGCACCTGTACGAGCGGTACCTGACCAACTCAAAGGAGGTGGAGGTGACCGACCGCCTCATTGAGGCGCTGCTGCTCACCATGATTCACGAGGGGCCGCGGGTGATTGCCGACCCCAATAACTACGACGCCCGGGCCAATATCATGTGGGCCGGAATGATGGCGCACAACAATTCCTGCGGTGTGGGCCGCAGCCAAGACTGGAACAGCCACAACATTGAGCACGAGCTGTCCGCCATGTACGACTGCGCCCATGGGGCCGGACTGGCGGTGACCCTGCCCGCAGTGTTTACCTATGTGATGGAGCACGACGTGATGCGCTTCGCCAAGGCGGCTGTGCGCGTTTGGGGCTGCCAGATGGATTTCGACCACCCAGAGGTCACGGCGCGCGAGGGCATCGAAAAAATGCGGCGGTTCTTCATCTCCATCGGCATGCCGGCTAATTTCACCGAGCTTGGCGCTAAAGAGGAAGACATCCCCGCGCTGGTGAAGGCGCTGTGCTGGGGCGACGGGCGTCAGGGCAGCATCTCCGGCTTCGTGACGCTGGATGAAAAGGACTGCGAGAAGATATACAGAATGATGCTGTAAAAGGGGGACAACACGGATGAATCAGCTGGATCACAGGAAAGCGGCAGCCAGGCTGCAGCTGCTGAAGCCCGACGGCACCCCTGCGCGGAACTGCCCTGTGCGGGCGGAACAGGTTTCGCACAGGTTCCTGTTCGGCTGCGGCGCGTTTGACGCCGTGGCCATGATGAAAACACAGGATGAGGCGCGGCGTGCGTTTTTGCTGGAACGCATGGAAAAGTGGCTGGCGCTGTTCAATTACGGCACGCTGCCATTCTACTGGGGCCGCTATGAGCCGGTGGAGGGGCAGACCGCCTATGAGGAAACCATGAAGGGCGCCCGCTGGCTGCAGCAGAAGGGCGTGCGCGTCAAGGGCCACCCGCTGTGCTGGCACACCGCCTGCGCGTCGTGGCTGATGCAGTTCTCCAACGAAGAGATACTGCGCCGCCAGGTGGAGCGCATTCACAGGGATGTGACCGCCTTCCGGGGCGTGGTGGACATGTGGGATGTGATCAACGAAGTGGTGATCATGCCGGTCTTTGACAAGTACGACAACGCCATCACCCGCATCTGCAAGGATATGGGGCGCATCCGGCTGGTGAAGGAGGTCTTTGCGGCGGCGAAGGAGAGCAATCCCGACGCCACGCTGCTCATCAACGACTTCAACACCAGTGTGTCCTATGAGATACTGCTGGAGGGCCTGCTGGAGGCGGGGGTGCCCATCAGCGCCATCGGCATCCAGAGCCACCAGCACCAGGGCTATTGGGGGCTGGAGAAGCTGAACGACGTGCTGGAGCGTTTCTCCCGCTTCGGCCTGCCCATTCACTTCACGGAAAACACGCTCATTTCCGGCGAAATCATGCCAGCGCACATTGTGGACCTGAACGACTGGCAGGTGGATTCCTGGCCCAGCACCCCGGAGGGTGAAGAGCGCCAGGCGCGGGAGATTGCCGAAATGTACAGCGTGCTGTTTGCACACCCGCTGGTAGAGGCCATCACCACCTGGGACTTCAATGACGGCTGCTGGCTGAAGGCGCCCTCCGGCTTTGTCCGGGAGGACAACAGCGTAAAGCCGGCCTATGAAACCCTGCGCCGCCTGATTCACGAAACCTGGGAGACCCACGAGGCATTGGTCACCGACGGCGAGGGCTTCCTCACCCTGAACGGCTTCAAGGGCGACTACAGGCTGGACGCCGCCTGCGGCAGCGCGGCCCTTTCGCTGGACGGTGACACAGACGCCCAGCTGCGCCTGAAGCGGTGAAGCCGCGGGAATAAGCACGAGGGAGGTACAGCGCCATGCAGCCATCCGGCCTTTCTGTTTTCCGGGTGAACCAAACCGGCTATGCCGCCGGCCAAGTACTATCTGGATGAAACGTCCTCTGCCGACACCAATGAAATCGCCATCTACTGGAATTCCCCTGCCATATTTGTCGGCGCGTATTTCAACACGCCAGCAAACAGCTGATACGCAAGGCGGCAGCACAGCAGGTAAGCATTTTGACAGGCGGACTGTTCAGCCTGCCGGTGAGCAGAGAATGACAAAAGCCTTGTAAACAAAGGATATGCAATGAGCACAGAAGTGATTTTGGGTATACTGATCCCCTTTGCCGGCACAAGCCTTGGCGCGGCCATGGTATTTGTGCTGAAAAGGAACATTTCAAACAGCCTGCAGAAAATACTGACGGGGTTCGCGGCCGGCGTGATGGTGGCGGCTTCCTTCTGGAGCCTGCTGCAGCCCGCCCTGGAGAGCAGCGAACACATGGGCACGCTGGCCTTCCTGCCGGCAGCTGTGGGCTTTCTTGTCGGCGTGGGTTTCCTGCTGCTGCTGGACGAGGTTACCCCGCACATGCACTTCAATAACCAGGATGAGGGCCCAAGATCCGGGCTGAAGCGCACCACCAAGCTGATTCTGGCGGTGACACTGCACAACATCCCGGAGGGTATGGCCGTTGGCGTTGTGTATGCCGGCTTCCTTTCCGGCAACGCCGGCATCACCTCTGCCGGCGCGCTGGCGCTGGCGCTTGGCATCGCCATACAGAATTTCCCAGAGGGCGCCATCGTGTCCATGCCGTTGCGGGCTGAGGGAATGGATAAGGGAAAAACCTTCCTGTACGGCGTGCTGTCCGGCGTGGTGGAGCCGATTGCGGCGGCTGTCACCATCCTGGCGGCCAGCGCGGTCGTGCCCATCATGCCGTATCTGCTTGCCTTTGCCGCGGGCGCCATGATGTATGTGGTTGTGGAGGAGCTGATACCCGAAATGTCGGAGGGAAAGCACTCCAACCGGGGGACTATCGCCTTTTCGCTGGGCTTTGTGCTCATGATGGTGCTGGACGTGGCGCTGGGCTGAGCCACCGCGGGGGCAGACCGCTCTGTCCTCCTTTTGGTGCCTTTTGCATGTACAGCTGCGGAGTGATCCTCCCGGCGGCGCGAAGCAACGCGTCACTGACCGAAAGGCGCTGGGCCGGGGAGGATAAGACGCCCGCAGCTGTATATGGATCAGGCGGGGATTCCGTATCAGTGTATGTTTCCTTCACAGGCGTGCAGCGCTGCGCGCCTGTGTTTTTTACTGGCAGGCACAGGGCGGCGCCTCGCGATCCGTCGGCACGCCCGGCCGCCTCATCCGCGGCGGTGTTACATAAGCAATCAGTCTTTACAACGGATTCCTTATCTGCTATGATGGCGGAGGAGCAATTCACTGTGAAAGAAAGCTGCAGCTGCGTATACGTTAGCATGGTTGCAGCGGGAGAGGGAAAAATGTCGCAGGATCATAACTGCCCCTGCGCGGCGCAGTGCGCGCTGCAGGGCGCGCTGGAAAGCATTGGCGGCAAATGGAAGCTGCCGATACTGTGCTCGCTGTCTGCCAACGGGGCCAGCCGGTACAACGAGCTGCTGCGCAATGTGCAGGGCATCTCCAATACCATGCTGTCCCAGACACTGAAGGAGCTGGAACGCGACGGCCTGATACTGCGCCGCGAGTACCTGGAGGTGCCGGTGCGCGTGGAGTATGAGGTGTCGGAGCAGGCGAAAAAGCTGCAGCCCATCCTTGTGGAGCTGATTCGCTGGAAGCTGGGCGGGGGAGACTGACACCCTGCCTGTACCGGCGCAGATGGCCGCGCCGTGCCCTGAAGCCGGCGCAGGTGCGGCAGAGACATGTGGAGAGAATGCATGAATTTCCGTTTTGTCACAGAGGAAGACACAGGCCTGATCCTTTCCTTCATCCGGCAGCTGGCAGCCTATGAAGAGATGAGCAGCCAGGTTGTCGCCACAGAGGAGCTGCTGCGGGAATGGCTGTTTGAAAAGCACAGCGCCGAGACGCTTTTTGTGTGCGAAGGAGAGAAGGCAGTGGGTTTTGCACTGTTTTTCCACAACTTTTCCACATTTCTCGGCCGCGCGGGCCTCTATCTGGAGGACCTGTTTGTGCTGCCGGAATACCGCGGCAGGGGCTATGGAAAGGCCCTGCTGAAGGAGCTGGCGCGTATGGCGTCAGAGCGCGGCTGCGGCCGGCTGGAGTGGTCCTGCCTGGACTGGAACAGGCCCAGCATTGATTTTTACCTTTCCCTGGGCGCTCAGCCCTTGGAGCAATGGACGACCTACCGGCTGACGGGGAGCGCGCTAATGGAGCTGGGGAACGATGCAGCGCCGGCTTCTGATGCCCCGGCGTGCGAGAGGAGCTGTGCTGAAATTGGCTGCGAGCGCAAAAACAGAGCTGTTTGAGACCGTGGCGGTACCACGGGCGCTGACGCGGATGGCGATACCTACCATCATCAGCCAGCTGATCACCCTTGTATACAATATGGCGGACACCTGGTTCATCGGCCGGACGAACAACCCCTACATGGTGGCGGCGTCCTCGCTGGTGCTGACGGTGTTCCTGATGGCAGGTGCGCTGGGCAACCTGTTCGGCGTGGGCGGCGGCACACTGGTGGTGCGGCTGCTTGGGCGCAAAGAGGAGGAGGAGGCCCGCCGCGCAGCCTCCTGGACACTGGTGATTGCCTGTGTGTGCGCGCTGGTCTTTTCACTTGCGTGCCTGGTTTTCATGGACCCCCTGCTGCGGCTGCTCGGCGCCAGTGACAACACCATCGGCTATGCGCGGCAGTACCTGATTTTTGTGGTGGTCATCGGCGGCATCGCAAATGTCGCCAACACCACCATGTCCTTCATGCTGCGCAACGCCGGCTATTCGAGGGAGGCGGCCTTCGGGCTGAGCCTTGGCGGCGTGGTCAACATTGCGCTGGACCCCCTGTTCATGTTTGTGATCCTGCCGGACGGATACCAGGTGATGGGCGCCGGCATCGCCACCATGCTGTCCAATGTGATCTCCATGGCCTACTTCCTGCTGATGTACCGCAGGGTCCGGAAGGATTCCGTGCTGGAGATTCCCCGTCGCGTTGAGAAAATCCGCCCGGAGTCCCGCAGGAACATTTTCTCCATCGGCGTGCCGGCGGCTCTGAGCGTGTTTCTGTTCGACCTGACCAACATCGTCATCAACCGCCTGTCCGCCTCCCACGGGGACCTGCAGCTGGCCGCCATCGGCATCGTGCAGAAGGTGGAACGGTTCCCGCTGAACATCGGCATCGGCATCTGCCTGGGCATGATCCCGCTGATCGGCTACAATTACGCTGCCGGCAACTACAGGCGGATGAGGGCCTTCTTCACTGCCGCCAGGCTCGGCGGGCTGGCCGTAGCCGCCCTGAGCGTGGTAATGTATTACCTTTTCGCGAACAGGCTGATTGCCGCCTTCATTGACAATGAGGAGACCGTGCGCCTTGGCACCGACTTCCTGCGGGCCAGGTGCTTTGCCACCCCCTTCATGTTCCTCAGCTTCAACATGGTCAATTTCATGCAGGCGGTCAACAGGGGCAGGGAATCCTTTTACCTGGCGGCCATCCGCCAGATCGGGCTGAATATTCCGATCCTGTTTGTGTTAAACGCGCTGCTGGGCATGACCGGCATTGTGTGGACGCAGCTGGTGGCCGACATACTGAATGTGATCATCTCATACATCATATACGGCAGGGTCCTGCGCGCCATCCTTCCCGCCGGGGAGATGGGGGACAGGGCCCGGACGGAGACGGGAAGATGAAGAAAACAAAAAGACCTGTCGTGTGGTGGATCGTGTTTGCGCTGATTGTGCTGCTCATGCTGGCAGTGCTGGAGCTGGGCAAGCATACCCTCAACGGCTGGGTGTTGACGCTGGCCGCAGCGGCCTGCTTTGCGTACCTGAACAGGACAAGGCTGTGTTCGAAGGGCCGCGCTGTGCGCTTCGGCGCGTGGTGCGCCTTTTTCGCCGTGTTTGCGGCCATACTATGGGTTTCCTGGCCGCCGGTGCGCCGTGTCCCTGCCGTGCAGGGCCGCACAGGCGGGGTGACCGAGGTGGTGCACGTGGCGCAGGGTGACCTGACCGGCGTAAAAACTGCCGACGGCAGGGTGGAGGTTTTCACCGGAATACCTTACGCGCAGCCGCCCGTCGGCGAGCTGCGCTGGCTTCCGCCGCAGCCGGCGCCGCCATGGGAGGGGGTGCTGGCCGCCGATCATTTCGCTCCCATGTCCATGCAGACCACAAGCCTGCCAATCCTCAGCTCTCTGGCCGAGATCATCGGCTATCACGACTACCGGATTTCCCTGTACGACAACTATCGCACGCCAGTCAGCGAGGATTCGCTGTACCTGAACATCTGGCGGCCTGCCGGTGCCGGCGGCGGCCTGCCGGTGCTGGTCTACGTGCACGGCGGCTCGCTGCAGACCGGCCAGCCCTGGTACGCGGATTACAGCGGCGAGGGCCTGGCCCGCGACGGCGTGATCGTGGTCAATATGGGCTACCGGCTGGGCATCTTCGGCTTCTTCGCCGATGAGGAGCTGATGGCCGAATCCGGCACCACCGGCAACTATGGCCTGCTGGACCAGATCATGGCACTGCAGTGGGTGCAGCAGAACATTGCGGCCTTTGGCGGCGACCCGGAGAATGTGACTCTGGCAGGCGAATCAGCGGGGGCCGCCTGCGTCACCGCGCTGTGCACCTCGCCCCTGGCCAGCGGCCTGTTCCGGCGTGCCGTGGGAGAAAGCTCCACCGTCACCGCGCCGCAGCCCGCTCATTCCTTCCGGCTGATGGAGGAGGCGCTCGCCGCCGGGAGAAGGACCAGGGCGAAGTATCAGGCCGGGACCATCGAGGCCCTGCGCGCCCTGCCTGCGGAAGCAATCGTGGATGAAATGAACACCCACCACCACATCACGGTGGACGGCTATGTGCTGCCGCAAACGCCCTTCGAGGCCTACCGCGGCGGCTTCCACAACGAAGAGGCGCAGCTGCACGGTTTCAACCGGGATGAGTCCGGACCCTTCATCCTGCTTGGGCAGGCCAACCTGAAGAACTATGAGAGCAAGGTGAGGGTGGCGTTTCCCGGCAGCTACGGCGACCGGGTGCTCGCGCTGTACCCCGCGGCCACTGACGCGGAGGCGCGCAGAATGTGGGCGGATATTTATACCGCCGTGCTGTTTACCTACGGCCACTATTGCTGGGAGCGCCAGGCGCTTGAGAATGGCATACCCAGCTATGTCTATTACTTCCGCAAGGCCAACGGGCGGCTTGGCGCCTGGCACGGCGGGGAGGAAATGTATCTCTACGGCAATATACCGGAGAGCTCCCCGCTGTTTGACGGGGGTGACCGCGAGCTGAGCCGCGTCATGAAGCAGTACTTCGTGAATTTCATCCGCACCGGCGACCCCAACGGCGAGGGGCTGCCCGCCTGGCCCGCCTCCGCAGGGCAGGACCGGGTGCTTTCGCTGGATGATACCATCGCGGTGGAGAATGCGCCTTACCTGCCGCTGTATGAGATTCTGGATGAAATGAATGGCTGGGGTCAGGCGCAGTAACGCGCCGTCCCTGCCGCGCAGGCAATCACAATAAGGTATACAGGACTGGAGTAACAATGTCAGCACACAGCAAAAACCCGCCCGCGCAGATTGAGGTGCGCGGCGCGCGGGTGCACAACCTGAAAAACATCAATGTAGATATTCCGCTGAACTGCGTGGTCGGTGTGGCGGGCGTATCCGGATCGGGCAAATCCTCCCTGGCTCTGGGCGTGCTGTATGCCGAGGGCTCGCGGCGGTACCTGGAATCCCTTTCCACCTACACGCGCCGCCGCATGACGCAGGCTGCCGCCGCCCAGGTGGACGATGTGCGCTATATTCCCGCGGCCCTGGCGCTGCACCAGCGCCCCGGCGTGCCAGGCATCCGTTCCACCTTCGGCACGGGCACCGAGCTGCTGAACAGCCTGCGCCTCATGTATTCACGGCTTGCGCAGCACCGCTGCCCCAACGGGCACAGGCTCCCGCCCTCGCTGCGCGTGGCCGCGGGGCTGGACCTCGTATGCCCTGAGTGCGGAGTGCATTTCTACGCCCCCGGCGCGGAGGAGCTGTCCTTCAACAGCACCGGCGCCTGCAGGCACTGCGACGGCACCGGCGTGGTGCGGGCGGTGGATGAAAGCACCCTGGTGCCGGATGAATCCCTCTCGATCGACGAAGGGGCGGTTGCGCCGTGGCAGACGCTGATGTGGTCGCTGATGAAGGACATCGCCCGCGAGATGGGCGTGCGCACCGATGTGCCCTTCCGAGAGCTGACAGAGAGGGAGCGGGAGATTGTTTTCCACGGACCGGCGGAAAAACGCCACATCATGTACATCAACGAAAAAACCAACACGGCGGCGGAGATGGACTTTACCTACTACAGCGCCGTCTACACCGTGGAAAATGCCCTCTCCCACGTGAAGGACGAAAAGGGCATGAAGCGCGTGGAGCGGTTTCTGCGCCAGCAGCCCTGTCCGGACTGCGGCGGCACCCGGCTCTCCGAGGCGGCGCGTGCGCCCCTGCTCCGCGGCATCTCCCTGGCGGAGGCCTGCCGGATGACGCTCTCCGACCTGTCCGCCTGGGTGGACGGTGTGCCCGCCTCGCTGCCGGAGGAAATGCGCCCGATGGCGGAAAGCATCTGCCAGTCCTTCCAGCGGGCGGCAAAGCGCCTGATGGACCTGGGCCTGTCCTATCTGACACTGGACCGGGAGGCGGCGACCCTCTCCACCGGGGAGCGGCAGCGGATGCAGCTGGCCCGGGCGGTGCGCAACCGCACCACCGGCGTACTGTATGTGCTGGATGAGCCGACCATCGGCCTGCACCCATCCAATGTGGAGGGCGTTATCGGCGTAATGAACGACCTGCTGGCCGACGGCAATTCCATCCTGCTGGTGGATCACGACACACAGATCCTCTCTCAGGCGGACTGGATCATTGAAATGGGTCCGGAGGCAGGGGCAAATGGCGGTCGCGTGATCGCGCAGGGCACCATTCCGGAGGTGGAAAGCAACCCGGAGAGCAGAATCGGCGGCTTCCTTTCCGGAAGGTCAGCCGTCAGGGCCCGGCAGGCCATTCCCGCCGGAAGGCTGTTTGAGCAGGGCGCGATCCGCCTGTCCACCGGCCCCGTTCACACGGTGCAGCCGCTGGAGGTCAGCTTCCCCAAGGGCAGGCTGACAGCGGTCACCGGCGTGTCAGGCAGCGGCAAAACCACCATGGTGCTGGAAAGCCTGATTGCCGGCCTGCAGGCCCAGCTGCAGGGGAAAAAGCTGCCGGGTCACGTCAAAAGCATAGCCGCGCCGGGCATTGCCCAGGTCAAGCTGATCGACGCCACGCCCATCGGCATCAACGTGCGCTCCACCGTGGCCACCTATGCCGATATTCACGATGAGCTGCGCAAGGTCTACGCCCGCACGCCGGATGCCAGGCAGCGCGGCTGGAAGGCCGGCGATTTTTCCTACAACACCGGCGCGCTGCGCTGCCCGGTGTGCGACGGCACGGGCAGCATCAGCCTGGATGTGCAGTTCCTGCCCGATGTGGACATTCCCTGCCCCGACTGCCGGGGCTCGCGGTACGCCAAAGAGGCGGGTCTCATCCGAAGGCAGGGCAAAAAGCAGGGAAAGGCCTACTCCCTCCCCGAGCTGATGGACCTGAGTGTGGATGAGGCGCTGGAGGTCTGCGCCGACCTGCCCGTCATTCACAGGCGGCTGTCTGTGCTGAAGGAGTTGGGGCTGGGCTACCTCACCCTGGGGGAGGAGACCCCCAGCCTGTCCGGCGGCGAGGCGCAGCGGCTGAAGCTGGCCAGCGAGATGGGCAGGGGGCAGTCGGACACTGTCTTCGTGTTTGACGAGCCGACCATCGGCCTGCATCCCCTGGACGTGGAGACGCTGCTGCAGGTGTTCCGCCATCTCACCGACAGCGGGGCCACCGTGATTGTGATCGAGCACGACCTGGACCTGATCCGCAACAGCGACTATGTGATCGACATGGGTCCCGGCGGTGGCGTGCATGGCGGGACGGTTGTGGCCACCGGCACGCCGGAGGAGATTGCGGCGTGCGAAAAAAGCATCACGGGGAAATACCTTTCCGCCGGATGCTGAGTAAGCCGGAACGGTGCCGCACATTTGCCCGGCAAATGTGCGGCACCGTCGTTTTTTACTGGCTGTGCTTCCGCATGTATTCCACTGTTCTGTAAAGCGTTTCCCCGTGAAAGATCTTATCCAGGTTGCCGGCAAAGTCCAGCCCGTACCGGCGCTGCAGGCGCTCCAGCTCCTCCTGCATGCCGCCCGGCTGACCGGGGCGCAGCAGGTCATCAATGCGCAGCTGCCGGTACATCTCGTCTGTGAGGTGATAAAGACCCACGCCGATCAGGCGGACCGGCTTCCTTTGCACCTGCTCCAGCAGCGCTTCAGCCTCCTCCAGAATGGCCTTCGCGGAGCGCGTGGCCGGGGTCAGCCTGGAACGGGTGATGGTTTTCATGTCGGCGTAGGTGATTTTCAGGCTGACACCCTCGCCATACAGTCCTACCCCCGTGGCGCGCCTTTCCACGCTGATGGCAAGCAGCGCCAGCACATCCCGCAGGAGGGCAAAGTCGTCCACATCCTCCTGAAAGGTCAGCTCCCGGCTGATGGATTTGGCCTCCTCCGGCCGCCAGGCGACCACCTTCCGGTCATCCCGCCCGAAGGCCTGCCCCACAATCCACGCCACCTGCTTGCCCAGCAGGCGAAGCACCTCCTCCTGTCTTTCCTGAATGTCCCGTACCGTGCGGATGCCGGAGCGGTTCAGCCTCTCCGCCGTCTTTGCCCCCACGGTGTACAGCACGCGGACATCCCGGTCAATGATGAGGTTCACAAAGTCTGCCTCTGTCCGTATCTCGAAATAGCCGTCCGGCTTTTTCTCCTCGCTGGCGGTCTTGGCGGCTGTTTTGGAATAGGCCACCCCCACCGAGCAGGTCAGGCCCGCCTCGTCCCGGGTGCGCCGCTTGATCTCGCGCGCAAACGCGCAGGCCCTGTCCCAGCTGCCCGCCTTGTCCGTCACATCCAGGTAGGCCTCGTCCAGCGCAATGGTTTCCGCCGCGGAGCAGTATTCGTTCCAGATTGTGTGCAGCTGGTTTGAAACAGCGCGGTATTTGTCAAAATTCGGATGCATGTACACCCCGCCCGGGCACAGCCGGTAGGCTTCCTTGATGTTCATGGCGGAGTGAACACCGTATTTGCGCGCCTCATAGCTGCAGGTGGCCACCACGCCGCGCTCGTGGGGCAGCGAACCGATGATCAGTGGCTTGCCCCGCAGGGAGGGGTTGTCCCGCATTTCCACAGAGGCGTAAAAAGCGTCCATATCCACATGAATGATGATTTGGGACACCTTCCCGCCTCCGCTTCTCCTGTTGCCTTAACCGTACGGCTCAGCCGCCTTCGCGTCAGTCCGCCCTTTCCACCTGCTCGATGTCAAACGGCGCGTTGGTGATAAAGAGGAAGGTGCAGTCCTCCAGCGCGGTGGCGCCGTGGTTCATTTCGGTTCCGGCAGGGAACCACACAAATTCTCCCTTTTTCACAACGCCCAGGCTGGTCTGCATCGCGCCGTCGATAATATACATGCCGTGAGCGCAGCTGTGCTTATGCCAGCCCATGCTGTACCCCTTCGGATAATACGAAACGTTGACGATCATCCCGGTCTTCGGGTCGGTTACCATGGCCCTGTCCAGGTGCCCGCCGCCCAGGTCGACCCACGGGATCTCGCTGATACGGTAAATCTGCGGTTCCTCTGCCATCTCCATCCATTCCTTTCACGCGCAGTAAAGCAGCGCGGAGCGCTGTGGGGCTCCGCGCCGGAAAATACAGCATTATGCCCAGGTGCCGTTGCGGAACACGGGCACAGCGGACCCGTCAGGCTTCACGCCGTCGATGGAAAGATCGTCCGCGCCGACCATGAAGTCAACGTGAATGATGGAATCGTTGATGCCCTTCTCCTGTGCCTGAGCCACCGTCAGGTCATCGCCGCCCGGCAGCACCTCCTTGAAGCCCATGCCCAGAGCACAGTGGCAGCAGGCATTTTCATCAAACAGCGTTTCATAAAAGAGGAAGCCGCACTGGTTTACGGGGCTCTCCTTGGGCACAAGGGCCACCTCGCCCAGCATGGCTGCGCCCTCGTCCATCGCGATCATTTTTTCCAGCAGCTCCTGGCCCCTGGCGGCATGGCAGGACACAGCCCGGCCGTTTTTGAAGGTGATGGAGAAATCCTCGATCAGCTGACTGTGCCAGGACAGCGGCTTCACCGCCACCAGTGTGCCCTCGCATTTGCCCGCAATGGGGGATGTGAAAATTTCCTCCGTGGGCATGTTGGGAATGTAGAACGCGCCGTTGACCTGGTTGACCGCCCCGGCCCCCTCCCATTTGGCCCCGGGGATCAGCTCCACGGTGAAATCGGTGCCGTTGGCGCTGTGGTAGCGCAGAGAGGCAAAGCCCTGCTCATTCAGCCAGGCGGCCTTCTTTTCGATGAAATCCGTGTGCCGCTTCCAGGCCGCCACGGGATCGTTTTCCTCCTCTACGCGCACGGTTTTCAGCACGGCATCCCACAGCCTGCTTACGGCCTCCTCATCTGTGGCCTCCGGGAAGCATTTCTTTGCCCACTTCAGGGAGGGATAGGCCGCGATGCACCACTGGTGCTTTCCGTCAACGGCGTTGCGGTAGGGCTTGATTACCTTCATGCGGCCCTGCATTACAGCGGAGAGCTTCTGCGGGTCCACACCGTTCATTGCGTCCGGGTCCTCGGAAGCAATGAAAATGCGCACCGGCAGGTCCTTCACCATCTGTTTGAGCTTTTCCTCCTCCCAGGGAAGGACCGCCGACAGAGTTTCCTGGTCCGCATACAGGTAATTCAGCTTGGCATAGCGGTCAAACGTCCAGTCCATATTGACCTTTTTCGCGCCTGCCCTGTAGCACTCCTCGACCAGCAGCGCGGCAAAATCGTGCTGCTCCACGGAAACCGTCAGCTGAACCACCTGCCCCGGCTGCACGTTCGCCCCTGTGCGGACGATCAGCTCAGCGTATTTCTGAAGCAACTTTTGGGATACACTCATTGTCAATACCTCCAGACATTTTCCTTTCACATGGATGGCAGCGCCGCCCATTGCCGCCGCCGGCACACACATTTTACCGCAAAACAGCGAATTGGGGAATACACCTGTGCTTCTTTTTGGTGTATGATACTGTATGATTACAGCCCCTGCGCCTGCGTCCCGTCCGGCGGGTGCCCTCAGGCGGGCTCAGTCATTTGGAGAGGATGATCACCATGCGTTTTCTTCACCTTGCGGATCTGCACTTGGGAAAGCAGATGAACGACCTTTCGCTTCTGGAGGACCAGAAGGCCATACTGCAGCAGATCATCGGCATTGCCGACAGCGAGCATGTGGACGCCGTGCTGATTGCCGGAGACGTATACCAGCGCTCCTCCCCGCAGGCCGAGGCGATGGCGCTGTTTGATGCCTTTGTATCCCAGCTGGCAGCGCAGGGCAGGAAGGTGTTCATCATCAGCGGCAACCACGATTCCGCCCTGCGCATCTCGTATTTTTCCTCCCTCCTCAGGACCTCCGGCGTGCATGTGACGGAGGCCTTTGACGGCAGGCTGCAGCGCGTCACCCTTCACGACAGCGAAGGGGAGCTTGTTGTCTGGCTGCTGCCCTTCCTGCGGCCGTCTCAGGTGAAGCGCTTCCTGCCGGAGGAAAAGATCGCCACGACCCAGGACGCGGTGCAGGCGGTTCTCCGTCAGTCCCCCATTGATCGGGAAAAGCGGAACATCCTGCTGTGCCATCAGTTCATCACCGGCTGCGAGACCTCCGATTCGGAGGAGCTGACCGTGGGCGGGCTGGATAATGTGGACGCGGCCCTGTTTGACGGATTTGACTACGTTGCTATGGGGCACATTCACAAGCCGCAGCGGGTGCTGCGGGATACCCTGCGCTATGCCGGGTCTCCGCTGAAGTATTCCTTCTCTGAAGCCGGGCACAAAAAGAGCGTGGCCGTGGTGGACATGGGGCCGAAGGGCTGTGTCGCTGTGCGCATGGTGCCCCTGAAACCCCTGCGCGATGTGCGCCTCCTTGAGGGAAACATGGAGGACCTGATGCGCCTGCCCTACTCCGAGGATTACCTGTGGGTCACGGTGCACGACGAGCTTGTGCCGCCGGACGCGCGGGTAACGCTTTCGGTCAACTTCCCAAATATACTGAAATTCTCCGTGGCCAACTCCCGCACTAGGTACGATGTGGATGTGCAGGCCCTGCAGCACCTCGAAAACAAAACCGTGCCGGAGCTGTTCCGCGATTTCTACCGCCTGCAGAACAGCGACCGGGAGCCGTCGGATGAGCACATGAAGGTGCTGGGCCGGGCGCTCAGGGAAGTGGAGGAAAACCAATGAAGCCGGTCAGACTGATCCTCTCCGCCTTTGGCCCCTATGCGGGGGAAACCTGTATCGATTTTTCATCCTTCGGTGACGACGGGCTGTTTCTGATTGCGGGCGACACAGGCGCGGGCAAAACCACCATCTTCGACGCCATCAGCTTTGCGCTGTACGGGGAAGCCTCCGGCGGCCGCGAGCGGCGGAAAAGCAAATCCTTCCGCTCTGACTACGCGGCGCCGAAGACAGAAACCTATGCGGAGCTGACCTTCACCCACCGCGATGTGACCTGGTGCGTCCGCCGCAGCCCCGAGTATGAGCGCCCCAAACTGACAGGCGAGGGCACCACCACGCAGGCCGCGGCCGCCCGGCTGACCAACATGGCCACCGGCGAGGTGCTCGAAGGCCTGCGCGATGTGAATGATAAGATTTATGAGCTGCTGGGACTGTCGCAGGACCAGTTCACGCAGACAGTAATGATTGCCCAGGGCGATTTCCTCAAAATCCTCAATGCCACCTCCGAGGACCGGAAGGCGCTGTTCCAGAAGCTGTTCAACACCTCCGTATACGCAGGGCTGCAGAAGAAGCTGCAGGAGATGAACAGCGCCTGCGTCAGGGAAAAGGAAGCCCTGGACCAGAGAATTTTGATCGCGGCGGGGAAGGTCGACCCGGGCAGTGACCCGGCTGAGCGGGAGAGCCTTCTTTTGTACCGCACCGACGCCAAGTATGCCGACCTGCTGGTGGATGCGCTGGGACGGCTGATCGAGCACGACAAAGCCTCCCACACACAGGCCGCAAAGGAAAAGGAAGCTGCCGCGCAGGAGGAAGGCCGGCTGATTGCCGCCATGGAGCAGGGCAGGGCGGTCAATGCCGATTTCGCCGCGCTGGAAAAGGCCAAGCAGTCCCTGCTGGCCCTGGCGGAAAAGCAGGACAGAATGGATGAACTGGCACGCAAGCTGGCGATGGCACGCAAAGCACAGGGACTGGCTGCCGACGAGGCCCTGCTGGCGGGCAACGCGGCGGAGACGCAAAGGCAGCAGCAGGCGCTCGAGCGGGCGGAGGCCGCCTTGTGGGAGGCTGAAAAGGCGCTGCCTGCCGCCATCGAAGGCAAGGAAAAGGCAGACAAGCGAGTCCATGAGGCAGACACCCTGCTGGCCGAGGTCCGTCAGCTGACCGACTGCATTCCCGTGCTGAAGGAAATGGAAAGGCAGCAAAAGGAGCTGAATGCACAGCAGGCCGCGATGGAAAAGCTGCTTCAGGAAAGCGCCGGGGCGGATGAAGCGTACACCCTTGCCAAAGAGGGCTATTACCGCAGCCAGGCGGGGCTGCTGGCCGCGGAACTGGAGGAGGGCAAGCCCTGTCCCGTCTGCGGCGCGCTGCACCACCCACATCCCGCACAGCTGTCCGGTGAGACTGTCACAAAGGAGGCCATGGAACGGGCGGAGAAGCGCCACCGGCAGGCGGAGGAAAGCCTGCACCGCGCGGGTCGTGAGCTCGCCGGTCTTCAGGCGGCGGTGGCTTCGGGACGCGAGCGCCTGCGGGAGCTGCACATCAGTGAAGGGCAGACGGAAGCCGCGCTGGAAGCGCAGATCAGGGAGAAAAGAGAGCTGGCGCAGGCCATCCGCGCGGCCATTGAGCAGAGCGGTGAGGCGCTGAAAAAGCTCCAGCTTGCGGCAGAGCGAAACCGCACCGCTGTGGAGAGCGGAAGGCAGCGCCTGGAAGAGCTGCACAAGGCGGGGAAAGAGCTGGAGCGCGCCTTTGAGGCGCACCTCGCTCTCGCAGGCTTTGAAGACGCACGCGACTACCAGCTGGCCAGGCAGCCCGATGACAAGATGGCGCGGGCGGACGAAATGCTGAAGTCCTTCGGCGAGCAGAAAAAATCCTTCTCCGACCAGGCTGCGGCTTACACTGAAAAGCTCTCCGGCAAAGCGCCGGCGGACCTGACCGTGCTGGAGAGGGAAAGAACAGCGCAGAAGGAAAGAAAAGACGCGGCAGAAAAGGCGGAAGCCGCCCTTGCAAAAAGGCTGGCCATCCATGAAGACGCACTGCGGGAAATCAATGAGGCGCGCAGCCGTCAGCAGCGCAGCAGGGAGCACTGGGCTGTGGTACACGACCTGTACAGCTGCTGTGCCGGCCTGGGCGGCGCCAGCCGCCGCGGAAAAATGACCTTTGAGGCGTATGTGCAGCAGTACTATTTCAAGCAGGTGGTCGCCGCGGCCAACAAGCGTCTCACCGTGCTCACTGACGGTTTGTTCACCCTGCGCTGCAAGGAGGAAGCCATGGACCGGGTGCGGCAGAGCGGACTTGACCTGGATGTGCTGGACCGCGGCACAGGCCAGTGGCGGGATGTGAGCACCCTCTCCGGCGGGGAGTCCTTCCTGGCCAGCCTGGCGCTGGCGCTGGGCCTTTCTGACGTGGTGCAGGCGGAAAGCGGCGCTATCCGCATGGACGCGATGTTTATCGATGAGGGCTTTGGCACGCTGGATGATAACGCGCTGCGCAATTCGCTGCGCGTGCTGACCGAGCTCGCCGGCGGAAAGCGGCTGATCGGCATCATCTCCCACGTGCGCGACCTGGAGGAGCGCATCGACAGGCAGATCATCGTTTCGAGAACGCCGGGCGGCTCGACCGTCCGCGTCAGTGTATGAGACGGCACCGTCGCAGAAAAAAAGAGGGACCTGCCACGCGGCAGGCCCTTCTTGCAATTTGCAGTCAGCCGACCTTTGACTTGCAGTACAGCCAGGTGATGCCCTTCAGCAGCAGACCGCACAGCAGCGCCAGGTATGCAGTTGTAAACGCCGTCATATCCACATAGGAGAGAATCAGCACAGCCAGTGTGCCGATGGCAAACAGCGCCTCCAGCGTCAGCGAATTGCTCCGCTGCTGGATATACTGCCTGCGCTCATCCTCCTCCGCGATCCGCTGCCTGTCCCGAGCAATCCTGTCGCTGAGCAGGAAGGCCGTCCGGCGGTGCAATATCAGCAGCAGTACGATGCCGCCAAAGATAATCAGCCTCGGCACCATCTGCGCCGTCCGGCTCATCGTGCGGGAGTCCAGCAGCACGCCGCGGTCACTCAGCACACCGATGAGTATCATCAGCGCCAGCAGCGTGACAATCAGCATACGGCAGAATATCAGCCTGCGCTTCAGCTTTTCTTCATAGTGTTCCATGCTGCGCCTCCTCGGGAAGGTCGAAAACGTCTTCAATATGCAGTCCAAAATACTGTGCGATGCGGAAAGCCAGCGGCAGGGAAGCAATATACTTGCCGGTTTCGATGGAGGTGATGGTCTGGCGGGTTGTGCCGACGGCCCGCGCCAGCTCCTCCTGCGAAATCCGCCTTGCCGCGCGCAGCTCCCTGATTCTTGTCTTCATGCACGTCCCCTCCGTGATGCAAAGCTGGATTTGCATATAGTATAGTATGCTTTGCACAGTATGTCAAGCGTGCTTTGCATTTTTCCACACAGCTTTTGCCGGCAATGAAAAACGCCGCACACTTTCGTACCACGCGCGGCGTTCATTCAGTTTGATGTAAGGGCGTCAGCCTTTGCACCTTCCGGTCACATTTTTTTGACGATCACCATTTCCACCTGGCGGCCGCGGATATAAACCTTCACATCATCAGCGACATGCGCCACGACGGACTTCTCCAGTTCGTCCCAGGCCTCTCTGACGGAGGCGTTGTTCTGGTTGATCTGCGTGGACAGCGCGTCATGATAGCGCGTCATGGACCATTCCCAGTCCAGCGTAGGCGCGGTTGAATGCTCATAAAAGCCCGGCAGGAGCATGGCGCTTGTGCTGCCCGCGACATCCTCATCAGCCCCGCGGTCAAACAGATCGCGCAGGCGGCCCATGAGGCCCTTTGCGGATTCGTTTTTGCCGGAGGAAGACGCGGCCAGCAGCTGGTCCCGCTTGCCGCTGTCCATGCGGGTGTCCACCTTCAGATGGAGCTGATAGACATTGTCCTCATCCTCAATCCAGAATTTGCCCTCGGTTTCGCCGGTGATGGAGCGCATCATGCCCATCATTTCCTCTGTCAGAAGGCGCAGATGCAGCACGTTTTTGCCTGTCAGGCCCTTATAGGCAGCTACCTTTTCCACCTGTGAGAGCGCCGCCCCCATCCGACTGTCCCTGCTGGAGACGGTTACCACATCTGTTTTCATTCGCGCGCCCTCACTCCACGGTCAGCACATCGGCAAAGCCGGTCACTTCAAATACTTCCTGCACAATCTCGTTCACATTCGTCACCTTCATGCCGCCCTTGCCGCTCATGGCCTTGTGGGCATACAGCAGCACGCGCAGTCCGGCGGATGAAATGTAGTCGAGCTTGCTGAAGTCCAGGATCAGGCTCTGCGCGCTGTCCAGCGAGGCGTTCAGCTCCTTTTCAAGCTCCGGGGAGGTCATGGTGTCCAGGCGGCCTTCCAGTGACAGGGTCAGGGTGTCGCCGCTCAGCTGTCTTTCAATTTTCATCGAGTTTCCTCCTTGATGAGTTCTTGGGTGGGTTGCGTTGTGATGGTGTTCGATGATTTCCGGTTCCGGAATGTGCCCTCCGGATGGGGCGGCCGCCACAGATCAGGTCATCTTTCATGCCTCCGGCTCCATCCCGCTTGAGGCGCTTTCCGGGCAGACGCCTCGCAGCGGCGGGCCTGTACGGCTCCGCACACGCGGCCTCCGCCGCCATCAGCGCAATACAGAGAGCCGGCGCCGCCACAGCTCATGCTGTATTATACCACACGCTCCGCCAATGTCCAGTGCCGTCTGCGGGCAGGCCGCGGCAGCAGCGGTATTCTGCCGCCGCGCTCCCGCCCTTCTGCTTTCCTTACTTTGCCGGAATGAAGTCCAGCTCACTGAGGAAATCAATGCACATCTGCACCTGCTCGTCGGTCAGCGTCTGCTTCTTTGCCTTGGGATTCGGGGACATGACGAACTCGATGGAGTATCCCTTGTATACAGACATGATGTCCACAAAGTCCGTGTCCTCGCCCACTTCCCGCGCGATCAGCAGCTTGGTGCCGTATTCCGTTTCACCGTAAGTGATCTTCACCTCGTTCATTTCGGCGAAGCTCTCTTCCAAGCCGCGCAGCGCTTCCTCCGTCAGGTCATTCATCCTGTCCACATTGGCAAACAGCTCGTCAAAGGCAATGGACAGCTGCAGGATGGGCTTTTCGGTGTCCTCAGAGGTAATGAGGGCGCTGATTTTTTCGTTCAGTGTGTTGATCAGCTGCATGGTGTAGCCCTCCGGCAGCCTGCACTGCAGTGAGAACTCACCGTTCACATTCAGCTTGCCCATCTGCTCCTTCGCGGCTTTGGGCTCTTCCTTGACGGTGCCCAGCACCGTCACATAATTCTTGCTGACATAGCCGGTTTTTCCGCTCTTCAGGTCGATGGCCCTGTACCAGCCGCTCGTCTCGCCGATAGCCTTCAGCTCATGCCCGTCTGGCAGGGAGGCAATGCGGTCCGCCGCCACACCGGGGCCCACGCGGAAGTTGATCCAGCCGGAGGCGCGGGTCGCGCGGATGGCAATGATCAGCTGCTTGTCCAGCGTCTTCTCGCTGGCCAGCTGGCGGTTCAGCTCCTCCAGGTTCCTTTTGCGCTCAGCCTCTTCCGCCTTTTTCTGGGCGTCGCGGGGCTGCGAGTTCACCAGGTAGCGGGCCATCACATAGCCAATTCCGCCGGGGGCCTTCGAGTTGTGGATGCAGAACCAGTCCGCGTTGATAATGACCGGGCTTTCAACGATGACCTTGGTGCCGTAATCCAGCTGATCGATCACGTTGTCCGCGATCATCGGCTCTGAGCGCACATTCAGCTTGCCGCCGTTTTCCGTGTAGACATACATGGTCTTCGGCCATTCTCCCGGGACGATGCCCATCATTTCTTCCAGGGTCATCGCGGGGCCCTCGGGCTCGTACTGTTCGGGCTCGGTCGGCTCGCTTTCCACGGGCTGAACAGGTTCGCTCTCCACGGGCTGTTCAGGCTCGGGCTCCGGCTCGCTTTCTACGGGCTGAACAGGCTCGCTCTCCACGGGCTCGGCCGGTTCACTCTCCACAGGCGTGGTGACTTCTTCACCCTCGGGAGCGGAGCCGGCTCCATCCTCGGCCACTGCCGCGCCAAGCACGGAGAAAAGCATCAGGGCAGCAAGGCCCAAAGCAATGATTCTTCTTTTCATTCTGTAACCTCCTGCACAGCGCCGCCATACAGCGGCAGCTTATTTGTCTGCCGGTGCTTTCATCACACGGCGGTTGTATTATACCACATTATAAGCAATAAAAACAGGCCATCTTTGCCCGCCCTTGCGAAGAACGCACCAGATCATTTCAATTTCAATTCAGCGCAGTGACCAGTAACCAGCGGGGATGTCAGGGGGGGCAGCCGGCCCCTGACTGTAATCCTATCGACCGGGTCCCCCGGCGGAAAGGCTGATGCATCCCTTGGATTCATCAGGCCGCGCAGAGTGTGGCTTTCCCATCAAATGCGAGCAATGATGGGAAACCTCGGGGGAGTTTTCACAGGCCTGCGGACAGTGGAAGCATTCATCGGCATCTGCAATTCAGCCCAAAAACGCGGCTGCCGCTGTGGCGGCGCCGCGTGAGGGAGTGTGCGCTTCAGGCCTTCGTTTCCGGCGCTTTGAATGCCTTCTGGCACAGCTTCAGCACCAGCGGGAACAGCGCAATGAAATAGAAAGCGTAGATGATGGAGAATACCAGCTTTCCCCAGTGGGAGCCCAGCCAGCCGGTGATGACAGGGCTGAGGTAGGTCTTCAGCAGCACCATGGGAATGAGGCCGAGCAGGCAGATGACGGCGCCCTTCCATCCGTTCTTCAGGGGCTTAAAGCGGATCCATTTCTTCTCGACAAAGCGGGCAATGATGAAGCCGATGACCTTGCCGATATCGCCATAGCCGTCGTTCATCATTTTCTGCGGATCGACGATCAGCTTGCCCTCTTCGTTCAGCTCCATGGGATAGGACTTGAAGGTGATGTACACGATGCCGACCCAGCAGATGATGAAGCCGCCCAGCAGCACCCAGTCCTCCTTTTCGGGGTGGAGGGTCAGCCAGTCAAACAGCCTGGCTGTCACAATCAGGCTGAGCACGGAGATGGAGATCGCCACAAACACATCCTGCGGGGTGTGCACGCCCAGGTAGTTTCTGGAAAAGCCGGTCAGCAGCGCGTAGGCGACAAAAATGAAGGAGAGCCAGCGTGTTTTCTTGTTCTCCCAGGTGTTCACCGCCATGCCGCCGGACAGTGGGGCCGCGGTGGTGGTGTGGCCGCTGGGGAACGAATACCCTGTGGCTGTGGTGATGGAGTCACCTGCGGGAAGGATGCGGCTGTCCCGGATCCAGGGGCGGTAAATGCAGGCTGTGAGCTTGATCAGCGGTGTCAGCAGCATGCAGAAATAATAGGAGACAAGGGCGTAGAGACCCTTGCGCTTATCCCAGAACCAGTAAAGGAAAACGGGGATAAAAATCAGATAGGTTGTGGCAAACATGGACACAAATTCCATAAAGGGCGTCCACGCGTCCTGCAGCCCGTTTCTGAAACCCTGCAGAGTGAGCAGATACTGAATATCCATATCGGCTCCTTCCGGCAGGCTGCCAGCCCTGCCGCACTTGATGGTATTGGATGCCGCCATAACAGACTGCCGCGGTTTGTGTATTCTATCACGGATTTGAGCTTGTGCAAATTTCTTCGGCGCAATTCACACCGGACGGCCCTGAGCTTCCCGGCCGTCGCTTTGCCACACGAATAAGCCGCAGGCGGTGCCGAGCGGCGCAAGCAAGGACAGCAGCGCTTCTGACGGATGATAGACGGAGGCGCAGAGGTCCCCACTGATCAAATGAATCAGGCTTTGCCCGTTATCAAGAAGAATCATCACCGTGCTTTCGGTGTCGCTGATCATTTCCGCCAGCTCGTCAGGTGCGGGATGGTCTACGGCCTGCTGCCGGCTGTCAATCACCCGGAAGCTGAAATAGCAGTTGAGCTTCAGCAGTATCTCCGCCATGCGCCGGCGGAAATCAGCCATCCGGGGCGGCCTGCGGAAGTACGCCTCCACGGCGAAAAACTGTCCGCCGCTGTCCGCGGGCACCCGGGCGGGCAGAAAGTCAATGACCCAGCAGGGCTGCAGAAGCAGCCGCTCAATCGTTTCCTCATCCTGTGAGTTCATACGGCTGGTCGGTTTCACTCCCATCTTTTGTTCAATTCCTTCTCCACCCTGTTCAGCGTATCGAAAAAACGCTGCGTGGCGACTGCGGGACCGAAAAGGAGCAGCCCGAAGGTGTTCCAGCCGAACATGTGCCACCAGGAGGTGTAGGGGCCGGGGAGGCCGAGGGCGATGGCTTTTGCCTTCAGTTCCTCCGCGATGCGCGCCATCCATACCAGCGGGTAAATGAACAGCGTCGGTATTCCCTTCAGGTAGGCGGCCCAGTATCGCTCGGTCCGCCGGGAGAGTATCTCATCCAGCTCATCCTGCAGGCCGCCCAGAGGCATATAGAGCAGGAAGAACAGGCCGGCGGTGAAAAAGTCGATGAACCCCAGCAGGAAGCCGGGACGGTTTGTGTGTTTGTATTTCATGGCTGTGCATTCATGGAAAGCTGCGGTGTCAGCATCCCTTTCGTCCGCTTTTGTGATCCTCCAGCGAACAGGCGGCGGGGGAGCCGTATTCGATCAGCCCCGCGTCCGCGGGGTCGATGGAGATGCTGCCGTCCTCAAACACAAAGGCGGGTACGCCGACATCCCCGATTTCCTTGCAGCGGTCGAAGACGGGGCTTGTGTCCCGAAGGCGCATAAAGGCGCTCAAATTGCGGATGTTCTCACCGATGTTGATGTACTGAAACTCACTTTCACGCCCGGTGATCTGCTCATGCACATAGTCGCAGTAAGGGCAGGTGGGCATACCGTAGATTTTGATCATTTTTATCAGACTCCTTCGAATACGGTTTTTACACTACTGGTCAATGCCGTGTGCTGCATGAGCGCAATGGGCGGCCGGTTTTTTGGCGGCGGGCCAAAAACCTGCAGGAAGCGGATGGCGCAGAAGGCGCCGTCACCTGTAGCCACTGAATCGCGCGCTGCTGCCTTAATGGCAGAGGAAGTGATTGCTTCGGATATTGACAGTACAAATATATCCGAAAACCATCATGTCCGCAAGAGGCATAATCAAAAAGGCGGATTCTTTAAGGTAACACTGCTGCACAAAAGGCATTGCCGGATGTGCCGCTGAGCTGTAGCGGTGCTGCACTACACAATCTGTTGGATTAAAGACATCTGATTGATTATTGGTTTTATTGCCATTGATAACAAAAAAGCAGCAGGCACTCCGAAGAAAGCCTGCTGCTCCAAGACATACAGGATAATTCAGCGCTTTTAAAACAAGACTTGGATTATTTCCACTCTACGCAATCTAACGCCTTTGGCTTGATTTCTGTTTCTCCTGTTCGTTCAAGTGATTCTGATTTCACAGATTATTTGTATTCTCCATGCTCTGCAGCCTTGCTTTATCATTTCATTATCAGGGTGATAAAGAGGCTGTTTTGCTGTGGACTGTGGGGACTGTTCTCCGAAGCTCATGATACAATGCTTCTGCTCATTCAGCAAAAGCCTGATACTTGCAGGAGCGCATTTTGCGGCACCTCACCGCCTTCTGCCTTTCCCCAGTGTGTCAGTCCGTCATTCTTCCTGCTTCACCCAGCTGATGGACCCGTCGTCCGCTGTCAGCGTCAGAACCGTCTGCCCGGCCTCATTGACCGTTATGGTATAGGGAGCCGCCTCGGCTTCGGCGTCCAGATTGCTGTAGGCCACATAGAGGCCAATGCCGTCGCCCTTCTCGCCGTTGTCTACCGCATAGGCTTCAAAATCGGCGGTCTGCGCGCCATTCATCATGGTGATGCCGTGGCCGGCTTCGTCAATCGCCATGCGCAGGTCGATGGCGGCGTAGTCCTCCCCGTAGGCGGAGAGATCGGCCTTCCAGCTGCCCACGAAGCCCAGGTCATTGATCTGGCTCAGCGCTGCGTCCGCATGAGAGGAGTAGTCCATGTTTTCCAGGCAGAACAGGGCAATCACCTTTTCGATGGTCTCCGCATCGGCGTTTGCGTCGATGCCCGCCGCCAGCCAGTAGGCATAGGGGCCCACCATGTAGCCTTTCAGGGCTTCCAGGTCGCTGCCGTAGCGGAATTCCAGATGCCAGGTGGTGTCCATCGTGTCTTCCCTCATCATGAAGTAATTGAACTCACCCGCTTCATCGGTGCTCTTGTAGACGTCCACCGGGAAGGCCATGGAGATCTCAGCACCCTGGTACACCATGGTTTCGCCTTCACCGATGCTGTACTTGCCCAGATATTCATAGGCATGAGTCTCTTCAGCGCCGTCGGTTTTCAGGATCATGACCGTGTTATCCTTGAAGGTCAGGCTCTGTGCCCCGTTGATGAAATGGCAGTCGAAGGCGTAGCCGCCATCCGCAAAGGCGGAGATGGCCTCTTCACCGTGAAGGCTGCTGGTCACGGAGCCCTGCAGGGCAGCCGCCATCGCGGGAGCGGCTTCTTCGCCCATGACCGCGCCGATATAATCCTGCCAGAGTGGGTTCAATTCATCTGTCACGATGGTATCGAACAGGCTGACGTAGGTGGTGCCGTTCTCCCCAGCGATGTCAGGCCAAACGCCCAGCCTGGCATAGGGGAAGACCAGCTCGGGGTAGCCGAAGGCAGCCACCGTCACGGTGTACTGCTTTCCAGCCTCGAACAGCGGGCTTTCGCTGCCGTTGCGGGCCTTGACAATGCCCTCGGCGTTCAGCACGCCGTTTTCATCCAGGGCGATGAAATTGCCCACGGTACCGTGATGGCCGACGATTTCCTGCTCGGTGGCTTTTTCTGCTCCCTCGGCCAGGATCTGGACATGCTGGATGTTCTGCAGGTAATCCGCCATGGAGCCGGAAGCCAGCGCGATGCCCTTTCCGTCAAAGGTGATATCCCCGGCAGCCAGTCCGCTGTCGATGATGAAGTACGGTGCCTCAGCCGCGGCGGGGCCACCCTCAAAGGAGGGAGAACGGTATTTGCCGCTGGCGTCCACCACGTTCACATAGTAGTATCCGGCCTTCAGCGCCTCCGGTTCCGCGAAGGTGATGGTCACCTTGCCGTCGGCGATGGCAACCGTATAGCTGTCCGCCGGGACAATCTCCTCGTTGCGGACGCCCCAGCGGATGTCCAGCACCTGCAGATCAAAATCCTCCGGCAGGGCATTGCGAAGAATCACGGTGCCTCCGTTCACGGACTCCACCGGCAGGGCGCAGCCCTCCACGGGCAGGAAGGTCTTGCCAGACTTCCCCTCCAGGGCATTGACGACGGCCTCCTGCGCTGCCGCGCTGACCATGGTCGCGCCGGAAATGGCATCCGTGCCGCCGGAGGTCATGTCCATCGCACGGACCTCTTCCAGGGTTTTGCCGACGAATTTGTCCAGCAGGCCGCCGTTCACGGCAGCGTCGAAGTAGGGCTTGTTCTTGTTGGCCCAGAAGTCCTCGTTGCCCTCCTGCACAGAGCCGGCCGCGCCGGTGCCGTTGTCCGTCACGGCGGTGATGACGCCGCTGTCATCCACCGTAACGGCCAGCTTCACATTGTAAAACGGGGGATGAATGAAAGGGGCGGTGGAGGGGTACTTCCGCTGATCCACATTCGCGTCGCCCTCCAGCGTCTGAACCGCCAGCGCCGCGCAGGCGGACAGTGCCAGGCACAGGGCCAGTACTGCAACCAAAAGCTTTTTCATGTTCTTGTCCTCCTGTTTATCCTTTTTCGCATCGTGTCAGCAGGGGTTCCGCGCCTGCAGGCGCGGGCAAAGGGCTTTGCGATCGCCCTTTGCAACCTTCGCCATCCTCATGGGATGGTTTTTATTTCGCCAATGCTTCGCCAAGCGCCCTGCAGGCTGCCAGCGCGTCATCATCCGGGGCCTCATTGGCGGTTACGCTCGCCGCGGCCAGCGCGATGCCCTTCTCTGCGCAGCGCGCCTCCCAGGTGCGCATCCACTCACCGTCACCCCAGCCGTAGGAGCCGAACAGGCCGACCTTTTTCCCGGGCAGCGCAGGTTCGATGCCCTCCAGCATTGGCAGGAATTCCGAGTCCTCCAGCTCCTCCGCGCCCATGGCCGGGCAGCCCAGCGCCACCGCGTCATAGGCGGAAATGTCACTCACCTCCTCGCAGGTCAGCAGGCTCACATCCGTGCCGGCCTCCTTTGCCCCCGCGGCAATGGCCTCCGCCATGGCCTGGGTGTTGCCCGTTCCGCTCCAGTAGATGACTGCCAGTTTGTTCATGCTGTCTCCTTCCTTTCATGGGAGATTGTTTTGTATGAAAACTGCCGCGGCTGAATTGTCAGCCTGGACAGGCTCCATCCTTCACGGCTGCGCTGCAGATAAGCGTTTGTGCAATGCCTGCAGAGGGCAAAATACCGCTGCGCTTCCTCCTCGTCGCTCTCGAATACCTTCCAGAGGCCGGTGCATTTGCAGGCCTTTTGCTCCATAAAGCCACGCACGTTCACCGGTGGATAGCCGAGGAACAGGCCGATCTCATGGGGAAAGGTCTCGCACTCCCTCAGCCTGCGAATCAGGTGGGCGATCCGCTGAATCGGCTTGCCCTCCGGATAACCGTTTTCCCGCAAAATCGCATCAGCCAGCGGATCGCGCAGATCTGCCTCCAGCATGTCGATGCGGCAGAGATAGATCAGCGCCTTGCCGTCCCCATACCGGAGCGGCAGGGCTGTGACGCCTTTCCGGAGCAAACAGCGATTGATTGCCTTGAGACTCTCCGTCATCTCCTGCCGACTCTCAAAGGCACAGTTGAACAGGCTGCCTGTCTTGATGGCCGCCAGGGTCGGGGCGCAGCAGCGGATGACCGTTTCTTCTGACATGGAACCCCCCACTATAATGTTAGCGTGTGCTAACTTGTTGAGGAAATAAATGCCGCTCATCATGGAACAAGTCAGGTACGAGCGGCCCGGAAACTGTGCCTTTCAGTCTTTCATAAAACAGAACAGTTTTTTTCTCATTCGCTTTCTCTGTCACTGTGAGCGGCGTTGATGCAGGCCTCGCGCATGCCGCAGGCCATGCCATCTACGGAAACATGTTCATTTCGCTTTCTTCTGACCTATGACGGTATAGATCATCCCCCGGATCTGCCGGGATTCCGCCACGGTGAAGCCGGCCTGCTCCATCATCCGTGCGATGCCGTGCCGATTGGTCGTATGGCAGTCGCCGCTGCGGGCCAGCCGGAACAGGATGTGATTGTCAATCCAGCCGCCGACGCCGCCGATCCCGGTATCCGAAAGGATATACAGTCCGCCCGGCTTCAGCACGCGCAGCGCCTCCGCCATGGCTTTGTCGGGATAGGGATAGTGGTGAAAGCTCTGGGAGCAGGTGACGATGTCAAAGCAGCCATCCGGGAAGGGCAGCCTGTCCGCCGAGCCGACGAGGAACTCCGTGCTTTTGATCCGCTTGCTCTCCGCCATGCGGACCATCTCGGGAGAAAGATCCAGGCCCGCGTACCGCGCCGGGCGCTGCTTTGCCAGTAGATCGATCAGGAACCCTGTGCCGCAGCCCACGTCCAGCAGTGCTTCATAGGGGATATCCCTGAGCTGCGCCGCGATGTCCCGGCAGCTGATCTTACCCTCCCGTGAGTAATAGACCGTATCCCGGGCGTCGTATTCCGCCGCCTGACGGTCAAAATGCTTCCGGGAGAGTGCCTCGTAGTCCTTCATTGGTGATTTCTCCCTTTTCCTGCCGTCGCGCCGGCAGATCATTTGACGCAGCAGAAGACGCCGATTCCCTCGACGCGCGAGACGTCAGCGGCCCGATACAGCTCCTTCAGCCTTTGCCGAAGGCTCTCTTCTGTCTCATAGGGCGGTGTGAACCATCCCTTCGGCTGATACAGGTGCCGGATGAACCAGTCTGTCCGGCGGCAGCCATCCTGCACATAGAAGCAGCCGCAGAAGGTGCCGCCCGGTTTCAGGACACGGTACGTTTCCCTGAACGCCGCCTCCTTGTCTGGGAAGGCGTGAAATCCATTGAGGGAGAGCACGACATCAAACGTCCCGCCCTCAAAGGGCAGCGCGCCGACATCCCCCTGCCGGAAGCGGACGTTGCTCAGGCGCAGGGCTTTCGCCTTTGCCTGGGCCGCTGCCATCATGTCCGGCGAGTAATCCAGGCAGGTGATGTCCGCCATGGGGAGCCCCTGATAGACCGGCATGGTCAGCACGCCTGTGCCCACGGGCACCTCCAGCAGCCTGCCGGAAAAACCTTCCGGAATGCCGGACAGCGCCTGCTCCAGGTATTTCAGGTTCTTTTCCCTTCCCATGTTCCACACGGCCCCACAGATGATCCTGCCGGGGATTGTGGAGCAGGTGATCATGCCGTCGTAGAAGCTGGCGTTGGAGCCGGCCAGCCTGTAGGCGCTTTTGATCTGATCCTTTCTGTTCATCGGCCGCAACTCCTTACAGTGCTGTGAGTGGCTGCGCTCAGGCAAAACAGGGCGCAAACAAATCCGACTGAAGCAAGCCTTTATGCTTCCCTCTGGGATGCTCAGCCCTGACCGCTGCGCCAGACGCTTTCATCCTGCTTGGCCAGCCGGACTGTGCGGGCCTTTTCCTCCGTGTCATCCGTCTCCACATACCCGTCCCAGGGCGCTTTGGGATCGTGGGGCTTCTGCCGTTTGAGGCCGTTGCAGACCCGGTCCCTGTGTGCAAAAGCGAAATCCAGGTTGTCCGTCCAGCCAGTATGCCCGGTAATGATCTTCGGGCAGAGCTTTCGCTCCCGCAGCTTTTGCTCCAGCGCAGCCAGGGAGCGCTTCGACAGGTCGTTATCCTCCGCCAGCCCGTTGATGAAGCTGTACCCTCCGTCCGCGCCGAACCAGAGCGTGTCCCCGGTGAAAAGGTATTCGTTGTCGATGAGATAGACCATATGTCCCCAGGTGTGACCCGGCACCAGCAGGCACTCCACCCGGATGCCGTCGATGTCCAGCACCTGCCCGTCCTGCAGCAGCGTCCGGGGATTATCAGTCACCACCATGGGCAGCTTGTACAGGTGAAAGGTGACCCTGCGGCGCACCTCGCCCGTCAGGTAGCGGTTCTCAATCTCACTGAGATAGATGGTCGCCTGCCGGAACAGTCCCTCACTGTCCCGCTCCAGCGCGCCCACATGGTCTGTATCCTGATGGGTGACCAGGATGTGCCGGATGGAAGCCGGGTCAATGTCCAGCCAGCCCATTTTCTCCCGCAGCCGGTCATAGTTGTAGCCCGCGTCGATCATGATCGTTGTGCCGTTCTTCATGTAGAAGAAGATGTTGGCGATCCACTCGCGCACGCAGGCGACATGCCCGTCGATCCAGCCGGTGTTCAGGGGCTTGAAGATCTCCTTGCCCCGGAACATCAGGCTCATGACCCGCTTCTGAAACTGGGAATCCTTCTTTGACATACCCTGTGCCCTCTTTCTCCTTGGATCACCAGGCCTGCAGCGCTGCCCGCAGCCGTCTGTCGATGTCGACCCTGGTCGTCCTGCACTCCTTCGGATGCTCCCGTCCGGCCTGGAACATCAGCCGGACCAGCAGGCCGGAGGCCAGGGGAAGCATGGAGCGCAGCATGCTGTCCGGGAAGACGAAATGCGTGCCGTGCTGATAGAGCAGCGCCTCCCAGGCGCAGGCGTGGGGCAGACGGGAAAGACGTTCTTCCATGCGGCGGATGTAGCGGCAGGTGTCCCACAGCACGTCATCCTCCGCACCCACAAAGAGGATTTTGCCATGAATCCTCTCGACCTTGATCTTCTCTTCCTCCTGAATCGGGTGCAGGCGCTCGGACATGTCGAACATATTCCTCGCGGCAGCCCGGTCGCCGCCGGCCTTGGCTTCCTCCTTCAGCTTCTGCCAGTACTCCGGATGCCGGTAAGCATAGGGAAGATAGGGAAGGGGCTTGCCCTGCCAGCTGACGGAGGACTCCCCGTTACCGGGCCGCTCCGCGGCGCCGTCCAGCCCGTCCCGATAGAAGCCCTCCATCACGAAATCGGAAGGGGACATGGCGATGGTCAGCGTGATCTCCGGGTAATACGATGCGGCCACCAGCGCCAGCATCCCGGTGGTGGAGGCTCCGGCGATGCCGATCTTCT
>CAMJPQ010000020.1 GCA_946407745.1 uncultured Clostridia bacterium
GACATGGCCACCTTCATCATCGACCTGAGCGAATACATCGGCGAAGAGCTGTATCTGGAGCTGTGGGACGAGGAAAGCCCCGGTTCCTGGGCAGTTGCTTTCTTCGACGAGATCGTCACCCTCTATGACGAGGCGCCGGATTACAAGACGATGTCCGACACGGTCAAGGACGGCAATTCCAGCGAGATGGTTGAGATCCCGTGGCAGAGGACGCTGAACGTGTTCCATTGATCGGTATACAGACGGGGGCAGGGCTTAACGCTCTGCTCCTTTTATACAGCGCGTCTGCTGCCGCCGTTCATTCGGTTTACACGGTCTAGGCATCTCGCTGACAGGATGCTTTTCACGCCAGCAGCAAGGCATGGCGGTAGCATTCTCCAGCCGCTGCGCGAGAGGGAGAACGCATTGATTTTGTGCGGATGTTTTGTTATAATCAGGGGGATAAACAGCGTGACGCTGAAACGGCTTCTTGGGAGGAACAAGATTGAGGATCGATCCGCAGAAAATTGAAACGCTGCTGGAGCAGGTGCAGAAGGCACCGCGCTACACGGGCGGCGAGATGAACACGGTTGTCAAAAAATGGGAAGATGCGGAATTCCATTACGGCTTTTGCTTTCCGGATACCTATGAGGTGGGCATGAGCCACCTCGGCATGAAAATACTCTACGGGCTTGTCAACGCCCAGCCGGACAGCCTGTGCGAGCGTTTTTTCATGCCCTGGACCGACATGCTGGCCCTGATGGAGGAAAACGACGTACCGCTGTTTTCCATGGAGAGCAGGACACCCCTGTGCGACTTTGACATGATCGGCTTTACCCTCCAGTATGAGATGAGCTATACCAACATACTGGCCATGATGAAGCTGGGACGGGTGACCCTGCTGTCCAAGGACCGCGGCCGGGATGAGCCGATTGTGGTTGCCGGCGGGCCCTGCGCCTTCAATCCGGAGCCGCTGGCGGACTTTATTGACGCCTTCATGATCGGCGACGGGGAAGAAGTCACACTGCAGGTGGATGAGGCGGTACGCCGCTGGAAAAAAAGCGGCGCCCAGCGCATTGACTGCCTGCGCGCCCTGGCGAGGATACCGGGCGTGTATGTGCCGGAAATGTATGAGGTCACCTATCATGAGGATGGCACGGTCAGAGCGATCACGCCCAGGGAAGACGGCGTGCCTGAGCGCGTCAGGAAGTGCGTGGTGACCGACCTGAACACCGCCTATTATCCCACGGAAATACCGGTGCCTTATACGGAGATTGTGCATGACCGCATCATGCTGGAGATCATGCGCGGCTGCACAAGGGGATGCCGCTTCTGCCAGGCAGGCATGCTATACCGCCCCGTGCGCGAGCGCAGCCTGGAAAAGCTGACCGAGCTGGCCCACGCGCTGGAAGCATCCACCGGCTACGAGGAGATGAGCCTGACCTCTCTGTCCAGCGGCGACTACACCTGCCTGGCGGAGCTGATCCGTCAGCTGATGAAGGACATGGAGGAGCAGCATGTGTCCATCTCACTGCCCTCGCTGCGCATTGACTCAGTGCTGAAGGAATCCCTTGAGGAGACGCAGAAGCAGAAAAAGACCAGCCTCACCTTCGCGCCGGAGGCGGGCACTCAGCGGCTGAGGGATGTGATCAACAAGGGCGTGACAGAAGCGGATCTGATCGAGAAGGTGACGGACGCCTTCCAGGGCGGCTGGAGCAGCGTCAAGCTGTACTTCATGATTGGCCTTCCGACAGAGACCTATGAGGACCTTGACGGCATTGCCGACCTGGCCCAGAAGGTGGTGCGGGCGTACTTCGCCGTGCCGAAGGGACAGCGCGCCAAGGGACTGCGGGTGGTGGTTTCCGCCTCCACCTTTGTGCCCAAGCCGGTGACGCCCTTCCAGTGGGAGGGACAGGACACGCAGGAGGAGATACACGCCAAGCAGGCCTACCTGAAGGAAAAGCTGAGAGCGATCAAGGGCGTGACCTTCAACTATCACGAGAGCGAGCTGAGCTATCTGGAGGCCTGCTTCGCGCGCGGCGACCGCCGGCTTGGCCGGGTACTGCTCAAGGCGTTTGAGAGCGGCTGCATCCTTGACAGCTGGAGTGACATCTTTTCAATGGAGAAATGGATCGCTGCGTTTGACGCATGCGGCGCCGACATGCACTGGTACGCGCACCGCCAGCGCGAAAAGGACGAGCTGATGCCCTGGGCAGTGATCGACTCCGGGATTTCCGACGCATTCCTCTGGCATGAGCAGGAAAAGGCGCGGCAGGGCATCACCACGCGCGACTGCCGGCACGGCTGCAACGGCTGCGGCCTGCAGCGCTGGAAGGGGGTGTGCGCCTATGCGAATGGCAGCGGTGTTCAGCAAGGATGAGCGGCTGAGGCACATCGGCCACCTGGATATCATGCGCGCCATGCAGCGGGCGCTGCGCCGCTCAGGGCTGCCGGTGAGCTATTCTCAGGGCTTTAATCCGCACATACTGCTCGGCTTTGCCTCAGCCCTTTCCACCGGCGCGGCCAGTGAGAGAGAGCTGATGGAGGTGACGCTGCGCGGTGAGGTGAGCGCGGAAGAATTCCTGCGGAGGATGAACGCGGCCCTGCCGCCGCAGATGCAGCTGGTGCGCTGCTTTCCGCTGGAAGAAAAGGGGCCTGCGCTGATGTCGCTTGTGCGGGCTGCCAGGTGGCGCGTTGAGCTGCTGGGTGAGGGCGCCGCTGCCATTGCGGCCGCTGTGCCGGCCTTCTTGCAGCAGGAGGAGATACCGTCCATACGAAAAACAAAGAGCGGGGAGAAGGAGATCAACCTCCGGCCGTGGATATACAGTCTGAGCGCGGACGGCGGCACGCTGCACGCCACGCTTGCGCTGTCCGAGCAGGCGAACTGCAAGCCGGACATGCTGGTGCGCGCCCTGGCGGCTTTTGCGGGGACGGAAGCGCCGCGCATGCTGGCCACGCGCGAGGAGCTGATGGGGGAGGACCCGGCGGGGCAGCTGATTCCACTGGAGGTGTTGCTTTCACCATGCGAAGACAGCTGATTGTCAAGGCGGGTGAGCCCCGTGAGATCGCGGTGGTGGAAAACGGCCGGCTGGCGGAGTTTATATCCGACACCTCGCAGGAGGACGGCGCGGACGCCATCTGGCTGGGGAAGGTGGTCCGCATGGCTCCCGGCATGGGCGCCGCGTTTGTTGACATCGGTCAGCAGCGGAACGGATTTCTGCCCATCGCGGAACGCAGTGAGTCCTTCTTTGGCGGGGAAATGCAGCCCGGCAGCCGGGTGCTGGTGCAGGTGCGGCGTGAGGCGCACGGCGAAAAGGGTGCCTTCCTCACACGTGACCTGACGCTTCCGGGCGAGTACGCGCTGCTGATGCCCTGCAACCGGTATATCGGCGTCAGTGCCAGGGTCACGGGAGGGGCGGAAAAGGCAAGGCTGCGCAGAATGGGTGAGCGCATTGCCGACGGCCGCTTTGGCCTTGTGATGCGTGCCGCCTGCCTCACAGCCGGAGAGAAAGCTGTGGAGGAAGAAATAGAGACGCTGTGGGAAACCGCCCGGCAGCTGCAGACGGATGCCGCGACGGCGCACTGCCCGTCCCTTGTGCACGGACCGCGCTCTGCAATGCGGCAGCTGCTGGATGATTACCTGCCCCGCGGACTGGACGAGATACTGACGGACGATCAGTCACTTGCAGGTATGGACCTGCCCTGCCCGGTGCGGTGCGTGGACACCGCGCTGCCGGACTGGCCGCGCTGGCTTCACGAGCGGGACCAGGCGCTGAAACGCCGTGTCTGGCTGAAAAGCGGCGGCAATCTCTGCGTGGACATCTGCGAGGCGCTGACCGTGATTGATGTCAATACTGCCAAACTCTCCACCGGGCGCGACGCGGAGAGGAACTTGCTGAAGACCAACCTGGAGGCCTGCGGCGAGATTGCCCTGCAGCTGCGGCTGAGGGCGCTGAGCGGGATCATACTGATCGACATGATCGATATGCAGACCGAGCAGGAGCGCGAGCAGGTGCTTTCAGAACTGACCAGAGCCTGCGCGGCGGACCGTGTCAAAACCGTGGTGCACGGCTTCACCTCGCTGGGACTGATCGAAATGACACGAAAGCGCAGCGGAAGAAGCCTGCAGGAGCGGTATGGAAAAGCCCCTGCGGATGCTGAAAACGGTTGACAATCCTTTCACAAAAGGCTATGCTATCAATCGGCAGGCGGAGCTGTCTCCCCTGCTGCCAAACTGCAGTTTACAGGAGGATGTGCTTATGAAAAAACCGGTAGTACTTGTCGTGATGGACGGCGTGGGTGAGACCCCCGAAGAGCTGGGCAATATGGTGCTGAAGGCGAATACGCCGACCCTTGACTGGTTCAAGGCCAACGCGCCTTTCCGCACCCTGAAGGCGCACGGCAGCGCTGTAGGCCTTCCCACGGATGACGATATGGGCAACAGCGAGGTGGGACATAACGCCCTGGGCTGCGGCCAGATCTATTCTCAGGGCGCAAAGCTGGTCAACGAGAGCATTGAGAGCGGCAGCATCTACCAGAGCGAGACCTGGAAGGCGCTGACTGCGAACGTGAAGGAGCACGCCTCCACCCTGCACTTTATCGGCCTTTTGAGCGACGGCAATGTGCACTCCAATATCTCCCACCTGATTGCCATGCTGCGTGAGGCCAAGAAGGAGGGCGTTGCCCGTGTGCGCTGCCATATCCTGCTGGACGGCCGCGACGTGCCTGCCACCTCCGCGCTGGAATATGTGGATCAGCTCGAAAAGGTGCTTGCCGAGCTGAACGCGGACGGAAGCTTTGACGGAAAAATCGCATCCGGCGGCGGCCGCATGGCGATCACCATGGACCGCTACCAGGCAAACTGGGCCATGGTGAAGGCCGGCTGGGAGGTACATGTTCACGGCAGGAGCCAGACCAACGTGATCAATGGGGAAGGCGCCTATTACGGCAGCGCCACGGAGGCCATAGAGGACCTTCGCGCTCAGACCGGCGCCATCGACCAGGATCTTCCGTCCTTCGTCATCGGTGAGAACGGGCAGCCTGTGGGCGCCATGCATGACGGGGACAGCGTGATTCTCTTCAACTTCCGCGGCGACCGTGCGCTGGAAATCTCCATGGCCTTTGACGGCGACGCTTCCTTTGATAAGTTTGACCGCGGCGAGGTGCCGCAGGTGATGTATGCCGGCATGCTGGAGTATGACGGCGACCTGAAGATCCCCCACAGGTACCTGGTCAATCCGCCGAGCATTCACGACACCCTCACCGAGCTGCTGGTCGAGCACGGCATCAAGGAGTACGCCTGCTCCGAGACGCAGAAGTACGGCCATGTGACCTACTTCTGGAACGGCAACCGTTCCGGAAAGGTCTCTGAGGAGCTGGAGGACTACGCAGAGGTGCCCAGCGATGTGCGCTCCTTTGACGAATGCCCCTGGATGAAGGCCACGGAGATCGCCGACCTGGTCATTGCGGCCATTGAGAGCAAACAGTACGGCTTCATCCGCTGCAACTTCCCCAATGGCGACATGGTTGGCCATACCGGCAGCCTGCCGGCTACCCAGATCGCAGTGGAAAGCGTTGATCTGCAGCTGGCGCGCATCAAGAAGGTGTGCGATGAGTATAACTGCATTCTCATCGTTACCGCTGACCACGGCAATTCTGACCAGATGCTGGAGAAGAACAAGAAGGGTCAGGTGCAGGTACGCACCGCGCACAGCCTGAATCCCGTGCCCTTCATCATCTACGACAAGGACGAGCGGCACGAGATGATCGAGGGCGGCACCTACGGCCTGGCCAATGTGGCGCCCACCGTCGCCGGCCTGCTGGAGCTCAAGCCCTATGACAGCTGGGAAAAGAGCCTGCTGAAGTGACACTGTTCTCCTGTTAAACCGCGCTTCCGTATATAATACCGCCGTTCCCTTTCGGCACGGCACTCTCCCTCCCCAGCTTGCCGGGGAGGGTATTTATGTGCTGCGGTTTTACTCACGCATATCAGTTCACTTGGACTGCATACCCTGTGATGCCGCGGCAGAGGGGATCATTACACGCCGGGCTGAGGTGAGCTGCGCACACAGAAAAAGAACCCCGAAGGGTTCTTTTCCTTTGCCCCATCCTCCCGAGGAAGGATAAAAGCGGTCATCAGGCCTTGGCGGTCTTGGGCGCGGCAGCCTTGCGGGCGGCGCGCTTGTCTTCCAGGAAGGCCCAGACATAGCCGTTGATCATGTTGGCGGAATACACGCCGGACAGGATGCCGATGATGATGGGCAGAGCAAATTCCTTGATGGAGGCAACGCCCAGGATGTACAGCATCACGATGGTGATGAGTGTGGTCAGTGTGGTGTTGATGGTGCGGCCCAGGCACTCCCTCACTGACTTGTTGACAATGCTCACCTTGTTGGCAGTGGGCTGCTTGCGTACATTCTCACGGATACGGTCGAAGATCACGATGGTGTTGTTGATGGAATAACCCACGATGGTGAGCATGGCGGCGATGAAGGTCGAGTTCATCTGAATGATGGAGCGCAGCAGCACCATGAAGGCCAGCATCATCAGCACATCGTGCAGCAGGCCGAAGATGGCAGCCAAGCCGGAGTTCAGGTCAAAGCGGATGGCGATGTAGATGAGCATCAGCACAGCGGCAATCAGAACGGAGCGGATGGCGTTGCCAACCAGCCGGCGGCCGGCCACGGGGCCGACGGTGTTCCTGTTCACCAGCGTGGTGGCGGGATACTTGCCGGAAAGCGCTTCCTGCAGCTTTGCCTGAATGCCGTTCACTTCATCCTCTGCCACCTGGGTGACACGGATGTTGATTTCCTGGCCGTTCTCGCCCTGAAGGGTGATGGCGGTGGACTGTACGCCCTGTGCGGAAACCAGATCCTCCACGGTCTTCTGGTCAGCGGGCTCGCCGGCATTGTAAATCAGAGAAGTGCCGCCCGCAAAGTCGATGCCGAGGTTGATGCCTAGGCCGAAGATGGACATAAGCAGCGCGATCACGATGATGGCAGCGGAGATGATCAGACAGGTTTTGGCATGATTCTTGATGATCATTGTTCGGTTCCTCCTCTCTCACTGCTGCTCCTGCCGGTTCACCTTGCAGAACAGGCCGGGCTTGTCAGCGCCGGCGCCCACAAACAGGTTCATCAGCAGCCTGGTAATGATGATGGCGGAGAACATGGACACCACAACGCCCAGCAGCAGCGTCTTGGCGAAGCCCTGCACGGAGCCGGTGCCAAGGATCAGCAGCACGATGGCGGCGATCAGCGTGGTCACGTTGGAGTCGAGAATGGCGCTCAGAGCGTTCTTGAAGCCAGTGCGCAGGGCGGTCTTCACGGCCTTGCCGGCACGGACCTCTTCATTGAAGCGCTCGTAGATGATGACGTTCGCGTCCACAGCCATGCCGATGCCAAGCACGATACCGGCCAGACCGGGCAGGGTCAGCTGGATACCGGGAATGACGGCAATGAGCCAGAAGAGGGTGATGATGTACACGCACAGCGCCCAGGAGGCGACCACGCCGTTGAGGCGGTAGCGGACGATCATCAGCAGCATGACCAGCAGGATGCCGATCAGGGCGGCGCGGACAGAGGTGGTCAGGGCTTCATCGCCCAGAGTAGCGGACACGGTGTCCACCTTATCCTGGGTCAGCACCAGCGGCAGCGCGCCGGACTGAATCTGCGCGGCGACGGTACGGGCCCGCTCCTCGCTGCCCATGCCGTTGATGATGCCGCTGCCGCCGGTGATGGCAGACTGCACTGTCGGGGAGAGCAGCAATTCGCCGTCCAGGTAGATGGAAAGGGTGCGGCCGATGTTCGCAGAGGTCTTCTCGGCAAAGGCCGCGGAGCCCTCGCTGTCCAGGGTGAAGGCCACGACGTATTCGCCGTCCTTGTAGGCGGCGACAGCGGTCTTGACCTGCTTGCCGGTCATGAAGACATTGCCGTCAGGGTCGGTGAAGGTCAGCTCAGCGGGGGTGCCGATCAGGTCCAGCAGGTCCTGCGGGTTGGAAACGCCGGGTACCTCCACGCGGATGCCGGTGCCGCCGTTGATCTGCTGCACGGTGCTCTCGGCGTAGCCCTTGTCGGTCAGACGCTGGGTGATCACCGCGACGGTGGAGTCCATCAGATTGGCGAAATTGCCTTCCACGTCGCCCTGCTCAGCCGTGTATTCCACATACACGCCGCCGCGAAGGTCCAGGCCCAGTGTGAGAGCCTCAGGCCAGTTTTCAGCGTTTGTGTTGGGCAGCCATGGCAGCAGCTTGTACAGGCCGCGGCCGTCCAGCGCCATGCCGTTGACGCCCAGCACACCGAGAACTACAGTGACACACAGCAGCACGCAGAGCAGGACGATGCTCTTTGTTCTGCTCGCACCGCGATTGCGGGATTTGCTCATGTTGCATTACTCCTTTATTTTTTATCTGGAACGACACAGTAGCTGCCTGCGGGCTATCCGAAGGCGGCCTCCGGCGGGCATGCCGTATAGACTGCCCGGAACCAGCTGCGCCCGGTCAGTACCCAGCCATTCCTGTCCGCTTCCGACAGGGGGAGCGCCGCGAAAGCGCACAGCAGCACCGCGGCGCGCTCGGCGCGCTCGGAGAAGCTGACGCCCGGATGCGGGCTCTGCTGGTCGGCAGGGACGGGGAGGGGACAAAGCACCGGAATACGGGCTGCAGGCTGCGCCTGAGGGGGGGCTGCAGCAGGTCCTCTGATCAGTGCCCTGCTGCCAAGGAGAAACAGCGCGGCCATCAGCGCTGCAAACAAAAAGCGATTCCAGTGCCGCATGACCACACCTCCTCTCCAGCGGCGCATACCGTGACATTTTACCAAAGCCTTTCCCCTGCGTCAAGGTCGATTTGCGCTGAATGCAGGGCAAAAGCTGCCGCTATATTTCCGGGGACACCTTTCCGGAAACAGGCGTCAGCCGGCCATTTTCAATATATAGCTGCTTGTGGCAGACTGCCAGCGCGGCACGGCGGTGGGTGACGATGATCACTGTTTTTCCCTTCAGCGAGGTAATGTTCTTCAGCAGCTGGGCTTCGGTAGCCTCATCCAGGGCGGAGGTGGCTTCGTCCAGCAGCAGGATTGGCGCGCCTGAAAGCAGCGCACGGCCTACGGCGACACGCTGCGCCTGGCCCTCGGACAGCCCCATCCCCCGTTCACCGAGCACGGCGTCCAGACCAATTTCATCCACCAGCCGCTCCAGACAGACGATCTGAATGACCCGCTGCAGCTCCTCCTCCGTCACCTGGTCGGAGAACATGGTCAGGTTGGCCCGCAGTGTGCCGGAGAACAGTGTGTTGCCCTGGGGCACGTAGGCAAACAGCGCCCGGGTTCCTCGGCTGGCGGGGGAGATTTCAGGGCCGCTCACAAACAGCACCTGACCTGCGGTGGGCCTGTAAATGGCCAGCAGCAGCTGGAACAGGCTGGTTTTTCCGCCGCCGGAGCGGCCGGTAAGCGCCACAAAGTCGCCCCTGTGAATGGTGGCGCTGATATCGTTCAGCACCTCTCCGTCCCCATCCTCATAATGGAAGGAGACGTGCTCCAGGCGAATCTCGTCGAAATCTGTGAGATGGCTGCCTTCACGCTCGGCGGGCAGATCCACCACTTCCATCAGGCGCTCGGCTGAGCTCACCACGCCGTAGGCCTGGCTGGCCATGGATACCGCGCTGGCGATCGGACCCTGCACGCGGCCGATGAGCTGGATCATCGCGGCCAGCCCGCCGTAGGTGAAGGTCCCCTGGTAGATGCGCACGCAGCCCCACAGGTTGCACAGCAGCCAGCCCAGGTCAAACAGCGAACCCATGCCCTGGTTCATCCAGTTGGAGAGACGGCCGTTGCGTATCTGCTCCTCCGCAAGCCCCTCCCTGCGGGCGTCGATTTGCCGCAGGGTGCGTTCCTCCGACATGGAGGCCTTGACCACGCGGATGTTCTCCAGGCTCTCCTGTGTGCTGGCGTGCAGGGCACCCTGCGCCTCCTGTACGCGGCGATGGCGCCGCTTCATGGGCTCGCGGAAGGCCAGCGTCAGTGCTGTGCCGGCCAGTGAGCCTGCCACCAGCACCGGAAGGAAGCGCCAGTCCATGGTGACGAGGATCACCGCCGCGCCAATGAAGGATACGGCTGTGCGCAGCAGCATCGGCAGCAGGTTCAGCATACCGCCGCACACCACGCCAACATCGGAAAAGACGCGGTTCACCAGCTCTCCGCTGTGGTAGGGCTTGATGGCGGCATACTCCTTACCCATCAGCGAGGTGGTGACCATCCGCTGCATTTCCATCTGCAGGCGGACGGAAGAACGGAGGCGAAGCCGAGCCGACAGGGCGCTCAAAAGCCGCTCGGCAGCCATGATGACGACCAGCAGCGCGCCGTAAAGCCACAGCGCGGAGAGATCCTTGCCTGTGGCGCCGTCTATCAGTGAACGCGTTACCAGCGTGAGCCCGAGTGAGAGAAGCGACGCGGCCACACTGATGACGCTGATCAGGAGTACGCTTTTGCGCACTGGGGCGCTCCAGCGGTAAAGCGCGCGCAGCGCAGGACTTTTCAGCGCACGCAGCGCCTTTCGCAGCTTGTCCGTCACAACCGCCTCCTTCTACAGGCTGATTACGGTAAGATTAGCCCAAACCAGTATGAAAATCAAGCCCTGTGAAGGAAAAACAGAGCAAACACGGCTGGCGGACCGGCACTGGTGCTGCGTGAAGCATTTCCGATAGGGAAAAAACCGCTGATGACGATGAATGAAGCTGCTTTGGGAAAGAAAAAAACGCTTGCACAAAAAAAGCGGGTCGCTTATACTGTAAGCAATGAACAACAAATCAGAGAGGAGCACGCGGGATGAGCGATAATAAGCCGGAGGAGAAGGTCAAGCTGTTCCGGGAAAAGAGCCTGGAGGCCATTGAATCCCCTGAGGCGCTGAATGACTACCTCAGGGTCACATCGCCCAAGGTGTGGCTGGTGCTGACAGCGGTGATTGCGCTGCTGGTGGGCGGCATACTGTGGGGAATTTTCGGCCGTGTGCACACTGTGGCAAATGTGGCGGTGGAGGTAGGGGAGAACAGGAGTGTCTGCTTTGCTCCCTATGAGCTAGCGGAAAAGATTGCCGGGCAGGGCATCATCAGCGTGAACGGACGTGAGTATCCGCTGCGCACCGGCACGGAGGTCGAGCACGCGGTGATGACCGAGGATACGGATGCAAAGCTGCTGCTGGAGGGAAACCTTCACGCGGGAGACTTGGTGGTGCTTCTCCCGCTGATCACCGACTTGGCGCCGGGCGTTTATGCCGGTGAAGCGGTGGTGGAGGATCTGCAGCCCATCTCCCTGCTGCTGCAGTGAGGAGGTGGGAGCGTGTTTACGAAACCGAAGGTGCCCGCGCCGCAGGAAAAGGGCGTAGTGAATGCCCCGGTGATCATGCAGATGGAGGCGCTGGAGTGCGGCGCGGCCTGCCTGACCATGATTATGCACTACTACCGCATGTTTATCCCGCTGGAGCAGGCCAGGGTGGACTGCGGCGTATCCATGGACGGCGCCAGTGCCAAGAATATCCTGGTCGCTGCGCGAAGCTACGGCATGAAGGCAAACGCCTGGCGCCTGGAGCCGGTAGACCTGTTGGAGGAGGGCCCTTTCCCCTGCATCGTTCATTGGGGCTTCAACCATTTTGTGGTGCTGTGCGGCTTCAAGGGACGGCGCGCTGTGATCAACGACCCGGCCAGAGGCAGGGTCACTGTGGAGTGGGACGAGTTTGACCGGGAGTTTACCGGCGTCGCGATGACCTTTGAACCCGGAGAGAGCTTCCAGCCGTCCGGCAAACCAAAGTCTGTATACGCATACGCCAAGGAGCGGCTGAAGGGGACAGGCATGGCCGCCGCTTTTGTGGTGCTCACCGCTACGATATCCTCACTCCTGGGGATTATCAGCCCGGCCTTCAGCCGGACCTTCCTGGACCGGCTGCTGACGCGGCAGAACCCGGAATGGCTGCCCGCCTTCATGGGGCTGTATGCGCTGCTGGCACTGGTCAGCATTGTGGTAACCTGGATCTCAACAATCTATTCATTGCGCATTCAGGGAAAGATGGCGGCCTACGGCAGTGCGTCCTACCTGTGGAAGGTGCTGCGGCTGCCCATGCAGTTTTTCACGCAGCGCCTGTCCGCGGATATTGCCGACCGGCAGGCCACCAACGCCGGCATCGCCGGCACCATGATCCGCACCCTGGCGCCCCTTGCGCTGCAGGCGCTGATGATGGTGTTCTATCTTGTGGTGATGATCCGCTACAACTGGGTGATGGCGGTCATCGGCGTAGGCGCCATTGTGCTGAATCTGGCAGTTTCTTCCTATATAACAGTGCGGCGCGTGAATATCACCCGCGTGCAGCAGAGGGACGCGGCAAAGCTCTCCTCTGCCACCATGTCGGGCATCAGCATGATCGAGACCATCAAGGCTGCGGGGGCTGAGAACGGCTACTTCGGCCGCTGGTCCGGCTATCAGGCAAGCGTCAATACCCAGTCTGTTTTCTATACAAGGCTCAACCTGATCCTCGGTGCCCTTCCGAGCCTGATTACAGGGCTTGCCAATCTGGCCGTGCTGGCGCTGGGCGTTCTGCTGGTGCTGAACGGGGAGTTTACGCCGGGCATGGTCATGGCCTTCCAGGGCTTCCTCTCCGCGTTCATGAGCCCGGCCTCCGCACTGATTGAGGCAGGGCAGTCGCTGCAGGAGATGATCACGCAGGTGGAGCGCGTGGACGATGTGATGAGCTACAAAGAGGACCAGGCGTTTGCGCCGCAGGAGAAAAAAGAGGAGTACAGGAAGCTCTCCGGCGCGATTGAGCTGCGGAACGTGACCTTCGGCTATTCCCGCCTGGGAAAGCCCCAGATCACCGACTTTTCCATGACGGTCAAGCCCGGGCAGAAGATTGCCTTTGTCGGCAGGACCGGCTGCGGCAAGTCTACGCTGGCCAAGCTGATCTCGGGCCTTTACCGCCCCTGGAGCGGCACGGTGACCTTTGACGGAGTGCCTCTGGATCAGATCGACCGGGATGTGTTCACCGGTTCCGTGAGTGTGATCGATCAGGACATCACCCTCTTTGAGGATACCATCTCAGAGAACATCCGCATGTGGGACAGTGCCATCGAGGACTTTGAGGTGACCCTCGCGGCGAGGGACGCGGGCATCTATGACGACATCGTGGTCCGGGAGGGCGGCTTCGGCCACAAGCTGCTGGACGGCGGCCGCGACCTGTCCGGCGGGCAGCGGCAGCGGCTGGAGATTGCCCGCGCGCTGGCGCAGGACCCCACCATCTGCATCATGGATGAGGCGACCTCCGCCCTGGATGCCAAGACGGAGTATGACGTGATCCGTTCCATCAATGACCGCGGTATTACCTGCATCATCATCGCGCACCGGTTGTCCACTATACGTGACTGCGACGAAATCATCGTGCTGGACAAGGGGAGGATTGTCGAGCGCGGCACCCATGAGGAGCTGTACGCCCGGGGCGAGATGTATGCGAGCCTGGTCAGCAATGAGTGAAAGGGGGAGGACACGTGGGCTGGTTCGATGATCAGATCGAATTCCGGAAAAAGCATGAACGGGAGCTCCTCGCGGACTCCTTTGACAACATCGCCAGGTCAGTTACCGGCCGCAGAACCCACAGCATGCTGCGGGACGACGCGGATGTGAGCGACGCGGTGTCCGCCCTGCTGCGCCACATGGGAGTGCGGGAGAGGGAGGTGCCAGCCAGCATCAAGGGGCTGGAGGACCGGCTTGACTATCTGCTCTCATCAACAGGCATACTCTACAGGCGGGTGGACCTGAAACGCGGCTGGCACGCCGACGCCATGGGTGCCATGATCACCGCGCTGGCGGAGGAAGGGACCGTGATTGCTGTTCTGCCCTCCGGCCACGGCGGATATGAGTACGCGGATCCAAATACGGGCGAGCGGGTGCGGGTGACCGCGTCTGCAGAAAAGAAGATCAGCAGCGAGGCCCTCTGCTTCTATCGCCCCCTGCCCGCGCACGCACTGAAAATTCGAGACCTGCTGATGTATATGGTCAGTTGCCTGACCGCGCGCGATGTGATCAGCTTTGGCGTGTCCGCGCTGGCCATCGCACTGGTTGGCTTACTGATGCCCGCGCTGAACCGTGTGATGATGGGCGATGTGATCCGCACAGGCAGCCACCAGCTGCTGTTCGCGGTGGTCTCGTTCATGACCTTCACGACGATTGGCACTCTGCTGCTGTCCGTGATACGCGCCCTGCTGCTGAGCCGCATCCGCCTGAAGCTGAGCCTGAACATCAATGCGGCCACGATGATGCGGATACTGGCACTGCCGGCATCCTTCTTCAAGGATTATTCCGCCGGCGAGCTCAACCAGTACATCAGCTACATGGACGGCCTTTGCGTCACCATTGTGGATTCTGTCTTCTCCACCGCGGTGACGGGCGTGTTCTCTCTGGTCTATTTGGCGCAGATCTTTGCCTTTGCGCCAAGCCTTGTGTGGCCCAGTGTGCTGGTGACGCTGCTGACCCTGGGCGTGAGTCTCCTCTCCGCGATGGTGCAGATGCGCATCGATGCGGACAAGATGGTGTACAGCGCCAAGGAGCGCGGCCTTGTGTATGCTCTGATCACAGGCATACAGAAGCTGAGACTCTCAGGCGCCGAAAACCGCGCCTTTGTCAAGTGGTCCGAGCTGTACACGAAAAGCGCTCAGCTGACCTATAATCCACCGGCTGTCATTCGCCTCTCACCGGTTGTGACCACTGCCATCTCCATGATCGGCACCGGTGTGATGTACTATGTCGCCACGGTCAGCCAGGTCAGCGTATCGGATTACTTTGCCTTCAATTCGGCCTACGCCTACATCTCCAGCGCGTTTGCCTCCCTCACCTCCGTGGCCCTGTCGGCTGCCTCGGTCAAGCCGGTGATCGCCATCATCAAGCCGCTGCTGGAAGCGGTGCCCGAGGCGGTGGAGACCCGCGAGACCGTCACCCGACTGAGCGGCGCCATTGAGCTGGCCCACGTTACCTTTGGCTATGATCCGGAGCGCAAGCCGCTCTTTGACGATTTCAGCCTGAAGATTCCGGCCAGACAGTATGTGGCCATTGTCGGCAAAAGCGGCAGCGGAAAGTCCACCCTGGTGCGCCTGCTGCTGGGCTTCGAAAAGCCGCTGCGCGGGGTGATCAACTTTGACAACAAGGATATGGAGCAACTGGACCTTCGCTCTCTCCGCCGCCATATCGGCACGGTGATGCAGGATGGCCGCCTCTTTTCCGGGTCGATCTTTGAGAACATCACCATCTCCGCACCGATGCTGACGCTGCAGGAGGCATGGGACGCGGCGGAAATTGCCGGTATAGCGGACGACATCCGCGACATGCCGATGGGGATGAACACGATACTGCAGGAGGGAGGCGGCACCATCTCCGGCGGCCAGCGGCAGCGGCTGATGATCGCCAGGGCTGTGGCGCCCAAGCCGAAAATACTGATTTTTGACGAAGCCACCAGTGCGCTGGACAACATCACGCAAAAGAAGGTCGCTGAGGCGCTGGACGCCATGAAATGTACCCGCATTGTCATCGCGCACCGCCTGTCCACCATCCGCCACTGTGACCGGATACTGGTGCTGGATGAGGGGCGGATCGCTGAGGACGGCACCTATGAACAGCTGATCGCCCGCAACGGTGTTTTCGCGGAGCTGGTGAAGCGCCAGCGGCTGGATGCCGACCCGGCCTGATTCTGAAAGAAGAACAAGGTTTCATGAAAGCACACCGCACACGGCCCAAAGCCCGCGGTGTGCTTTTCAAAAAAACAAAAGAAGTGCAGTCTGCAAAACACATACGCTGGAAACGATTGCCATATTTTTTCCCTCAGAGTGCGGAATTCACAGCCAAAAAACGCTTGAAAAAGAGTAAAGATAATACTATACTAAAATCTGTACTTTTGTGTGCTTCTTTTGGCATTGCACAAGAGTGTGGCAGCGGGCTGCCGGTGCCGAAAACAAGGACAGCATTCTGTTCACCACAGTGGCAGGGCGCGGCGGTCCGGACAGGGAGCTGATGTGCGGATATGAACAAACGGAGAACCCAACAGATCAACCTGGTGCAGCTGGCGCTGTACATACTCAAGCGCTGCTGGCTGCTGATACTGTGCGCGGCCGTCGGCTTTGGGCTGATGTATTACAGGGCATCCAAAAGGCCGGACGCCTACACGACATCCGGCACAATGTACATCGTCAACGCGAACCCGAACCTGGTCAATTACGGCTATACCAACACCTCGGACCTGAACAGCGCGGTGGCCCTGATCAACACCTACAGCGTGGTGGTCCGCAGCGAGCTGGTGATGAACCGCGTGCTGGAGTATCAGGTGGATGCGCGCTCGGAGGACGGCACGGTTTACCAGGAACTGCTGAGCCAGAAGTATCCGGGGCTCACGGCCGCCTATATCGCGAACTCCATCTCCATGAGCTCTGTCAATGAAACCGGCATGGTGCGCGTCAGCTGCACCACGAACGAGCCGGAGAAATCGGCGGACATCTGCAACGCGGTGCTGCAGGTCGCCCCGGATGCCATCAAGCAGGTGGTGGGCGCGGGCCAGGCCGAGATGGTGGACTCCGCCAAAACGCCGCTGCTGCCAAACTCCCGGGGCGAAATTAACCAGGGCCTCAGGGGCGCGCTCGTCGGTGCCGTGGCGGCAGCCGCGCTGCTGGCGCTGCTGTTCCTGCTGAACCGCAAGGTGACCGGCACGGATGACCTGACGGACAATTACACGCCGCCGGTGCTCACCTCCATCAAACGGAGCAGGGAGAAGAGCGAGGACGCGGGGCGGTTTCTTCTCAGCGAGAAGAGCCCCATGGAAGTGGTGGAAAGCTACGCCAAGCTGCGGATGAACCTGTTCTACACCCTGGTGGAACGGCCGAACCATGCGGTGGTTGTCACCAGCGCTGTTTCCGGCGAGGGTAAATCGACCATTGCGGCAAACCTGGCCATCTCTTGCGCCATCAGCGGCAAGAGGGTGCTGCTGATAGACGCCGACATGCGCCGCGCCTGTCAGCAGGATATCTTCCACTATGATCCCAAGTCGCCGGGCCTTTCCGACGTGCTGGCCGGCACAGCCCGCTGGCAGGATGTACTCCTGGATTCCGGGCACAGCGGAATGATCATCCTTCCGGCCGGCACCATTCCGCCCAACCCGGCGGAGCTGCTGGAGTCCAGGCATATGGACGTGCTGCTGGAGGAGCTGGGCGAGGCATTTGACCTGATCCTCATGGACGTGCCGCCGGTCAACATCGTCTCGGATCCGCTGGCGCTGTCCGGCAAGACAGCGGGCGCCCTCTTCGTGGTGCGGCAGAATTTCTCCGACCACAGGGAGATACGGCGCGCGCTGACCGCCGCGGAGATGACCGACATGAACCTGCTGGGCTTCATCTTCTACGGCGAGAACCTGCGGCAGGGAAACTATTACAGCCGGAAATACTACAAGAGCTACTACCATAAATACGACAACCGTGCCCGGGCGGCCAGCGCAGCAGCGCAGTCGGACGGGGAAAGAAAGCTGACCGGGGAATCATTTGCCCCGGATGATGATAAAAAAACCACTGAAGTAGCGCCTTTCAACCAGAACAATGAGGAGGAGAGTACCCATGCGGATGAGAAAAGTCAGGAAGCTCGGGCTGCTGATACTGATTCTGATGCTGATCGCAACGGTCGCAGGCGGAGGAGCAGAGGCAGCGCAGGGACTGCAGATTCCGACATTAACTGAGTCTGAATGCGTTTGGGACGCGGCTGGCAATCTGCTGAGCGAAACAGCGCATGACCTTACCGGCGCGCCGGCGGTGAACAGCCGCGGTTTCCACCGTGCCGAGTATGTGTGGGATGAGCAGAACAACCTGCTGAGCGAGGCCTTCTTCGGCCTGAACGGCGAGCCGGTTGCTGCGGACAAGGGATATGCCAGGGCTGAGTACACCTACGGGCTGGACTCCGCTGGCAATCCTCATATTCTGACGGAAGACCGCTATGCTGCGGACGGCAGCCGCGCCCGTATTCCCTATGGGTACAGCTACCGCAGGGACGCCTGGAACGGCGACTGGATCATTTCCACGGAGTATTTTGACGCGGACGGAAAGCTGACCCGTCCCGCCGGCGGCTACGCGCAGGTGCTCTATGACCTGACCGCGGGAGACTACTCCCTGACGGTGACCACGCGCTATCTGGATGCCGACGGCCAGCCGCTGCTGGGCGTGGAGGGCGGCGCGAAAGTCGTGACGGTCTATGTGCCGGACCCCCGCGCCGAAGCGGACCGGGAGCTGGTGGAAAAGATGCTGCGCGGCCTGGAGCGCGACGACGGCAGCCGTGACAAGGGCCTGAAGTGGCTGGTGGCCTCGCAGGAGATTTTCGGCAAGGACGGCAGCGCCACCCTGGGAGCGAAGCATTTCCACCGCCTTGTGAACACCTACGATGACCGTGGCAACCTGGTGCGGGCGGATTACTTCGACAACGATGGCGCGCCCATCCGCGCCGCGTCGGGGTATGCTTCCGTGAAGAACGCCTACGATGAGCTGGACCGCCTGGTGCAGGTGGACTACCTGGGCAAGGACGGCGAGCTCATCAAGATGGTCAACGGCTATGCCCGCGCCACCTATACCTACTGGGGCGACACAAATAACATTCACATCGAACGCTATTTCGGCGCCGACGGCGAGAGAACCATGCTGACCACCGGCTATCACATGGCGGAGCATGAATATGACGGCCCGGAATATGACTACCGTGTGACCTATTACGACATTCTGGACGAATACACCCAGAGCAACGGCGGCTTCGCCCGCATTGAGTGGCGGTATTACCACGAGAAGCTCGTGGACGAGACCGGCGAAGAGAAATGGGTCATCCGCCCTGACATGGTGGAGTGGGAGCGCGACTACGGTGTGGACATGAAGCTCATTGAGCGCAAGGGCGGCTATGCCGGCTTTGTCAACGAGCGCAACGGAAACGGCCAGATCATCCGCACCACCTACATGGATGACGAGTGGAAGCCCACCCGCAACGAGGAGCGCCAGTTCGCAATCATCGAGTATCAGTACGAAAGCACCGACCCCCTGGACCCGGCCGTATATGAATCCTACTTCGATGAGAACGGCGTGCCCTGTGAGAGCATCACCGGCAGCTATGCCCGTGCGATGGTCTATGGTGGCCCCAAGAAGAACCTGCTGCTTGAGGAAAGCTTCTTTACCGCCGACGGTCAGCCGGATGTGAGCGTGTCCAACGGCGCTCACAAGGTGAAGTACGGCTTCGACGGCAACCTGCTGCAGACCGCAGCCCGCTATTTCAAGGCGGATGGAGCACCCTTTGAGACCCGCACCGGCATGGCGACCCTGCTGAGGGAGTATTCCTCCACTGGCAACCTGCTCTGGCAGGTGACGCTGAATGCGGACGGTCAGCTGGTGCTGGCGGACCGCCAGGCCGCGCTGCAGGTGCACAGCTATGACATGGTCGGACGCCATACCGGAGAAAAGTTCTTCGGCGCCGACGGCGAGCCCCTCAAACAGCCCCTGGGCTATGCGTCTGTGTACTACGATTACGACCTGGACGGAAACATCACCGCGATCAATTATCACAACGCGGCGGAGGAACCGGTGCAGGTCAGCGGACGCGCCAGGATTGAGCGGACCTACGACGACCACCACAACATGACCTATGAAGCCAACTTCGGTGCAGACCTGAAGCCTGTGCTGGTGGGAGAGGGCTACGCGGCCCGCCGCATCGCCTATGATCCGTTGACCAACCTGGCCACCCGTGTGGATTACCTGGATGCTGAGGACAAGCCGGTGCTGCTCAGCAACGGCTATGCGGCCTACGAACTGAAGTACGACACCGAAGGGAACCTGCTGCGCCGCGCGTATTACGATGAAACCGGCGCGCCTGTGGCGCCTGCCTCGGTGGGGTACGCCTGGTTCGAGCGTCACTGCGACGAACAGGGCAGGGTGCTGGAGGAAGCGTATTATGACGCGGACGGCAGCCTGCTGGTGAACCGCGATAACTATGCCGTGATCACCAACGCCTATGCGGAGGACGGCACAGAAGTGACCACCACCTATCTTGGTGTGGACCGCCAGCCCGCAGACACCTTCCTGGGCTATGCGCAGGTGGTGAAGGAATACAACCACGACGAAAAGCTGCTGGCCGTCAGCTATTATGACGCCCAGCTGGAGCCGGTCGCCATCCCCGCCGGCTACCAGAAGGTTGCCTATGAGTGGGACAGTGAAGGCCGCCAGACAGCTGAGAAGTATTACGCCGCCGACGGCAGCCTGACGGAAAACGCTGAAGGCTATGCGTCCTTCATCCGCGAATATGATGCGGACGGCAACCTGGTCCGCGAGGTCTACTACGGAGACGACGGGAAAGTCACCAATGTGGTGGCCGGCGCGGCCGAGATCCGTCGCGAGTTTGACGAGGACAGCCGTCTTCTCAGCGAATGGTACTTCGATGAGACCGGCACCCCCTACATGCTGATGGGCGATTACGCCGCTGTGACCTACACCTACAACGACCACGGCGACGTGCTGACGGAAGCCTACTACGGCGTGGACAACCAGCCCACGGTGACAGCGAAGGGTTACGCCCTCAGGACCTGCACCTATGACCAGCTGGGCAACCTGCTGACTGAGGAATTCTCCGACGGACGCGGTGCGCTGCTCATGCAGAACAGCGGCTACGCGCGCCGGGTGATGACACGCGACATTCAGGGCAACCTGACCAGTGAAGCCTATTTCGGCGATGACGGAAACTATGTGCTGCAGGACAACACCTACAGCTATGTGACCTACAGCCGCGATGCCAACGGCAGGTGCACTGAACAGGCCTGGTACATCTTTGAAGGACAGCCCACCCTGCTGGCCGATGGCTACAACCGCATCACCAATGAGTACGACGCGGCGGGCAATGTGACCCGCACGGTGTACTACTTCAACAATGATGTGGTGATGACCGAGGGCGGCTTCGCGGCTGCGGAGTTCAGCTATGACGCCCGCAACCGCCTGACACAGGAGAGCTATCTGGATACCGGAATGAACCGGGTAACTGTGAAGAAGGGCTACTCCGCGATTGCCTATGTGTACGACAACGCCGGCAACCGCCTGCAGGTCCGCTATCTGGACGAGCAGGACAACCTGACCCGCCTGCCCGAGGGCTTCAGCGTGTGGCAGAGGGAGTATGACAAGTTCAACCATGTGATACTGGAGCAGTATCTGGATGAGAACGAGCGCATTGCCTCCCTGACAGCCCGGACAACGGCCACCCGCCGCTCCTACGACGCGCGCGGCAACCTGATCCGCCTGGAGAACCTGAACGCGGGCATGCAGCCTGTGGAAACGCAGTTTGGCTATGCCACCATCGTCTATGCGTACGATGATCAGGACCGCAAGGTCAGCGAGACCTATCTGAACACCAGCGGACTGAACACCATGATCTCCGCCGGTTATGCCGGCATCCGCTACGAGTACGGCACACAAGGCAAGGTGTGGCGCACCACCTATGTGGATACCACCGACAAGCCGACACTGTTCAAGGACGGCTACGCCGCCGTGGTGTACGAGTACGATGAGAACCTGTACCTGATCCGCATCAGCTACCTGGACGAGAAATTCAACCGCACCTACATCAGCGCCGGCTACTCTGGCATCCTGCGCACCGTGGACCACAACGGTGACATCCTCACGGAAACCTACCTGGACAACCAGGATATGCCGGTGCCCGGCGCGGGCGGCTATGCCACCATCCGGAATACCTGGGATGACCGCCAGCGGCTGGTGAAGCGCGAGTACCTGGATGCCGACGGACAGCCCAAGACGCTGACAGCCGGCTACAGCGGAGTGCGCTATGTCTATGACAACAGCAACAACCGCGTCCGTGAAAGCTTCCTGAACAAAAACGGCGAGCTGACCTGGTGCCAGTTCGGCTACAGTGAGACCGTATACACCTACAACAACCGCAACTTCTGTGTGGAAGAGCGCCTGCTGAATACTGCCGGCAAGCCCGCGGTGCACAGCGGCTACAGGTATTCCTCCCTCAAGCGCGAGGTGGATCCGGACGGCAAGGTGATGTCGGTGAAGTATTTCGACATCATGGGCAATCCCACCGCCTATGCCAACGATTATTCCGAGGTGCGCTACCAGTACGACCTGGCCGGCAGGGAGACGGAAATCAGCTTCTATGACAAAGCCGGCGCGGCCATGATGAGCCAGCGCAGCTACGCCAGGAAGACCACGGCCTACAACCAGCTAGGCAATGTGGTGGAGGAAGCCTACTACGATACAGACGGCAACCTCACCGATACTGCCATGAAGTACGCCAAGGCCGTATATACCTACGACGAGCTGGGCAACATGACCTCTGAGCGCTATTATGACACGAAGGCGCTGGGCGTGGTGCCGGAGGGCTCCAAGTACGCCTACTCCCTGAACGACTACGATGAAGAAGGCCGCCTGGTGAGCGAGGAATTCTTTGATGAGAATGACCACTACGCGCCGGGCCGCGAAGGCTTTGCCATCCACACCATTGCCTACAGCGAGAGCGGCCGTGTGTCGGAGGAAGTCTTCCAGGACGAGAACCGCAAACCCATTGCCATTGGCGGCTTCAGCAGCCGTACACTGGTTTCCGAGGACCCAGAAGCCCGCACCTACGTGATGCGCCTGGAGGACAACTCCGGAGAAGAGGCCGAGGCACACCGCGCCAAGCTGGAGACCTATGACCAGTACGACCGCGCGATTGAGAGCCGGTACTTTGACGCCAGCGGCAACCCGGCCATCGGCCCCGAGGGCAGCAGCATGGTGACCCGCGAGTTCACCAGCCGCGGACAGGTTTCGCTGGAGCAGTACTACAACGAAGCCGGTCAGGCCGCAGAGGTGGACGGCGCTTATGGTGTCCGCCGCAGCTACACCGCTTATGGCCTGCTGGAGAGGGAAACCTGGCTGGACGCCGAGGGCAACCCCACAGCCAACGCCGAGGGCTACGCATCCAGCGAGTACGATTACGACCTGAGCAATTCCAGCCGCGTGGAGAAGTACTTCCGGTACTACCTGAACGCGGACGGGGAACGCTGCGCGGCATCGAACGGCGCCTGGGGCATCAGCACACTCTATTATCCTGTGACACTTGTAAGGGAAATCACCTTCCTGGACGAACAGGGCAAACCCTTTACCACCACGGACGGCTACGCGATCCTTGAGAAGGAAGAGGACGAGCAGGGGAACATTACCTGGGAAGCCTATTATGATCACCTGCATGCCCAGATCAACTGCAAGGACGGATACTTCAGCGTGGAGCGCACCTATGACAGCGAGGGACGCCTGGTGTCCGAGCGCTATCTGGACCGCTACAACAAGCTGACCAACAACACAGACGGTGTGGCCGGCTGGAACGGCTACTACAACAGCGATGGCGTTCTGGTGATCACCAACCGGTATGACCAGGACCGCAACGCGCTGCCGACTGAGGACCAGTGAGGGAGAGGAGGAGTATAGCCATGAAGACCACCAGAGTCCTGTCAATCAGACTGATGGCGCTCCTGCTGGCAGTATGCCTGCTGCCGGTGATGGCGCTGGCCGAGGAGTCCTCCCTGGAGGACAACGATTGGATCAACTTCCTGCTCATCTGCAATGAGGGCATGAACAACGACAAGGGCAACGCCGGCAACACGCTGATGGTTGTCGCGATGAACCAGGCCACCGGCCAGATCCATCTGATGCCCTTCACATGGGATACCTTCGTGGACTACGAAGGTTATGACGTGCCGCAGAAGCTGGATATGCCCTACCGCAACAACGGTCCCGAGGAAGCCATGAAGGTGTTCAATGACAATTTTGACGTCGGCATTGAGCGCTACATGTCACTGAACTACCTGAATCTGGCCAGCCTCATTGATGCCTACAACGGCGTGACGGTTGATATTTCCCGCGCGGAGCGCAATGCCCTTAACGGCATGGTCGGCTCCAAGAAGAACCAGCTGCAGGCTCAGGTGGGCACCGGCCTGCTGAGCCAGGCTGTGGTCGACATGCTGGCCCAGCAGTATTACCTGACTGAGTTTGGTCCTGAAACGCACCTGAACGGTCTGCAGGCTGTTGGCTTTGGCTGGCTCCAGTATGACTCGGTATACAACTGCTGCCTGCGCGATGCGAAGGTCATCGGAAGCCTGTTCCACAGCGTCGGCGAGACCATCGGTGAACGGATTGCGCTGTACAACAGCGAATCGGGTGTGCCTGAGGATATCGAAGGCCGGCGCGCCATCAATGTGGATGACATCACTGACGAGGACTACGAGTTCCTTCGGGAACAGATGGCACCTATTTTCCAGATGGCCTTCCACAACCTGACCGAGGATGACATCCGCGTGATTTCCATCACGCTGGCCAAGGCGGCCTATCAGGCGCTGCGCCAGGGTGCGGATGTGTTCACCAATGTCAAGTCGATGGTGCTGCCGCTGGAGGCCACACAGGAGTATGACATTGTGGCTGGCACCCAGGGGCATCTGGTGGACAAGGAAGCCAACATCAAGGCGATCAAGGAGTTCCTCTACAGCGAGGACTGACACTGGTCATCACTTCAGGAAGGGGAGGCAGCAGGCCTGACCGGATTGGCAGACTGTGAGCCTCCCCGGAAAAAGCACCATCCGCCTGCCGGAAAAGGCTGAACGCACCGGCGGGCGGATGGCTTGTACCTGCCCCCTCTTGAAAACAGCGCGCAGTATAAGACAGGGGACGGGATGGCGGAGCATACGCAAAAAACAAGATGTAAAGGATCGACTCAGGATTGAGTCTGGACGGGAGAATGTCATGTACGCATATTGCCTGTTCTGTGAGACGCAAAAGTGCGATGTGATTGCGGCCGTGATCGAAAAGAGCCACGGACTGCGCTGCATTTCTCCCAGAATCATCCAGCGCAAGTGGGTGAAAGGACAGTGCCAGGAAGCGTGGCACAAATGGCTGCCCGGCTATGTGTTCGCCTTTTCGGAGGAGCCTGTCAATCTACGCTTCGCAGCGGACGGCATCATACGCTGCCTGGGCAACGGACCGCTGGAAGGTGAAGATCTTGCCTTTGCACTGATGATTCATGAATGCAACGGCGTGATGGGCACTATCAGGCTGGCCGAGGTCGGCGACCGCTGTGTGGTCAGTGACCCGGCGTGGAGCGGCGTAGAAGGAACAATACTCAAGGTGGACAGAAGCCGGAAGCGTTGCTGCGTGGAGTTCAGCTTCGATCAAAACCGCTGGAATGTGTGGCTTGGATATGATTTGGTAAAGCGGGTGGAAGACAAAGACGAACGCAATTGAGAAAAGCAATGAGAGACGGCAAAACGCAGAAGCTGTGCCGCTATACTGACAGCCCGGAGAAGAACGGCCGGGCTTTTGATTTATACTGGTGCAGCGAACAGAGAAATCATGTACAAAACAAAGGTGGAAAACGCGACCTTGCTTTCTGCAGCTGGAATTCAGCTGCAGAAAGCAGAGCCGGGCAGACGGCCACAGCATTTGCAGAGCTGAGGATCAGCTCGCGGGATGCTTACAGCAGGCATGTGACTGTAGTGAACACGCTTTGAGGTGCGGTAACAGTGCAGATCGACAAGAATCGGATCAAGAATTTCCTACATTACAATATCTGGATTGTTTTGCTGGATACTGTGGCATTCAGCATGTCCTATTTACTGACACTCTATTTACGCCTGTCTGTCAACGGCATTTTTCGGTATGGACTGTATTATGTGGACTATTACTGGCAGATCATCCCATACTACACGCTCGCGGCGCTTGCCGTGTTTTTTGTATTCAGACTGTATGGCGGAATGTGGCAGTATGCCGGACTGCGCGACCTGAACAGACTGACCATTGCAAATCTGATTACTGCGGTATTGCATGTTTGCATTTCCATTCTGGTCATTTCATTGATTCCGGAACATGAGGCAACCACTTCCCGAATGCCGATTTCCTACTATGTGCTTGGAGCCATCACTCAATTTCTGCTGACAACAGCCTATCGCTTTGTGAACCGTTATATCCAAGAGGAAAAGCGAAGGCTCAATAAGAAAAACTCGGTCAACGTCATGGCCGTGGGCACCGGCGAAACCAGCCGGATCGTCCGGCGTCAGTTGGAAGAGGACCCTGATAGCGGCGTCAACATCGCCTGCATCTTCACTTACAAGGATGCCGAAAGCGGATCTTTGCTTGATGGAGTCCCAGTAGTAGCTGACTTATACCATTTAAGTGATCATATTGAAGAATATCAAATTAAGCGGGTGATCCTGGCGGATTCGCTCATGCCCATGTCAGTGCGCGAACGGATCCGGAGTTATTGCCAGGCGGCAGAGATCGACGTGCAGGACTTCTCCGGATTCCTTCGCTATGATAACAGTGGCCTGCCCTTCCAGAAACTGATGGAGTGCGTCAACGGGAAAATCACCATTCTGGAAGACGGCAAAACGACACAATTCGACAATGGCGAGCAGGCGCTGATGACCATTGTCGGAAAACACGATGTCAAATCCATTTCTATCCATGACAGTGCCTTCTTTATCGAACTGCTCAGCTACAAGGTTAAGCCGCTGATCGTCTTCTTCATCACCAACCGGCCTGACGTGGCCCTTGTAGCGGAGAAATATGGTGTAGACCGAATCTGGGTGGACTTGGAGGTGCGGGGCAAGGAGCAGCGCCAGCATAATCTGAACACGGTGAAATCCCACCACTCCATCTCTGACATCGCAGCCATCAAGCCCCTGCTGACCCGGGCTGAAATGATGGTTCGCATCAATTCCTGGTATGAAGGGTCTCAGAAAGAGATCGATCAGGTGATCGCAGCAGGCGCAGACATCATCATGCTTCCCTACTGGAAGACAGTGGAGGAAGTCAGGAGCTTTATTGACGCTGTACATGGCCGCTGCAGGACTAGTCTTCTGCTGGAGACGAAAGAAGCGGTGGACATCATTGATGATGTGCTTGCTATGGGCGGATTTGACGAGATCCACATCGGACTGAACGATCTGCATCTGTCTTATGGGATGTCCTTTATGTTCATTGTCGAGAGAGTCTTAAATCCTAAAATCTACGCTCAAAAAGCGAGATTTGGCAGGAAAACAGCCCGGATTTTGCAAGGCAATGCGCTTTTCAACTATCAGATAGCAGCCTGAGGCGCTTCAGACAGACCATTTGGTGGGTCGAGAGATATTGCGAACGGAATATGGGTTAGTAATAGGAAATGAACAGGACGTTTTTTTCAGGGCTGGGTTGTAAATAAGAAGCAAACAGGGACTTCTACACATGGGGTCGGTTGACAATAAGAAGTAAACAGGGGAAAGGCTGATTTGACATTGTACTCTGCAGCTGGCAGCATTACGGCTGCAGAGTACAGCGCCAAGTGGTCGCTGGAGAAGGGAGAGGGTACAAAAAAAGGCCGCCATAAGAGGCGGCGTGAGATTGTTGGCCTGATTCAGGCGGCTGCTGTCGGGATAGCGGTGAAGAGGGTTTTCTTTGGACGTTTGTCGAGGAAACTGATGCTCGTGATCTCAAATAGACAGTCAGTGTCTTCAGGAATCAGTAGGTAACCCACTCTTGGAGGAAACTTACAGATACTGAACCATCGCTTTGTCTGCTCCAGTTCGAAGACATAATGGTCATCGACTGGATAGTAGATACCTATGCAGTGACGGTCCTTAGCCCAAGTATCAAGATGCGTAGCACGAAGGATGATGCGCTTTGGTGCTCTGCGCTTCTGGCTCGCATCACGCTGGATGTCCTTGAGCCGATCTTCATGACATGCGATGGCGTTTTCGATAAGTGGAACCATAGGCTGGGCTGTCTTCGAGCTCTTTGCTGTCTCAAGCATTGAGCGTAGTTCATGAAGTTTACGCTCAACGACTACAGTTTCATGGAGGATTTCTTCATTCATGATGCAAGCCCTCCAGACATCTCTGATGCTCCAATGATAGGGGCTTTGCTACTGAGTGCCGCTGTTACGATTACGTATTTGGGTCGCTTCGCAGCGAACATGACATCGGTGACTGTGAAATCTCGGTTTGACTCGGGAGCGCTCAACTGGTCTCCAGGAGACAGACGGAACCTGCGCTCGTCGAACCATTTCTTGGTCTTCAGGAACTGGATGGAATAAGTTCCATCACATTCCGTACAGATGCCTTGGCATACATGGCTCTTAAAGTGGTTACCGTCGGAAGTGGGGAAAATGATGATGGTCTCGATGCTCTGCATAATTACGACCTCCTCAAACTAATACAGTAGTGCAATAGTAGAGCAGACATATACTAACATGGTTTGTTGTATTAGTCAACCCTTAACGCGGTAAAAAGGAAGGAAAAATGGCTACATTTGCGACGAGGATAAAGGAACAAAGGCTAAAGCACAGATTGACCCAGAAGGGCTTGGCTGAAAAGCTAGGGCGTTCTGCACAGACGGTATCCCTTTGGGAGCGTGGAGACAGGAGACCAGACTGGTCGGCGCAGATTGACCTAAAGGAATTCTTTGAAGTCAGCATAGATTATCTGAGCGGAGCTTCTGACGATGATACGCCTGTAAAGACGCAAACATCTGATGACTTATATCGTCAGGAAATCATGGATGACGATGACGAACTGTACCGAATGGCGGTTCAAATGTGTCAGTTAAGCACAGAGATGAGAGCGATGGTTAATGCAGTTATCAAGCAGGCACATCGCCTGGATAAAGAAAATGATCGGCTGTGCCCTGAGCAATACCATGAGGTGACGATCAGATCGAGCTATCTTCTAGATAGGGATACGAAGAATAAGTAACATGTTCACATCTTAAAACTGGGTGGGTCAAGTTGTAAATAAGAAACTAACATTGAAAACGATTACAATTACACCACGTCGTCTTTCATGGAGTGCAGGGATTGGAACTTTGTGATGGGAGATTGAATAGTCGTGACCAATAACGCAAAAGATAACAGAGTAATTGACTTCCTCAAGGGTGATCTATGGATTGTAATCCTTGACATCATTGCAGTAAATATTGCCTATCTACTTGCATTGTATGCCCGATTCTTTGGGTATGATAGTTTAGGAGAACTATTCAATAGCTATCTCTCTTCTTTTTCTCATTTCGCACCAATCTATACGATTATATGTATTCTCGTATTTTCGTTCTTCCGTTTATATAACGGTATGTGGAAGTATGCAGGAATGCATGACTTGAACAGAATTTTATTTGCATCTATAGTAACAAGTTTTATTCAGGTGTTCGGGACAGTGATTTTCACTAGGAGAATGCCTTTGACTTATTACATTCTCGGAGCCATTTTTCAGTTTTTCTTTTTAAGCGTTATCAGGCTGGGATATCGTATATATCTCATGGAAAAAGCAAAAGTCATTAGGCATAGTTCTCCTGCAGAGAACGTGATGATAATTGGCTCTGACTGGAATGCTAAAAACCTGATGACATTTTTGGAGAGTGACCAAGAACACAATTATAAGCCTGTCTGCATCATTGATACGAGTAATACAATGACAGGAAAACTGATGAATGGTGTTCCTGTTATTGGTGGCCCAGAAATGATAGAGAAAGGAATTGAAAAATACCGAGTCAGAAATGTCTATATAGCAGAACCATTCCTTGATAATGATTTGCGGAAAAAACTAGAAGAAGTTTGCACGGAACGTTATTTGAATCTTCGAGATTATGCAGGCTATCTCGGATATCTGAATGGAGAAAAAACGGCAGAGGCTCTGTTGAGAATCGTAAAGCCTCCTATCAGAGTTCAGGAAGACGGCAAAAGAGTGATCCCATTCAGCCCTCCGGACATCAGCGAAAAAGAAATGGGTGAAGTGGTCGAGGCTCTCCGTAGTGGTTGGATTACAACAGGCCCTAGAACCAAGTTGCTCGAGAGAAGGCTTGCGGCGTTTATTGAAACTGGGATCGCGTTATGCGATACGGAACGTGCGCCAGATCTTTGGAGCAATAGGGTTGTATGCCTTAATTCCGCTACAGCAGCTGAAGAACTCAATCTACGCATTCTAGGCGTCCGAGAAGGCGATGAGGTTATTGTTCCTGCATACACCTACACGGCTAGTGCTTCTGCTGCGATCCATTGTGGTGCAACTGTCAAATTCGTTGATATTCAAAAAGATGGTGATAAAACGACTCATGCTCCGGAGATGGATTATGAGGCGCTTGCAAATGCAATTACTCCTAAGACAAAGGCCATCATAACGGTTGATCTCGGCGGAATTGTCTGCGATTATGATCGGGTGTTTGAAATCGTCGAGAGCAAGAGAGAACTGTTTGAGCCGATGGATTCGGATGGTACTCCGTTGGGTGATCTTTCCTCTCGCATCCAGAATGCTATCGGTCGTGTGGCTGTTGTTGCTGACTGCGCACATAGCTTAGGTGCTTCTCGCGTCGTTGGGGGTGAAAAGAAGTACTGTGGTGCGATTGCGGATTTCACTTCCTTTTCTTTCATTATCAACAAAAAGCCAACTGGCGATTTTACCAAGAAAACGGTGACATACGGCCGGAATATAGGCCAAATTAGCCAAATAGAAGCTGAGGATTTAGCGGCCTGAACGTTTCAGACAGACTTTTCCGGGTAGCTCGGATTATCAAGTGCTTGGGGGCTGTATGGAACAAAATACTAACAGCCTATTTTTCGCGTGGGAGTAGTGGTAAATAATATGTTCACAGGATAAAAACTGTCTGGGTGAAGTCGGGAATAATAAACAGACAAGAAAAGAGAACACAATCACTTTTTTGATGGTGGTAGAATGAACAGATGAGCATACTCGACAGACTGAAGCACTTTTTGAGATTCAACCTCTGGATTGTATTGCTGGATATGGTAGCATTTTGCGTGAAGGCTGGACGCACCGCGAGGTGTTGTTATTATATTTAACAGAAGAAGATAATGTGCTGGAGGAAAGACCATGAATATAGACCTTTGGATGGGTAAAGTAAGAGAAAGCTTAAGAAGAGTGAAATCTGGATCAACATTTGTTGTGAAGGATCTTTTTGAAGGTCACGAGTGGAATCAACTATCCCCCGGTGACAAGAGGAATTTCGGGAAAGCTTTCAAAAATGCTGTTTCAAGCGGGAAATTTGCAGGTGTTAGATTTCTCGGGAAACGTGAGAATAATAGCTCAGAATACATGAAAGATTAAGACGATGAACAGCCTTTTTTCGTGAGTGAAGTTATGAGTAAAATGGCTCACAGGATAAAAACTGTCTGGGTGAAGTCGGGAATAAGAAACAGACAGGAGAAGAGAACACAATTACTTTTTGATGGTGGTAGAATGAACAGATGAGCAAACTCGACAGACTGAAGCACTTCTTAAGATTCAACCTCTGGATTGTCTTGCTGGATATGGTAGCGTTTTGCCTGTCCTATCTGGCGGCGCTCTATATCCGGATGTATGTTAATGGTGTTTGGCGCTTTGGCGCTTATTACCAGGATTATTTTTGGAGTTATATCCCATACTATATAATTGCTTCAGTTATCGTCTTTGGGGCTTTTAGGCTTTACGGAGGCATGTGGCAGTATGCCGGGTTACATGACCTGAACCGAATTATTTCAGCCAATTTGGTGACAGTCGTTCTTCACTACGGCATTTCTGTTCTTGTTATTTCCACACTTCCAGATGCTAGCTCAACCCGGATGCCGATAGCGTACTATCCCATTGGTGCTGTTATTCAACTGCTTTTGACGACTCTTCTCCGCTTTATCAATCGGTATTATCAGGAAGAAAAGAGGCGCTTCAGCCGGAAAAATGCCATCAATGTGATGGTGGTCGGCACCGGCGAAACCAGCCGAATTGTTCGCAGGCAGTTGGAGGATGATCCCAACAGCGGTGCAAGAATTGTTTGTATCTTCTCCTATAAAGCATATGAGCCTGGAGCTCTAATCAACGGCATTCCTGTTGTGGGCAATCTGGAGCAGTTAACGAACCATATAGAACGCTTTAAAGTGCAGCGCGTGATTCTTGCTGACTCTATCATGCCCATGAGCATTCGAGAAAAGGTCATCTCGACTTGCGGAGTAGCGAATATCGAGGTTCAGAATCTTTCAGGTTTCCTTCGTTATGACAACAGTGGCCTTTCCCTTCGTCAGCTGATGGAATGTGTTGATGGAAAGGTGACTATTTTTCGGGACGGCAAAGTCACAGCCTTCGATAACGGCGAACAAGCTTTGATGGCTTTTCCCGGCCGAAATGACATCAAGACAGTCTCTATCGAGGATGACCATTTCTTTGTTGAGTTGATCAGCTATAAGGTCAATCCTTTGATCGTGTTCTACATCACTAATCGCCCGGATGTGGCGCTGGTGGCAGAGAAATACGGAGTTGATCGTATCTGGATTGATCTGGAAACCCGCGGCAAGGAAGCACGACAGCGCAATATGAACACAGTAAAGTCCCATCACACTGTGGAAGATATCAAGAAGATTAAACCACTTCTCACTAAGGCGGAGCTCATGGTGCGTGTCAATCCTTGGTATGAAAACTCATGGACAGAAATTGATCAGGTCATTGAAGCTGGAGCAGATATTATCATGCTTCCCTACTGGAAGACACCCGCTGAGGTTCAACTTTTCCTTTCAGCTGTCAAAGGCAGGTGCAAAACCTCATTGCTTCTTGAAACAAAAGAAGCTGTGGAATGTGTAGACCAGGTGCTAAAGATGAAAGGAATTGATGAGATCCACATCGGCCTCAATGACCTTCACCTGTCCTATGGTATGTCCTTTATGTTCGAACCGTTGGCTAATGGTTTAGTTGAAGAACTGTGCAAAAAGTTTAAAACTGCAGGCATCCCTTATGGCTTCGGAGGTATTGCTAAATTGGGCGATGGAATGCTCCCGGCTGAAAAGATCATTATGGAGCACTACCGCTTGGGATCCACTCGCGCCATTCTGTCCCGTTCCTTCTGCGATACTTCCAAGATCACAGACATTGAGGAGATCGAGAGTGTCTTCAGGGAGAATATGGAGAGCTTGCGGGAATATGAGATTTCCATGGCTGATATGAGTCAAGAGAAATTCGTTCGTAACAAGGTCGAAGTTGAGAAAGCTGTAGACGAGATTGCTGAACGGATTTATCAAGCCCGAAGTGCCGGACTGTAATGACAGGATGCGGGCAGGGATGCCCAGGAGGATAGCGTTATTCATTATGTTCTTAACAGCATGCGTATGCCTTGGTTTTATTACCTGGCTGCCTGCATCATACTGGCTTTGCTGATCCGTAAAAAGAAACGGATATCATTGAGCTTGGGCATTACATATATATTCCTCATACTCGCTTCTACGGTTATTACGCGGACTGTAACAGAATCACCAGGTAGCGACTGGATACCCTGCAGACTGTTGCGAATGCCCAATTGGTGGAAGCGCACAGATCTGATTTTCCAAAGCAGAGCGAATATACTAATGTTCATCCCAATCGGTTTGTTGCTCACACCGTCACTGGGTTGGAAATCAATACCTGTAGGTTTTCTGGTTTCGCTGGGAATAGAATTATGCCAGCTAGTTTTCGGCCTGGGCTTCAGTGAACTAGACGATGTGATCCACAATACGGTTGGTGTCATCATTGGGTACGGGATCTATCAAAGCATATCTCATTATTCAGGGGGAGAAGATCTGATGTATAAGAAATGCATTAAGCGATTATTAGATATACTGATTTCTCTGGTGGTTATTATTGTGCTGTCACCTGTTTACCTGTTCACTGCTATTGCGATAAGGTTGGACTCTAAAGGCCCTGTAATATTTAAGCAGACAAGATTGGGCCTTCACCATAAAGAATTTACGTTGCTGAAGTTCCGCTCCATGGTGGTAAACGCAGAGCATACTGGTAGCGGAGTTTACAGCAATGACCATGACAGCCGCTTGACGAAGGTGGGCAAAATCATACGTAAAACATCTATCGACGAGTTGCCCCAGGCGATCAACATCTTGAAGGGTGACATGAGTCTCATTGGACCGCGTCCACCACTAACATACCATCCTTGGCCTCTTAATCAGTACACCCCAGAACAGCTTCATATGTTTGATGTTCGTCCAGGCATCACAGGCTGGGCGCAGGTAAATGGACGCAAGACAGTCGAATGGAACGAGCGAATCAAACTGAACAATTGGTACGTGGATCATTGTTCCTTCCTGCTGGATGTGAAGATTTTCTTCATGACTATCGCGGGCGTCTTGACCAATGCTGATAATGAGAACATTGGAGAAACAGTGAAAAAGAAGGACTAAGAATCCAGTGCCTTAGTACCAAGTGCACTTGAATCTCAGTAATCCCTATGCAGATTATAGCTAGTAAAGAATGAATATGGTGGCAGGAATATGGTTTATTATATAACAGTCCTTCGGGCACTTGCTGCATGTCTGATTACAAACGCTCATTATGAAGGAATCTATCCCTCAGATATTATAGCTAATGGCGGATTAATTGGTGATGTTCTATTTTTTGCTATTTCAGGATTCTGCCTTTACAATATAAAAAATCAATTATCGCCAAAGGGATTTGCGTCTTGGTATGGGAAAAGGCTCTGGAGAATTGCTCCTCCCATTTGGATAATCACGATTGTTTATATGTTGCTCGGTTTCTATAAGATCGATGGCAAAAATGGCCTGTTTTGGTGGTATTTCTATCCAACATATTACCATTTTGTAGCGTCGATCATTGTACTTTATATACCATATTTCTTTATTATCAAGATCGATGCTTGCCGAAAGCACATTCCTCTCTTGATGAGTATAATCGGAGTCGTGTGGTTGTTTGTATATCTGTTCGCTTATGACAAGAGCTATTATCATATAGATACCGTTAGAGAGCCGATGATACGGTTCTTGTTTTTGGAAAGTATGCTGTTAGGAGCGTGGTTCAGGCAGAATGACGACTTGATAAGAAATAAACGTAAATGGTGGGATTGGCCATTAACTGTTGTTTTGCTAATCGCGTATTTTGGCAGTAAATTGCTTTTCTCCCGCAGGCCTTCATTAAGCTCTTTCCAGTTTATCAATCAACTGGCGATATTCATGTTGCTTTATAGCATCTTTAAGGCTTTCAGCGGCATTGACAAATCCTTAGAGTGCCTTCCTGCATGGCTAAAATCTACAGTCAGCTTCATATCAAAGATCACGCTCGAAATATACGCAGTCCAATATGTGATCATTGATGTGGTCAGAGAAAGAGGATTTGCATTCCCTCTCAATTGGATATGTATAACGGCAGCTATCCTTGTGGCAGCTTTTATATTGCACTTATTGTGCAAGGGCATATACTGCACAACTGATCACATCATACTTCAGCTTAGGAGGGAAAAGCAGTGAACCTTCTAATTACTGGTGCGTGGCAGGATGCGCTATCATATATCCCGACTTTAGAGAATAGCGGACATGGTGTTTTTTTCTTACAGCAGGAAAGCGATATTATCCCCTGCGATCCGGCATGGATTGAAGGCATTATCTGTAATGGATTATTTCTCTATCATCCAATCGAGCTTTTTTCAAACCTACGGTACATTCAACTCACATCAGCTGGTTTTGACCGTGTCCCGATGGATTACATTAAAACCAACGACATTACCATTCTCAACGCACGAGGAGTCTACAGCACCCCTATGGCAGAGTTTGTAGTGGCTGAAATACTGAAACTGTACAAGGGTTTAGATCGGTTTCGTGACAACCAGAAGGCTCACCGATGGGAGAAAAAACGAGACCTGCAGGAATTGGCAGGACAGACGGTGGTTATTGTTGGATGCGGTAGTGTAGGCGTGGAGTGCGCTAAAAGATTCAAGGCGTTTGATTGCAGAGTTATTGGTATCGATGTGGTAGCAAAGCAGGAAAACCATTTTGACAGCATTAAGCCGATCAACGCATTAGACGAAGCACTACAGCTGGCTGATATTGTAGTCCTTACGCTTCCTCTTACAGAGGAGACAAGAGGCCTGATCAATCAAGACAGACTTGGCCTCATTCATGGCATACTGGTCAATATAGCGAGAGGTGCCATTATCAACCAGGAAGCTCTGATGGATTGGGGAGGCGTGGCAATTCTTGATGTTTTTGATGATGAGCCATTGGCAGAGGATAATCCTTTGTGGAGCAAAGAAAACTTCGTAATTACTCCGCATAATAGCTTCATAGGGAATGGTAATAGCAGAAGATTAAATGACTTGATAATACATAACTTAGAAGGTTTAAGAGCATTATGAAATTAGTTTTAATCTCTCCTAAGAACCGCACTGTCTATAACTTCCGTGGCGACTTGATCAAAGAGATCATCGCCAAGGGATATGATGTGGTTGTCACTGGGCCTGACCAGGTGGATGTCGACAGGATTGAGGCACTAGGGGCACGTTTCCATGAGATCCCGATGAACAAAACTGGAACCAGTGTCGTAGCTGATCTCAAATACTGCTCTGCGTTGACAATGTTCCTAAAGAAGGAAAAGCCGGACGCAACTCTCGGCTACACAGTCAAGCCAGACGTCTACGGGGCTATCGCTGCAAAACGGGCTGGAGTCAGGAATGTCACCAGCCTCGTCACAGGCGGCGGATATACCTTTATTTCCACCTCACTGAAGGCCCGCATCCTTGGGATTATCGTCCGTACTTTGTACCGCATAGGGTTCAGTAAGGCTGACAGAGTGATCTTCCAGAATCAGGATGACTTGAATGAGTTCACGGAAAAAGGTTTGGTCAAACGAGACAAATGCAGCTTCGTCAATGGCTCTGGTATCAACATGGATCATTTCCAGGTGGAGCCTTTGCCCGAGCAGCCGGTTTTTTTCATGCTTTCCCGATTGCTGAAAAGCAAGGGTGTTGGTGAATACTTGGAAGCCGCACGAATTGTCAAGCAAAAGCATCCTGAAGCAAGATTTCTACTCTTGGGGAAATATGAGACTGCCATGCAGGACGCGCTGGAAAAAAACTATGTTGAGCGTTTCATTACGGATGGTATCATAGAACGCTTTGAGGAAACTAACGATGTCAGACCCTACTACACTATGTCCAGCGTCTATGTTCTCCCTTCCTATCGAGAGGGTACGCCTCGAACGGTTCTGGAAGCTATGGCAATGGGGCGCCCCATCATTACCACAAATACTCAAGGTTGCCGGGAGACGGTTAAAGAGGGCGTGAATGGCTTTCTTGTGCCGATCAAAGATGTTCAGGCGGTAGCTGATAAGATGCTTTGGTTTATCGAACATCCGGAGTGCATACCGGTGATGGGCAACCAGAGCCATGCCTATGCAGAAGAGAAGTTCGACGTAAAAAAGGTCAATGCGGAAATGATCCGTTTGATGCAGCTGTAAATGGAAAGGAAAAGAACAAAAATGAACCTCTATGAAAAGCTTGTGGCCCGTGAAGAAAAACTGTCTCTTGTTGGTCTTGGCTATGTTGGCATGCCCATTGCCGTAGCTTTCGCGAAAAAAATCGATGTGGTGGGCTTTGACCTGAATGCGAAGAAGATTGATCTGTACAGGTCTGGCATTGACCCCACTCATGAAGTTGGCGACGAAGCCATCAGTAAAACGACAGTAGACTTCACTGCCGATGAGTCAAAACTTCGTGAGGCAAAGTTCCATATCGTAGCGGTACCGACCCCTGTTAACGACGATCACACACCGGATCTCACCCCTGTGGAGGGTGCTTCAACTATTTTAGGTCGGAACCTGGCCAAGGGTTCTGTTGTGGTATTTGAATCTACAGTATATCCCGGCGTAACAGAGGACATCTGCATTCCAATTCTGGAAAGAGAAAGCGGCCTTAAGTGCGGTGTGGACTTCAAGATCGGCTATAGCCCCGAGCGCATCAACCCCGGCGATAAAGTCCACCGACTGGAGACTATCAAGAAGATCGTTTCCGGCATGGATGAGGAGACGCTGGATTGCGTGGCTAAAGTCTACGAGTTGGTGGTGGAAGCGGGTGTGCACCGCGCTGAAAGCATCAAGGTGGCTGAAGCGGCTAAGGTCATTGAGAACAGTCAGCGTGACATCAACATCGCCTTCATGAATGAACTGTCCATTATCTTCAACAAAATGGGAATTGACACCAAATCCGTGCTGGAGGCTGCTGGCACAAAGTGGAACTTCCTCAAGTTCTACCCTGGCCTTGTGGGTGGGCATTGTATCGGTGTAGACCCGTACTACCTGACATACAAGGCGGAGATGTTAGGTTATCACAGTCAGATTATTCTCTCCGGTCGTCGCATCAACGATGATATGGGCAAGTATGTGGCGGAGAACTGCGTGAAGAATCTAATTGCAGCGGACAAGGCCGTGAAGGGGGCGAGGGTGGCCATCCTTGGCTTCACCTTCAAGGAGAACTGCCCGGATACCCGAAATACCAAGGTTATCGACATCGTAAAGGAACTACGGGAGTATGGCATCAATCCCGTCATCGCGGATCCTGAGGCTGATGCTGCCGAGGCGAAGATGCTCTACGGTGTGGAGTTCGTGGACATGGATTCGATTAAGGATATGGATGCAGTGATCTTGGCAGTGGCACACACGGAGTTCAGCCACTTTACCATGGAGCGGATGAATCAATTCTTTGGTGAAGGCAAGAAGGTCCTGCTGGACATCAAGGGTTTGCTGAGCAGGAAGGAATTTGATAAGGCAGGATATATTTATTGGAGATTATAATAAAGCCATACCATATAACAAAATAGGAGATGTATGCCGCATGAAAAGCTTAAAGGAAATCATGCCCAGAAATCTAAGTAGAAAAGCGCGAATGTGGCTCTCTTTTCTGCCTGATGCACCGTATATCCGGTTATTCTACTATGTTTCAACCGGCCGACATATCAATCTGAAGAATCCAGTTTTGTTTAGCGAGAAACAACAGTGGCTAAAGCTACACAAGATCCATCCGGAATACAGAGATTTAGTGGATAAACTGAAAGTCAACGAGCATGTCAATCACTGCATTGGGGAGGACCATGTTTTCCCAATCCTTGGAAAGTGGAAGGCCTTTGACGAAATAGATTTTGACACGCTTCCGGATCGGTTTGTATTAAAATGTAATCATGATTCCGGAAGCACCAAAATCATCAGGGACAAGCAAAAACTTTCAAAAGAGGAATTGGCGAAGCTGAAAAAACATTTTGACTATCGAGTTAAGCAGGATTACTTCTACGCTAGCCGTGAATATCCGTGCAAAGGTATTGAGCCATATATCATCGCACAGCAGTTTATGGTGGATAATGCTCATCCTGATTCAAGCATTGAGGACTATAAGTTTTTTTGCTTTAATGGTGAACCGAAGCTGATGTTTGTGGCATCGGATCGGAATGTTGATGTCAAGTTTGATTTCTTCGATATGGACTTTAATTGGTTAGACATCCAGAATATTCATCCTAATTCAGGTAAGAAGATAAAAAAACCTGAACACTTCGAAGAAATGAAAGAGATTGCTGCAAAACTATCAAAAGGGATTCCCTTCGTTCGGATAGATCTTTACGACATCAATGGAACAGTTTATTTTGGCGAATATACCTTTTTCCATGGAGGCGGATTTTGCCTGTTTCATCCGATGGAGTGGGAGAGAAAGCTGGGAGATTGGATTCATTTGGAGGATAATTAAGTGACTGAACCAATTCGAGTACTGTGTGTTTTTTCGACGCTTGATCGCGGTGGCGCAGAATCTATGTGCATGAACCTGTATAGGCACATTGACCGGGACAAGGTACAATTCGACTTTGTTAAGCATACTCGGGCTGTTGGTGCTTTTGAAGAGGAAATAATTGCACTTGGTGGACGGATATTTGAAGCACCTAGATACAGAGTATATAACCATTATGCATATACCAGATGGTGGCGAGGTTTTCTCCGAATGCACCCGGAGCATAGGATTGTGCATGGGCATTTTTTCTCGATTTCAGCAATCTATTTCAGTGTAGCAAAACAGTTAAAGCGCGTGACGGTTGGACATTCGCATATTGCGAAGTTTGATAGTAAAATTAAAAAAATGCTCTGCCGCCATGTGGAAGATCTTTCGGATTATCGCTTGGCTTGTGGAGTTGAAGCGGGAAAGCTTCTTTATCCGCATCGCGATTTTATGGTACTCAACAATGCTATTGACGCGAAGCAATTTCGGTATAATGAAGCTATTCGTAGAAAATATCGTGCAGATATGTGTCTGAACGACTCCATTGTAATCGGGATAGTCGCAAACTTCGGCTATCATAAGAATCCTATAGGTGTTATTGAATTGTTCCACCGCCTTGCACAGCGCAATGCAAAATACAGATTGATCTGGGTAGGTGCCGATGGAGCACTCAAAGAAAGCGTTATGCAAAAAATCGAGGAGTATGGTTTATCAAAACGCATTTCCATGTTAGGTGTGAGGGATGACGTATGTCAGCTTATGCAGGCGATGGATGCATTTATCCTTCCGTCGTTTTATGAAGGGCTACCCGTTGTATTGATAGAAGCTCAAGCTGCTGGACTTCGATGCTTTACCAGCAAGAATGTTACGAATGAAGCGGATATCACAGGACGCTGTGCATTCCTACCGCTAGATCAATGGGATTATTGGGTAAACGCTATTGAAAATGCCAACCTCGTCCATGCCGACACCTATGATGCAATTGTTAATGCCGGTTATGATATTGACACTACCGCCCGGTGGTTAGAAGATTTTTATATGAAAGCGGCTTTGCATATAGGGGAGGTATAATTAACGCTATCTCACTCTTTATCTAGACCGGGAGGATGTCAAATCTCGAAGTGGATGACTAGAGCTATGTCATATACAACACTCAACATATCCGCAACCTCTAAATCTTTGTTTACTTGAGACCCCGTTGGAGCCGTGATCATGTGCATGAGCATTTAGCAGCATTTCGCTGTGATAAAGTTTAATTTGTATTTCATCAAGCTTATATTCAAGACATCAGGAATGTAATTTAAGAACAATAGGTAGGTATATAAATGATATCGTGTGTTGTACTCATAATAGAACTACTATCATTATATGCTCTAAAATCGCTTGGTATAGAAGAAAGACCTGCAGCACTTATCCTGGTACTGATCATCATTTTCGCTGTGGCTTATCTGTTGGATATTCAAAGAAATGAGAAGCTTACTGCGGTTAGGACAGCTTTAATAATAGGCTTTCTCCTTAGGATGGGGCTCATTTTATTTGATGTATATGGAAGAAATATCTATGTTTTACCTAACAGTGCTACAGACGCTGAGATGTTTTATTCTGGGTCACTTGCAGTAGCCAACGGCGGCACGAGTATAAGCGGACTTTTTGTAGTTGTTGTTGGAACCCTTATGAAATACATTGGCGTTTCGAAACTATATACCCAGTTTTTGCTGATGCTGTGTTCCATGGTTTCATTATATATGGGAGATAAAATTTTACGAGTATGCAATGTAGACGATGAAACAAGAAGCAGTACTATATTGTTACTTGCTACATTGCCTAATTATGCCATTTTGTCCTCCATCTTTCTCCGAGAATCAATCGTTACCATGTTTATAACTTTAGCTGTGTATTTCTATGTCTGTTGGATGATTAGAGGGGGGGTTAGTAAGATCCTGCTGGCAATTATCTCCGCGTTTGTGGCTACGAGTTTCCACAGTGGAGCGATTGCAGTTTTGGTTGGTTTCATCCCTGGAATGATTTTGTATAATCGTGATAATAAAAGCTTGTCTCTATCTTTGCCGAGTCTTGTTTTAACTGCTGTTCTTGTTACACTAAGTGCTATTTTTTTGAACCGCTATGGAGATTTGTTTCTCGGAAAATTCTCCAGAGTAGATTCGCTGGAGGACATCGCCAACGTAAGAAACGTTGCTAATTCATCGTATGCCAGATTCGTTGGCAACAGCGATAGTATTAGTAACATGATAATATATTCGATTCCTCGCCTTGTATTCTTCTTGTTTTCACCAATGCCGTTTCAATGGAGGGGACTATCAGATATTATTGCCTTCTTCTTTAGTTCTTTGTTTTATGTAGTAGTTATATTCAGAGTTTTGAAGTTTTTGTGTTCCGAGCCTAAATCAAATCGTCATCAAGTACTCCTTTTAGTGATCGTAGCATTGTCTTCGGCGTTTGTATTTGCTTGGGGTGTTTCGAATTCTGGTTCTGCTGTCAGACATCGAGATAAGATGATTATTCTCTTTGGTGTATTACTTGGTCTAGTTAACTCAAAACAATCGGAATTGAATTATGGCGAGACTTCAAGCCAATCAAAGTATATCAAATAAGTTGATTTGAGGTTTGATGTTGTGAACAGGAATAGTATAATAGAAAGAACAGTGAAGCAAATCGTTAATTCAAATACAGAACTAAAGTATTTGAGATGGTGATTGCTTTTGTATATTAATATAATAAATACGCAGATAATCATTGATTACATAGTCTGTTTTCTTGTTTTATCTGGCGCTTGGGGGGTAATTCGGCTGTATTGAAAATATTACCAATAGTATTATTAGATTCTTCTTTTCCTTTGGAATCTCAATTGTCTTTCACCCATGGAGGAATTGAATTTGAAGCTTGACATAATAAGACGCGGAAGAACTAAAAGTGGATTAAACTTGATTACAGGATTAACTCATCAAGTCATAAATACTTTCCTCGGGTTGGTTCTGCCATATTTATTCATAACTCAGTTTGGGTCGGAGACTAATGGTCTTCTTAATTCTATAGCACAACTATTTGTATATTTACAAATACTGGAGGCGGGTGTTGGAGCAGCATCACGCCAGGCGTTATATAAGCCCCTTGCGAATGATCAGCGCACATCAGTTAATGAAATCCTTTCAGCGACTAGTAAGTATTACAAAAAAACCGGTATCATATATCTTCTAGCTATAATTGTACTGAGCTTTGTATATCCTCTTCTTGTCGATACGAAACTGTCCTCAAGTACGATAACCTTAGTCATATTTCTACAAGGTTTATCATCAGCTTGGGGATATTTTGTTCAAGCAAAATATTCAGTATTGCTAAAGGCAGATGGGCGCGTATACGTTCTTAACATTCTGATGTTATGTTCTTCCATTCTGCGAAACGCGGCAAAAATCATAGCGATTTATCTTGGTTATAGTATCATTGTTGTGCAAGCCTGTAATCTGGTTGTTGCTATCTTTGAGTCCTTCATTGTCATTATATACTTTCATATAAAATATAAATGGGTCAATTTTCACACCAAACCAGATTTTCAAGCCATTAATCAAAAAAATTCGGTACTTATCCAATGGATTGCATGGCTGATATTTAACCATACTGATGTAGTTTTATTGACAGTAATGTCCCGTGATCTAACTATAGTCAGCGTCTATTCTATCTATTTGCTAGCTTTTACTGCAATACAGAATGTATTGGAATCAATTCGAAATAGCTATCAATTCAAAATAGGGCAGAAATATGCTGTTTCGAAAGATATTGCCTCAGATTATTTTCGAAAATATAGAACACTATATACTTGTCTGTCCTTCATATTGTGTACTACATGTTATGTAATGGTTACACCATTTGTAAAGCTTTATACATACGGAGTGACAGATGCTGATTATTTAGTTAAGTTTGTGCCAGAACTTTTCTTTTTTAGCCAAGTTTTGTATTCTGTCCGTGAGGTCTATAGACAAGCAATAGAAGCTTCAGGGCATTTCAAATCTACAAAGTACATTGTCATTACAGAAATGATATTTAATCTAGCGCTATCAATAGCTCTTATACCTTCGTTGGGGATTAAAGGTGCATTAATCGGAACAACAGTTGCTTTAATTGTTGGTTTGATACTGCTGATTCATTATGACAACAAATATATTCTTGTTAGACAGAAAAGTCAGTCAGACGTGTTCTATTTATTTGCATTGTTTTTCATTGCCTTAGTTTTTTTCGGATTAAAAGGGCTATTAATTAACAACATTAACAGTTATATATCATTAATAACTCGTGCATTACTTGTTTTCACTTTCATTGGTGGTTTGTTCGCTTGCTTGGCTTTAGTTGAAATGAATATCAGCAAGAAAAAAGCAAATAATAAACTCGAATAACGAATGTAGGAAAGGAAGTAGTTACTGTGTCGTACAATAATTTAGGATTCCCTAAAGATTCTTTTTTTCTCATCACCGGTGGTGCTGGGTTTATCGGCAGTAACCTTTGTGAGGCAATCTTGAAGTTGGGTTATCGCGTTCGCTGCTTGGATGACCTGTCTACCGGCAAGCAAGCTAATGTGGATATGTTCCTGGACAACTCAAATTATGAGTTTGTCAAAGGCGATATCAAGGATCTTGATACTTGTATGAAGGCTTGCGAAAGTGTGGACTATGTGCTGAACCAGGCAGCGTGGGGTAGTGTGCCTCGATCTATTGAGATGCCACTGTTCTACTGCGCCAACAACATCCAGGGGACGCTGAATATGCTCGAGGCTGCACGACAGAATCGTGTAAAGAAGTTCGTGTATGCTTCTTCTTCTTCGGTTTATGGAGACGAACCGAATCTGCCGAAGAAGGAAGGCAGGGAGGGCAACCTACTCTCTCCCTACGCAGTCAGCAAGCGAGCCGACGAGGAATGGGCGAAGCAGTACACCCGGCACTATGGTCTAGACACCTATGGCCTGCGCTATTTCAATGTTTTTGGCCGTAGGCAGGATCCGAACGGGGCGTATGCGGCAGTGATCCCGAAGTTCATCAAGCAGTTGCTGCACGGTGAAACACCCACCATCAACGGTGATGGCAAGCAGTCCCGGGACTTTACCTATATTGAGAACGTGATTGAGGCAAACCTCAAGGCATGTTTGGCATCCCATGAAGCTGCGGGCGAGGCCTTCAACGTAGCCTATGGTGGCCGGGAATACCTGATTGACATCTATCATGGACTAACGGAAGCACTGGGTGTGGATATCGAACCCAACTTTGGCCCGGATCGTGCGGGGGATATTAAGCACTCAAATGCGGATATCTCTAAGGCTCGGGAATTGTTGGGCTACGATCCGGAATGGAGTTTCGAACGTGGCATTAAGGTTGCAATCGAATGGTATAAAGAGAATCTGTAACAGGGATAGATAACTGATTAGAATGCGAATACTCCATATTATGGGGAGTGCTGATTTTGGCGGTATTCCTTCAGTAGTGCATAACTATATGCAGTTTATTGATAGGGATAAGTATCAGTTTGATATCGCACTCAATTCCTCCCCGAGTGGTTTGGCTGTTGATATGGCACGGATGGGAGCCTCGTTTTATCGTTTACCACTCAGGTCATCAGGCTTGAAAGAATATCGCAAAAGGCTCACTGAATTACTCGAGAGCAAGCGGTATGATGCGATTCATGTACATGGCGGAGATACATGCTATGTGGATCTCATGGTTGCAAAAAAGCAAGGGATTCCGATTAGAATCGCTCATGCCCACAGAACACCGACCTATCAAACTGTTCAGGCTTTGCTACGGCATAATGCCAGCATCATCCTTCATCGCTGCTATGCGACGCACATGATGGCATGCAGTTATGAGGCGGGGAATGCTGTCTTTGGAAAGCTGAACATGGGTTCCCGTAAATCTTTCATCGTGCCAAATGCGGTCGATACCGAGCGTTTTCGCTTTCATGACAAGGTGCGACATGCCGTACGTCAGGAATTTGGGCTGTCAGATCTTTATGTGATCGGAATGGTCGCTGCTTTTTCACCCGTCAAGAATCACATTTTTGCATTCCGGGTACTTGAATCAGTGATTGCTCAGAATCCCGGCATGGTTCTGGTGCTGGTGGGAGACGGGCAAACACGCAGGTTGTGTGAAACATATGTACATGATCACAGCCTAGGCGATCACGTCCGTTTCCTTGGAAAGAGAATAGACATTGAACGGCTTTATCAGGCGTTTGATGTTTGCATTCTGCCATCCTTATCCGAAGGGTTCCCGGTGGTGGGCGTTGAGGCGATATCATCGGGTATACCGATCCTTTTGTCCGATCGGGTTCCGCTAGGATTATCTTTCGCGGAGAATGCGCAATATCTCCCGTTGCAAGAAGAGCTATGGGTTAATGCCATCTTAAAAAAACCTGTGAACGCTGACAGAGTTCGTGCTGGGGAAAAAGCACGGGAACACGGTTATGATATACGCGATGCAGTGCATATTCTTGAGAATATCTACTGCAATGCAGGCGCTTGAGTTGGTGGTTGCATGACATCAGAGAACATTATTCTGTTTGATATTCTGAAAACTTCGCTCTGGGGTGGATGCTTCACCGATCCGATTTCCGATGAAGTGATTCAAGAGATGCAAGCCCAGACGGTGGATGGTTTGGTATTGGCTGCGCTGCCTAGCTCAGGCAGCGCAAAATACCTCTGGGTGGCGCGGTTCGTTCAGATGGCGGCGGTGCAGGCAGAGGCTTTGCACGTTCTAGAAGAGGCGCAAATCCCGGCAGTGGTGATCAAAGGTACAGCGTCCGGCAAGGATTATCCGGTACCATATCTCCGCCGATATGGGGATATTGACATCCTGGTGCATCCGGAAAACTATCAAAGGGCGATTGAAGCGCTGAAACAGGGCGGCTTTATCAAGGAGGGCGACGTCGGCAAAGACGAGACCCACTTGCACAGGAACAGCCAAATGGTTGAACTACACCAAAGTCCGCCAGGACTGGAGCGCGTCCAAGAAGGAGGCTTCATTCTGGACTACCTGCTGTCAGGCCTGGAAGACATTCAGCACGAGGAGATTACCCAACCGCGCTGTGCATTCCCTGCGCTGCCGTGGAAGCAGCATGGCCTGGAACTGATCTGGCACATCCGGGAGCATCTCTACAACGGCCTTGGATTGAGGCACATGATCGACTGGATGATGTTTGTGGATCACCATCTGCGGGATGACAGCCGGTTCAGGGATTTCCGAAGCGTGTTGGAAAAGGCGGGCTTGCTCAGTTTGGCCAAGGCGGTTACAAAGGCAAGCCAAATGTATCTAGGCCTTGCGGGTGATTTCCCCTGGTGCGCGGACGTGGACGAAACTACCTGTACAGAACTGATCGAGTTTATTCTGGAGCAGGGAAACTTTGGAGTTAAACGGACTGACGATAAAACCGCCAAAGTGCTGACCCGGTATCACAGCCCTTTGCTCTTTCTAAAAGGCATGCAGAAGAAAGGGCTGAATGAGTGGCCGGCGGTAAAGAAGCACCCGGCGCTGAAGCCATTCGCGTGGGTGTACACCGGGGTAGTGTCCCTGAAACAGTACGGTTTCAGCAAAGAGGGGCGGCAGCGCCTTTCGGTAGGACTGAGTGAAAACAAGCAGCGGCGGGATCTCTTCGATCGGCTGTACGGCGGAGATGTGATTCCCGAGAAACCTGTGAATAAGCCATCAGGGTGGCCATCAACGATGCGATATACTGGCAGAAAAGAACACCTGAGATTACTTTATGAGAGTATCAAGGCTTCTCCTCTCCGATCTCCTCTCTACCACTTGGAAAATCTATACTTCCTCCTTCGCTATCCACTCTTTGGTAAGCCTCGCATAAGTGATGCGGACAGGCGAAATGTGGAGGAGAACGTTACCTTCATCTACAAATCCTTCAACCGTCAAAAGTTAGCAAGGCGCTGTTACTGGGTAATCAAAGCGTATTATCCGAAAGCGAGGGTCATCATCGCGGATGACAGCGAGCAGCCGCTGGAGATTAAGAATATGGCGGAAGCTGACGTGATACTCCATCTGCCATTCGATAGTGGCTTAAGCAAAGGTCTGATCGCCGCTTTGGCTGAGGTGAAGACACCCTACACCATGCGGCTGGACGACGATGAGCTGCTGACTCCCGCCAGCAACATCCACGGGCAGCTGGCCTTCCTGCAGAAACACGAAGAGGTGGATCTGGTCGGCCTGCAGGCGAAGCATCGAAATCCTGAGAAGGGGGCCGCGGGTTACAGTCGTATTCGAATGAACAAGCACCTCATAATTCCACATGGCACCATGATCGAGGGGAGAGAGGTTGTCTACAAGACGGCGGACCTATTCCTGGTGCGAACGGAGAGTTATCGAAAGATTGGATATGATCCCAACATTCGCATGACAATCCACCAAGAGTTCTTCTACCGGGCGGCTGGAGAGATCGTTTGCGTACAAGATCCGAAGGCCTACATCCTGCATTGTCACAATCATTTTGCCCGCAAAAATTATAGCGTATACCGGAATAATTACCAAGGCGACATGCAGTATATTGCACAGAAGCATGGTGCGAAGTACAGGTAATGTCGAAGGGCTGGAAATAATTGCCAAAAAATTTTGGCCAAAAAATTTTGCCAAAAAATTTTTCGCGGTCACTTTTCAAGGTAAGTTCCGGTTTTGCGTCAGTAAGTTCCGGAAGTTGCTGACGCCATAAAAATCAAGGTAATGGAGGCGATACACAAGCATCAGAGATGGTATTTCAGGTGGAAAAGAGTGCCCAAAACGGATATAATCATGCCGCAACAGGCGAAAGAAGGGTACAGCAAACAAGCGAGTGAAACCTGAAAAGGAATGCTTTTCAAAGTAAATTCCGCCCGCTGAAATAAGTTGTACTGCGCTGCATCTCGGAATCAGATCAGATATCGTTTATTTGGTCAAAGTGTCGTTTTCAATGAGGAATCGACCGGAGAGATCCCACTTCCAGGGAACTTCGAATTCCCAGGAATCCCAGGGGCCATGGGAAACACCGTAACGAATTCTCAACGCCTTGAGATAATTCATAGGCGACGAATCAGAATTCAGGTAGTCCCAGGGATTGGATTCAATGTCGTGTCCATCCTTTACCCAACTGCGCAGGCGAGCGCGTTCAAACCGGGTCATCGGGATATCTTCTTCCATCTCGTGCATTCCTTCCAGATTGGCGAGATATTCTTCAGACCCTTTAGCATATCTCATTCCGAGACCTCCTTCCTGAACACGGATTTGTTCAGTGTCACCTGCTGTGCTGGGATGGTGACGCATCCCAGCAATTTCAGCAGATCATCTCCGTAGAGGAATCGAAATACATCATAAGGGCACTTGTTACCGAGGCTGACCCGACTGTAAGAATTGATATGGTTCATCATCAGGGTGATATCATCCTGGGTGTATTGGCCCATATCAGTTCCTTTGGGAATAAAGCAGCGGATAAATTCATGGTTTCTTTCGGCCGACCCTTTCTGGTAGGGTGCCTGGGGATCGCAGTAGAAGATATGGGTTCTCTGTTTTCCGTCCGACGTAAATTCAATATGCGCCGGATTAGAGAACTCGCTGCCGTTGTCCGCAAGGCAGAGCCTGAAAATATTGCTGAAACGGTTATGCCCCAGAGACTGATACAGGAAATCAAACACATCTTCCACTGATTTAGCGTCATTGCTGTCCCTCAGGAAAGCCAGCATCATTTCACAATTGACGAAATGGACTGTAAGGAGAACCTTGCCGCCTTTCTTGCCAAGGACAGAATCCAGCTGGGTTACCGGGGTATCAGGATTCTCATTCATAAAGCGCTGGAAACATCCGTAATCCCTTCCGACCCGACAGGAACGATCCACCTTGAATGCTGACTTCTTTCTTTTTCTGGCCTTGAAACGAACCTTTCTGGGAAGATCCAGGTTTCTTGCAGCAATCAATCCGGAATCAACCAGACGGTAAATGGTAGCCTCGCTGACCATGAGCGTATCCCGGTTATGTACACTGATATGGTGAGGAGACTGTCCTTGTCGGATAAGCGGTGAAACCTTTGCGTCCAGCTCCTTCAGTTCTTCTTCGGTGAATCCAATCCCGGAGCGGGCTTCCGACAGAAGTGTTTTGTATTCCTGTTGAGCGACAGAAGCCCGGTACAGTTTCTTCTCGAAATTGCAGTCGGTAATGAATCCACAGCCGTTACAGACGTGAGCAGTCTTTTTCCGGCGGGAGCATACCATGGGTTCAAAGTCAGGGCAGTGCTGGTTGCAGCCAATACAATGTCGACAGAAAGTGTGCCGTTTCGGGGCTCCGCATGGAGTACAAAGCGCTGTTTTCTTACAGTCAAACTGGTGCTTGCAGTTGTTGTAGTTTCTACCGTTGAGAGCACCCTTCCGCCATGTAACGGTATGCGACTTGACTTCCTTGGATATAGTGGTTGGGTCCTTGCTGAGCGCTTTCGCGATACTGACGTAGCTCATCTTGCGATTCAGGGAATCCTCGATGAACTTCCGATCCTCGGCACTCAGGTGCTTATTCTTTTCCATTCTCGGTACCTCCTTAACCCGAGACACAGCAGGAAAAGAATAGCATAAAGGAAGCTGTGGAAAGCGTGGAAAAGGACCGTAGACTTTTCCACCCTTCCCACAGCCGTGCGACGACGGCGGCGACGAGGAGACGGGCCGCTTCGCGGTATTATTGTTGTTATTCAGAGTGAATTCCGGTTACGGTTTTTCAAAGTAACTTCAGCCCCCAAAACGGAATTTACTCTGAAAATGGTCACTTGCCAAGTGAAGTGCATTTTTGCCAGAGTAAATGCACAGAAATGACG
>CAMJPQ010000021.1 GCA_946407745.1 uncultured Clostridia bacterium
GCTATGATGACATCATCCGGCAGATCCGGGAGGAATCGAAGGTCAGCACCCTTGAAGGCCAGCTTGCCGAGGTCACCGTCAGCCTGGACAACATCATGAAGGCCATGGAGGCCGGGGCCTTCAACGATGTGATCATCAAGCGAATGAACGAGCTGGCCGACACGAAGAAGGACATTGAGCAGGCGATTGCCGTTGAGACGGAAGCACTGAAAACATTCTCGGTAGACAAGCTCCGAGAAAACCTGTACAAGTTCCGGGACGGGGATCTGGAGGACGAACAGTTCCTCCGGGACCTGATTCAGAACTTCGTGCACAGGGTCTTGGTCTTTGACAACGAAATACGGATTAGTTTTTACTTTGGAGAAGAAAAGACATTCCCTCTGGTCAAGAGGGAGGCCTGGGCCATAGTTCGTGAGAACGTAACTATGCTCCACCAAAGCGTTATCTCACGAACTCTGCTGTATGCGGATCATGTTGAGATAACAGTTCCTATTTTGAAGAGAGGGACTGTGCCTGAATAAGGGTACAGTCTCTCTCTTTTCGTCTTTTCTTCCAAAAGCAAGATCTCCTCCTGTGGTTACACCATGCAGTAATTGTATTACGGCAAACCGGAATAAAATTACGGTGCCCATGCGAAGTGATACGGCATGGAGTATCATCTCGGCGAAGGAGCTGCTGCAACAATGATTCGAATTCGTCTGTCCACTCTCCTGGGCGAACGGAGGTGGACGCAAACCAAGTTCGCGAAAATTGCAGGGCTGCGTGTGGCCACCGTGAACGAGTATTACAACGAACTCGTCAGAAACGTGTCTCTGGACACGGTTGACCGCATGTGCAAAGCCCTCGGCTGTCAGGTTGGAGACCTTCTGGTCTGGGAACCGGACAAGACCGAGGAACAATGAGAAAAGCGCAGACAACCATAATCGGCTGTCTGCGCTTTTTTCATTTTCCGGATCAGATGTCCTCAACACGGACTTCCGCATCCGGATCAGGGATGTTATCTGCGTAATCGCCGCGGCAGGCTATGCAATCTTCGGCCTGCTCAACGCAGTAGTCAACATCATCAACCACATATGCGTCTTTGTCCTGGTCATATTTGAGCGTACCAGCATCGAAGAAGTCTGCACTCCAATCAGGATCCCACCCGGAACCGTTCCACTTTGTCATTGTGATTTCTACAGTCTTTTTTCCGTCTGTCAGTCTCATTGATCATTCTCCTTTCATTTTAGTTCGATTTGGTCTCCGTCCGGCATCTGGAACAGAATTTTCCCACCGGTCAGGTCGGCGACCTTGATCAGATCGTCGACGGTCCATCTGGATTCTCGGACCTTCTTGTTTGCCGCCTGTGCGGAATTGACCTTCAGGATGGATGTGAGGTCAGCCTGCTTTCTGCCGGAAACCCGGAGCGCATGCATCACAGCGTCGGATACTTCCATGTCAACACCTCCACGGACAATAATAAACCAGATTGGAACAGAAGTCAACCGAAAAATTTTAGAAATAATCCGAAAATATCAATAAAATATATTGACAAATAGTCCAAAAAGGTTTATTATATGACCATACCGAGCAGAAAACAAAACGAAAACGGAGGCAAGAAAAATGAAGGGAACAGAGAAACAGGTCAAATGGGCGGAAGAGATCAAGGCTAACATCTTCGCAGCACTCGACGCAATGAGCAACACCAGCAGGAAGGAAGAGTTTGCAGCCTTCCGCGCCTGGCTCGACAATAAGGACTCCGCCGCATGGTGGATCGACATCTGGCAGGGAACGAAAACGAATCACATGTTCCTCCGCTGCGCCATGATGGAATACAGAAAGTGAGGAAGCAAGATGTTCAAACAGTACCAGAAGCTCATGCGGATGGCATACAAGATGACCGGCGAAGGCCGGAACGCACTGGACCCGACAGTGAGGTCGATCTTCCGGAAGGCAGGGAAGATCTACAAGAATCTCACAGAAGAAGAACAGACCATGGCCGACTGGGCCGATTGGGAATACTGCTGAGGAGGAAGAGAAATGGTTGAGTATTCAGTGATTCTGAAACGGTACAAGGGATCCACCAGACCTGATGTGTGCGTCTTCCGGGATGAGGACAGAGACAAGGCCCTCAAGGAGATGCGGAAATACTGCCAGAGAAACGGATTTTCCGTTCACGACAAGGACGGCTGGTTCACGATTGCTGATATCGTGCTGGTGGAGAAGGAACCGATCGCAGGGACGCCGGTGATCAGCGAGACACCGTACCGGAAGCTGTTCAAAGATTAATCATAGAGCCCTCCCGGCCGGGCCAAAGACCGGGAGAAAGGATGAATGATCATGACCGGAAACACCTATTTCAAGAGCATGTACGACACCTGCTGCGAGTGGCAGAAGGTACAGAGCGCCCACGAGGCAACCAAGGAAGATACCATCCAAAAGTTCGGATGGGACAGCGATGAGGTCAAGGCCTGGTACGCCAGAGAGAAGGAGATCAAGGCTGAGTTCCCGTACAGCAACGGTGAGATGAAAGCCTACTGGGCATATGACCGGACCGAGACGGAGGAATTCGAACTGAATGACTTCTGCTGGGAGCGGGAAGTTTCGGACTTCATCGGAACGCTCCGGAAGGCCGGAATTCAGAGCTTCGTGTACACCAACCAAAGCACGGCGGTCATGGAGAACATCCACGGATTCATCAAAGAGGGCTGCACACTGGAAGGCCCATGCGTTCTGGAGAAGAAGTCCAACCGCTGGGGAACGGAAGAGGTCGAACAGCTGCTCGGCCTGAGATTCAAGATCAACTGAAGGAGGAAAGAACAATGACAGTCACAAGAGATTTCGAGTACACGCTGGTACAGAAGATCTACAACCTCTGCAACCGGGAACGCTATTTCACCTGCGGAACACCCCGCCAGTACGATCTGATGTTCACCATGGCGAAAATGCCGGAGATGAGCACAAGGGACATCGCAATCATGATCTTCACCTGCTCGGACGGGAAGGCAAGCCTTGGCAAGATCCTGAACGATCTGAACGACATCATGAAAGAGATTGAGGAAGCCGAAGAGGCTGTCAGAGAAGAAGAGCAGTATATGGAGCTCGTCGATTGAAAGGAGAAAAGAACATGCTTCACAATTTTGTACCGGCAGAACGCAAGACCAATGTCAGTTATGATTTGACCTTCTGGTATGACGATGACAGAGAAAGGGGATTCTGCTTCCCCTGTGACCGCTTTGGCAAGGTCCTTCCGATCCAGTATGAGGAAGCCCGACAGAACTATGAGAACTGCATGGCACACCCGGATCAGTTCAAGGTCTTCGCGGAGGTTCAAAAGTACGTAAACGACTACACCGAACCGGCACACGGAACCTGCAGCTGCGGTGAGGAGGTTGAGCTTTACGATCAGTACTGCGGCGCCTGCCAGTGCCCGAAATGCGGGCAGTGGTACAACCTGTTCGGGCAGAGCCTGGTCCCGCCTGAGTACTGGGAGCACGATCCGGCAGAGGAAGAATACTGGTGAGGGGGAACGGAACATGAAGATGATTCAGATGATCCGGAAGGCAGTCGCAAGGCTGCTTCCCACCGGATGGGCAGACGAGATGGCGATCGGCATGGCGGCAGCGTTCGCCGATCAGGCAAGGGGATTCTGAGAAAGGAGACAGCAAAATGACAGTTTACGATTTCCTGTACGTGTTCAACGATGATATGGAGGTTGTCCGGATCTATGACACCCGGACGGAGGAAGAGGTCTTCGCCGGAACGATCCGGGATGCCATGTACTGCGACTATGAGGGCTATGAAGTTGACGGCGTGGATCTGGACCGAGACGGGATGATCATCACGATCGAGACCGATGAGGAGGCTGAAGAATGAGCAGAGATTGGACGAAAGAAGAGATCCAGGCCGCGTCTGAGGCCATGCAGTCAATGGGGCACATGAGCTATGAGACCTTCTGTAAGGAGCTCGATGCATCTCATAAAATCCAGCGGTTTGCCCCTTTGCAGAGAAAATACCACTGGCCGTGCCCACGCTGCGGACGCTGGGTGATGAACAGCGATCCGGCACGGAACGCACTCAGCCGGAGAGCGGAGATCTACATCTGCGACCAGTGCGGGACGGAAGAGGCTCTGGAAGATTTCATCGGCAAGATCAGACCGCTGGCGTCCTGGGACATCGCCAAGCAGGAAGACTGGCCACTTGGAGCGGCGGAGGCAGAAGATGAATGACAGCCTCCGGGAACAGGACCCCATCGGCCGGTTTGAGATCATGTGCGAGAAGTACATCGACGGGAACGAGAGGATCCGGAACACGATCCTCTCCGCTCTTTCTCCGGAGGATCAGCAGACGTTCCTGATCGGCGTCGGCCTGTACCGGCTCTTCACTGACCAAGCATACTACAGAGCTGTCCGGGATGCGCTCGGGGAACAGATCTGGAAGGAGATGCACCCGGGCAAAGTCGTTCCGTGAGGTGACGTCCCGTTACTTGCATTTGTGGCCAAAGCTGTGATATAAGTACAATCGAATTCGAATCAAGGCACTGCAGTTCGCCCCTGCGGTGCCTTTTTCATGCCCGGGAAGGAGGATAGACCAGAACACGCAGCTCCTTTGAGTATCGCCGCCTCATGGCGGAAACATCAAAGGAGGAATCACTCATGTTTTCAGAATTGAAAACGAAAGTCAGGCAAAACCCACAGCTCTACTATTCGCTGAGTATCGCCGCCTCATGGGCCGGTGCCGGATCCCTGATGAACTCCACAACGTTGGCCAACACGTTGGGCGTGTTGCCATCGTTGATCTGGTGTATCTTCAACACGCTGGCCTGCATTGTCTTCGGCGTCATCATCTGGAAGCTCCCGACCGTCAGAGAGGTCATGCGGACACGGCTCTGCAGAATCATCCTGGCTGCGTTCAGCATTTTCCAGATCTGGCTCTGCATGACGGCCATTCAGGAGGCCTGGGCCGGGACGCCGGTCGGAGAACTCGGCGGAAGGATTCTCACCTATGCGGTGACAGTCATCTTCATTGTCGCTCTGTACCGGAGAGGCATTCTGGCCAACATCATCACCGACAACGGCGGCATGTATCTAATCTACGCTCTGGTGCTGGTGTTATCCGGCGTTTCGCTGGCCAAGACCGGATTCAGCTTTGACGGACTGAGCCTCGGCGTGGAGAACGTTCCACAGGGCCTGTACAAGGGCTTCCTGCTGCTGCCGGGACCGTTCACATATCCGTACTTCTTCAAGTTGATCGACTACAACGAGCAGAACGATGAATCCGTCCGGGAAGTGAACATCACCAATGCCTTCATCTTCGGAGGCCTTGGGTTCGGCCTGTACCTGATCTTCGCCTTCTCCCTGATCTTCACGACGGTATCACCGGCACTGAACATCTGCAAGGCGGTGTTGCTGTCTGTTCTGGCCATCTCTTCACTTTCCTCGTTCGTCTACTCTGAATTTGCCGTGTTCGGCAAGAACGTCGGCCTCGGGATCAACCTCTTTGCCCTGGTCTTCTGGCAGTTCGTGGCGCCGCTCGGCGTGATGGGTGTTTGGACCCTGATGGCGGAATCCCGGGTATGGCTGATTGTCGGCATGCTTGTCTGGGCGCTCGGCCTGCGCCTCTCCCGAAAGAGGGTGAGCGCATGAAAAGAGTGCTCGGAAGTAAGCATTCCACCAAAAATGAGGACTGGCTTGCAGCAGTCGCTCAGATTGAGGATCTGATCACGTTCGATGAGGTGGAAGAGCTGACGGCAAAAGCCGCAGCGCGGATCCTCGCCGCGACCAGAGGGAAGCATGTCGCCTATGCCTACAGCGCAGGGAAGGACAGCATCGTCCTCTCGTCAATTCTGAACAGGCTGGATATCAAGGAAGGATACTTCGCCTATTGCGACCTTGACTATCCGGCGTTTATATCCTGGGTGCTTCAGAATCGCCCAGAAGGGGTAACCATGATGCACACCGGCTATGGCTTGCCATGGCTGGCAGAGCATCAGGAGCTGATCTTTGCCAGAGGCCCTGTCGGGCAGCGCTGGCACCAGATCAGCCAGAAGGGCCCGTTCACCAGCATGATCTTCGATCACGGCCTTGACCTCCTGATCCTTGGCCACAGGGTCATCGACGGGAATGTCTGCGGCAAGGACGGATTCATCCGGAAGAAAACCGGGGAAATCCGGTTCAATCCTCTGTACGACTGGCCGCATGAAGCGATTCTCGGGTACATCCACTATCACCGTCTGGCGCTGCCGCCGATCTACGGATGGAAGGACGGATACACCCAGGGCACACACGCATGGCCGGAGCGGGACTACTGCAATTCCCTGAATCAGGGGTACCGTGAGGTCTGGGACATCGATCACACGGTCATCGAGAAGGCGGCGGAGTACATCCCGTCTGCACGATCCTTCCTTGAGGGGGTGAGTGCATGACCATCACCAGAATTCCGCTGGAGAAGCTGAGCCCGAATCCGAGGAACGTGCGCCGGCATTCTCAGAAGCAGATGGAGGAGTACAAACGCTCTGTGGAGAAGTTCGGCCAGACGAAGCCGATCCTGTGTGACGAAGGCTATGTGATCCTGATCGGCAACGGTCTGTATCAGGCAATGCTCGAACTCGGCCTGAAGGAAGCAGACTGCTATGTTCGGACGGATCTCTCCGAGAAGGACAAGCTGAAGCTCATGATGGCTGACAATAAGGTGTATGAACTCGGCGTCACCGACATGAGCGCCATCGATGAGATCATATCCAGCCTTGACGGGGATTTCGACATTCCCGGGTATGATGACAGCCTGCTTGAGATGCTGCAGATGTCAACCAGGGAAGTCTCTGACCTTGTGATGGACTACGGCAAGGTGGAGATCCCGGAGGCAAAGCCGGAACCGGAGCCGCCGGCAGAGTACTACACCAACAATCAGTTGAATGGCCAGAATCCCTATGCTGCAGCGCAGAGCCCTCAGATGATTCAGCCGAGTGCGCCGGAGAACGGTGATGGGGACAGAAAGTTCCTCGTCTGCCCGAAGTGCGGTGAGCGGATATGGCTATAAGGAAGTATGAGTCCGCAGTCGATGTTGTGACTGCTGCCAAGCAGAGGATCCGGAACGCCTTCGAAACAGGGGCGAATGTGAATCTGAATTTCTCGTCCGGGAAAGACAGCCTGTGCATGTCCCATCTCACCTATGAACTCTGCAGAAACGGAGAGGTGGATCGGAAGCGCCTGAAGGTGATCTTCATCGATGAGGAAGGGATCTATCCTTCCATGGTGGAAGCCGCAGAACGCTGGCGGAAGAAGTTCATGTCGATCGGCGTCCCGTTCCTCTGGTTCTGCCTGCCCTTCAAACAGGTATCGGTGATCGACAGCCTGTCACAGGGCGAGTCCTGGATCACATGGGATCCGAACGCAAGGGACCGGTGGATGCGTGAGCCGCCACCGTATGCGATCATGTACCACGAAGGGCTTTCCTATCCGGGAGAGATGAACTACCAGACGTTCTGCTCAAATGAGTTCGGGAAGCGTGGAGACCTTCAGCTGATCGGTGCCAGGACATCGGAATCGTTCACCCGTCTCCGCTCTGTCGCGTACAGGACTCCGGAAAACCGGAAGATCTGGCCGATCTATGACTGGCTGGATTCCGACGTGTGGCTGTACATCAAGGAGCATAACCTTGAGTTCCCGGAAATCTACATGAGACTGTATGAGGCCGGGGCAACCAAGCGGAATCTCCGGCTGTGCGCGTTCTTCGGTGAGGGCGGAACCCAGGGCCTGCACCGGATCGCTGAGACGGATCCAGAACTGTGGGACAAGATCTGCAAACGGGAACCAAATGCAGAGCTGGCCATGCTGTACTGGGATTCTGAGATGTTCAACCGCTCCACTCGGAAGAGGCGAGAGCTTGAGGCCGGACAGCCTGAGGTGGATTACCGGGCAAAGCTGGAGGATCTGCTGTTCCATAACACCGGAGCCTATCGGATCAACAAGGACACGCTCAACAAACTGAATGCCTGGCGGAATCTGTACAAGAGGTTCTACTTTGCCATCACGCCAGATCGCTGCAAGGAGATGTACGAAACACTCATCTTCGGTGACCCGAAAGGCAGAATGCTCGTGACGATGCACATGAAGATCACGAGCGACTACAGGGAGGCGGTTGACAATGGCAGGTGAGATGAATCTGTTTGCTCCGCTGGGATCTCTGCAGTGGGTTGACCGCACCATGCTGCATGCCAACGACTACAACCCGAACAAGGTCAGCGAGGAGAACCTTCGGCTCCTGACGCAGTCCATCCTGACCAACGGATGGACGCTTCCGATTGTGGTTCGTCCGGACTACACCATCATTGACGGCTTCCACCGCTGGACAGTCTCAGGGCGTGAGCCACTGCTGTCGAAGCTGGGCGGCAAGGTGCCTGTGGTCATTGTCGATCACCACGGCGATGAGTCTGCCGACGTGTACGGCACGATCACCCACAACCGTGCGCGTGGTACCCATCTGCTGGAACCGATGAAGGCCATCGTTAAGAAACTCCTGGCAGAAGGAAAGTCTGTACAGGAGATCGGGAAGGAGCTGGGCATGAGGCCGGAGGAAATCTTCCGCCTGTCCGGATTCACCCGTGATGAGTTCCTTGACCTGATGACCGAGGATCACGCCAGCTACAGCAGAGCGGTTATCTACAAGAAGATGTGAGGTAGTCAGCATGAAGGACACAGAGAGGATTCCGGTTTACATCCGAATAGTGAACGGCAAGACTGTCTGTGTCTGCCATGCTTCCCATCCAATGTGCGACGGCAGGTGTGAGCGGGACATGGTGACCCGAGATATCTTCCGGGGGTGGCAGTCCACCATGCGCCGCAACAGGTACGGGCAATGAGGGCAGGCTACCATCCAGCCATGCCTGACCGTGGCGGCACCCTGAAGGAGCAGGGCTTCTACAAGACACCAGCCTGGAGAAGAATCAGACAGCAGGCGCTGCAGAGAGACCACTACATCTGTCAGCTGCGTCTGTCCTCTCGCTGTACTGGCATAGCAACAGAGGTTCACCACATCCAAGAGCTGGAGTCCAGACCTGACCTCGGTCTGTCCCTGGACAACCTGACGTCATGCTGCTGGTATTGCCACGAAGAAACCAAGACAAGGAAGTCGAAGCCAAAGACAATCTCAGGTGTGAGAGTCATCAACATCACCGACGGAAGCGACGATGAGAGCTGACGAAACCATCGCAGCGACGTTTCCGGGGGCGTCCGGCCTCGGTCGGAGGGTACCCCCCAACCCTTTCGGGCCGAAAATAGACTGGAAATGACCGCGCGCCCTCGTTAATTCGTACCGAGACCATATTTTCCAGACAATTTTTTCCAAGGAAGCACAACCAATAATTACAGAAAAATGTTCACAGAAAGGAGAGATTGCCGTGAATTTTGAAAAAAATGCCCAAATTGAAGTAAAAATGCCCATCGAAAATGCCGTTGACGAAGCGTCAAATGAGTTGGCGGAGCGTCAAGTCTTCGCTGAAAGGCTCAGAGCAGCCAGAAATAAAGCGGGATGGACATCTCAAAAGCTTGCGGAATCCCTTTTTGTGGATATCAGCACTGTTTCAAAATGGGAAAGCGGGGAGAGAGAACCGGGATTAAAAGCAGTTGCAGATATTGCTGCAAAGCTTGATGTTCCTGCTGACTATTTGCTTGGCCTGACAGACTCTGATGGTTCATCCCAGAATCTCAGTATCAATGACAGAGCGAAGGCGATCATTGCAAAAGCACGAGATAAGGGCGATGAGCAGGCACTCTTCTTTGAGACAACCTTTTCCAGATATATCGAGCAGATAGCTCTGCTCAAGAAGCTGAAATCGGCTATAGACGACAACGGTGTACTCATCCCGAAGAAAAACGTGAAGGGCGACAACAATCTCGTTTCGAATCCGGCTCTGAAGGACTATGTCGCAGTCAGTGCACAGGCAAACGATACCGGAAAGCTCCTGATCAGATTTGTTCAGGAACCGCTGGAGGATGACTCCGAAAAGGACGAACTTGAGCTGTTTCTGTCCGGGAGGTGAATCTCCAGGTGATACCAAGTACCGTGAGAGCTACACTGGCCTATCGGTATGCGGAGGATGTCATATCCGGAAAGATCGTATCCGGAAAGAAACGGAAGCAGGCGTGCCAACGATTCATCGACGAGCTGGAGCAGTCCTACACGGATCCGCACTATCCATGGGCATATGACATCAAAAAGGCCAATGAGCCGATAGAATTCCTCGAAAGATTCCTTATTCCGACCAAGGGAGCGTATTCGAAGACGGAATTACTCCCTTGGCAGCATTTTGTGGAATCGAACATGTACGGCTGGATCTCAAGAAAGACCGGCTACAGGCGATTCCGTGAATCGCTGATCGTTGTCGGCCAAGGCAACGGCAAGAGCACCATGATCGCTGGCAATGCTGCCTATGGTCTGATTGCAGACAAGGAGAGGGGAGCAGAAATCTACGCCCTTTCCAACTCGCGAGAGCAGGCCAGAATCGTCTTTTCCGAGTGTGCAGCCCAGATCGAAGGCTCTCCTGCTTTGGCGAAACATGTTCAGATCACACAGAGCGGCTGTTATTTCGGAAACTCGAAGTTTGAACCGCTGGCTTCTGACTCCAAGAACCTTGACGGCAGAAACGTCCACATGGCCGTCTTCGACGAGATCCATGAATTCCGGGACTACAAGCTCATCAACGTCATCAAGGGCAAGATCAAGAAGCGCAAGCAGCCCATGATCATCTATATCACCACCCTGGGAACCGTCATCGACGGTCCCTTGATGGATTTCTACGTCCTCGGCAGTCAGATTCTGGCCGGGGACGCTGCTATTTCCAAACGTGCGGCAGACCGCATGTTTGTCTACATTGACGAGATCGACGAAGATGACGACCCGACCAATCCGGAATGCTGGCCGAAAGCAAACCCGTCGCTCGGGAAACTCTTGGACATCGAAGATCTGAAGGATGAATGGGAGCGCGTGAAAACCATCCCGGCAGAGCGGGCCAACTTCATCAACAAACAGCTGAATGTGTTCACTTCGGTGGATGAATTGAGCTTTTTGGACGTCAAAACCATCAAAAAGAACAACAAAACCTTCCCAGAAGAGGAACTGGCCGGTCGAATCTGCTACGGAGGCTTCGACCTTTCCAGCACGGAAGACTTCACGTCGGCCTGCCTGGAATTCCCGCTGCCGGACAACAACTTCTTCGTCCTGTCCCATTCGTGGACGACGGAGAAGAAGATGAACCTCGACCATGAGAAGCTCGACTGGCAGTTCCTGATCAACCAGGGCGTGCTGACGATCTGCCCCGGTGAGTACGTGGATTACAACTATGTGGTGAACTGGTTCCTGAAAATGAGGGAAAAGTACCGCATCGAGACGGTCGGATATGACCCGGCCAAGGCTTACATGATGATTCAGAGCATGACGGAGAAGGGCTTCATCCTCAGTGAGGTCCGGCAGGGCGAGATCACGCTGACCGCGCCGCTGGACGATCTGAAGGAGCGGTTCCTCGACGGGAACATCATCCATAACAATAACCCCATGTTCAACTGGTACCTGGGGAATGTAAAGCTGACCAAACGGTCGGCAAACGGCACGTATCTGCCCACAAAGCAGTCCGTGTACCGCAAAATTGACGGTTTCGCGGCCTTTCTGGACGCCCATACGGAGTATCTGCGGAAGCATCCGCTGTACATCCCGGAGGACAGAAAGCTGACAACCGTACTCAGTCTGCAGAGGTGAGGAAATGAGTATCTTTACAGCCCTCAGGGAGAGGCGCAGGCAGCGCATCATCACGAAATACCTGAATTCACAGGGATCCGCTCTGACCGTCAGGCCGAAAAGCACATGGATTCCGCACTGGCTGAGAGGGGACTACACCCTGAAGAACAGCGAACTGATCTTCGCGGCGGTGTCCAGAATCTCAAACAGCCTCGCATCCATGCCGATCCAGCTGTATCAGGGGTCAAAACCGGTGTACAACGGCCTGAATGACCTGGTTGCCTTCTCCCCGAACCCGCTCATGACCTCTTCTCAGTTCTTCCGGAGCATGGAGGCCTGCAGAGGGACCGCCGGAAACTGCTACGCCCTGAAGGTGTACCAGCCGGGAGACGATGTGCCGAGGCTTGAGCTTCTGGACCCGACCAGGGTGCAGCCGATCATCGAGAAGACCTCCAAGGAACTCTGGTGGAGGATCCAGCCGGACGAAGGGCCGGAAATGTTTGTGCATGATTTCTACATGATCCACGTTCCCTTCATTTCCACCAACGGAATTGCAGGCATTTCGCCGGTTTCGGTGCTCTTCAACACCCTGAAATACTCCGACAACATCCAGGAATTCAACGTGAAGCAGCTGGAACAGGGCGTGAACAGCGCCATCGTCCTGGAGGCTCCGGCCAACCTTGGCAAAGATCAGAAGGCGGCCATGATCGAGGACTTCATGTCCACGTACCGCGAGACCTCCGGAAACATTCTCCTGTTGGAGTCAGGCGTGACAGCCAAGACGCTGAACCTCAGCCCGGTGGATTCCATGCTGTTTGAGGTCGAAAAGATCACCAGAAGCAAGGTTGCCATGGTCTACAACATCCCTCCGCACCTGCTGGGGGACTATTCCGAGGCCAACACCGCCTCTCAGGAACAGGTGATGCTGGAATTCCTGACCCTGACCATGCTCCCGATCGTGAGGGCCTATGAGCAGGAGCTTGACCGGAAACTGCTGACTGCCACCCAGAGACGGAGCGGGCTGCACTGGCGCTTCGACATGGACGCCGTGCTGAGAGCGGATGCAGCCACCATGGCCGAGGTCCATTACAAGGCCGTGCGTTCCGGCTGGATGACGCCGGATGAGATCCGGTTCTCCAGAAATATGCCCGCCCTGCCGAAAGGCGTGGGCAAGTGGGCTCTGGTGTCTCAGGATCTGGCCACGCTGGACTATACCGTGAACGACAAGCCGAAGGTCCTGATGCGCGGAGTCAATGAGGAAGGCAGCGGCGACAGCTCCGGAGGATCCGGAGGCCAGACGCAGAGCCAGTCTCAGACGCAGACGGAAACGGAGGGCGGAAATGGAGGCGCTTGAGGCCCTGATCCAGCAGGCGAGGGCACTCGGAATGCCGAATCCGTCCCTGTACCTGTTTCTGCCGCCCGATCAGCGCATCGCAGCACTGCGACGGGACATTGAGGAGACAAAACTGAAACAGTCCGCAACCACCGGTGAATAACCGGTGTTTATTTATACATTCCCTGGCGAATACTCAGGAAAGGAGGAAGGATATGGCGAAAGTACTGAAATCACTGAGTCTGAAGACGAAAAAGGCCGATGCCGCTGCGGACATCGCCCTGATCAATCAGTTCAGCGTGAAGGAACTGAGCCCCGAAGAAGTCTATTGCTTCTCTGTCGCGATGTGCGACAACGACATAGACCGCGAGACGGAGAGATTCACCAACAAGACGCTTGACGCTCTTGCTCCCATGTTTGTGGGCAAGACGGTAATCAGCGATCACAGCTGGAGATCCGGAAACCAGATCGGGAGAATCTATGACACGTATGTGCAGAGGACGGCAGAGCAGAATCAGGCGGGAGAACCGCTCAGACAGCTGATCGGCAAGGTTTACATGCTGAACAACGAGGACAACAAGGCCATTATCGATGCCATCGAGGCTGGAATCCTCAAGGAAGTCTCAGTCGGTGTATCGATCAAGAGCCGCACCTGCTCCCTTTGCGGGGAGAAGATGCACATCAACTGGTCATCCTGGAAGATGGAATGCGAGAAGCACCATGTCCTCGGGGAGACATACCCGGAGGAGGGTTACTGCTTCCTGAATCTGGACGATCCGGGAGACGCCTACGAGCTGAGCTTTGTAGCCGTGCCGGCACAGCGGAATGCCGGAGTTACCAAGGCTGCGAATGACCCGGACGTGGACGAGGCTTTTGATACGCTGCTGTCCTGCCCGGACTTGAGCGAACACAGACAGTTTGGCGAACTGCTGAAGCATATGCAGCAGTCCTCCATGCAGGCCGTTGACCGAGAGGAGCGGAAGAAGATCCTCGAGGAAAACGATAAGATCATCAAAATTTTTGAAAAGGAGAACTGAAATGAATCTGTTCGAACTCAAAGAGAAAATGGCCACTCTGAAGGCCGCTATCCTTGCCGACGCAAACTGGCTGGCTGAAAAAGCCGCCGACCCCGCCACCCCGAAAGAGGATATTGAGGCCAAGAAGGCCCATCGTGACGATCTCCAGATGCGGTATGATACGGTCAAGGCCGAGCATGACCGTATGGAGGCCGAGCAGCGCCAGGCTATCGCCGCCAAGGCTGTTGCTGATGGCAATGTGACAGCGGAGCAGAACCTGATCGCCATGAAGGCGGCCTACTACCGCGCCATGATTCTGGGCCAGCCCATCGACCGCAAGTCTTATGAAGGCCTTGGCGCAATCCCGGCCAGCGACAGTGACCTCGGTACCGGCGAAAACCTGCTGCCGACTAATCTTGCTCGCGAGCTCCTGATCGAGCCCTTCGAGATCAACCCGCTGCGCACCATTGCTCGCATCACCAACATCACCGGCTTTGAGGAGCCGAAGCTCGGCTACACCATCGAGGACGCCGACATTGCCGACGTCACTGATAAGCAGACTGCAAACGAGATTGCCCTGGAAGGCGACACCGTTGTATACGGCCGCTTGAAGGCGAAGGTTTCTGCCACCATCAAGGACACTGTCCTGCACGGCACCGACACAGATGTTGTTGCCGCAGTCGAAGGCGCTCTCCGCTCAGCCCTGGCAAAGCGTGAGAAGTTTTTTGCCTTCAAGAGCGCGACTGACATCTACAACAGCGGTACCCCGGATTCTGTCCACCGCCACATGAGCTTCTACAACTACACGTCCTATACTTCGGCATCCAACCTGACCTATGCCATCACGGCCAAGGAAGGTGCGACCATGTATAAGGCGATCGTAGCAGCCCTCGGAGATCTCGCCGACGAGTTCTCGGTCAACGCCTCTGTCGTGATGAAGAAGGCTGACTATTACGATATGGTCGAAGCCCTGGCAAACAACGCAGAGTCCCTGTTTGGCAAGAAGGAGCCCTCAATTCTCGGCTATCCGGTACACTTCTGCGACAAAGCTGCCATCCCTGTGGTCGGCGACTTCACCTACTACGGCATCAACTACGACATCGGCACCATCTTCGAGACCGATAAGGACGCGAAGAAGGGCGAGTACTACTGGGTGCTCACTGCCTGGGGCGATCAGCAGATCCGTCTGAAGAGCGCCTTCCGTCTGGCCATCGTAAACCCTTAAACGCGGACCTGTCGGGGCTGACGATCGGTTCGCTCACCCTCACTCCGTCCTTCGATCCTGATGTGACGGAGTACACAGCCACAACGGAAAACGCCACCAACAAGGTGACGGCTACGCCTGCGGATGAAACCGCGACGGTCGAGATCCTTGTCGGTGAAACAGAGATCGAGAACGGCGCCTCTGCCACATGGGCAGCGGGTGAAAATACCGTTACCGTCACGGTCACGGATGGCACCGTGTCCAAGGCCTATACTGTAACCGTCACCAAATCCTGAACGGAGGTGGCGGGATGGTTACGGCAGACAGATTCAGGAAGTATCTGAGACTGCCTCCGGATGACACGGAAGATCTGGAAGGGTACCTGCTGGCCGCAAAGGCGAAAGCCAGGTCGGCAGGGATCCCGGACTTCCAGGACAACGCCATGTATGATCAGTTCCTTCTGCAATTCGCCGGTCTGCTGTATGAGGCCCGGAGCATGGACACCGAGGCAGCGGACCCGGCGAAGGTGCAGATGCTGCTGAACAGCTATGTGCTGCCGCTGAGATATTCGGAGGATGACGCATGAGCAAGAGAGCGAACGCCGGAGAGCTCCGGACCATGATTCAGATCAAGCGCCGGGTGGTCGTCACCAACGACAACGGCTTTGATACCGAGACCTACGAGAACGTCTACAGCGACGGTCAGTATGTCTACTGCAAATGGGTCGGAAACCACGGCTCGGAAGTGTTCAGCCGGGACAGCTACGCAGAACGCCGGACGGCCACCGCAACGATGAGATACTCGCCGCTGGCCGATGACGGCAAACTGGTGGTGTTCCTCTACGGGGATCCAGATCCCTGGGAGGTTGTCAACGTGGACAACGTCGGGCAGCGGAATCAATGGCTGGAGCTCTCTCTGCAAAAACGAATCCCGGCCAGATAGGAGGATGAAAGATGTCTCTGAAAACATTACTGGAATCCTCTGTCAATGTGCCGGTGAAGCGCCCTGACTACAAGGGCGATGCCCCGCAGTACATCACCTACCACCTTTACGGCCAGACGGGCACGATCTACGCTGAGAGCACGGAAGCAGAGACCGGGACGGAGTTCATGATCTCCATTTGGTCCAAACCGGACTACACGGAGCTCCTGCATGACGTGAAGTGGGCGCTGCTGAATGCCCACTGGCGCGTGACGGTGGAGGCGGAGTACTTCGACAGCGATTCCGGTTACCACCGGGTGATTCTGGACGCCGCCTGCGTCGGGGAAAGCTTCGGGTGAGGCCATGGCCGGACTGACGTTCACCGGCTCGAATGAGCTGCAAGACGCATTCACCCGGATTCATGATATTCCATGGAATGTGACAGAACATGCCCTCGATGAGATGGCCAAGGTTGCTGCATCAGAGATCAAGAGTACCGGCGAGTACATGGGGATCCGGGATGAGGACAGCGATGACCACATCCTGGACCACATCACAACAAAGAAGGCCAAGAAAACCGACGACGGGGGCCGGGAGAAGATCACCTTCGACGGCACCCGGAAGCGGGGCAACACAATCACCCGGAATGCGGAAATCGCATTCATTAACGAGTACGGCAAGAGAGGCCAGGACGCCCGGCCATTTATGAAAACCGCGCTCACGCAGAACGAAGCCCTGATCTCGGACCCGGGCGTCAAGATCATCGGGGACTGGATCGAGGAAAATTTCAAGAAATAGGGAGGAATACCCCATGGCCAAGTATGACCTGCGCTACATCCAGTGCGCAAGATACGTCAACACGGACGGCGTCATCTCCTTCACGGACAAGCAGAAGGTGGGTGACGCCATGACGGCCAACATCGAGCTTCGCTTTGCTGAGGGCCGTCTGTATGCCGAGAGCACGCTTGCCGAGTACATCCGTAAATGCACCGGCGGCACGATCTCCCTCGGCGTGAAATACATCAAGGAGGCCGCTCAGAAGCTCATGTTCGGCCTGACGGAGAAAACCCGCTCCATCACGCCGCAGGGAGGCACCGCCACCAGCGTGAAGTCCCTCGTGACCAAGCGCAGCACGGTGGGCGCCTATGTCGGCGTCTCCTTCTACACCCCGGCACTGTACGAGGGCGTGGAGAAGTACGACTGCATCTTCGTCGGCAAGTGCATGTTCGGCGAACCCAGCGAGACCAACCAGACGGCAGGCGAGAACATTCAGTTCCAGACGCCGGTCACCAACGGCGAATTTCTGGCGGATGATTCCGAGGACGGCCAGATCAAGGAAGTCTGCACCGTAGATTCCGAAGCGCTGGCCAGAGCGTGGTGTGACGCCGTGCTGAGCGCCACCTGAGCAGAATTTCAAGAAAGGAACAGAACACGATGACCAGTATCAAGCTTGAGGAGAAATCCATCGAACTGAACGGACGGACCTATGTCCTCCGGATCAACATGTCCGTGCTGGACCGGATCCTGCAGGTCTGCGACGGAAATGTCGAAAACCTGCTGAAGAAGTCCGCCTACGACTCCATGACCATCACCATGGCGGCGATGCTCAACGACTACTCGGAGGATCAGGGCTGGGATCAGGACTGGACGGATAAGAAGGTCAAGAAGATCTTCACCCCGGCCATGATGAACATGCTGGACGTGACCGGCATGTTCTTCCGGGCCATGACGCCGGTCACGGCAGATTCGGGCAGAAAAACCGAAGACACGAAACCCGACGAAGACTCGGGAAACTGACGGACCGGGCGGATCAATCCTCATCGATTGATTTCGCCCGGTATCTCAGCATCTGGCTTTTTTCCCTGGGACGGGACGAACGCACCTTCTGGAAGACCATGAACCCGGCAAGGCTTCACGCCCTGTTCAATTCGTGGTTCCGGCCGACAAAGAAGGAAGCGGAGCACGGCTCCGTCAACACAGGTGGAAAGCCGACAAAATTTGTGGATCTTGACGTTCCGGCCGGGAACGAGAAAAGTCTTGCACAATACTTCATGGGAAGGTGATGCGCCATGGCGGGAAGCTCCAGAAAAGTGAATGTTGAGGTCGCCCTCTCCGGCGAAGCGAAGTACAAGCAGGCCATCTCGGAGCTGAACGCGGCCAACAAGACCATGGGCGCCGAGCTCAAGCGCCTCTCTGCGGAGTATCAGGGGAACACGGACAGCATGGATTTCCTCACCAAAAAGGGTGAGGGACTCCAGACCATGCTGGACCACCAGAAGGAAAAGGTCGCGCAGCTGCAGGAGGCCGTGAAGTGGGCCGCGCAGCAGTACGGTGAGGCCAGCACCAAGACACAGGGCTATGCCGCCCAGCTGGCCAGCGCCGAAACCTCTGTCATCAGCCTGGAACGGGCCATCCAGGAAAACAACAAGGCCATGGAGCAGCAGAAGTACAGCACAGAGGCATTCGATCAGCAGATCGCCGTGCTGAACTCGGAACTGCAGGAGCTGGATTCGGAGTTTGCCGCAGGCGCGGACGCCACGGAGACCTACCGGGCCAAGCAGGAGACCCTGACGGCAATCCTTGCGGAGCAGGAGGAGAAGTACAAGACCCTGAAGGCGGCTCTGGACGCCGCCATGAACTCCGAAACGGCCACCGAAGAGGAAATCAACGCCCTGAAGATTCAGGTCAACCAGGCCGCAACGGCGTACAACAACACCTCCGCAGCCATTCAGCAGAATTCTCAGGCCCTGCAGGACCATCTGGCCAAGCTCGGTATGGAGGAAAAGGGCCTGACCGGGATCGGGGACGCTTTGAGCGGCGTCGCCGGAAAGTTCGGCATCCAGATCCCGGACGCTGCCAAGAGCGCTCTGAACGGCATGGGTTCCTTCTCCACCGGAACGGTTGCCGCCCTGGGTGCAGCCGCCGCAAGCGTGACGGCAGTCTATGAGGGCATCAAGGCGCTCCACCAGATGACGGTGGAGTATGCAGCCTACGCCGATGAAATTATCACGAAAAGCGCACAGACAGGCCTCTCCACAGAGTTCCTGCAGGCGTATGAGTACGCTCAGAATCTGGTTGACGTGGATCTGGACACCTTCACCGGAGCCATGCAGCGGCTCACCGACAAAATGGCGGACGCCAGGGACGGCAACGAGAAGCTGGCGGCAACCTTCGAGCAGCTGGGCGTTTCTGTTATCGACACGTCCGACGGAAGCCTGCTCCCGGCAGAACAGGTTCTCATGCAGCTGATCGATGCGCTGCATAACATGGAAAACGAGACCGAGCGGAACGCTGTGGCAAGCGACCTGCTCGGCAAATCATATCAAAGCCTGAACCCGCTGATCGTCTCCGGAACAGGAGACCTTCAGGAGTACATGGAGGCTGCTAAGGACAATTATGTCCTTACCAACGACCAGATCAAGGCTCTCGGAGAACTGGACGATCAGGTCCAGAAGAACAACCTTGAGTGGGAAGCCCTGAAAAGGCAGATAGCAGCACAGTTCGCTCCGGCAGCGAAGGAAGCACTGGAAAACTTCGCAAAGCTTGTCAACGCAGGCGGAAGGGCCCTGACAGAATCAGGCATCATCGTTGGAGTAGGTGAACTCTTCACATTTCTGTCGAATATGCTTCAGCCGCTCACGGATCTTCTGAGTACAGCGGACGGCGCACCAGGCAGACTCAGCCCGGTCTATGAGGTGCTGCACGGCATTGCCGGCGTTCTTGCATGGATCACCGACGCCGCGAATGTGGCAATTGGACTGCTGCAGACACTGACAATCGTCGGCGCACCTTCCGGCCTGAAGCGGATCGGAACGGCACTGGGCTACGGCGCCAGCTCCGGGAGCTACTCCAACCTGCAGAAATGGCAGCAGAGCAGCGACCGGTACTATGCAGCAGCCAATGGAAACTATTACGATTCGACCACGGGGATGTGGACAGGAAACTATGGCCACAACGCCTCCGGAAACGACAACTGGCGAGGCGGTCTGACCTGGGTCGGTGAGAATGGGCCGGAGCTTGTGAGTCTGCCGAGCGGGTCACAGATCATGAACGCACAGGACAGCCGGGGACACGGGGACGTGCATATTGACCAGATTGTCATTGACGCGAAAAACGTTCAGGAATTCAACGACATCATTCGGATTGTGCAGGAAATCCCGATGCTGGTGCAGAAGAGATGAGGTGAGACGGAATGGCAAATGCAACAGTCAATCTTTCCCTTGCGAAGAGCGGGTATGTAAAACAGGCAAACCCATATACCGTCTACACGACAAATACGAGTACAGAGTACCTGATTTCCGAAGACAACGGCGGAAATGATAATTTCCTGTACTTCGGATTCGCCGCAATTCCGAGTAACCTTCGCCATAACGTCCTCGTAAAGATGGGCATCACGTTCGCAGTACGGTGCGGTACCAATTCGGTAGGGCCGTGGATTTACGTCGATTCGTGCTACGACTTCGACCCAAGCACACTGAACTATAACAACAGGCCAAGCGAGAACTTCTCCGGATTTGAGGTTAATATCACCGGGACGGCTGACAATGCACTCCATAATGTTACTCAGGAAGATACGAGTTCAAGCCTTGCCAGTCACGCTTATCAATTTTTCAAAAGCTCAAGGTGCGTCAGCGTCCGCGCGTATGACAGGGACGCTTCCGTCAGCAACGATGAAATCCGGGCGAAAACGGTTCTTGCCAACGGATCCACGCGACCGTATGTGACGATCACCTATGACAACGCGACCAAGATCAAGAGCAAAATCAGCGTCACTTCCCGTCCGTCAGGAACGGTAAATCCGACTCAGGCACTGAAGTGGGTGTGGGATCTGGTGAAAGACACCAATGCCGTATCCGGCTACTGCGCGGACGAGACATGGGCACAGGCCTCCGGCACGTTCTATTATCGAATTCAGGGACAAAGCGCATGGCAGAGCGTCTCGCTTGGCAGCAGCAAGGGTTGGACGGCTCCGGCCTTTACCTTTACGGCTGGCGTGACATACGAGTACTACATTCGAGTAACCGACGAGGATGGCACCACCAGCAGCTATGGCACGGCATCGTCACCGGCTACGTTCACCACGACAAACCCGACGCTGACGGTCTACAACCTTCCTGCCGGCAACAGCTATGACACCAGACCGGCAAGAACGCTCACATGGACTTTGAAGGTCGGCGACACCGAGTATGAGCAGGCGTCCACAACCTTCTACTGGAGGAAATCCGGAGAAAGCACCTGGCACAGCATCACGGCCAGCGGCAACGCCAAGAGCCTGACGATTCCGGCCAATACGTTCCCAACCGGAGCGACGGTTGAGAGATATGTTTCCAGCACGGATGTGAACGGAAAAACCTACACGCTCAACACCGCATCGTTCACGACGCTCTCGTCCACGATCGCGGCAACGGTTTTCCCGTCCGGGAATAAAGTGGAGTCCGGAACGGACCTGACCTTTGCGTGGGACTTCACGAACTCACTTGGAAGCTATGACCAGCAGTCCGCCACGCTCTACTGGAGGGCAAGCACTTCTGAGAACTGGAGATCCATCGCTGCCACAGGCTCAACCAAGAGTGTCACCGTGCCGAAGAACACCTTCCCCGGAAACGGCGGCACGGTCTACTGGTATCTGGAAGGCACGGACATCGGCGGAACCACGACGAGAACGGCAGAGAAAAACTTCAAAACGGTTACTTCTCAGATTACGCCGCAGAGCAGCCCCACTTCAGGGTACTGCGATCCGCGCAACGCCATCACATTCTCCTGGTACTTTGCCACGGAGACGGCCTCGTATGATCAGGCTTCGGCCTCCTTCTTCTGGCGCGAGGCGGGAGACACAACATGGAACGAAGTGCCGGCCAGCGGGAGCAACAGCAGTGTCACGATCCCGGCCGGCACATTCCCTGTGGCAAGTGAGATTGAGTGGTACATCTCCGGTACCGATGCCGGCGGATGCTCTTCTCAGTCCTCGGTTTATACCTTCAGCACGACGGCCAGCACGGCCTATGCGATCTGCGTTTCCCCGATCGGCCGTGTAGAGGACGGCACGAAGGAGATCACATTCCACTGGATCGTCCAGAACAGCGACGGCACGGACCCCACAAGAATGTATCTGTGGTGGAAGCTGCCAACCGAATCTTCCAGCCAGTGGCATCAGCTGTTGAACACCACGGAACAGATCTTCGAGTACACGGTGCCTGCAAACACCTACGACGCAGGCCCGATCCAGTGGAGAGTCCAGGCAGTAAACCGTGACGGTGTAGGAGGTCCTGTCAACGAGGCGTCTTTTGTCGTACTCAAAGCTCCGGAAGCCCCGCAAGGACTTTCCGCTACGGCAGTTCCGAGAACGACGATCCGGTGGCAGTCATCCGGACAGGAAGCGTATGAAATCACCATTGACGATGTGGTGGTGGAACAGGAGTACGGACCTGCGGTCTACAGCTATCAGCGGGAGATCCCTCTGGAAGATGGCGTGCATCATATCAAGGTCCGGATTCAGGGATCATACGGGCTGTGGAGCAACTATGCGGAGACGTCCATTGTTGTCCAGAACAACCCGACCGGATCTCTGGAACTCAGCGGTGTGTTCGGGGTGGACGCGGATCTGACCATCAGCCCGGGCGTGGACGAAGAGACCGCTGTACAGTGGTACCGTGACGGAAAGCGCATCGGGCAGACAGTTGGAAAAAGTACCTTCACCGACCGCTTTGCCATCGGCCGGCACCGATACTACGCGGAGATCTGGCTGAATGACGGAAACTATGTCCGGTCGAATACGGTGGAAGGCGTCATGGAGACATGCGAATCTGTGATTGCAGCTGTTGACGGCGGCGAGTGGGTCAGAATCCATCTGAGCGAAAATTCAAACAACACGGAGAATTTCGGCTGGTCCAAGACAAGTGCATTGCAGCATATCACCGCTGCGGCGTACCCAATCCTGGAGATGTCGGTGAATGAAGACCTGAGCGGTTCATATACCTGTTCCTTTGCCGACATGGAAAGCGAAATGGCGTTCATACGTCTGCGCGGGAAGGTTGTGGTGCTGAAAAGCAGGAGGGGACACATCGTCATAGGCGGTTTCACCGGGTACAATCTTGTTGTACCGGAGTTCTATGCGACCTATTCCTTCACCCTCCAGCAGGTGGACTGGGAGGACTTTGTCGATGATACGGACAGTTGAATTCAAATACCAGGTGACAAGAAACGGCGCCATCTACACTGAACTCCAAACGGCAGAAGGAGCCTATCCGCAGATTCAGATGAAGAGCAGCGATGCAATTCAGACAGTGTTTAACGGGACGTTTCAGCTACCGAAGAGGGAAGTGGACTGGCTGACTGACGAGATCAGGCCCGCCATCATCATTGACGGTGTGCGCCACAACCTCGGCGTCTTCCTCCCAGCAAACGTGCACAGCATCTTTGACGGGACGGTGGAAACCATCGCTGTGACGGCCAATGACCGATGCTGGATCCCGAAAGACTACCGTGCGGAGCGGATCGTATACTTTCAGGCCGGAACGAACTACGTGGAGGCGGTGGCGTCTCTACTGGCGGAGTCCGGCATTACGATGATCAACGAAACGCCGACAGACGAAGTCATGACGGAAGACCGGGAGGACTGGGACATCGGCACATCCTATCTGGACATCATCAACGGACTCCTGGCGGAAATCAACTACGCGCCGCTGTGGTTTGATTCGGACGGGATCGCCGTCATTGAGCCGGTTTCCGTCCCAACGGCGATCAACATGGACCACATGCTTGACGAGACAAAAGTGGAAAGCCTACTGATTCCAGGTCGGCAAAACGAGACAAGCCTGTATTCGACGCCGAACGTGTTCATCTGCTGCTGCAACAACCCGGACAAATCCGGAGCCATGACGGCTGTCGCAGAAAACACGAACCCGCAGAGTCCTCTCAGCATAGCCAGGCGAGGCCGGAGAATCACAAAAATGATCCGGGTGAACAACATTCCTTCACAGGAGGCTCTGCAGGCGTATGCGAACCGGCAGGTAACAGACAGCATGCTCACAGGCGAAGTGATCACGGTCAACACCTGCCTGCTCCCGGGCTTCGGCGTATGGGATGTGACGGGGATCCGGTACCGGGACCTGCTGGCAGTGTGCAAGGAAACGGCCTGGTCAATGGAATTGAAAGTGGGCGGACGAATGTCCCACACTCTTGAGAGGGCGGTGATGAACCTTGGATAATCCTCTGATGGCGCTGCTTCAGGAAGAAGATACCGGGGATGTCACGTTTGATCTTGCAACGGTGTACAGTGTCGATTCCGGAGGGCTTCGGCTGATCCTGAAAAACCAGAGTGACCCGACACAGAAAAAGTACAAGAAGCTGTCTTCCTATGAGTCTCCACAAGTCGGCGACAGGGTAGTACTCATGAAAATGTCCGGGACCTATGTTGTCCTCGGAGCGCTCACTGCCGGCGAGGTTGAATCCATACTGCCGATCAGCAAGGGAGGCACAGGGCAGAGCGGACTGATTACGACTACAGATCCATCAGAAATCCTGGCAACGGAATCCGGTTTCGACTGCACTTACGCCTATTACGCACAGTTCGGCAAAGTGGCCATGTTTGTTGCTATGCTTGTCCCGGACCATGCAGGAAGCACGAGCGACTGGACAACATGGGCAACTCTTGTCCCTGGAAAAAGACCGGGTGCACAAATCGTCGGCAACTGTCAATCTACTACTTATGTCATGGTTGGATCTGATGGCGCGATACAGTTCTCGTGGTCCAGCTATGCGTCCGGAGGAAGATACCGCGTGTCCGCAACCTACCTTCTTCCGTGATTACGGCAAACCGGAATTTTAAAACGCCTTGGAGTAAAGGCTATACAAATCATGTACAAGATGTGGTATTGTCTCACCGGCTGATACCACATGAGAAATTCATTTCTTAGGAGGGATCAGCGGTATGAACATCAACAGAATCCCTGTCGCGTTCTACGGGAAGCGGCGGGTCGTTGCTCCTGAAATCAGTTACAAGTACAACCAGAAGCAGGTGCTTGAGATTCAGGGGTTCTACGGCCTGCCGGAGTATTTCCGCGTAGACTTCGCGAACGAGGGAGACGCGCTGGCAAAATCCGTGATCGGGACGCCGGACGGCATCGAGATCCCGGACGAATACCTCCTGACGGGGAAGGCCATCAAGGTCTACATCGTTCTTGGCGGTCCGGATGAATCCATCCAGACGGTGGCGGAGATCGACATCCCGGTCAGAGGGCGGTTGCCAGTATCGGAAGAAACTCCGACTCCGGAGGAACGGAGCATCATCGACGAGCTGATTGCAGCGCTGAACGATGGTGTCGAGAGGGCCGAGACGGCTGCGGACGAAGCGGAACAGCACGAAGCGGGAGCGGAATCCGACGCCCTGAAGGCTGAAGGCTATGCCTCCGGCACCCAGGGCGGGCAGGCGGTTGAGGAAGGTTCCGACTACTACCACAACAACGCCGCGTACTTCGCCGGTCAGGCCGGCGCATCCGCAACGGCGGCAGGAGAAGCCCAGACCGCAGCAGAGACCGCACAGGGCAAGGCCGAGACGGCGCAGGCCGGGGCCGAACAGGCAAAAGAGGACGCTCAGGCGATTGTTGACGGTGCGGTGGCCACGGTCAATCAGGCAAGGGACGCTGCCGTACAGACTGTACAGCAGGAGGGCGCCACCCAGACGGCGAATGCCAGAGCGCAGGCGGAAGCCGCGGCAAGGTCGGCAAGCGCGTCGGCCGAGTCGGCAGATGACGCAGCTGCGGCGAAAACAGCGGCTGAAACCGCTCAGGGCGCTGCCGAGACCGCTCAGGGGAAGGCTGAGACCGCGCAAGGGGCTGCGGAGGACGCCCAGGAGGCGGCAGAAACAGCACAGGAACTGTCCGAACGGGCACAGGCGGCTGCGGAAGAGGCGGCAAGGCAGGCCGGTGAGCGAGTCGGCATGATCCACGACATCGACAATCAGAAATACTATTCCGTTTCTCAGGAAGTCCGCAACGGATTTCTGGTGGAAACCTTTACGGAGGTGCAGAATCCATGAGCGATATTACCAGAACCAGACCGAATGCCGATCAGATGGACCGCCTGATCGAAAATGTGAAGGCTGTGGCGGATGCGGTCTACGCAGAGAGCGACATGAGCTTTCTGGCCATGCTGGATGAGAGCAACTACAAGACCACAATGAAGAAGTGGTTCACTGCCCATGGCGCCGCCGCCATGACGGACCTGACGGCCCTGTGCGACAAGTGGTACACTCTGACCCGGACGGGATTCTACGGAGGCGTCCGCTTCAATCAGCCGGTGGAGGGCGAGAGCATGAGCTCTGACGGCACCAGAACCGGCGACTGCGTGGGCAAGACCTGCGTCCCCTCCACGGAGACGGTGGCGGGGCAGGATGACTTCGCCGGGATTCCGCTCTTCGCCCCGATGGACTGCAACGTCTATCTGGATGAGGACGGAAAACCGCACATCACGGCCATCGACGGCATTGCCGGAGGCTTTGAGCGGTACAACGAGAGCCGGATCGTCGGCGTTCTGCAGATGACCGGCTGGGTGAAGTTCGTGGACGATTCCTCCGGATGGGGCATCGACTACACCGACAATATCGGGATGCCGGGATTCCATCCTCTGCCGGAAGCGGTGGATCTGGACGGCACGGTCCGGACCTGGGTGGTTCACGGCAAGTACGGATTCGGCGACAACTGGTCCTGCTGCAGCGGCGTGAAGACCAAAGTCTGGAACGTCAGCCACAACACCCAGCTCACCGGCGTACACAATCAGTGGGGCAACCGGTACTGCGGCGGAACGAGCGCGGATGACGCCTTCATGAAGATCATGCTGTGGCTGAAGTACGCGCAGCTGGATTCCGACCGGGTCATGCACGGATGCAACAACTACAACTATGAGTATCAGCCCGCCCTGGCTGAGACCGGCGTGGAGCGCATCCTCCTCACCACGGCACAGGCGGCGAACCTTGTCGTCGGCAGTGCGGTGGTTCTGGCGGCGTCCAAACGTGCGCAGAGCAATGTCGTTGACCGCTGCAAGATTACCAAGATCGAGAACGTAGAGATCGGCGGCACGACCTACGGCGCCGTGTATGTGGACAACGGCGGCGTGACCTTCGACACCACCACGGAGCTGTGGCTCTCCACCATCGAGTGGTGGAGCGGCAGCACCGACAATATTCTTGGCAATGACGGCGGCATCAATCCGGCTTCGGACAAGTACCCGGTCAAGATCCAGGGCATCGAATACATGGTCGGCTGCTACGAGGTCATGGGCGACACGATTCTGGACGTCGCGGAGATTGACGGCGTGGAGTGCCAGGTGGCCAAGGTCTGCAGGGACGCCACGAAGCTGGCAACCTCGGTGACGGCCAACTACATCACCGCCGGGTACGGTGTGCCGAGACCGGCAACTGCCGGATGGACCTGGGCCAAGCGGATGGGCTTTGACAGTAACCTTCCGGAAGTCCTGATCCCGTCCGTGACGGGGGCCAGTTCGTCCACGGGAACCAGAGACGGTTTCTATGAAGAGGCGATCGGCGCAACCGGCCTCCGAGAGTGGCGGCGCTTCGGCCACCTGAACAGCGGTTTGGCGAACGCCGGCTTGTCTTGCGGCATCGGCAGCGACGGGCTCGGGACCGCGACCTGGTCCATCGGCGGGCGCCTTTCCGTCACCGGAAACAGGGGTGAATTTCAGGCGGCCGCCTAAGCGGACGACTGAAAGAGGGGGCAACGCCCCCTAACCAAAACCGGCGTCAGCCGGTCGCAAAAATTTGACAAAATCCGGCCTTCGGGCCGGTGGGGATTGATCATGCATCCGCTGGTGGTCTGTGGTGGCTGCGCTTCGGCAACCTGAACAACGGTTTGACGAACGCCGGCTTGTCTTGCGGCAACGGCAACAACGGGCTCGGGAACGCGAACTGGAACATCGGCGGGCGCATTTATGGATTGAGTGACACACAAAAAGGGGCGGAAGCCCCACGCATGGTCAGTTCCTCGCTGCGGCGAAAATGTGTCGTTCCGGCACCGGGGACAGCCCCTGAAATTGAAGCTGCTCCCCGGGGCCATGCGGGATATCTGCGCATGGTCGGGCTTAGTAGATGGAACCGAAAGGCCCTGAGATTCAAAAAGACTGAGCCGTCAGGAGAGGACGATATGAAAACATACTGCAGAAATATCGACCCTTCTGATGTAAAAACTATCGAACCCTTTGTGTGGGACTGCATCAGGCCGAAGCTGAAGCGGAAGGACTACAGTGATTTCGTTTCACGGTACTGCGACCTGACGGATCGGGAGATCCGGGAAAACGCCCGGCATGGATACGGACTCTATCCGGACATGGAACGGGCAGTTCGTAACATCTCCCTGGACATTTCCCTTCGAATCCGGCAGAAGGATCTGCAGCTGGACCCGATCCGGTATTCCACACGCACGGACGGACTGAGCAAGAAGACCAGAGTCATCGGCGTGGAAAGCGTCATGCAGCAGATCATGGAGCACGTGGCCGTCGGCTGCATGAAGGAACTGTGGACTGCAAAGTATGAGTATCACCAGTACGCCAGCATCAAGGGCCGTGGCCAGCTGAAGGGCGTGAAGGCCATCCAGAAATGGACGAAGAAGGGCAAGACGAAGTATTTCGTCAAGCTTGACGTCCGGAAGTGCTTTCAGAGCCTGAAGCGGGAGATGGCCATGCGCTGGCTACGGCGGGACATCGGAAAGAATGCCCTGCTGCTGTGGTTTGTGGACGCTCTTCTGCAGATGCACGGTGACGGCCTGGTGATCGGCAGTCTCCTCAGTCAGTTCCTGTGCAACTATTTCCTGTCCTACGCCTACCGGTATGTCATGAGCCTGTGCAAGGAGCGGCGAGGCAAGCGGATGAAGCTTGTGAGCTGCGCCCTGTTCTACATGGATGACATTCTGCTCACCGGCGTGGACCGTCGCAATCTGGTGATGGCTGTCCGGAAGATGATCAAATTCATGCTGAAGGAATTTGGCCTCACGGTGAAACCGGACTGGCACGTCCGGAAGCACACAGACTGCGGCATCGACATGATGGGCTATGTGGTCACGGCAAAAGGCCGGATCAAGATCAGGCCGAGGGTGTTCATCCGGGCAAGGCGGGCGTTCGTCCGCTCCGCCAGGGGAGACAACCGGCTGAAGATGCAGACCAGAGTGTCGGCCTATTACGGATTCTTCAAGGCGGCGAGGATCCGCCACTTTGAGACCGTGAAGGAGAAGGGAGCCGAAAAGGGAACGGTGATACAGATTTTGGAGATCCAGAAAAAGGCATCAAGCATCATTTCAAACGAAGCGAGGAGGAATTTGTCATGCGCAGCGTGAGCACGTCCGCTGAGAAACAGCGGGACATTGAGATCCTTGTCGGGGAAGAGGTCACCCAGATCTATCTCCGGACGGATCACCGGGAAGTGGAAGACACCGAAGAGGGAATGACCGGCACCCACTGGGAGTGCGAGGAGGCGTTCATGGCCTGCCCGACGGATGAGGCCCCGACGGCGGAGGAGATCGAGGAGGCCTTTGAGGACTGGTTCGACTATGCCGCAGAGTGGACGGCCCCGAAGCAGAAGAACCTTGCCCAGCTGCAGGCGGACATTGAGTACATCGCCGCGATGACCGGCGTGGAACTGGAGGCGTAATCATGGCCATGCACAGCAAGAACTATCTGATGGTGAAGCGAAACTATGACAGGGGCCTTTGGACCAAAGAGCAGGTCTACGCTCTGGTCGGCGTTCCGAAGACCGGAATCACCGAGGCGGAATACGAGCAGATCACCGGCGAACCTTACGTGCCGGAGAACTGACCGCTGAGAGAGGAAGCCAGAACATGACAGACCTACAGATTTTCGAATCTCTCTGCGACATCATCGCCCGGCAGGCGGAGGTCATCAAAACGCTTGTCACACAACTGCAGGAGCTGGACGCCATCACGGATGAGACGGCAGACAGCCTGTATGAGCTGGAAGTTGACTTTGAGGCGGTGACAGGAGATCCAGACCTATACGAAAACGAATCATGAACATCTGACCCGTTCCGGAGTGGAGCGGGTCTTCTTTTTGGGAGGTGGCCGTCATGGAATGGCTTTCTGTACTCGCCGAAGTGGCGAAAATTGTTGGAAACTGCACAGGCATCATCGCCTTTCTGGCGATCCTGGTGAAACCGGTCAGGGAATGGCTGTTCGGCATGAAGGATATACGGGAGGCCCAGAAGTGCCAGCTCCGGTCCGACATGCTGCACACCTATTACAAGCACCGGGAGGAAGACACCATCAGGCAGTATGAGAAGGAGAATTTCCTGATGGAGTACAAGGCGTACAAGCGCCTGAAGGGAAACTCATTCATTGACGACATCGAAAAGGAAATCAGAACCTGGGACGTAATCACATGACGGAGGTGTGACATGAATCTGGCACAGTTCGCAATTCCAATGGCCTGCGAGGTCCCTGTGGGCGCCTTCGCGGTCTGGCAGATTCCGGAACTCGGCGTGTCGGTCCCACTGTACAAGGGACAGGGCGCGGTGGCCCAGAAGCAGGTGGACGCCGAGAACAGCGCAAGCTATATGCCCTACGGCTGCGGCCACATCATCGCCGACCATGCCGAGAGCGTGAGCAACAACGGCAAGGGAAGATGGGAGATCGGGCGGCTGCGTCCGGACGACATGGCCTTCCTGATCCGGCCGAACCGCAGCACGGAAGCCTACCGCTGCGTGCAGGTGGCCAGAGTGGATGTTCACCGCAGCTGCTACACACTGGACGGGATCGGGATGTACCCACACTCGGTCACGGATATTGTCTGCGCCTGCTGCACGGACAACGGCCCGACGGAGAACTACTGGGCGCTGTTCAAACGCCAGGGGGTCATGCCATGACGGAGAAAACAGCGGTGATCATCATCACGATCGGGCTCTTCGTTCTGCTGGCCTTGATGCTGTATGCATGCTGTGTCGTGGCTGCGAAGGACGAAGAGCGCATGAGAAATCGGAAGAAAGATGACTGGAGGTGGGAGGAATGACTCGGAAGCAGACCATTTACACGATCCTCCGGAACGCCGGTCTGAGCGAGGCGGGCGCCATCGGCATGATGGGCAACTGGGCCTGCGAGTCCGGCCTGGAACCTTGGCGGCTGCAGAACGACTTCGACCCGTTCCGGACGACCTCAAAGAACTACGTGGCCAGAGCGACCAGCGGCGCCATGAGCAAGGAAGAGTTCTGCCGGGCAGTCGGATTTGGACTGGCCCAGTGGACGCTGCCCTATCGGAAAGATAAGCTATGGACGTTCTGGAAACGCTACGGCACGGCACTGGACAGTGAGATCATGCAGACGCACTTCGCCCTGTCGGAGCTAAAGACAGAAGGGGAGTATGCCGGCCTCTTCCGGATGCTGAAGCAATCCACCAACCTGACGGCCTGCTGCGACGCCATCTGCGAGAGCTATGAGCGCCCGGCGGTGAACAACTACAAGGACCGGCGGGACGCGGCAGAAAGCCTGCTGCGGGAGTTCTCTGGCTTCGTGGTAGATCCGGCGGCGCTGGTGGAGTACGTCCCCGCCCAGGAGAGCGGGTCTGCGGCGTCCACCGTCACGCCCGTTGCCACGACACCGGCGATCATGCCGACGCACGAATACTGGCCTCCGAGGGTCATCTGCGAGGGCATGAAGGGACCGGACGTGGAAGTGCTGTGCGCCCTGCTGAAGGCACAGGAGTGCGGTGTGAACTACATCGACTCGAACTTCGGCTCGTTCCTGACGGAGCGGGTGAAGGCATACCAGACCGAGCACGGTCTGAAGGCAGACGGTATTGTCGGCCCGCTGACGTGGGCGGCATTGCTGAAAATTACCAAAACCTGAGAAAGGAGAAAAACCATGGGCGAAAACATCCAGTTTGCATTTGTGACGAAAGACGGCACCGAACACCGTCTCAACGTCCAGGCGACCACGATCTTTCAGGCGGCGTTTGAGATCCTTGAGAGCATCGCGGTCGGAGATCTGACGGTGGATCCCAAGGACATCGTGAAGATCATCGACATTCCCGGCTGAGAAAGGAGAAGGAAATGGATATCATTGAGAATCTCGGGATTGAAGTATTCCCCGCAATCGTCGTGATCTGCCTTCTGATCGGCTTCGTGTGCAAGGCATCCCCGCTGGATGACCGCTGGATCCCGATTGTGTGCGGATTCTTCGGCGGCATCCTCGGCATTGTGTCGATGATGATCTCGGAAGCATTCCCGACGAAGGACCCGATCCTCGCTGTTGCGGTAGGTATTATGTCTGGCCTCGCCGCAACCGGACTGCATCAGGCAGTGTGGCAGTGGCTGAAAAAGAAATATGCCCCTGACATCCCGGAAGACGAACCTCCGGATGACGACACGAACGCATACACCGGCCTGCATTAACTGACGAATATCGAGAGCCCCTATCATTTTGCCAACACCGGCAGAATGGTAGGGGCTCTTTTGCTTTTTGCGGGCCAAATTGGCCTTGGATTTGGCTTCCATTGGTTTTCAGCGGTCAGGGGGATGCTGGGATATAGGTTTGGGCCGAAAAACGCAAGGAGCGTCGTTCCCAGGGCCGCCGCGGGCTATTCTATGTCATCGGTGGATTCAAGATACCGATAACAGGCCATCTTGACGGACTCGGTGGTGTTTCTGCCGCCGATGTAGTAGGCGACGGATTCCCACTTCATGCCGGCCAGGAAACGGAGGGAGAAGATGAGCTTGGTGCGGTTGTCGTCTATGGTCTCGATCCATTCCCGGACCGGGGCTTCGGATTTGGCCACGATGCGTTCCAGCCTGTTCACCGTTTCGAGCTGGCCCTCGAGGATGATAGACAGGTTCTCCGTTCGTCTGGCCGCTTCGTGTGCGTGGGGCATGCCGTCATACTGAGACGCGCCGAGGATTCGAGCTTGCATGTTCGAAAGGGACTCCTTGGCCTCTTGGAGCTGGGTAAGCATGTCCAGGTGCCCGTTCAGCTCAGCAAGCGTCATGTGTCTATCCTCCTCTCAGGTGTATTATACAGCGCGGATGCAATCCGGGCAAGGTTAACGTCCGGTGCTCCCGAATCCGGCATCTCCACGGTCGGTCTGATCGAGGCTGTCCACCAGGACCATCTCCGGAGCGAGGTAGGGCTGGATGATGATCTGGGCGATCTTGTCCCCAACCTCGAAGATCTTGTCATGCCTGCCGAAGTTGTAGAGCTTGACGGCAATGCTGCCCGTATAACCTTCATCGATAATCCCTCCGCAGGAAACCACGCTGTCTTTGACGTTCAGTCCGGACTTGCTTTCAATGTGGCCAAAGCATCCGGGCGGGATCTCGATGTGAACGCCGGTGTCGAAGGTATGATGGCTCCCCGGCCAGAGGACAAACTTCTCACGGCTGCGTAGGTCAAGACCGGCGTCGGTCGGGTGTGCGCGTTCGGGCATGTACGCCCCTTCATCCAGGACAACTTTCATTTTCTGTTCAAACTCCTTCGAGATTGTAAGACGGCACGGACCGCCTTTCAGGTAACAACCGTTGGTTTTATGGCCTCTGCAGCCTTTGTTGGCAAAAGGATCGCAGAGGTAGACTTCAACGCCATTGATGATCATTGCGGTACCTCCAACAGGTGGTCGCTGCCGGTGAGGAAGGCAACCTGGTTCTTCAGGCGGATGTTGTCCTCCATGTCCTGCCGGTGGCAGTGTTCCCACTGCGTGATTTCCTTTTTCATCTTTTCGTTCTCAGCCTTCAGCATCCGGATCTCCTTCCGGAGCGCCTGCAGCTCCTTGTCCTGATCTGTCATCTGGTAAATCCTCCTTGAAGTAGAAATCGAACATACAGCTATAGCAATGGCGGTATTTTCTGCCGCCATGCTCCAGGATGTCGGACATGTTGGTCTTGCACCTGGGGCAGACGCCGACCTGCAAGGACAGGTTGTAGATTTGACCTTCCGTAGGTTCGTTCCTGTCCTTTTCCGGGCGATACGCGCCGAACCAGTCGATGCGCCTGCCGCAGAACCGGCAGGTCTGACTTTTCAGGAATACTCTTTTGCCGCAGGCACCGCAGAAAAACGTGGTGTATTTGTGAAAGATCTTCCGGTTCGGAATGACGGGCGTGTTATCCATTGCCAGCCTCCTGTCTCAGCCAGTCGAGCCAATATGCCTCAAGCTCCCTGACTGGAACATCTTCGCAATTTGGTGGAAAATCACCGTCTGTTGACACCAGAAGCTCTGCCAGCTCTTCATCACTCATGGCCCGGATGCGATCGGCATTCGATTTCAGCCGTGGCGGTTCGTACTGCACCAAGAAGTCGTAGTCATCTGGCAAAGCATATTCCGCTTTCACAGCCATGCCGAAGATTGTCGGCTTAATGTTGGGCGGCAAGTTTTCGATGAGTTTGCCGTACTTCCTCCCATTCAGCGTCACGGAGTTGGCTTCTATATCGTGCTGAAGCATCATCTCTTGCGCGGTCAGGATGCTTTCAATCAGCTCATCGTAGGTCATCACTCAGCCTCCTTGAACAGATCTTCGATATCAATGACCTCACGCTTCAGACATGTCTCCTTGATGAAGCAGGTCTCAAGGTCATATTCCTCATACTCCGTGGCCATGTACCGGGTAAACACAAATCCGTTGGCGATCAGGTCTTTTGCATCCTGAAGACTGTACCAGTGCAGCAGATCTTCTCTGCGGCTGCAGGAGCTATGCCAGTTCCGGCCGTCCTTGTGGTACCGCGGATCGTAGTCCATCGGGAGATCCTTGGTCTTGCAGTTCGGAAGCTTGCCGATGCCCCAGACCATCTCATTTTTGGCGTTGTACCACAGGCCGTTATCCGGGAAGATGCTTTCCAGACGGTACAGCCACTTCGGCACTTTCTTCCAACGGCCATGTGAGCAGAAGTGTTCTCCTGGATTCCAGTCTTCGCCGTAGTAGTTGCATAAATACTGGTTCGGGAAATCCGGATCATCGACCTCACCATGGATGCAGTTACGGCACCGCACGACCTCCACGACATCGGCATAGCTGCAGTCTTCAAGCTCAATTTTGGCAGGGCCTACCACGTGAACCTTGTAGTAGAAGAATTTCGGTAAAACGGCCATCAATCAGTCCTCCTGTTCTTCATATGGATCGTCAAGCCAGTCGCGCGCCGAATGTACCTCTTCGGGGGCTTTGCCGAAAATCTCGATGAACTTCTGCCTGTTGGTTTTCTGCGGATTCTCAGCACACCACGATTCAACAATTTCAACAGCTTCTTCAACGGATTTCATGTCGAGCTGATCTGCATAGATCTCACCACAGAACTGGTCCGGAATTGGGCATTCAGCACAACGCGAATACTGGCGGCAGAATCTGATGAGCGCCTTGAAAAAGGAAATCACATCCATGTGCTGACGGGCCTTTAGTTCAGGCATAGGCGGATACTTCTCCGGAGGTGGAACATGAACGCTCATGACTTAAAACCTCCTGTTCCATTCATTCATCGCATCCTCCACCGTATTGGCTTCCCAGTCGGTCATACACCAGCACCTGTTACAGCGGACTCGGTATCTGGTCAGCTTCTCGCCAGCGGCCTTGAACGACTCCATATGCGCTTCCGATCCACAAAACGGGCAACTGCTCAATTCGATCTTTATGCCTTGAACAAACGTGGCCATTATGACTTAAACCCCTTTCTGTGCTCTACCTTCTGGTTTTCCCGGTTGAAGGTGTTCATGCAGGTGCCGGAGCAGAACCAGAGCGTCCGGCCTTTCGTCTCGCTGTCCTTCCGCCAGTCCCGCTCCCGGAAGAGATACTCCCGGGGATTCCGGGTGATGAAGGGCTTTCCGCAGCGGACGCACTTGTGCTCAGGAGGGTTATACTTTTTTCCCATCGTCTGATGCCTCCTGTTTCTCCAGGTATGCACGGCATACTTTGCTGTGGGAGCAGCCGATGATGGCGACCGTCTGCCATTTGTCTTCATAATAGCCGTTGACCTGATCCATATGGAGATCCGGATATGGGCAGTCGTAACAGCAAGGCTTGAGCCTTGAGACGTCGATCATCTCAGCGACCTCCTTTCGCGGTGACGATGTACTGCTTCAGATCGGCCGGGTGGCTGAATTTTCGTTTGCAGTTCTCGCAATATGCCGCTTTCGGCGTGGTGGTCTGGCCTGAGATCGGCTTCAGCGTGAAGCTGTCGGCATAGATCGCACGGCATTGCTCACAGAACGTCTTGATGTACTTCATCCCTTCACCTTCTTCCTTTTCTTCCGTTTGGCCCGCTCGGCTTCGAGCTCCGCGACCATCTTTTCCACCCGCTTTTTCTTGACCTCCGGATTCCATCCGCAGGATTCGCAGTGGAAACCGCAGATGACGGACGGATAGTCCGTGAGGATCAGGCCGGTGGCACCGTCCGTGGACTTCATCGCACAGGGCGGATTCAGCAGACGTTTCTGCTTTCGGTTCTCATAGAATTCCTTATCCGATTCTGTCCTTGTCATTTCATTCCTCCTCTTCGTCAAGCCAGGACTTGCCGAATTCCTTTCGCCAGTCCTCAAGGGACCAGCCGTTTTCTTCCATGGCCTTGCGCTGCGCCCACCGTTTGAGCATGAGCTGGGTTTCCTTGCTCCGGTGGGCGCTCTTTTTGCCTTCCCGGTGACAGCGCTTGCCACAGAGGTAGACCACAAGGCCGTATTTCTCTGACTTCTTCCGGAGAGCGGTGCCGGGAAAAACGTGGTGGAGTTCCAACGGATCCCCGACACCGTTCCGACCGCAGAGAAAACATCTCTGCTCGTCCATACTATTTCCTCCGGCGGTGCTGCGCTGCGTTCGGGCAGGTGGCCCAGTGCGGGACATATCCGACGCCGGTGCTGCTGTTCAGATCTCCGTCCAGCTCACAGCGGACGGTTTCGCCATTCGGCGTGATGATTGTGTGCCTGCCCTTGATGGAGGCCCAATACATGATGATTGCCGGATCACAGGGCATGGCCTTTCCGGACTGCATCTCCACCCAGACGATCTCAGCGCCGCAGGATTTACACTTCGCCATACTCTTCACCAGCCTTGTAGGCGTCCAGCTCTCCGTTCAGAAGCTGGGCCTCTTCGGTGCTCATCTCATAGCCAATGGAACTGAGCCAGCGGTAGATCACTTCCAGCTTCTTGTTTCCGCCAAAGGTCGGGAACCGGTACCGATATCCCTCCGCACAGGAAATATCCGCATCACCGAACAGCGCATAAACCAGCTTCGCCCAGTCATTGCCGGAAATCCTGTCGAATCCGGCCCAGAACTTTTCCTCCCGATCCGGTATATACCCGGTGTCATCAATGCCCGCAAGCTGGTAGAGCACGCTGCGGTTTGCACTGTTGTAGGAGACTGCATTCATGCAGGCCGCAAAGACGGCACCGAGAATCACCTGACTTTCGTTCTTTGACGTGACCGTGAATCGGTCAATGAACTTCTGCCGAAGACTATGAGCGGAGCGGGCCACGCTGTCGATCTGGTCCCATGCGGCGTGAACTGCTTTCTCCTTCGCCAGCTCTTCCGGATCTTTCTTTACGGGAGCGGCCTTCTCATGCTCATGGTAGAGCGTGAGCTCACCATAATTGTACGATTTCTTCTCGCCGAGATAGTAGAAAACCGGCTTGTTTGCAATGCCGTCCTTTGGCTTGTTCTCGTTTTCGCCCCATTTGTCGATGTAGATGGTCATGCCGACGCGGTCATACTTGTTGCTCCATCTGTCGCTGTCCTTGAGCTTCTTCGCCTTCACCGATTTCAGCCAGGCAGTGACGGCAGGCATGTTTTTATCGATCCGCTGGAACTTGAGCGCCTTTTCAACAGCCATGTCGAAGTCCCGTGTGCCGATCTTATCCAGGCACTCATTTCGGGTGGTGAGGTCATCAATCTGGCCAAGGCGGTCAAAGTCCATGAGGGAGAGCTGCCGGGAAGAGACTTCCTTCAGCTTTGCCGGATCCAGTTCGGCCATCTTCAGGCGGCGCCGGACGGTGGTCTCGGAAAAGCCGGTGCGGTTCACAATCGTCTGGACGCTGTGGCCCATGTCCAGCATCATCTGGAATCCCTGGGCCTGCTCATAGACCGTCAGGTCAGAGCGCTGCATGTTCTCAATCAGCATGGTTTCCTGCTGCTGACCCTGAGACATGAGGACGATGCTGCAGGGGACAGTTTCTTCTCCGGCCATCTTCGCCGCGGCAAGACGGCGGTGACCGATCACGACCACATAGAGGTCATTATCCTTCGGATCCTCGACCCCGTAATCCCGGCCGGTCAGCTTCGGGACACAGGCGATCGGAACGACGGTCAGGTTCTGCAGAATGCCGTTTCCCTTGATGCTCTCCGCCAGCTCCGTCAAATCCCCGAGCTCTTTTCGGGGATTGAGCGGATGCTCACGGAGATGGTCGATTGGAAGATATGTGATCTCGGCCATGGTTTAGCCCTCCTCCGGCACGTCGGCTGGAAGGACCTCGCGGGGATTGGAGCCGTCATAGGGGCCGACCACGCCGGCATCCTCAATGGCCTGCATGATGCGGGTTGCCCTGGCATAGCCGATCTTCAGACGGCGCTGCAGCAGGGAGATGGAAGCCTTATTTTCCATCCGGACCAGCTGAGTGGCAGCGACGATCAGATCGTCCGTGGCGGCGTCTTCGCCGGAATCGTCAAGGCCGAGCTCCGCGTCAACCTCTGGATCCGCTTCGACCTCTTCCTCGTCCGGTTCGGATTCCTCTGCATCGTTCTCGGTTTCTTCCGGATCGGGGAGCTCTTCTTCCTCTTCGTCTTCGTCGTCATCCTCGGCCTCGTCCTCGTCGATCACGGGGATCTTCGACTTGGAGAGCAGATTCTTTTCCATGATGTCCCGGAAAAAATACTGCAACCAGAAATCGGAGATCTTGAGGTAGATGTTTTTGAATTTGTTCCGGAGAGATTCGCTGATGGTGAAGGTGCCGGTGATCTTGGTGGCCAGTTCGCCGTCCTTGCGGTAGATGACCATGGAGGCGTCCTGGGAGATGTAATCCTTGTTCTCGGCATCGGCCAGCATGTCCATCTGCTGATCCATGCCGGCGAGCGGCTTGATGGTCAGGGTGATGGGGTAACGGTCATGCCGGAGACGGAAGGTCAGATCGTGCTCTTCGCACAGACCGTCGAGTTTCTTCTTCTGGGCATCGTACTTGGAAATTTCGCTCATTGTTTTTCTCCTTTCGTTAATCGAGGATCAGGAGCAGGTCGTTCCATGACTCTGCTACCCGATATGGTTTCAGATCGGCCTCGGTGACATACTTCCGGCCGAAGGTTTCTTTCATGCTGGTCCAGACGGACCAGGGAATTCGGTAAACTGTATTTGTACGAAATCCGGCGATTACATAGCAGCGTGCCTGCAGAGCTGTGGCCCGATCCATGTAGGACCACTGGGCGTCACTGACTCTGTCCTGGGTGATGCGGTCGGTGCTGGTGTATTTTGCTTCGAAGATCACGGAGCGTCCGCCCTTTACGGTGCCTTTGTAGTCCGGCTGGGCACGTTTGATGAAACAGCCGATGAACCGTGTCTGTTCCAGCCTCTTGATGATTTTGAACGGCTCCGGGGTCTTGTCGATCAGGGCATAGCCTTTATCAGCGTAGTAGGCGAAGGTGGCGTCAAGGCGTTCCTCAAAGGCTTTGCCCTCTGCACGGTTCTTCATGCCCCGCAGCTGCCGGACAGGGTTCGGAGCGGGGAGGGGAGGGAGTTCAGGCATTGGACAAATCCTCCGAATGAAGCTTTTCGTGGCAAGAAGCGCAGACGGTTACCAGATCGTCCAACGGTTCAAACCCGAGGTGATCGTAGGTGATGTGGTGCACGTTGAGGTTCTTTGCACTGCCACAGAGTTTGCACTTGTAGCCATCAAACTCTATACGTTCTCGACGTTTCTTTGACCACTCATCTGAATGCATGTAGTCTTTGTACACGGTTACGTTTTCAAAATATGGGCAACTTGGAACATATGCATCCGTGAGGTCTGGATTTGCACGAAATAAGACCATTTCAGGGAGCCCTGCGTAATATAGATCTGCATCTATAACTTCGCAGTCATAGTAGATTCCACCCGCATCTATGCAGCCACAGCCACGAATTTCGTCAGAGATGTGTTTGCAATAATCGCAAAGATGAAGCGTATTATTTTTTGGCATTGGCTTCCTCCTTTTCTACTGCCAGACGATCCAATTCGTCGGCTGCTTTCAGCATAATCTGGGTCTGACAATCAGCTGGATCAAGCCGCTGCCAAAACGGGCACTTGCTGCAGGGCTCTCTTCCGGCGCCACAAAACCGGAGCGCCTTGCTCAGTTCATTTTCCATGCGATTCCTCCTGTATCATTTTTCGGATGTTGTCGGCGCGTTCGGTCTTCCAGATCCGGTAAACATAGCCTCTGACCGCTTTCTCGGATTTGCCGATCTTCTGGGCGATCAGGCTGTATGGATCCCCGTTCAGGATTCCGGCCTTCAGGACCTCAATCACCTCGGGCGTCCAGTAGCCGGTGTGAGGATTGGCCCGGATCGGCCGACCTTCGATCTTGAGATCACGGATGCGGCGTGCAATGGCGCCCTCTGACCGGCCCAGTTCCTTCGACATCTCTGGCCAGGTGAAGCGGTGCTGTTCCAGAAGATTCCGGAGACGCTGATCTTCCAGCGGGGTCCAAGGACCGGTCCGGTGGTCGATGCGCTTCCGGAAATCTTTCGACCGCTGATCGGCAACCCAGTCCGGTTCCCATCCGAGGGCATATTCTTCCATCTCGGAGAAGTCCAGGAAGGAGCGGTGTTCTGCCGCCCATTCCCAGAACTCATCCAGATACACGATCCGGACACGGCTTTTGTTGCTGCGCTTCTTGTAATGGATCGGCATGCCTCGGTCCCGCAGCCAGGTCTTGACATTGTAGGAATTGAAGTTCCGGCCACAGAAGGCACGGTACAGCTGATTCAGCGTGACGTATTCGCCGCTGCCGTAGAACTGGCCGAGGCCAAGCTTTGAGGCTTTCTGCCGGATGCCGTCAACTGACCGGTGCAAGGTTTTGGCCATTCCCTCGTAGGACGTGGTGCCCCAAGCGGTTTTCAGATATTCCACTTCTTCGGGCGTCCAGTTCGGGATTCCTTTTCTGTTCATGCGGCCTCCTTTCAGAAAAACATCAGCTGTCCGAACTCGTTGTCACCGTAGGCCGTTTCCTCGGCCTCCACGGGCTTTTCCGGCTCGGGGGATATAACAACAGGGGTTTCGGCCTTCTCGGCCGCTGCGGGTGGCTGGGTTTGGCTGGGCGGGGCAATCGCGGGCGTTTCGTCTGCTGCCGGTTCGGGTTCACGTTTCGACCTGTCGCCGTGGGCAAACAGGTCCATCAATGCGGCCATTCGGCGTCCGGCCCAAAGATTCGTTTTGTTGAACCACGGCGTGTACCAAATCCGGCTGCAGTCATCGACCGGGATCAGGCCCCTCTTATCTCGCGTGACGTTCGGGTTACACAGGGTATCGCCGATCACCACATAGCCGGGACAGCCCATGAAGGACAGCGCAATGTAGCACATGCAGCCGACCGTGAAGTCGATGTCCTGGGCGACGAACAGGCATTGCGTCTGGTAGTTGATGCCCTGCGCCCTGCACTGGTTGGCAAAGGCCATCAGCAGAGCTCCTGCCCCGCAGGCCGGGTCCGTCACGGAGACGAACCCTTGGTCTGCGATCTTTGCTTTCAGCGTGTCGAAGTCTGAGACAAGCGCTGCCGTACACTGGCAAACGGAATACGGGGTGAAAAACTGTCCGGCTGCGGAGCTCCCGAAATCGAGAGCCATGTACATCTCACCGAGAAAGTCCTGATCCGGATTCTCTTCCAGACCGTTCACGATCTCGGCGATCATCCGGGCGAAGATGTCCAGTTCCTTCGGTTTGTACTGGCCTGCGAACTGCGTGTAGAGCTTTTCCCGCTCTTCGTAGTGGACGGGATCTCCAAGGTTGGAGAGCATGCAGGCGGTCATGACAAGAAAGTCGTCGAAGATCTTCCGTCGGTTTTTGCTTCCGTCAAAGGCGGAGAACAGCCGGACGATCTCTTTCTGGTGCGGATCCCGGACAAGCCTTGCGTCCTTGGCCATCAGACATCACCGCCGATTATGGGGAAGTAGTAGCTCGGTTCGTCGCAGAGCCACATTCTCATTTCCGCAGCGAGGGCTTCATCCTTGGTCGGGTACCGGGCCAGCGTGACGGCGCGGTCATGATCGACAGCGGCCACGACGATCCAGTTGCCGTCATCCTTCTTCTGCACTTCGGTCTTGATGATCCTGCAGACGGGAATGCTGGTGCAGAGGTCCTGGGTCTTGACGATTTTCATTCTTTCCATCGGTAAATCCTCCTTACTTGCCGAACCACCAGTAGGTGGTGTACGGCCCTGTGTAAAATTCGTTTCTGGCGATGATCTTGCCGCCTACTTCCCGGACGAAGAAGGTCAGAGCGGTGGTGAATCCGTCCGGATACTGACCGGAGAGGAACGCACGGGCGATCTCCCTGGCGAGTTCCAGATCCTGCGGACGGGTGGCATGGCCAACGACCTTGCCCTCCCAGGCACCGGCCTTTTCAAGGATCTCCTGCGGCGTCCGGCCGAACTCGGTTGAGTCCTTGGCATACCGGGCGCAGAATACCCAGCCGATGGTCCGCAGCCCTTCCTCCGTAACGGCGTAGTCCATGGCGTAGGTGGCGATGATCTGGGACATGGGAACGGCCAGACCTTCCACAGCGGCCTCGAGGGAAGCGTCACCGGTCAGAAACTGTGCGGCCTTGCGTTCCTGCTCCTGACGGTCGAGGTATTCCTGAAACCCGCTCCGGAGTTCGGAGGTGACTTCGGCGGTAACGCGCTCAGTGGTGTTGTGCCGGACGATCACGCCGGTTATGCAGCAGCCGAGCATCATGCTTGCGGCCCAGGCGAAGAGAAGAATCAGGCCGATGCCGTTCCGGATCTTGAAGTCACGGAACCAGTCCTGCGGGTCAAAGCTGCCCCGCTGCCGTCTCGGCGCTTTCGGCTGGGTCGGGATGTCGTCGATCTGAGCATACAGGGGAACAAGGGCCTTGCCGTGCTCAACGGTGATGTCTGTCATATCAGTCAATCCTTTCTGAGAATCAGATTTTGTCGATCAGTTTGTATAGGTCTTCAACGGTCGATGCCGGTTTGGGTGCCTGGTACTCGGCGGCAGTGGTGTACTTGGAGCTTTTCTTCTGAGGCGCTGGCTCCGCCCGGTTGTCATAGTTGCCTTCCAGAACCTTGGGGAAGTTGTTCGGACGGACGAACCATTCAAAGGTGATGATGAAACCGCTTTTGTTCTGGCCTTTGAGGAAATCGCTGTTTCTGACCTTTTCAATGGCTTCCAGAACCTTGTCCACGCCGTACTCGTTCACCCTGGCCCGGAGCATCCCGCCCCGCTTGGAGTCGGAAGTCATTTTTGTTAGCTGCTGTAATCCGAGCGAATTCCATGCCTCTGTGATGCGTCGGACATCTTTTGTCCGACATACAGAACCGACAGGTTCTGTAGATATATCTTTCTCTATCTCTGTATCTAACTCTTTCTCTATCTCTTTCTCTTGGGGACAATCGGGGGACAACTGGGGGACAATGTCCCCCTTTTTGTCATCCTGACGCTGTTCGCGCTTTCGTTTCGCGGCATAGGTCTCACTGTCAAGGAGCTTGGCAACCTCGGCCATGAACAGCGTTTTGTCATCGAAAACCTCCACCATGCCGAGCTCAACGAAGATCTTCAGAGCAGAGCGGACGATGTCCACGTTCGTCCTGGTGACGCTGGCCAGCATGGATTCGGAGTATGGAATCGTGTCAGAGAAGCGGAGAGCCCCTTCATGGTCTACGCTTTCCAGCATGAGCTTGAGATAGAACAGAACGTAGTCCTTGCCGTTTGGCATATCTTCAATCACGGTGATGTCGTGCCGCTTGAAGAATCCACGGTCGAGTTTCAGCCAGTAGTACCGCTCGGTATCTCTCGCTGCCATTGGTCACGCCTCCTCAGAACGGCAGTTCTCCGTCGTCATCGTCCAGCTCCTCATAGGGACTGGGCGTCACATCAGGCGGGTGAGTGGCCGTCCGGGCTCCGCCCTGGTACTGGCCCTGCTGGGCATAGTAGCCGCCGCCCTGCGTCGGGGCATTTCCTCCGGCATCGGCATTCTTCTTGCTCTCGCCGAACCAGACGTTGTCGGAATTGATCTCCCAGCTGACACGCTTGTTGCCTTCTCGGTCGGTCCATTTCTGGGACTGCAGCCGCCCTGATACGACGATCATGCTGCCCTTGCTGAAATACTTGGAGACGAACTCACCGGTGCTGCGCCACGCCACGCAGTCGATGAAGTCGGTTTCCTTCTGGCCTCCGTTCTGGCCGGAGTAGTCCCGATCCACGGCCACGGTGAAGGAAGTGACGCTCACGCCGCTCTGGGTGGTGCGGAGCTCAGGATCCCGGGTGAGTCGGCCCATGATGACAATGTGGTTAAGCATACGTTATGCTCCTTCCGGCACAGTCAGGATCGGGAGCCTTGAGCTGTTCGTTCAGCTCGTCGATTTTGGTCTTGAGATCGTAGAGCTCACTCTTGCGCCTGGCGTTTTCTTCCTTGACGGTCTTGATCTCGGTTTCCCGGGTGTACTTGTCCTTCTCGGCGGCATCAATGGCAAGCTGCCGGGTGGCGTCATGGTTCACCAGCGTGCGGTACTCTTCCAGCGTGATCGTCACGGTAATTTCCGTGGGGAGAACGAAGTCGTTCTCGTTGTTCCTGTAGTGATCGAGCTTCTTTTCGACCAGAGCACTCTCAATTTTTGAATTTTCCATTTGTATCTCCTTTCAGTGATTCCCACCAGCCCTGACGGTCTGGGGTATCGGTGTCAATGTTCAGTTCCTGGGCAACGGTGATTGCCCCGTCAATGAGGTGGGCCATTTCCTTGGTGTCCATGTCGGACGACCGTTTATAGACGATGTAGCATTTCATAGGGATCCCGTTTTCCTCGACTTCCTTGTACATCCGGGTGTAGGGGTAGATCCCATCCACATCCACGGAGGCCGGAAGTTTGAAGGCAATCTTGTTGCCGTCCTCGTCTCTGGCGACCGTGCCGTAGTCCACGATCAGATCACGCTTCACCTCTTCGTCGGAGATCCCACGGGCGGCAGCGATCTCGTTCACCAGCACATGGAAGTATTTGTTGGCATCGTTGCTGCGGCGGGTACGCCACCGCCTGATGGTGATCTCCAGGGCCGGAGCTTCCTTGAGGGCTTCGTAGCCCTCGCGGAAGTCGGTGTCGAGCTCCAGCGTGATGCGCTGTTTGCCGCCGAAGCTCATGGAGTAGTCGATGATCCGGCCTTTCATGCTGCGATCTGCCAGTGAGCCTTGTACTCGTCCATGAGGTTCGAGGATTCCAGAAATGAGATGAACTCGGCGATGATCTCCTCGGCACTGCGGGATTCCTCCGGGAAATACTGCTCAATGTAGATGTCGTTTCCGTCCGACACCATGTAGAGGAATTTCCGCGCCTCCGGTACGAGGTAGAAGTAGAACGGGTGCTGCGCGCTGTCGAGGTAGTCACCGGCCAGATCAAGGGAACCGAAGCTCTTGTTCTTGAATTTGAAGTCGAAGATCGTGCCCTCCCGAAGGGCGTCCAGAACACCGACGATCTCAAATTCCATTCCATTGACGGTGATGGGCTTCCGGATCCTGACCTGGAACTGCGCACCCTTGACGATCTGGGCCAGCTCATAGGCGGCGCGATACCACTTGTGCTCCTTGTCGGTTTCCCAGTCCGCATCGTTGGCAATGCTTTCGATCAGCTCCTCAAAGTCGTGGCCGTTCTGGATGTTTTGCCGCTGCTCTTCGGTGAGCTCTTCCGGCTCGCAGCGGAGGGCGCGGAGAAAGGATTCCATGGCGTCGTCCTCGCAGCCCTCCCAGCAGTCATGCACGTAGTACCAGGACTCGATCAGGGATTTGGTGATCTTGTAACGGGGCATGATCAGCCCTCCTTCGGTGCTTTGATAAATCCCGCAGCGGATTTGCTGTACACAAGGCCGATGCTCGCGGCTTTGTCCTTCAGCATCTTGGACGATTCCTTGAGGCTGGTGCTGGCGTGAGCAAGGGCCTGAATATCGGCGCTGACCTTGTTTGCGCTCTCGGCATCGGTGACGGATTCCAGCAGCTTCCGGACAGTCTCCATAACCGCCTCGTACTGGGCCTTGATCGGAGCGTATGCCTCAGCTTCGGCGGCAATATTGGCTTTGGCCTTGTCGAAGAGCCTGCTGATGAAGTTGTTTTCGTCGTTTGGACCGAGCTCGGGAACAATGAGCTGACCTTTGATACCGTGGCAGCCTTTGGCAAAATATTCCTGCTCCGGGGTGAAACAGACCACACGCTGGTTGCCGATCATCTGGACGTAGCCGCCGAAGTCGCAGGGAGTCCAGACAATATTCTTGGCAGCACCCTCGCACATGAGACGAACCTGCGGGTTCCCGTCCTTGTCCGTCTGTTCCATGCTGTGGAACACATAGATCAGGTTCTTGTTGAGGGTGTCCTTGACATAGCCGGTGAAGCGGTTGAATTCCTGCTTCACAGCGCCGAAACCCTTCAGACTGATCGCGCCGTTCTTCTGCTTGTTCACCTTCGGGTCAGACCTCATTGCCCAATCCTGCAGATAGGTGATGAAGCTGCCTCCGGTATCCACGACGATGGTCTGGAAATCCTTCATGGCCGGAGACTCCAGATCAGAGAGAACGTCTTCATAGGTGTCACAGAAGATCGCGGTCTTGCGGTGCTGCGTCCGGACACGGCTCATGCCGCGGTCGAAGTCAATCAGGATCGGATCCGGAGCGGACAGGGCCAGGGTGGTCTTGCCGACACCGGGGGATCCGTAGAGGATCATGGAGAACTTCTTGTTGTCGAAGGACATATTTTCAGGGGTAACGATCATTTCTTTGCTCCTTTCTTCTTGCTGCGGGTGAACTTGCTGGCCTCAACGGCGAAGGCCTTCCAGTGCTGAGCGATGACGGACGGGCCGACTTTGCCGTTCAGAAGGGTGGTCGGCTTGTTGTAGCCGGTGGCACCTCTGCGGTCCAGCTGGGCCTTGGCCATCTTCCGGGCCAGTCTGCGGGGGTGGATGCTGAGAATCTTATCTTCCATGGGTTATCCTTTCTCCGGATAGCATTCCGGAATATCATTTGCGTCGTATTCGAGGACGCAGTTGTCGCAGCCGATGATCTCGGCGGTCTTTTCCAGACGGTAGACCTTCTCGCATTCGTCGCCGCAAACAGGGCAGCGGGGATAGATCACGTCCGGCGGATCCAGCATGTAGTCTTTCAGAGGCTTCAACGGCCTCACGGTTATCACTCCTTTACAATGAAAAAACGGAGGCGTCGCGGGCAATTACCCGGGAAACCTCCGTTGACTTTCCCACAGAATTCTGGTATTCTGCGTTCGGGTAATCGTGTTCTGGTTGTCCACCTTTCGCCGCATCCTGATCTGGATCATCAGGGTGCGGCATTTTCTTTTTGTTCGAGCTTCCACCGGCAATCGTCACATCTGCCGAGGTGGGCGTTCAGATAGCCGCCGCACTGGTGGCAGAGCTCGTTCCGGCAGTCCCTCAGCTCCCGAACAAGCTCAGCTGAGGTCATGAGTGTCGGATCTCTCATACATTTCCTCCTTTCTTGCTCCGGCTCAGGTATTCCGAGGCACGGACGATGTCTTTCTTCGCACAGGAAATCTCGTTGATCGCCGCGGCATAATCGGAGATTTCGTCATGCGTCGGCGTGTCGCTGAGCAGCTGCGGTGACTCCTGGATGTCGGACTCGATCTGCTCGCGGATGGAGTCAAGAGACCGGAGCATGGATTCCTTGGTCATTGTGTTCACCTCCTTTCAGAATGGGGGACGATACTTTGCTATGATCTGCCTTCCTGTGCCATTGCTGCACCTCACAGCGCTGTACCAGACTAAGCCATCGCCGCATAGCGCATCACCCAACTTCGCCTTTGCGTCACTTCGCTCTTCCTTCCTCTGCCTCACCATTGCTGCGCGAGACGCGGCTTCACCAGACATTGCCGTTGCCATACAGAACAATTCGCAGCTCTGCCATTGCTGAACTCAGCGTTACCCCACGCTACTTTGCCTTTGCTTTACGAAACGGTGCCGCACGCGGCCTCACCATTGCTATGACCAACCAAGCGGTGCACAACTTTGCCTTTGCTGAACGTGACCCTACGGCACTGAACCCTGCCGTTGCCAAACACCGCTCCGCTACACTCAACTTTGCCTTGGCTGTACTGAAATTGACATGACATAGCCGATGCATGACAGCAACTCACCATACCATTGCGCAGCGCAGCGGGGACGGACGATTCCATGCAATTGCTCAGTCGGTGATTTCCTCGTAAGTGAAGCGGCCCTTGCCGGAATTGCGCCACTGGAGAAAGCCACGGTACTTGCCGTAATCCATCCACTCGCGAACAAGAGGGACGTGCTCATCGTTCATGCAGAGTACGGAAAACTCAACGGAAGAGCCTGCAGGAATTTCTTCGCTGCATGCCAGGGAGATTCGTTCGCCCTGCTGGGTCTGAGCACGGAGTGGACGCTGACAGAGGGTGATTTCGCCATTGATGTTGAACGGAATCTTTCGCTCACAGATGAAAATGACATCCTCAATGACCTGGATGTAAGCCTTCTCTTTTTTGGACTTCGTGTCCGTGCAGCGACGAAGTGCCTTCCCGGCAGACTTAAAGAATCCCTTGACCTGATAGTCGTAGAGGAACGGACGGCCTTCCTCATCACGGGGAAACACAGTCATCGTCTTTTCAACGACTTCATCAGCGCCGACAGCGGCGACTTCATCTTCCACGGTGGAAGCGTCCGGAGACTTGCTGGCGATAAACTCGCGGTAGATCTCCTTGTTGTTGGTGCAGGTACCGAGGACGCCCTCGATGAATGTGACCTTGAATTTCAGTGTGGTTGCCATTTTGTTTTCTCCTTTCAATCTGTCAGTAAGTCTGCCGTCAGTGACGGCTGTTTTTATTTCCCACAGCCTTCCGGCTGGTGGTTACATGGTCTGTCGGTCTTCGCTGTGGCCTGATCTCCTTCAGGCCTGGGAGTGTGCCGTTCGGTCATTCTGTAGAGAGCCATACAGAGATCGTTCCGGACGGTCGTGGGGTATTTGGATAGGTCAATCTGGATCATTGCTGACCTCCGGAGTTCAAGAAGTTTGTACCAAACGGGTAAAAAAATAAAGGCCGACTTCCGAGTCAGGTATATCAAGAAGCTCTATGGCGATGGACATGAATTCGTGCTTCCAGTACTTCTTGTTATTCAGCCAATCGCTGAGCGACTTCGGAGAGATGCCAAGAGCCTTGGCAAAAGTGCCTTCTTTTCCGTATTTTTCCTTGATCCGGCCTCTGAGCTTGGAATAGTCAAATGGCCGAGCAACCATATCCTTCTGATTCATCTTGCAGATTCCCATTGTGCCACCTCCTTTCGGTTTCTGCGGTAGTTCAAACTTTTTGAACCTGTGGACATAGTAACACACCGAAAAGCGAATTGCAATATATTTTTGTTGAACTTTGGTTCAAGATGCGGTATACTAATGGCAAATCAAGACAGGAGGGCAAGGCCATGGCGAAGGCTACATTTGCGGAACGGCTCAATGAAGTTATGGGCATGAGAAACATTACGCAGTCGATCATCTTGGAAATGGCGAAGCCGCTCTGCGAGAGAGACCACATCAAACTCTCGAAGAGCAAACTGTCCAACTATGTGAGCGGGAGGGCCAGGCCGAAGGATAACGGGATCGTTGATCTGCTGGCGGAAGTGCTGGATGTCAGCACTCCATGGCTTGACGGATACGATGTCCCGATGAAAAGAGAAGCGCCCATCGGCGATGATGACACCGATGAGCGCATGAAAGAGATGACGGATCTCTACAGAAGACTCACTCCATTTGAACAGAAGAGGGTCCTTGCTGAGATACGAAAGAAAGCATCAGAGCTATAATTTCATCCTTGTCCTTGTCCGGGAGCACGCCGAACAGGGACAGGGCATAATTAATTGTCCTGTCCATAGCATTTTTCCTTTCATAGGTTTTCTGCCGACAGTATTGCCATTGTAACAGAATGAAACCGAATTGCAACAACTATTCCGGTTTGGCGTAAAAGGAGGAGAATATGAAGGTCCTGAAAAAGATAGGAATTGGTTTTCT
>CAMJPQ010000022.1 GCA_946407745.1 uncultured Clostridia bacterium
AGATGATCAGCATGGGCGCCGCCGCAACGATGATGGAGGAGAACTTGATCATTTCCGTCATCTTGTTCAGCTCGGCGTAGCCGCCGGAGATCATGCTCGCCTGGGAGGCCGATGCAGAGGATTTGATCAGGATATTCCGCAGCACCAGGGGCAGGGGCGCTTGCTCATTGGTCATGTAAATCAGGGCCGTGAACCAGTCGTTCCAGTAGGCCACCATGGAGAACACGACCATCACGGACAGGATCGGCATGGACAGCGGGATGATCATGGAGAAGAAGATGCGGAAGTGGGACGCGCCGTCAATGCTGGCGGCCTCCTTCAGCGCCCCGGGGATGCTGTTCTCAAAGTAGTTTCTGGCGATGATGGCATTGCTGACCGCGACGCCACCCGGCAGGAACATGGCCCAGATGGTCTGCATGATGCCGGTCTTCTGCACGATCAGGTAGGTGGGGATCAGGCCGCCGCCAAAGTACATGGTAATAATGAAGAAAATGCTGATGACCTTTTTGAAGGGCAGATCCACCACGGACAGCGGGTAGGCCACCAGGTAGATCAGCGCCACGGAATAGATGGTGCCAACCACGGTGTACAGAATGCTGTTGCCGTAGCCGCGCACGATGTTCGGCTCCGCGAAAACCGCCTTGTAGCCGTCCAGCGTGAACTGGCTGGGGAAGAGGAAGGTCTTGCCGGCGTACACGTCATAGGGGTCAGAGAAGGAAGCGACCAGAATGTAGTACAGCGGGTAAGCCACGATCAGAAGAATCAGCACAGAGATGATGACCAGAACGATGTCGCTGGAGCGGTCGCTCATGCCGCCCAGTTCGCCCTGCTTTCTCCTTGAAAATACAGACATTCTTTCATCCTCCTTTCTTTTTACACGAAATTGACGTCGCCGTATCTCTTTGCAATGCGGTTCACGATCAGCAGCAGCACAATGTTGATGACCGTGTTGAACAGGCCCACAGCCGTACCAAGCTCATACTTGGCGCTCACAATGCCCTGCTCGTACACATAAATGGCGATGATGTCGCTGGTGGCGCGGTTCAGGTCAGTCTGCAGCAGGTAGGCCTTTTCGAAGCCGACGCTCATCAGTCCGGACGCGCTCATGATCAGCTGGAGGATGATCATCGGCAGCAGGCAGGGGATGTCGATGTGCAGTATGCGCTGGAACACCGACGCGCCGTCCACCTTGGCTGCCTCGTACAGCGAGGCGTCCACGCTGGAAAGGGTAGCCAGGTAAATGATGGTTCCCCAGCCGGCCTCCTGCCAGATGCCGCTGGCCACATAGATGGTGCGGAAGGCGCCCGCCTCTGTCAAAAAGTCGATTTGCGTGCCGGCGATCAGGTTGATCAGGCCGCCGGAGGGAGAAAGGAAGATGCGCAGCATACCGCAGATAACCATTGTGGAAATGAAATGCGGCGCATAGATGACAGTCTGCACGGTGCGCTTGAGCTTCTTGAAGCGCAGCTGGTTCAGCGCAAGGCTCAGGATAATCGGGACCGGGAAGCTCCACAGCAGGCCGTAAAGGCTGAGCTTCACCGTGTTCCACAGCATGCGGTCGAAGGTAGGCGCCCTGAAGAAGCGCTCAAACCACTTCCAGCCCACCCACGGGCTCGCCGTAATGCCCAGACCCGGATTGTAGTTGCGGAACGCAATCTGGATGCCATACATGGGGCCGTACTTGTAGATGATGGTGATGATCACCGGAATCAGCAACAGTACGTACGGCTGCCAGTTGTCCGCGATGCGCCGTCCCAGACTCTTGCGATGGACCTTCCGGGATGGAGCGGCTGTCGAGGTCATAGCAATTCCCCCTTCATTCAGTTTCATGGTTGTATTCATGATTCGTTTCATGAATTTTCTACATAGTATCACAGATAGGAGCTTATGTCAATATCTATTTTGGTGACTCAAATCCGACCATATTTGACAATATGGTATAAAATGATTCTTGACCTTTGATCATGAAGCTGGTATTATATTTCATGAAACAGATAAGGAGGGCAACCAGCTTGTCCAAAGATAACAGTGCACCCACTATGGCGGATGTAGCGCGCGAAGCCGGCGTTGCCCTGGGTACAGTTTCCAGGGTAGTCAACGGCCAGCAGGTGGGCGAAGTGTTCAGGACCAGGGTAGAAGAGGCCATACAGCGGCTGGGTTATCACTACAACAGCAGTGGCCGCACCCTGCGGACCGGGGCAACGGATACCATCGCGCTCATCATTCCCAATACGATCAGCCCCTATTTCGCGCTTCTGGTCCATCATATTAACATGGCGCTGGAAAAGCGGGATTACCGGATGCTGCTGTGTTTCAGCCAGTACGACACGAACAGGGAGCTCGAATTCATCCAGATGGCCAGGCAGAACCAGGTTGACGGGGTGATCGCGCTGACGTACAACCCCAGTCTGACCATCCCGGACAACATTCCTTTTGTCACCATCGACCGCTTCTTCTCCACCTCCGTGCCGTGCATCGCATCTGACAATTTCGGCGGAGGCTATATGGCAGCGCACAAGCTCAAAGAGCTTGGCTGCACCAATGTGGCCTTCCTTCGCGTTGCCTCCAGGGTCACCAACGAGCCTAGCAAGCGGAAGGACGGCTTTGTCAGCGCCTGCGTAGAGATGGGGCTTCCCTTTGAGGTCCTCGCCCTGGAGGATGAACAGCCTTATACGGAATTTGAAAGGTTTCTCCAGCATCACGTTGAAAATGGCAGGCTGTCCTTTGACGGACTGTTCATCGGCACGGACTCACTGGCCTGGCAAATCATCCATACCCTGCGGCGCATGCAGATCCGTGTGCCGGAGGACGTTCAGGTGATCGGCTTTGACGGCATCCGCATGTTCGGCGATCAGGAGCCTGTGGTTTCGACCATCGTACAGCCGGTGCAGGAGATCGCCGAAACCTGTGTCAGCACTGTACTTTCCAAGCATCTGTCCAACGTTCCCTCCCTCATCTGCCTGCCGGTGACCTACCTGAGCGGCGGCACCACCCGCGAATAACCGCCAGTTTTCAGCGCCGGCTTTGTGAGCTCACGCACTATGCAGGAGGAAGAGTTATGAAACGTTTCAGCATCATTGTAATCCTCTTAACCGCTGCGCTTCTCATCTTCTGTCTCCCCTCGTTCGCGGAGGAGGAAGATGACACGCTCACCGCCGCTCAGGCCGCCGAGGCCATGGGACTGGGCTGGAACCTGGGCAACTCTTTTGATTCCACCGGTGACTGGATACAAAAGTACACCGCCCGCACCACTACCGATTTTGAAACCGCCTGGGGCAACCCGGTCACTCCCTCCACTTTAATGAAGAAGCTGAAGGACCTGGGCTTTGCCACTGTGCGCATTCCCATTACCTGGCGCTACCACTTCGATTCGGAGGCCAACATTGACGCCGCCTGGATGGACCGTGTGCAGGAAGTGGTGGACAGCGCAATGGAGGCCGGGCTCTATTGCATCATCAATGTGCACCACGATACCGGCGCGGACGGCTGGCTGCGCGCCACGCAGCACAATTATGACCTCTACGCGCCTGTCTTTGCCCGCCTGTGGGAGCAGATTGCCGAGCGCTTTTCCGACTACCCGGAGCAGCTGATGTTCGAGGGCTTCAATGAAATGCTGGATGACAGCAATGAGTGGAACAACCCCGGGCAGGAGGCTGTCGACATCATCAACGCGTACAACCAGCTGTTTGTGGACACCGTGCGCGCCACAGGCTGGGACAACGAGACGCGCAACCTCATCTGCGCCACCTATGCTTCCGCCAACACCGAGGGCGCGGTACAGGGCTTCCGCCTGCCGGAGGATGTGGTGGAGAATCACCTGCTGGTGGAGGTGCACTTCTACACACCATATGAGTTCATCACCAACGACGGCATCACCTGGACCACGCCGATCAGCAAATACAGCGACTATGTGGAAGGCGCCATCGATGCCGTGTTCGCGCGCCTCGGCGAAGCGTTTGACGGCATTCCCCTGGTGATCGGCGAGTTTGCCACCGACGACAAGGGCAACACGCCGGACCGCATCAGCTGGTACACCCGCGTCATCCGGGACGCAAAGCAGCTCGGCGCTCCCTGCGTCATCTGGGACAACGGAAACGGCTACAGCATGGGCCTCATCGACCGTGTGTCCGGTCAGGACGCCTTCCCGGAAATTGTGGAGGCGTGCGTCAGCGCGATGTACGGAGAATAAGCAGCATACGTTCAGCGGGCAGGCGGAAAATCGCCTGTCCGCTTTTTTACGCGCCGGGTTGGCGCAGTCAGTTTATCCTTCAAACGCCTTGAATTTTGCGAAAGCATATATTATAATAATTCCATCACGTCTGTCCGGAGGTGAGCGCGGTGAAGGACCTGAACCTGCTGGTATTTATCTCGCAGCTGGGCCTGAGTGTCGCCGCGCCGCTGGGCGGCTGCGTATGGTTGGGCTTTTTTCTGCGGCAGCGCTTTGGACTTGGCCGCTGGATTGTGCTGGTGCTGGGGCTGATCGGCCTCATCAGCGCGGTTCAGGGCTTCCGGTACACCCTTCGGGGGATGGAGCGCCTCAGCGGCCAGAAAAAGAAAGAGCCCCCGCCCGTATCCTTCAACGAGCATGAGTAAGGCAGGTGTAGCATATTTGGAAGGAAGAAAAACCGTATTCCGTGAAACGGGTTTTCTGCTTGCCGGTCTCGTGCCCTGTGTGCTTGTCATGATAGGCGTCTATGCCCTGCTGGGCAGGCTGAACGGCCGGGTTTGGCTCGGCGCGCTGTTCGGCCTGTTGCTGGCAGTGGGCAATTTCTTCTTTATGGCCGTCGCCGCGTCCACCGCGGCAGACCGGGCCACTGAAATGGAAGATGTCAGCAGCGGCAGGAAGCTGATGACCGTGAGCTATCTGGCTCGCCTAGCCGTGATGGCGTTGCTGCTGATCGCCTGTGTGAAGGGCGGTCTCTGTGACGGCATCGCCATGGTGCTGCCGCTGCTGTTCGTGCGCCCCGTGCTGATGCTGACAGCGTTTTTCCGTGAAAAGCCCGCGCAGAAGGGAGCTGACTGAGTTTGGACCTGAATGTGACCGGCGCGTTTATCTATTTTACCATTCCCATTTTCGGAGGCATTCCCATCACGCAGACCACGGTTTCTTCCTTTCTGGTCGCCGTGGGGCTGATCATCGCCTCCATCTGCCTCGGCAGAAACCTGCAGAAGCGCCCCAGCGGCACGCAGGTGATGGTGGAAAAGGGCGTTACCATGCTCTACAATATGGTGGCGGACTCCATGGGTGAGCACAACCTGCACTGGGCTCCCTTTATCGGCACCATTTTCCTTTCCTCGCTGTGCGGTTCCTTCATCGGCTTGACCGGCTTTTTGCGCTCCTCCACAGCTGACCTGAGCTGCGTGCTGGTTTGGGCCGTGATGGTCAGTGTGCTCATCTGGCGCAACAGCATCAAGCAGAACGGCGTGATCGGCTGGCTGAAGGGCTTCACCGAGCCCATCGTCGTCATGACGCCGATGAACCTCATTTCAGAAATCGCGCAGCCTGTCTCCATGGCCTTCCGTCACTTCGGCAACGTCGCGGGCGGCGGCGTGATCACCAGCATCCTTTACATCGCGCTGTCCGGGCTGTCCGCCTCGGTGCTGAACGCCATCGCCGAAAGGGGCACACTGATGGCCTCCTTCCTGCTGGTGGCCGGCATCGCGCTGATGGTGTGGTATGCGCTGAACGCCCGTTACAACGCGCAGAAAGCCGCGGAGCTGAAGCGTAAGCCGACAAAACGCCTGCTGATCATCGGGCTTTTGTGCATCCTGCTCGGGTTCTTCGGCCTGCTGCAGGCTATGGGCGTGCTGGAGGGCGTGCCGGTGCTGGCCCTGGGCATCCCCGCGGTGCTGTCCTGCTATTTTGATCTCTTCTCCGGCTTTGTCCAGGCCTATGTTTTCACCCTGCTGACCATGGTATATATCGGAAATTCCTGCCCGCCCCCCGCCAAGGAGGAGGCCGCGCAGTAATCTCAATACAACACCACAACTGATCCACACAGGAGGTTACACCATGAACGAAGCTATCGCGCAAGCTATCGCTACCGCTGCCAAGGCGCTGGGCGCCGGTCTCTGTATGGGCATTGGCGCTATCGGCCCCGCCCTGGGCGAAGGCAACGCCGTCGGCAAGGCCCTGGAAGGCATGGCCCGTCAGCCTGAGCAGGCCGGCACACTGCGCACCAACATGATCATGGGCTGCGCCATCACCGAGACCACCGGCATTTACTCCCTGCTCATCGCCTTCCTCATCCTGTTTGTGCTGTGACACTTCACCGTGATCACAACTGAACTGGAAGGGGCGGGTGAGCTTGTCTCAATTCGAAGGTTTTATCGGGGTTGATTTCTGGACAGCGCTGTTTGTGCTGCTGAACACCATCGCCATCTTTTTGGTGGCGCGTAAATTTCTGTTCAACCCCGTCCACAAAATGATCACTGACCGGCAGCAGGAGATCGACAGCCTTTACGCCGACGCGGAAAAAGCCAAGTCGGAGGCAGCCGGGCTGGAAGCGGATTACCGCTTGAAGCTCCAGGAAGCGCAGGCCACCTCCGACCGCCTTGTCAAGGAAGCCACTGCCCGTGCCTCCCAGAAGGAAGAGGAGATCCTGGCCAGGGCCGGCAGAGAGGCAACCGCCATTCTGGAAAAGGCGGAACGCGATGTGGCGCAGGAGAAGAAAAAGGCCGTCACCGAGGCCAGGAACGAAATCTCCTCCATGGCTGTTGCCATCGCGGAGAAGGTTGTCGGCCGCGAAGTGAACCAGGAGGACCAGAACGAACTGGTAGAGCGTTTTATCAGGGAGCTGGGTGAGTAAGCGATGACACACACCGGTCTTGAATACGGCAGCGCCCTGTACAGCCTGGCCTGTGAAGAAGGGCTCGGCGCGGAGCTTTTGCCGCAGCTGAAGACAATCAGTGAGCTGTTTGCGGCAGAGCCGGACTTTGTGCGGCTGCTCAGCGCGCCAAACCTGAGCGCAAAGGAACGCGCATCTGTGCTGGACAGCTGCTTCGCCGCCGGCGCACACCCCTACGTGCTGAACACGCTGAAGCTGATGTGCGACAAGCGCTGCATCCGCCATTTTTCCGATTGCTGCGCTGCCTATGAGGAGGCGTACAACCGCGACCACGGCATCCTGCCGGTCACGGCGGTTTCCGCGCGTCCGCTCACGGAAGGGCAGCAGGCCCGTCTGCGCCGCAAGCTGGAAGAGCTGACCGGCAAAACGGTGGTGCTGCGCTGCAGGTGCGATGAGAGTGTGCTGGGCGGGCTCCGCCTGGATTATGATGGCAAGCGGGTGGATGACACCCTCCGCCATCGTCTGGACGCCATCCACAGCCTGCTGACCGGCGCGCCAGTGTGATACGGATGAAACACCTATGAAAGCGGGGATTGTATGGAACTGCGGCCCGAAGAGATCACGAAGCTGATTCGTGCTCAGATCAAAAACTATGAGAACAAACTGGAAACCAGCGAAACCGGCATCGTGATTCTCGTTGGCGACGGCATTGCGCGTGTCTCCGGCCTGGACAAATGCATGGCCGGTGAGCTGATCGAATTCCCCAACGGCTCCTTCGGCATGGCGCAGAGCCTGGAGGAGGAGACCGTTTCCGTCGTCATTCTCGGCACTGATGCGGGCATCAAGGAGGGCGATGTGGTCAAGCGCACCGGCAGAGTGGTTTCGGTGCCGGTCGGCGCCTCCCTCATCGGCCGGGTCGTCAACGCGCTGGGCCAGCCCATCGACGGCAAGGGCCCCATTGACGCGGAAGCCTTTCACCCCATTGAGCAGCCGGCGCCTGGCATCATCGACCGCCAGCACGTGGATACCCCGCTGCAGACCGGCATCAAGGCCATTGACAGCATGATCCCGATTGGCCGCGGCCAGCGTGAGCTGATCATCGGCGACCGCCAGACCGGCAAAACCACATTGGCCACCGACACCATCCTCAACCAGAAGGGCAAGGATGTGCTGTGCATCTACGTGGCGATCGGTCAGAAGCGCTCCACCGTCGCGCAGGTTGTGCAAAGCCTGAGCGTGCGTGGGGCCATGGACTACACCATCGTCGTTTCCGCCACCGCATCGGAGCTGGCGCCCATGCAGTACATTGCGCCCTACACCGGCTGCACCATTGGTGAATACTTCATGCACCAAGGCAAGGACGTGCTCATCGTTTACGATGACCTGAGCAAACACGCGGTCGCCTACCGCGCTATCTCCCTGCTCATTCGCCGCCCGCCGGGACGCGAGGCTTACCCGGGCGATGTGTTCTACCTCCATTCCCGCCTGCTGGAGCGCGCCGCGAGGCTATCAGACGAGCTGGGCGGCGGCAGCCTCACCGCGCTGCCGATCATTGAGACGCAGGCAGGCGACGTTTCCGCCTACATTCCCACCAACGTCATTTCCATCACCGACGGCCAGATTTTCCTGGAGACCGAGCTGTTCAACTCCGGCATCATGCCGGCGGTCAATCCCGGCATCTCCGTCAGCCGTGTGGGCGGCGACGCGCAGATCAAGGCCATGAAGAAGGTGGCCGGCTCACTGAAGCTTTTGTACTCCCAGTACCGCGAGCTGCAGTCCTTCGCCCAGTTCGGATCCGACCTGGACGCGGACACCAAGGCGCGCCTGGCGCTGGGCAGCCGCATCGTGGAGGTGCTCAAGCAGAAGAACGAGGCGCCCATCGACGTGGCGCTGCAGGTGAGCATCATCTACGCGGTCATCGGCGGACACCTCAATGATGTGCCCGTTGAAAAGGTACACGATTTTGAGAGCCGTCTGTACGAGCATCTGAATACACGCTATGAGGAGACGCTGAATGCCATCCGCACGACCGGCAAGCTGGAGCCGGACACCGAGGAGGCGCTGAAAAAAGCCCTGGCCGAGGTGAAGCAGGAGTTTGTCATCTGATAACGTTCTCTTCCGCGTAAAAAGGAGGGCGCCGCATGGCCGGTGTTTCCACCAAAGAGATCAAAAACAGGATACGGAGCATGGAGTCCACCAAGCAGATCACCAAAGCCATGGAGATGGTGGCGGCCTCCAAGCTGCGCCACGCACAGGCACAGGTGCTCCAGGCGCGTCCCTATTTTGAGCTGATTTACGGCGTGATCCACGACATCGCCCGCAACAACACAGATGAAACCCTGCCCTATATGCACGCAAACTCAGGGACAGAGACCGTCTGCTACGTTGTCATGGCCGGCGACCGGGGACTGGCCGGCGGCTACAACAGCAACGTGCTGAAGGCCGCGTACACCGAGATGCAGGGCAGGGACGCGGTGGTGCTGCCCATCGGTAAAAAAGCCGCCGAATTCTTCCATCTGCGGGGCATTCCGCTGCTCAGCGAGCATTACGCGGATGCGGAGCACGTGTCCGTGGGCGACTGCTTCTCTGTTGCGCGCACACTGTGCAAGGCCTTTCTTTCAGGACAGTTCTGCGAGGTGCGCATCGTCTATACCACCTTCGTGTCAGTGCTGACGCAAAAGGCTGCGGGGCTGAAGCTGCTGCCCATTGAAACACGCGCGGACATTCTGGCAGAGGACGGCCCCGATGCGTCGCGTGCCGCGGACATACTCTACGACCCCTCCCCCAGGGAAGTGTTCCGGGCCATCATTCCCGAGTATCTGGGCGGCGTCATCTACGGCGCGCTGTGCGAAAGCCGCGCCTCCGAGCAGGCGGCCCGCCGTTCGGCCATGGATACCGCCACGCAGAACGCAGAGGAAATGATCGAGAATCTGAGCCATAAATTCAATCAGGCGCGTCAGGCTGCCATCACACAGGAGATTACCGAGATAGTGGCGGGCAGCTGATGTGATACAGGAGGAAAGCCTATGGCAAGCAAAACAGGCACCGTGATACAGGTGATGGGCCCGGTTGTGGATATCCGCTTTGAGGAAAACAGCCTGCCCGAGCTGCTCACAGCCATTGAGGTGAAAAACGGCGAAAAAACCATTGTGGTGGAGGTCAGCCAGCACATCGGCGACAACGTGGTTCGCTGCGTGGCCATGTCCTCCACAGACGGCCTGCAGCGCGGCGCCGAAGCGGTCAGCACCGGCGGTCCCATTTCCGTGCCCGTGGGTGAAAGCTGTCTGGGCCGTGTTTTCAACCTGCTCGGCCAGCCCATCGACAATGGAGAGGCGCTGCCGAAGGACAATGAAAGGTGGCCCATTCACCGCGCTGCTCCCTCCTATGAGGAGCAGCAGACCTCCACGGAGATACTGGAAACCGGCATCAAGGTCGTCGATCTGATCTGCCCGTATGCCAAGGGCGGCAAAATCGGCCTGTTCGGCGGCGCCGGCGTGGGCAAAACCGTGCTGATCATGGAGCTGATCAACAATGTGGCCAAGGCGCACGGCGGCATCTCCGTCTTCACCGGCGTGGGTGAGCGCACCCGCGAGGGCAACGACCTGTACAACGAGATGAAGGAAAGCGGGGTCATCAGCAAGACCGCCATGGTCTACGGACAGATGAACGAGCCTCCGGGAGCCCGTATGCGCGTGGGCCTGTCCGGCCTGACTATGGCCGAGTATTTCCGCGATGTAAAGCACCAGGACGTGCTGCTGTTTATCGACAACATTTTCCGTTTCACCCAGGCGGGCAGCGAGGTGTCCGCGCTGCTGGGCCGCATGCCGTCCGCCGTGGGCTACCAGCCTACGCTGGCCACTGAGATGGGCGCGCTGCAGGAGCGCATCACCTCCACCAGAAACGGCTCCATCACCTCCGTGCAGGCGGTCTATGTGCCCGCGGACGACTACACCGACCCGGCGCCGGCCACGACCTTCGCGCACTTGGACGCCACCACGGCCCTGGACCGCGCCATCGCGTCTCTGGGCATCTACCCGGCAGTGGATCCCCTATCCTCCACCAGCCGCATACTGTCCCCGGAAATCGTCGGGCAGGAGCACTATGACACCGCCCGCGGCGTGCAGCGCATTCTGCAGCGCTACAAGGAACTGCAGGACATCATCGCCATCATGGGCATGGAAGAGCTGAGCGAAGAGGACAAGCTGACCGTCGGCCGCGCGCGCAAGGTGCAGCGTTTCCTCAGCCAGCCCTTCGCCGTTGCTGAGCAGTTTACGGGGTATGAGGGCAAGTATGTGCCGCTGAAGGAGACCATCCGCGGCTTCCGCGAAATCATCGAAGGAAAGCACGATGAGATCCCCGAAAGCTATTTCTTCTTTGCCGGCTCGATTGACGAAGTGGTGGAGAAGTACCGGGCAGGTGAGGCGAAATGAAAACCTTTCCCCTGACCATCGTGACGCCGGATGGAGTGCAGTTCACCGGTGAGGCGGAGGAGCTGATTGTCCGTGCCGTGAGCGGCGACCTGGGCGTGATGGCGGGCCACACTGACCTGGTCACCCCCCTGGGCATGGGACGTGCCACCCTGGTAGCTGACGGAAAAAAGCGCTATGCCGCCTGCATTGGCGGAATCCTCTCCGTGCTGGACGGAAAGGTCAAGCTGGTGCCTACCACCTTTGAATGGGCGGACGCCATTGACCGTGAGCGCGCCGAGGCCGCTGAGCAGCGCGCAAGGAAGACGCTGGACGACCATGCCGCCACCTCGGTGGAGCTCCGGCTGGCTGAGGCCCGGCTGAAGCGCTCACTTGTGCGCCAGAGTGTGGCCCAGCAGGCAAAATAACAGGGGTCTGCGGCGTATCTGCCCTTCAAGGCAGACTGTATGCAGACAAGGCAGCCTTTTGTCACCCTGCCCCGCGCGGCAGGGTGTTTTCATTCAAAGCGCAGGCATGAGTTCGCTGCCGCGAACAGCGATATGATCGTTTCCTTTTTCCCCGGCCTGTGATATGATACACAGGAAGTGTGTCACGGCTGTCAGCAGCACTGCCCCGGAAAGGAGGTCCAGCCGTGGTTGACAACATTACCCTCATCGGCATGCCGGCCAGCGGCAAAAGCTCCATCGGCAGCGCACTCGCGCGGCAGACGGGTTATACCTTTCTGGACGGGGACCGGGAGATTGAGCGCCGCATGGGCATGAAGCTACCGGATATACTGGCAAAATACGGCAACTCAGAGTTCCGGCGCATTGAAGAAGATGTGAACGCGTCACTAGATGTGCACCACACCATCATCGCGCCCGGCGGCTCCGTGATCTACGGTGAAAGGGCCATGCGGCATTTCCGCGAGCTTGGTGAGGTTGTTTATCTTCAGCTGAACTATGCCGCTGTGGCGGAGCGCCTCAGGAACCTGCAGACACGCGGCGTTTCCATGGCACCCACACAGACGCTGCTGGATCTGTATTACGAGCGCATACCGCTTTATGAGCGCTGGGCGACCATCGAGATCTCCTGCAACCGCCGCTGGCCAAACGGCGTCGTACGCGAAATACTGCGGCTGACAGGCATTCCTCCCCTGCCAAAGACCGCTGCGGTCTTCTCCCCTGAGGAAGGCTCAGCTCCCTGACAGGGCTTATCCAAATTTGAAACACTCATTTAATCATTCTGTAACAGGATTCAAGTCCACCACACCTTGTGGCTTTCCATTATCCTGTCCCCCACCATTTGGGGGGCAGTTTTCAACACCCTTGAAACATCAAGGTTTTCCAATTGCTTGATTTGATTGGGTTTTCGTGTTACAATCTGGCTGTGGCGTGTGGCAGACAGTTTTCCACAGGGTACTTTTCCACAGTTGTGGATAACTGCTGCGCCAAAGAGAGGGAGACGGACGACGTGGAGATACAGGAGCTATGGACGCGTGCGAAGGACATTCTTTCGCACCGTATGAATACCTACACCTATACCGCAATGATACAGAACACGCTGCAGCCGGAGCGCCTGAATGGCAATACGCTGTCCCTGGTGGTCGCCTATTCTGCCCTGAAAGCCCCCCTGCTGCTGCATGCACCCCTGATCAGCGCCGCGCTGTCCGACGCGGCCGGCCAGGCAATGGAATGCGAGATTCTCACCCGTGAGGAAGCCGACCAGACACCGCAGCAGCGCGCCAAGGAGCAGGACAGAAGCTCTCAGCTGCTCAACCCGAAATACACCTTTGACAGCTTTGTGGTTGGTCCGTCCAACCGTTTTGCGCATGCCGCCGCCATCGCCGTAGCCGACAATCCGGCTGAGGTTTACAACCCTCTTTTCATTTACGGCGGTGTGGGGCTTGGCAAGACGCACCTGATGCACGCCATCGGCCACCGCATCATGGAGCTGTATCCCGGGAAGCGGCTGCTCTACATCACCTCGGAAACCTTTACCAACGACCTGATCTCGGCCATTCAACAGGGGCGGAACACACAGTTCCGCAATCACCTGCGCAATGTGGATGTGCTGATGGTGGATGATATACAGTTCATCGCCGGAAAGGATTCCACCCAGGAGGAGTTCTTCCACACCTTCAACGCGCTGTACAACGACGGCAAGCAGATCATCCTCACCAGCGACCGTCCTCCGCAGGAGATTGCCCGGCTTGAGGAGCGCCTGCGCAGCCGCTTCGCCGGCGGACTGATAGCGGACATACAGCGCCCGGACCTGGAAACACGCATCGCCATTCTTCGCGAAAAAGCGCTTCAGGCCGGCCGCCCTGTGCCAAACGAGGTACTGGAGATGATTGCCGGGCAGGTGCAGAGCAACATCCGCGAGCTGGAAGGCAGCTACAACAAGCTCATCGCCTATTCCCGGCTCATCGACGCGCCCATCAACGAAGCCACCTGCCGTGAAGCGCTCAAGGAGCTGTTTGACAGCCACAAGCGCCGCGTCATCACCGCCGACCTGGTCAAGCGCACAGTGTGCGAGTATTACGCGGTGGATTCCTCCGACCTGACAAGCTCTACCCGCCGCAGGGAGATCGCTGTGCCAAGGCAGGTGGCCATGTACCTGACGCGGGAGCTGACCGGCATGTCTCTGCCGCAGATCGGGCAAGCCTTCGGCAACCGGGATCATTCCACCGTCATGCATTCCATTTCGCAGATCGACCATGGCATGAAGACAACGGCCGCGCTGTCCAGCCAGGTCAACGATATCCGCCATATGATCATGGACGCCTGAGGAGGGCCGCAATGTCAGGTGCTGACCGTGTTCGCACCTATCTTGCACAGTTTGAGCTGCAGGACAGGGTGATAGAGTTCGATGTTTCCTCCGCCACAGTGGAGCTGGCGGCCAATGCGCTGGGCTGTGAGCCGGGGCGCATTGCGAAAACGCTGTCCTTCATGGCGGGTGACCGGCCGCTGTTCATTGTCGCCGCCGGTGACCGCCGCGTGGACAATGCCAAGTTCAAGGCCCGCTTCGAAGCCAAGGCGAAGATGATGACCGCCGAACAGTTGGCCAGCCTGACAGGGCTTCATTTCGGAGGCGTATGCCCCTTCGCCCTGCCGAAGACGGTGCCGGTCTATCTGGATGAAAGCCTTCGCGCATGGGATACGGTTTATCCCGCTGCCGGCACGGAAAACAGCGCGGTGAGGCTGACGCTGAGCGAACTGGAGCTGTCCACTCATCCCGTGGGCTGGGTGGATGTGTGCAAATGACGCACCGCGCAATTCGGCGGAGCCTGTTGTGCCCTCCGCTTCCTGCAGCTTCATCCGCCATCTGACCACCTCATTTGCGAGGTGTTCCCATCACAGGCGTTCACGTGCGTGAGCGTCTGTTTTCCTTTCTTCATTTCCTCTTGCCAAAGCTGCAAAAACCGGGTACAATAGATACCAAGAAAGCGGTTTCCGCCGCGCATAGGACAAAGGAGGCTTACCAGATGGCTACCGTGAAAGAGATCATGGATAACGCGAAAGATAAGATGACCAAATCGGTGGATGTGTACCGCCGTGATATGATCGCTCTGCGCGCTGGGCGCGCAAACCCGCAGCTGCTGGACAGGCTGACGGTGGACTACTACGGCTCCCCCACCCCGCTGACGCAGGTGGCCGGTGTCTCCTCTCCCGAGGCGCGCATGCTCATCGTCAGCCCCTGGGACGCCTCTCTGCTCAAGCCCATTGTCAAGGCCATCCAGAAGAGCGACCTGGGCATCAACCCTGTGGATGACGGCAAGGTCGTCCGTCTTGTCTTCCCCGCCCCCAGTGAGGAGCGCCGCAAGGACCTGGTGAAGCAGGCCAGCAAGAGCGCCGAGGATGCCAAGGTCGCCATCCGCTCCATCCGCCGCGACGCTGTGGAGCAGTTCCGCAAGCTGAAGAAAAACAGCGAGATCACCGAAGACGACCAGCACAAGGCGGAAGATGATATCCAGAAGCAGACTGACAAGTTCATCAAGGACGTAGACGCGGTCTGCGAAGCCAAGAAAGCAGAGATTATGGAGATCTGACCCGGATGCGCTCAGATACAATCGACGAGCTCTCCGCACAGCTGCCTGTGCTGGGGCTGCCGCTGGACACCGCCCTGGCCATGGCCGGGGAGCTGGGGCTCAATGATATCCACGTGACGCAAACCTGTGACCCAAGAGCACCGCGCGCGGAGGGAACCCTCCGCGTGCTTCGTGTGCGCGGAAACGAATGGACGGTTGCCCGCTTTCTGGACGGCGACCCCCGGGAGGAGCCTGCCAAATGAAGCTGACCATTCCCTATACGCCGAAAACTGCAGACTACTTTCCCAGGCTGCCCGCTCATGTGGCCATCATCATGGACGGCAACGGGCGCTGGGCAAAGCGGCACCGCCTGGCCATCGCCAAGGGGCACCGTGCCGGCACGGAGAATCTCCGTGAAATCATCCGCCATACCAGCAACCTCGGCATCGGCAGCCTGTCGCTGTATGCCTTTTCGACCGAAAACTGGAGCCGGCCGCCGGAGGAAGTCGCCGCGCTGATGCAGCTGATTCTCGACTTTTTTGCCTCCGAGATCGATGAACTGGACGCGAAAAACGTCCGCATCCTCATACTGGGCGACAAGGAGCAGCTGCCGGAGGCGCAGAGGGAAACCCTGCTGCACGCGGAGGAGCGCACCGCGCGGAACACGGGGCTGCGTCTGAACATCGCCATCAACTACGGCGGCAGGGCCGAGCTGGTCAAGGCGGCGCGGGAGATCGCCACGCTGGCCGCCTCCGGTCACCTCTCCCCCGGACAGATTTCAGAGTCCACCATCGCCGAGCACCTGTACACCGCAGGTCAGCCCGATGTCGATCTGCTCATCCGCACAAGCGGTGAGCTTCGGCTGAGCAATTTTCTTCTCTACCAGTGCGCCTATGCCGAGTTTCTGTTCCCCAAAAAGCTGTGGCCTGATTTTTCCGTTCAGGATTATGATGAAGCACTGATGACCTTTGCCACCAGAAACCGCCGCTACGGCGGGCGCTGAAAGGAGTACTCGCTGTGTCAAAAAGAGTGGTGACCGGCGCCCTGCTGATTGCCGGTGTGTGCCTGCTGATCTGGTTTGGCGGCTGGGTGCTTGCCTCTGCGTGTGTGCTTTGTCTGTGCCTGGCGCTGTCAGAGGAATATAAAGCATTGACCGCTGCCGGCCACCGCCCTGTGGCCTGGCCGACATGGCTGATGATGATCCTCGGCGTTCCCCTGGTGCTGCTGTTCGGCACGAGGGTGATCCTGGCCATTATCATGTTCACCTGCCTGATCACGCTCATCTGCGTGGTTTTCCGTGACGAGCCTCGCCTGGAGGACGTGCTGATGAGCATTCTGCCCATGGTCTCGGTCACGCTGCCCTGCATGTGCATCATCTATGTGTCCATGATCCAGCCGCTGCCGCTGCAGCGCACGATGATGTGCCTGCTCATCGCCATTCCCGTGGTGGGAGATACCTTTGCCTACTATGTTGGCTCCTATGTCAAGGGCAGAAAGCTCTGCCCCGCTGTCAGCCCCAATAAAACCGTTTCCGGCGCCATCGGCGGCATGGCCGGTTCACTGATGGCTGCCGTGCTGGTGGGCTTCATCGCCACCTCGGTGACCGGTCCGGAGGTTCATGTACTGCTGCCGCAGTGGTACACCTACCTCATTCTGGGCATCGTGGGCGGCATTGCCTCCCAGATGGGCGACCTGTTTGCGTCACTGATCAAGCGCCACTGCGGTGTGAAGGACTTTTCCTCTCTCTTTCCCGGGCACGGCGGCATGATGGACCGTCTTGATTCCATCATGTTCATGAGCATTGCGATCTTCTGCTATCGGATACTGCTGTAAAGGAGGCCCATGCATGCGCACCCTGTCCATCCTGGGCTCCACAGGCTCCATCGGCCGCCAGGCGCTCGACCTGGTGCGCCAGCATCCGGACAAGTTTCAGGTCAAGGCGCTCACTGCATACCATCAGCGAGAGGCGCTGTTTGAGCAGGTGCGCGAGTTCCGCCCAGAGCTGGCTGTGCTTGCCGAGCCGGCGGAAGGCATTCCGGAGGACCTCCGTTTCTGCCGTTTCCTTTACGGTGAGGAGGGGCTGCTGGCTGCCTCTTCGCAGGTCAATGCGGATATGGTGCTGGTTGCCATCGTCGGCATTGCCGGATTGAAAAGCGTGATGGACGCGCTGCGTGCCGGCCGTCAGGTGCTGCTGGCCAATAAAGAAGCGCTGGTCACCGGCGGCCATCTGGTCACCGAAGCGGCCGCCTCCTGCGGCAAACCGCTGTTGCCTGTGGACAGCGAGCACAGCGCCATTTTCCAGTGCCTGCAGGCCTCCGGCGGCAACCGGCCCGTGCGCCTGCTGCTCACCGCATCCGGCGGGCCCTTCCGCACATGGACAAAGGAGGCAATGGCGCAGGCCACGCCCGCGCAGGCGCTACGCCATCCCAACTGGAGCATGGGCGCAAAAATCACCGTCGATTCAGCCACCATGTTCAACAAAGCGCTGGAAATCATGGAAGCCCGCTGGCTGTTTGACATGCCCGCGGAAAAAATCCAGGTGCTTGTGCACCCACAGAGCATCGTGCACTCCGCAGTCGAATTCGCCGACGGTGCGGTACTGGCACAGCTCGGTGTGCCCGATATGCGTGTGCCCATCGCCTATGCCATGAACTATCCCGAGCGGATGACCACCGGCACGCAGCCGCTGGATCTGTTCACCGCGGGCCAGCTCACCTTTGAGCCAGGCGACCCTGAGCGGTTTCCCGCCCTTCGCCTGGCCGGAGAATGCCTGCGCGCGGGCGGCGCGGCCTGTACGGTGCTCAACGGCGCCAATGAAGCAGCCGTGTCGGCCTTCCTCAGGGAGGAGATTCCCTTCGGCGCCATTTCTGAGGCGGTGGAGGACGCGCTGAACCGGTGCGGGCACCTGCCTGCCGATACACTGGAGGACATCTATGCGGCGGATGCAGCAGCAAGACGCTGTGTCGCGCAGCGCATAGCCAAATAACACAATGTCACTGATTTACATTCTCATTGCCCTGCTGCTGCTGGGCATTCTCATCACGGTGCACGAATTCGGCCACTTCATCACTGCCAGGCTTTGCGGCATTGCCGTGGAGGAATACGCCATCGGCATGGGGCCGAAGCTGCTGAGCCGTGTCAGCAGAAAAACCGGCACCCGCTTCTCTCTCCGTCTGATCCCTGTGGGCGGTTTCTGCGCCTTCTACGGAGAGGACGACATCACCGGGCAGTCCGTCAGCGACCCCCGCGCGTTCGGAAAGCAGCCTGTCTGGAAGCGGCTGCTTACTGTACTGATGGGTCCCGGGCTGAACTTCCTGCTCGCGTTTGTGGTGCTGCTGGGCTGCAACTGGATCGGCGGCACCGTCGTCACCGACCCTGTGATCTACGCAGTGGAGCCTGCCTCCCCTGCCGAGTCTTCCGGTCTGCTGCCCGGCGACAGGGTGCTGACCGTCAACGGCCAGGATATGCGGACCGGCTCGACCGAAGCGTTTACAGCCGCTATCAGCTCCTGGAAGAGCGGCGATCCCCCGCTTCACCTGGTGGTGGAGCGCGGAGAAGAAAACGCCACTGTGGAGCTTGATGTCAGCCCCTTCTATGACGAGGCGGTATCGCGCTATCGGCTGGGCATCACCGTTTCCGCCGTACCCAGAGAGAACGGCAGCGGCGGATATGTGACGGTGCCGATGGGCTTTCCGCAGGCACTCGCTGCCAGCTGGCGGGGCTGTGTCAGTGCCGGCGGCGCGATACTGAACGCGCTGCGAGCCCTTGTGACCACTGGTGAGGGGTTGGATGAGACCTCCGGCCCCGTCGGTGTGATCTCCCTCGTCTCTCAGGAGGTGCGCGCGGGCGGCCTGGACGCCTTCCTGAACCTGCTGATCATCATCTCCATCAACCTGGGCATCATGAATCTGCTGCCCATTCCCGGCCTGGACGGCTCGCGCATACTCTTCCTCCTGCTGGAGGCAGTGCGCCGCAAGCCCATTGAGCCCCGGCGCGAGGCAGCCGTCAACCTGGCAGGCATGGTCTTTCTGCTGGCACTGATGGCCTTCTTCACTTACCGCGATGTGCTGCGGCTGTTCCGATAAAACAAATCATTCATCAATTGGAGGAAACACAACATGGTAAGAGCAATTGTTGGCGCCAACTGGGGCGATGAGGGCAAGGGCAAGGTCACCGATGTGATGGCGAGCGAGAGCGATGTGGTTGTGCGCTTTCAGGGCGGCGCCAACGCGGGCCACACCATCATCAATGAGTACGGCAAGTTTGCCCTTCATCTGCTGCCCTCCGGCGTGTTCCATCAGCATGTGGTCAATGTCATCGGCCCCGGCGTGGCGCTGAATGTCGATGCGCTGCTGAAGGAGCTGGCCGCGCTTGAGGAGCGCGGCGTGCCCACTCCGCAGCTCAAAGTCAGCGACCGCTGCCAGGTGATGCTTCCATGGCATATCGACTTCGACCGCTTTGAAGAGGAGCGCCTCGGAAAAAACAGCTTCGGTTCCACCAAGAGCGGCATTGCGCCCTTCTACAGCGACAAGTTTGCCAAGGTCGGCATTCAGGTCTGCCAACTTTATGATGAGGCGCTTCTCCGTGAGCGCCTGTCCATTGAACTGGTCAAAACCAACTGCCTGCTGGAGCACCTGTACCATAAGCCGCCGATTGACCTGGAGGATGCGGTAAGCTGCCTGAAGGAGCTGGGTGAAAAGCTGCACGGCTACGTGTGTGACACGACCCGCCTGCTGTATGAGGCAAACAAGGCTGGCAAAGTCATTCTGCTGGAGGGTCAGCTGGGCACTTTGAGAGACCCGGATCACGGCATTTACCCATACACCACATCTTCCTCCCCGCTGGCCGGCTTTGGCTGCGTGGGCGCAGGCGTCTCTCCCGCTTCCATCAAGGACATCGTTTGCGTCACCAAGGCCTATTCCAGCGCAGTTGGCGCCGGTCCCTTTGTGGTACGGCTCAGCGGTGAGGAGGCAGAGGAGCTGCGCAAGCGCGGCGGTGACGCCGGTGAATACGGCGCCACCACGCATCGTCCCCGCGATGTAGGCTGGTTTGACGCAGTCGCTACTCGCTACGGCGTGATGGTACAGGGTGCGACGGAGCTGGTCATCACCAACCTGGACGTGCTGGGTTATCTGGATGAAATCCCTGTGTGCGTCGCTTATGAGACAGCTCAGGGCGAGCGCATCACCGATTTCCCGAACACACCCGTGCTGATGGGCTGCAAGCCCATTTACGAGAAGCTTCCCGGTTGGAAGTGCGACATCCGCGGCATCACGGAATACAGCAAGCTGCCCGAGGCCTGCCGCGCCTATGTGGATTTCATAGAAAGCACCTGCGGTGTGCCTGTGAAGCTGGTCAGCAACGGCCCCAAGCGCGAGGAAACGCTGGTGCGGCAGCGCTGATGCGCTTTGCCCCATGCCTGCACCTACGGAATACAAGAAAAACGATGCTGCTGTCAAAAGCAGACATCGTTTTTCTTATTGATCATTTAGAAAGCAGCAGGCCGGAGAGCATCTCTCCGGCCTGCGATGATTGTATGCTGTCAAACAGGTGATCAGAACGCTTCCTTGATCTCGATATCGGTGTAGCGCTTCAGGCCGGTGCCGGCCGGAATCAGCTTGCCGATGATCACGTTCTCCTTCAGGCCCATCAGCGGGTCGACCTTGCCGCGGATCGCAGCCTCGGTCAGCACGCGGGTGGTCTCCTGGAAGGAGGCGGCGGACAGGAAGCTCTCCGTCGCCAGCGCAGCCTTGGTGATGCCCAGTAGCACGCGCTTTGCGGTTGCGGGCTGCTTATCCTCACTCATGGCCTCGCGGTTGGCAGTTTCAAAGGCGAAGATATCCACCATGGAACCGGGCAACAGGCTCGTTTCACCGGCATCCTCAATGCGCACCTTGCGCAGCATCTGATGGACAATGATTTCAATGTGCTTGTCCGCCACAGCCACGCCCTGGCTGCGGTACACGGAAAGCACTTCCTTGAGCAGGTACTCCTGCACAGCCTTCACGCCGAGAATGCGCATCAGATCATGCGGGTTGATCGCGCCCTCTACCAGCACATCGCCGGCGTCCACATGCGCGCCTTCCACCGCCTTGGGATTCAGGCGGCTGCCGTAGGCGATGAGGTAGGAGCGGCTGTCGTTCGGGTTGCTCTCCGAGGTGACGACCAGCTTGCGCTTGTTCTTCTCTTCAATAAAGGACACACGGCCGCTGATTTCGGTCAGCGTGGCTTCATGCTTGGGCTTTCGCGCCTCGAACAGCTCTTCCACGCGGGGCAGACCCTGTGTAATGTCCTCAGCGCCGGCAACGCCGCCGGAGTGGAAGTTACGCATGGTCAGCTGGGTGCCGGGCTCACCGATGGCCTGGGCCGCGATGATGCCGACCGCCTCACCAATGTCCACCTTGCCGCCATGCGCCATGTTCATGCCGTAGCACTTGGCGCACACGCCATTTTCGCAGCGGCAGGTCAGCACAGAGCGAACCAGCGCCTTCTGCACGCCGTGGCTGGCGCACAGCTTTGCCTTGCGGGCGTCGATGGCTTCGTTCAGCTTCACCAGCACTTCGCCGGTTTCCGGATCGAGAATGTCCTGGGCGGCAGTGCGTCCGCGCAGGCGCTCTTCCAGAGACTCCACGGACTGCTTTCCGCTCATCAGCTCGCTGACCTCAATGCCGCGCACCTTCTCCTGGCGGGAGGCAAAGCAGTCATCCTCGCGGACAATGACCTCCTGGGATACGTCCACCAGACGGCGGGTCAGGTAACCCGAGTCGGCAGTACGCAGCGCGGTATCGGACAGGGCCTTGCGGCTGCCGTGCGACGAAAGGAAGAATTCCAGCACGTTCAGGCCTTCGCGGAAGTTGGCGCGAATGGGCAGCTCCACCGTCTTGCCTGTGGGCGATGCCATCAAGCCGCGCATACCGGCCAGCTGACGCATCTGTTCCGCGCTGCCGCGAGCGCCGGAGTCGGTCATCATGCGGATGGGGTTGAACTTGTCCAGGTTCGGCAGGATCTGGTCTCGGATGTCCGCCGTGCACTTGGTCCAGATTTCGATGACGTTGCGGTAGCGCTCGTCCTCGCTCATCATACCTGAGGCGTACGCGTTGTTGATCTTGCGGACCTCTTCGTCCGCAGCCGCCAGCATGGTCTTCTTTGCAGCAGGCACCTTGATGTCGGCCACAGACACCGTGACAGCGGACCGGGTCGCATACTTGTAGCCAAGGTCCTTGATCTTGTCCAGAACAATGGCGCAGCGGTGCTCACCCTGGCTGTTGAAGCACATGTCAACGATGTTGGCCAGGCGCTTCTTGTCCACCAGCTCGTCCACTTCCAGTACGAACATGTCCTCCAGGCTGTTGCGCGGCTTGAAGCCCATGTTCTGGGGAATGGCGTCGTTGAAAATCAGCTTGCCCAGCGTGCAGTCGATGATCTTTGAGCCCTTTTCTCCGTTGAACTCGCGCTCGATGCGCACGCGGATCGGCGTCTGCAGGGTAATCTGCTTCATGGCATAGGCCATTTCCGCCTCAGCCATGTCCAGGAAGGTACGGCGCGGGCGCGGAAGGCCGGCCGCCTCGCGGGCTGCGCGCTCCTCGTCACTCTCAGGCGCCCACTGCCTCTCGTCGTTGTCATCCACAATGGTCAGATAGTAGCAGCCAATCACCATGTCCTGAGAGGGCTGAATGACCGGCTTGCCGTCCTGCGGCTTGAGGATGTTGTTGTGACCCAGCATCAGGAAGCGGGCTTCCGCCTGCGCCTCCAGCGACAGGGGCACGTGCACGGCCATCTGGTCGCCGTCAAAGTCCGCGTTGAAGGCGGTACATGCAAGCGGGTGCAGCTTGATGGCCTTGCCCTCCACCAGCACCGGCTCGAAGGCCTGGATGCCAAGGCGGTGCAGCGTCGGCGCGCGGTTCAGCAGCACGGGGTGGTCGCGGATGACCTCCTCCAGCTTGTCCCAAATCTCGGGGCTGGCGCGTTCCACGCGCTTCTTGGCATTTTTGACGTTGTTGGTGATCTTTTCCGCCACCAGGCGCTGCATCACAAAGGGCTTGAACAGCTCCAGCGCCATCTCCTTGGGCAGGCCGCACTGGTGCAGGCGCAGCTCAGGGCCGACAACGATAACGGAACGGCCGGAGTAGTCCACGCGCTTGCCCAGCAGGTTCTGGCGGAAACGGCCCTGCTTGCCGCGCAGCAGGTCGCTCAGGGACTTCAGGGCACGGTTGCCGGGGCCGGTCACAGGGCGGCCGCGGCGGCCGTTATCGATCAGCGCGTCCACAGATTCCTGCAGCATGCGCTTCTCGTTGCGCACAATGATGTCCGGCGCGCCAAGGGTCAACAGGCGCTTCAGGCGGTTGTTGCGGTTGATGACCCTGCGGTACAGGTCATTCAGGTCGGAGGTCGCGAAGCGGCCGCCGTCCAGCGGCACCATGGGGCGAAGATCCGGCGGGATCACGGGCACCACGGTCAGGATCATCCATTCCGGCTTGTTGCCGCTGGTGCGGAAGGATTCCACCACCTCCAGGCGCTTGACCAGGCGCGTGCGCTTCTGGCTCTCAGTCTCGCGGGTGGAATTCTCATTCTTCTTGTTCATGGCCGCGATCTGCTGCTTGAGCTGCTCGCTCAGCGTTTCCAGATCCAGGCCCTGCAGCATGTCCAGCACGGCCTCCGCGCCCATCTTGGCCACAAAGGAACCGCGGCCGCAACGGTTTTCCACCTCATGGTACTTGGCGTCGTCAATCAGGTCATACAGCTTCAGCCCGGTCACAGGGCCCATCGCCGGGTCGTTGTTGCCGGGGTCCAGCACGATGAAGTTGACGAAATACAGCACCTTTTCCAGCACACGGGGGCTGACATCCAGCAGCATGCCCATGCGGCTGGGGATGCCCTTGAAGTACCAGATGTGGCTGACAGGCGTGGCCAGCGTGATGTGGCCCATGCGCTCGCGGCGCACCTTGGCCCGCGTTACCTGTACGCCGCACTTGTCGCAGATCTTTTCCTTGTCCTTGTACTTGATGCGCTTGTACTTGCCGCAGGCGCACTCCCAGTCCTTTGTGGGTCCGAAAATGCGCTCGCAGTACAGGCCGTCGCGTTCGGGGCGCAGGGTGCGGTAGTTGATGGTTTCCGGCTTAGTCACCTCACCGTGGGACCAGGCCAGGATGGATTCCGGCGAAGCCATACCGATCTGAATGGCGTCAAGATTGCTCAGTTCAAACAAATGGGTTCACACTCCCCTCAGTGGATGCAGATGACAGGAATCATTTCCGCCCTGTTCGTCAGGCAGGAGAAGGCATTACAGATCAAAGTCATCCATGCTCAAATCCATATCATCCAGACTTGCCGGGTCGAATTCGTCATCCAGCTTCAGATCGTCGCCGGAAATCTCAGGCAGATACATCGTGTCGTCGCTCTCCTCGCCGCCGTCCTGACCCTGCAGGGCTGCGCTGAGGGCGGCATAGCCCTCCATGAGGCCGTCCGCGCCTTCTTCGCCGCGGCGGGTATCCTCTTCACGGCTGTCCACAGGCGCGCTGCTCTCACCGGTAGAGAGATCTTCCGGATCCAGCTCGGGAATCTCCACCACATTGCGGTCGGGATCCAGCACCTTGATGTCCAGGCACAGGGACTGCAGTTCCTTCACCAGCACCTTGAAGCTCTCGGGCACGCCGGCGGCAGGAATATTCTGGCCCTTCACAATGGCCTCATAGGTCTTCACGCGGCCGACCGTGTCGTCGCTCTTGTAGGTCAGTATCTCCTGCAGCGTGTTCGCGGCGCCGTAAGCCTCCAGGGCCCACACTTCCATCTCGCCGAAGCGCTGGCCGCCGAACTGGGCCTTGCCGCCCAGGGGCTGCTGCGTGACGAGGGAGTAGGGGCCAGTGGAGCGGGCATGCATCTTGTCGTCCACCAGGTGGTGGAGCTTGAGGAAGTACATGATGCCCACGGTGACCGGGTGCTCGAAGGCGTCGCCGGTGCGTCCGTCATAGACGGTGAACTTGCCGTCCTCGTGCATGCCGATTTTCTTGCCCAGCTCGGTTTCACCGGCCTTGCGGATCGTCTCCACGATCTCTTCATAGGTTGCACCGTCAAACACCGGGGTCGCGATGTGCCAGCCCAGCGTGCGGGCCGCCATGCCCAGATGCACCTCCAGCACCTGGCCGAGGTTCATACGGGAAGGCACGCCCATGGGGTTCAGCACAATCTGCAGCGGCGTGCCGTCAGGCAGGAAGGGCATGTCCTCCTCACGCAGCACGCGGGACACAACGCCCTTGTTGCCGTGACGGCCTGCCATCTTGTCGCCGACCTGAATCTTTCTCTTCTGCGCGATAAAGACGCGGACCATCTTGTTCACGCCGGGGGCCAGCTCGTCCTTGTTCTCCCGATCGAAGATCTTCACGTCCACCACAATGCCGCCCTCGCCGTGGGGCACACGCAGTGAGGTGTCGCGCACCTCACGGCTCTTTTCGCCGAAAATCGCGCGCAGCAGGCGGTCCTCCGCGGTGAGGTCGGTCTCGCCCTTGGGCGTCACCTTGCCCACCAGAATATCGCCGGTGTGCACCTCCGCGCCGATGCGGATGATGCCGTTTTCGTCCAGGTCCTTCACCGCGTCCTCACCCACATTGGGAATATCGCGGGTAATCTCCTCCGGGCCCTGCTTGGTTTCGCGGGCGTCGCTCTCCTGAGACTCAATGTGGATGGAGGTGTAAACGTCGTCGCGCACCAGCTGCTCGTTCAGCAGCACGGCGTCCTCGTAGTTATAGCCTTCCCAGGTCATGAAGCCGATCAGCGCGTTGCGTCCCAGGCCGATCTCGCCCATCTCCGTAGAGGGACCGTCCGCCAGCAGGTCGCCGATCTCCACCTTCTGTCCCGCGGAGACCACCGGGCGCTGATTGATGCAGGTGCCCTGGTTGGAGCGGGTGAATTTGGTCAGCTTGTATTCGTGCTTTTCGCCGAAGTCGTCGCGGATGATGATGTGGTCGCCATCGACCTTTTCCACCACGCCGTTTTCCTTGGCCAGCAGGCACACGCCGCTGTCGCGGCCGGCCTGGTACTCCATGCCGGTGCCCACGATGGGGGCCTCGGGCACCAGCAGCGGCACAGCCTGGCGCTGCATGTTGGAGCCCATCAGGGCGCGCGTGGCGTCATCGTTCTCCAGGAAGGGCACCATGGCTGTGGCCACAGACACCACCTGACGGGGGCTGACGTCGATAAAGTCAACGCGGGAGGCGGGAACCTCAATATACTCCGCGCGGTCACGCACCTGGATCTTGTCGTGCACGAAGGAGCCGTCCGGATTCAGGGGCTCATGCGCGGTGCCGACGCGGTAGAGGTCTTCCTCATCCGCCGTCATGTATTTGATTTCGTTGGTAACGCAGTGCGTCACAGGGTCGACCACGCGGTAGGGCGCCTCAATGAAGCCGTATTCATTGATGCGCGCGTAGCTGGCCAGAGAGCCGATCAGGCCAATGTTCGGTCCTTCAGGGGTCTCAATGGGGCAGATGCGGGCATAGTGGCTGTAATGCACGTCGCGTACCTCGAAGGAGGCGCGGTCGCGGTTCAGGCCGCCGGGACCCAGAGCGGACAGGCGGCGCTTGTGGGTCAGCTCTGCCAGGGGGTTCGGCTGGTCCATGAACTGGCTCAGCTGGGAGGAGCCAAAGAACTCCTTGATGGCAGCGGACACCGGCCGGATGTTGATCAGGTCGCCTGGGCGCACATCGCCGGCCTCCTGGATGGACATGCGCTCACGCACCACGCGCTCCAGGCGGCTCATGCCGATGCGGATCTGGTTCTGCAGCAGTTCGCCCACAGAGCGCAGGCGGCGGTTGCCCAGGTGGTCAATATCGTCGCAGGTGCCGATGCCGTAGGGCAGGCCAATCAGATAAGAAATGGAGGCGAGCATGTCGTCCGGGGTGATGTGCTTGGGCATCAGCACCGCCAGGTTGGCACGCAGGTTCTCCTTCAGTGTTTCCTCAGTGGACTGCTCTATCAGCTGCGCCAGGGTGGGCAGATGCACAAACTCGTTGATGCCCACTTCCTTCGGGTCAAAGGGTAGGTAGGCAGAGGCGTCCACAAAGTTGTTGCCCACGACCTTGTGCGCCGCGCCGGCCGCTTCCACCATCACGCTGTTCACGCCGCTGTTCTGGATGGCGCGCGCCATATCCAGCGTAATGCGTTCACCGCTGGAAACAAGGACCTCGCCGGTCTGTGGATTGATGATGTCCTCAGCGGCGGCGTGGTTGGCAATGCGGGCTGCCAGGCCGAGCTTTTTATTGAACTTGTAGCGGCCGACCCGCATCAGGTCGTAGCGCTTGGGGTCATAGAAATAGGACTCAAACAGCTTGGTGGAGCTCTCCTCGGAGGCGGGCTCGCCTGGCTTTTGCTTTTTATAAATCTCAATCAGCGCGTCGCGGCGGTTCTGGGCGCCGTCTCCCTTTTCCAGGGTGGCCTTCAGGCGCTCGTCTTCGCCCAGCGCCTCCAGGATCTCGCTGTCCGTGTTGTAGCCGATCGCGCGCATCAACAGCGTAATGGGCATCTTGCGGTTGCGGTCGATGCGGACCCACATCACACCGTTGGAGTCCGTTTCGTATTCGATCCACGCGCCGCGGTTGGGGATGATCTGTGAAGAGAAGAGGTGGTTGCCGCTCTTGTCAATGGCCTCGGAGAAATAAGCTCCGGGAGAACGGACGAGCTGCGATACAATCACGCGCTCGGCGCCGTTGACAATAAAGGTGCCGTGATCGGTCATCAGGGGGAAATCTCCCATGAAGACCTCGGATTCCTTGATTTCGCCTGTCTCATGGTTGGTCAGGCGTACCTTGACCTTGAGCGGAGCAGCGTACGTCAAATCGCGCTCGCGGCAGCGGGCGACGGAGTTCTTCGGTTCATCCAGCGAATAGCTGACAAATTCGAGCTGAAGGTTCCCATTGAAATCCACAATGGGAGAGATGTCATACAGCACCTCGCGCAGGTCATTTTCGAGCAGGCGGTTATAGGAATTCTTCTGCACCTCGATGAGGTTGGGCATTTCCAGCACTTCATCGATGCGCGAAAAGCTCATGCGCTTGCGGAGCTTTCCCATTTGAACCTCATGCACCATTGTAAGCGATCACCCCTTATTCTGTCCCAGTGTCACCGCGTGCCGAAGGCCCGGAAACAGTTTCGCGCAGCCCGTCGGAAATTTCTGCTTGCTTTTTTGCTTGAAGCAGTGTACAATAGGCGTACAAAATAAACCGACAGCAGCAAGTGATACTGATGCAATTTGTGATTTTATCATATTTTCACTTGTGTGTCAACCGTTTTTTTGTATATTCATATGTTCGTTTTCAAAGCCGTCTTTCCGCGCCGGTCAAACCGCCAAAGTACAACCCGGAGCAAATTTTCTGAGAGCGGCCTGATTCGGAGAAAGGCAATACAGCATGCAGTCCAAGCTCTCCCTCCCCACTGAACTGCCGGAGGGGTTTCAATTAACCGATAAGAACGGCCTCACCGACGGCCAGGTGCTGAAGCTGCGCGAGGAAGGCAAGGCAAACACCGCGCCTGCCGACCAGGGCAAAAGCTTTCTGCAGATACTGTCGGAGAACCTTTTCACCTTTTTCAACCTGCTGAACATCGTCCTCGGCGTGTGCCTGCTGCTGGTGGGCAGCTACCGCAACATGACCTTTCTTGTTGTTGTGCTCATCAACATGCTGGTCGGCACCATACAGGAGAACAGGGCGCAGCAGACAATCCGCCGCCTGCAGCTGCTGAATGAGCCGACAGTGCATGTGGTGCGCAATGGCGTTGAAATCACCTGCAAATCAGAGGATACCGTGCAGGGCGACCTGATCATACTGCGCGCGGGCGATCAGGTGGTGGCGGACGCTGTTGTCGTCTCCGGCTACGGCCGCGCCATGGAAAGCCTGCTGACCGGCGAGAGCAACGCCATTCCCAAAGAGCAGGGCAGCTGGCTTTATTCCGGCAGCGCCATCACCGAGGGCCGCCTGACCGCACAGCTGGTGTACGTCGGCGAGGAGAGCTATGTCAGCCGCCTGACGGAGGAAGCCAGAAAGAGTTCACGTCCAGGCTCAGTATTAATGAAGGAACTGAACCGCCTGATTCAGTTCGACAGCCTGCTGCTCGTTCCCCTGGGCATTTTGCTCTTCCTTAAGCAGATGTTCATTTCTCACATTCCTCTGGAGCGCGCGGTTCCCGCCTCTGTGGCGGCAATGATCGGCATGATACCGGAGGGCCTGGTGCTGCTGACCAGCGTGGCCATGGCCGTTGGCGTCCGGCGGTTGGGAAAAAGGCGGACCCTTGTGCAGGAGCTGGCCGGCATTGAAACGCTCGCCCGGTCCGACGTGCTCTGTCTGGACAAGACAGGAACCATCACCACAGGCAGAATGGTGGTGGAGAAGATGGAGGGTGTGGAGGCCAGCGATCAGGAGCTCCACAACGCGCTTTCCCGCTACCTCGGCGCCTTTGACGAGAGCACCGGTACGCTGGACGCCCTGCGTTCCGCCGTCGCCTCCGGCGAGGAAGCTCCTTCCGCGGTGGTTCCCTTCTCCAGTAAGCGGAAGAAATCAGCCGCCGCCTTTGCTGATGGCACGGTATTGGTGCTCGGCGCGCCGGAATTCGTTCTGGCGGAGCGCTACCCGGAGGCGCTGAGGGAAAAGGTCAACGCGCTGGCCTCCGAGGGAAAGCGCGTAGTGGTGCTGGCGCAGGCCAACGGCGCCATCACGGGTGAATCGCTTCCCCCCATCGAGAGAATCCTCGGCATTTGCGTGCTGGCGGACCAGATCCGCCCCGGCGCCGAGGCAACTCTCCGCTACTTTGCCATGCAGGACGTGACCGTGAAGGTGATCAGCGGCGACAACCCGCACACCGTTTCGCGTATTGCGCGTGAAGCCGGCCTGGAGGGCTGGGACAGTTGGGTGGACGCGAGCCAGTGGCGCAGCGAGGAGGACATCGACGAAGCCGCCGAGCGCTATACCGTTTTCGGGCGCGTAACGCCGGACCAGAAAAAAGCCCTTGTCATGGCGCTGAAGCGCCGCGGCCACCACGTTGCGATGACAGGCGACGGCGTGAATGACATTCCCGCGCTGAAGGCCGCCGACTGCTCCATCGCCATGGCCTCCGGCTCGGACGCGGCCCGGCACGCTGCGCAGCTGACCCTGCTGGACAGCGATTTTTCTGTGATGCCCCACATCGTGCTGGAGGGCAGGAAGGTCATCAACAACATCACCCGCACCGCCAGCCTCTTCCTGATGAAGACGCTGTTCAGCATCGGCCTGAGTATCCTGTCACTGTTTTTTCCGGGAACCTATCCCTTCCAGCCGATACAGATGGCACTGGTCTCCAGCCTCATGGTGGGCTTCCCCGGCTTTGTGCTCTCCTTTGAGCCCAGTACGGAGCGCATCAAGTCCGGTTTTCTGTCCACCGTGCTGCGGCGGGCGCTGCCCGGCGGCACAGCCGTGACGGTATGTGCGGCAGCCTCTATGCTGATGGCCCTGTTCGGATGGGATCAATCCGTATGCTCCACGCTGGCAACCCTGCTGGCTGGAGTGATCGGCTACGCGGTGCTTGTGTTCACCTGCCTGCCGCTCAGCCGGCTGCGCGCCGCCCTGCTGGCAGTAGTTGCCGCCGGGTTTGCCGGAGCCGTCATGTTTCTGCCGCGGGTGTTCTTCCTTGTGCCGCTGCAGGGCAGAGCGTGGCTGGCGCTGGCGCTGCTGTCCGTCGTCGGTGTAGGCATCGTGCTGTCTGTGCGGGCCTTTGACCGGCTGCCCGCTTCACACCGTCTGGAAGCACACCTGCGCGCAGCCTGGGAGCGTTACGAGAAAAACAGCCGACGAAATACATGAACCTGAATATGCAGGAGGTCGTTCACACAGATGCTGCTGAAGAAAGCGCTGTTTGAAAAGCTGAAGGAAGCCCTGGCAGCCGTGCTGCCCATCGTGGCGCTGGTGCTGCTGCTCAGCCTGACGGTCGCGCCGATTCCAAGCGGCGTGATGCTCAGCTTTCTCATGGGAACCGTCATGCTGATTGTCGGTATGATGTTTTTCTCTGTCGGCGCGGAGGTGGCCATGCAGCCGATGGGCGAGTTGGTCGGCGCCAGGGTCACCAAAACGAGAAACCTGCGCCTCATCCTGATCCTCGGCTTTGTGCTGGGTGTGCTGATCACGGTCTCAGAACCCGATCTGCAGGTGCTTGCCCAGCAGGTGCAGGCTATACCCAACATGGTGCTGATCCTCTCGGTTGCCGTCGGCGTCGGTGCGTTCCTGGTGCTGGCGCTGGTGCGCATCCTCTACCGCATACCCCTGCGGCATCTGCTGTTCGGCTTCTACGCGCTGGTGCTCGCGCTGACCTTTTTCGCGCCGCAGAGCTTCCGCGCCGTGGCCTACGATTCCGGCGGCGTCACTACCGGTCCCATGACCGTTCCCTTCATCATGTCCTTCGGCCTGGGCATTGCCGCCATCCGCAACGATGAAAATGCCGCAGAGGATTCCTTCGGCCTGGTCGCGCTGTGCTCCATCGGTCCCATACTGGCCGTGCTGATTCTCAGCATGATCTACCGGCCGGACGGCGCTGACTACTCCCCCATCCAGGTGACCAACGTCGCGGACTCCATTGAGCTGCGGGGGCTGTTCGGCGACGGCCTGCCGGATTATATGCGGGAGATGCTCATATCCATTCTCCCCATCGCAGTTTTGTTCTTTGTGTTCAATTTCGTTATGCTCAGGATCAGCCGCAATCAGCTGTCGCGCATCGGTCTGGGCATTGTGTACACCTATATCGGCCTGACCATCTTCATGACCGGAGCGAACTACGGCTTCATGCCCGCCGGTGCTTACCTCGGGGAGAAGCTGGGTGAGCTGTCCTACCGGTGGATCATCATCCCCACAGGTGCGCTGATCGGCTACCTGGTGGTCAAGGCGGAGCCCGCGGTTTACGTTCTGATGCGCCAGGTGGAGGACCTCACGGACGGAGCCATCACCGGCAGAAGCCTGCAGCTGAGCATGTGCCTGGGCGTAGGCATTTCGGTGGGGCTCTCCATGCTGCGGGTGATGCTGGGCATCAGTGTGCTGTGGTTCATTGTGCCAGGCTATGTGCTGGCGCTGGGCATGTCCTTCCTTTGCCCGAAGCTTTTCATGGCCATTGCCTTCGACTCCGGCGGCGTCGCCTCCGGTCCGATGACGGCAGCCTTTCTTCTTCCCATGACCATGGGGCTGTGCACCGCGCTGGGCGGCGACCTGGCCACTGACGCCTTCGGCGTGGTCGCCCTGGTCGCCATGACACCGCTTTTGACCATACAGGGTCTGGGGCTTGTGTACCGCTTGAAAACACGCAGCCGGAAGCAGGCGCCCGCTGTGCAGGATCCCTTTGCTGATCTGCCCAACGACGCCGTGATTGAACTGTGAGGAGGCAGTCGATGAATCAGTCCGAACTGTACCTGATGATGACTGTCACCGGGCGGGACAGGATGACCGATTTTATCCGCCTGTATAAGGACAAGGGGCTCGAGGTGCACTTTCTTTCTCTCGGGCACGGCACCGCGCAGAAGCGCTATATGCGCCTGCTGGCCCTGGACGGCACGGAAAAAATGGTCTGTATGACCGTGGTGACCGGCCGAAAATGGCTGGAGGTGAAAAAGGCAATGACCGTCCGCCTGCGCATCAACGCGCCGGGGGTAGGCATTGCCTATGTGATTCCGCTCAGCGCAGTGGGCGGCAAGCGGGAATTGATGTTCCTGACAGACGGTCAGGGCTTTGAGAAGGGGGCTGAACAGACCTTGAAGGGAACAGAGCAGGAGCTGCTGATTGTCATTGCCAACCAGGGCTACAACGAGATGGTGATGGACGCCGCCAGAGAGGCCGGCGCGAGGGGCGGCACCGTCATCCACGCCAGGGGCACGGGCCAGCAGGCCACCGAGCGTTTCCTGGGCATCTCCCTGGCCAGCGAGAAGGACATCGTGATGATCGTAGCCCCCACTGAGAAAAAGGCGGAAATGCTCCAGAAGATCATGCAGTCCGCGGGGCCAGGCACACGGGCGGGCGCCATCGCGTTCTCCGTGCCGGTGACAGACACAGCCGGCATGATTCTTCGTCCGCAGAGCGAGGAACTGGACGAGGAGCCATCCCAGCCTCCCGCCGCCGATGCCGCTCCATCCGCCTGATCATCTGGTCCTGTGTTCCTCCCCGCGGCACACCTATGTAAAAGACCGCAGCTGCCTCCCTTTTCTATCAGAGGCAGCTGCGGTTTTTCTATTTTCCCGTCCTGTCAGTAGCTGAGCACCTCGTGCCCGGTTTCCGTTACCAGCACCATAATCTCCCACTGTGCGGAGGGCTTGCCATCCCTGGTGGAAACCTCCCAGCCGTTTTGCTTGTTGGTCACATGCTCACAGGTTCCCATGTTCACCATCGGCTCGATGGTAAAGACCATACCCGGCGCCATCAGCATCTCCTCGCCGCGCTTCGTCACGAAGCTGACAAAGGGATCCTCGTGGAACTCCACACCGCAGCCGTGGCCGCCGATATCGCGCACCACCTGATAGCCGTTGGCCTTCGCGTGGTCGTTCACAGCCTGTCCCACATCGCCAAGGAAACCCCAGGGCTTCACCTGCTCCAGGCCGAGCTCAACGCACTCCTTCGTGACCTCAACCAGCTTTTTCTTTTCCGGGGACACATCGCCGATCAGGAACATCCGCGAGGAATCCGCGTAGTAGCCATTCAGTTTGGAGGTGCAGTCCACATTGATGATGTCTCCGCTTTTGAGGATCACATCTTTGCTCGGAAAGCCGTGGCACACCTGCTCGTTGACCGAGGTGCACACACTGTAGGGAAAGCCCTGATAGTGCAGCGGTGCCGGAATCGCGCCCATGGCCGTGGTCGTTTCATACACAATGCGGTCGATCTCCGAGGTCGGCATACCCTCGCAGATGACCTCGGCCACCTTGTCCAGCACCGCGATGTTGACCTTGCAGCTCTCTTTGATGCCGGCGATCTGCTCGGCGTTTTTGATCAGCTTGTGCGAAGGCACCAACGCGCCCTGCCGTTTGAAATCCTGCAGGCGCTCATCGAAATCATAGTGGCAGTTCTTGTACTTTTTTCCGCTGCCGCACCAGCACGGCAGGTTTCTTCCCAGCTTTTCCAGCATTTTGCTCACTCTCTCCTGACTGTTCACTTACACTGCCGCGTGGCTTCTTATCGGAAGCTCTTCACCCAGTTCAGCAGTGAATCACGGTAGGTGTTCTCCGCCACATCCCGGCGCATTCTGTCCGTCAGCGGGCCGTTGGCGGCAAGCTTGGCCAGCACCGCGCCCTGCAGCTCCTCAACGCTCATTTCGTCATACGGCTTGTCGGGCAGCCGGGGCTGCGGCTCACTCGCCTTTACCGGCGCGCTTTCAGCTTTCACCTCTGCCTTCGGAAGCCGCACGGGTTCAAAAGCCGGCCGGTTTCCGCTCTGCGGCAGCCAGATTTCACCGCCGCACGCGTCCAACTCAACATGCAGGCGTCCGTCCTGCGCCTCCACCGTCTGTCCGCCGAGGGCACCGGAATAGCTTCCCTCCCCCGGCAGGTCGAACGCGGCGCCTTCCCCGTTGCACACCGTCACCAGTATGTCTCCCCTTGCGAAGGCGTACTGTGTGGTCGTCAGCTGCAGCTCACGGTATTCGCCGTACCACAGTGCCTGCTCCGCGCCGCGCACCCTGCCCAGGGCTGAGATGAGGGAAAGGTAATCCGCCCGCGTCCGCGTCAGTTCCTCCAGCTGCAGCGCTGGGCGCAGTGAGGCATCCGAGCCGCGCTCCTTGCGGCCTTCGATGCCGAATTCGGACCCGTAATAAATCGAGGGCACGCCGGGCAGGGTGTACAGCAGCACATGTACCGGCAGGAAATGCCGCTTGTCCCGCAGCTTGGTATAGATGCGCTCCACATCGTGGTTGTCCACAAAGTTGTACAGCTGGATATTCCGTCCCAGCCCCGCGTCCAGCTGGCGCCTGACAGTATGCGCGATCTCAAAGTAATTGTGATCGTTGTGCGCGCTGTACAGCGCCTTGTGCAGGTGATAGTTGGTCACCGAGTGCAGCGTCTGCCCGTTGGCCCAGCGGGTGTAGTCGCCGTGGATGACCTCGCCCATCAGGTAGAAGTCCTGCTTCATCTCACAGGTTGCCCGGCGCAGCTCCCGCATGAAGTCAAAGTCCAGCACATCCGCCGCGTCCAGCCGCAGCCCGTCAATGTCAAACTCTTCTATCCACATGCGCACCGTATCCAGCAGATAGCCCCTCACCTCCGGGTTGCGCAGGTTGAGCTTGGCCAGCAGGTTGTACCCGCCCCAGTTGTCATAGGAGAAGCCGTCGTTGTACTCGTTGTTTCCCCAGAAATTGACGTTGCAGTACCACTGCGCATAGGCGCTGCGCTCGCGGTTTTCCCGCAGGTCTCGGAAGGCGAAAAAATCGCGCCCCGTGTGGTTGAATACGCCGTCCAGGATGACCCGCAGGCCGCAGGCGTGACACTGCGCCACAAAATCGCGCAGGTCATCGTTGGTGCCCAGGCGGCTGTCCACCTTGCGGTAGTCGGTGGTCTCATAGCCATGGCCAACAGACTCGAAGAGCGGGCCGATATACAGCGCGTCGCAGCCCATGCCGCGGATGTGGCTGATCCAGGGCGAAAGCGCCTTCAGCCGGCCGGCCGGGGCACCGTAGTCATTCAGTGCCGGCGCGCCGGAGAGTCCGAGGGGGTATATGTGATAAAAACAGGCATGATCGTACCAGGCCATGGAGTACCTTCTTTCAATGCTTTATTATGCAGCCACGCCTTCTGCGGCGCTCACACGCCGGCGGACCCACAGGTAATAGATAATCCCCGAGATACCGGCAAGCACCCAGGTGATGGGATAGGAGAGATACAGTACCGGCAGCGTACTGTTTGCCGCAAATACGGTAAAGATATAGATCACGCGGAAGACACACACGCAGAAGACGATGTTCAGCATGGGGAAAACCGAGCGGCCCATGGCCCGGCACACATTGCCTGGCACATTCATCCACACGCTGGAGAACTGCGTGACACAGATGACGCTGAGCCGGATCAGCCCAGCCTCGATCACGGCGGGATCCTCCGTGAAAATCTGCAGCAGCGTGCCGCCCGCCAGGTACGCAGGTATGCCGAACAGCAGGCCGGACAGTGTGCCCAGCAGCATCGCGCAGATCAGCACCCTGTCAATGCGGCGGTACTTCTTTGCGCCGAAGTTCTGCCCGGTGAAGCTGATGGAGGCCTGTGAAAAGGAATCCATGGCCACCGAACAGAAGCCCTCGATATTGGCCGCCGCCGCGTTCCCCGCCATCACAGCCGAGCCGAAGGAGTTGATGGAGGACTGGATGAGGATGTTGGATATGGAGAAGGACGCCCCCTGCAGCCCCGCTGGCAGGCCGATCTGCGTCATTTTGCCCAGCTTGGACCAGGTGATGCGGGCCTGCTTCCAGTCAAACCGACACAGCCCCTCCGCGCGGCACAGCGCCCCCACCACCAGCACGGCGGAAACCGCCTCTGAGATAATGGTTGCGATCGCCACGCCAGCCACACCAAGGTGGAAAATGATGACCAGCGCCAGGTTCAGCGTTACATTCACCACGCCGGAGATGGTCATAAAGATCAACGGCCTTTTCGTGTCTCCCGCGGCACGCAGTATGGCAGAGCCGTAGTTATAGACCATCAGTGCGGGCATGCCGACAAAATAGATGCGGATATACAGCTCCGCCAGGTCGATCACGTCCTCCGGGGAGCCGGCGAGGATCAGCATTGGCCTGGCCAGCACCTGTCCCAGCGCCACCAGAATCACGCCGAATACCGCGCTGGCGACAATGGAGGTGTGCACCGTTTCCCTTGTGTCCTTTGCCTTCCCTGAGCCCAGGTACTGGGCGGTAAGCACATTGGTGCCCACCGACAGCCCCATGAACAGCGTCACGATCAGGTTGATCAGCGGGCCGTTGGATCCGACAGCCGCCAGGGCCTCAGGGCCTGTGAAGCGGCCCACCACGGCAGTGTCCGCGGCGTTGAACAGCAGCTGCAGTATGCCGGAGGCCATCAGCGGCAGCGCAAAGGCAATCATATAGCCCGCGATCGGGCCCTCTGTCATGTTCAGGTTGTTTCGCCGCACCCGGGTCCACCTCCTCAGCGCGATACCAGCCGGCTGCGCACAAAGTGCCTGACCGCTTCGGTCATCTGCTCCAGGTGGCGGTCGTAGCAGTGGGTCTCGTTCGGTATCATCACCAGGCGGGCATCATGGTATTTCCCTGCCGCCGCTTTTGCCGCGGAAACGAGCACGGGGTCGTCATCCTCTCCCTGCACCACCAGCACCGGCCCCGAAAAACGCTCCACCGCGTCCTCCACGTGGATCGTCTGCGCGACGCGCACATAGTTGGCGCCAAGCTGCAGCCCGTTCCATACGGGCAGCTCATCGGGAATATGCACCGGGTCAAAGTGCAGGCCAAGCAGCCTGCCACCGCGTGCCAGGTCGGGTATCATGCAGGCCGGCGAGAGGGCAATCAATCCGCTCAACTGGTCACTCTTCATGCCGGCGGCCAGCATGGCCGTCAGCCCGCCCTGAGAGTGCCCGCACAGGAAAACCTGTGAAACGCCCTTCAGTCCCCGGCCGTAATCAATCACAGCCAGGGCGTCGGTCAGCCATTTATATAGAGTATGCTCGCGGAAGGCGCCCTCGCTTTTCCCGTGCCCGTACATGTCCGCCCGCAGCGTGGCGCAGCCGCACTCTCTCAGCGCCGCGGAAACAGCCGTCAGGTGGCGCTCGTCCATGTGTCCGGTAAAGCCGTGAATGATCACCGCCAGCGGAAAGCGCTCTCCCGCGTTCCCGGGCAGTTCCAGCTCGATGTGCACGCGCAGTCCGTCTTCCAGGAGATACATGTCCATTCCTCCCTGCATTTTGCCATGGCAGCACCGCGCGTTTAACGCACAGCTACTTTATCATAGCATATTGCCGGGCAAATCACAACCTTCACCGTTGTTCTTTTCGGCTTTCTGTTTGAAAAGGCTGATGAAATGTGATGCCTGCGGATGTACCGGTGAAGGAATCAGTGTTTCCCTGTATCTGTGTGTTACAAAATGTCCGCTGCCGTTGCCTCATTCACCGTGCCTGTGCTATACTGGGCAGGTATTCCATACAGGAAAGGAACTGTTCATGAACCGGAAAGCCATTCTTCTGCTGGTACTGCTCGCCCTGCTACCTCTCACTGCCTCCGCTGCGTCCTTTGAGGTCGCATGCGGCGCCATCACCGCCTACGCGGACAATGTGCTCACGGTCACCGCGCCTGCATCCGGCACGGTCACTGTGACCATCAGCGATGCGTACAACGAATACCGCACGCTCCGTCTGGACGTTGCCGCCGGGGAAAATACCTTCCACTGGGACGGTCTGCGCGAGGATGGGCAGCGCATCGGCGTCATCAACGGCACCTACACGCTCGGCGCCGTGTTTTCCCCGTCCGAGGGCGAGCGGCTCCGCCTTGAGCAGCAGGTAGAGGTGACAAAGCCTAAGCAGGCCATGCTTTTCGCCCTGCCCAGCAGCGACAGGCTGTACCTGGGCGGCGGCGAGGACTGGTTTGTGGAAACCTGCCTGGTCCGCGCGGGAAACATCGTGATGGAGGTCTACCCGGAGGATCAGACCTCCACTCCCGTTCTCCGGCGCTCCTACCGCATCAGCGAAAGCATTCCGCAGAAATACAGATGGAGCGGCGTCAGCGGCACCGGTGGGAAGGTCTCGCCGGGTGTGTACCGGGTGCGCTATTATGCCGAGGAGAATCCCGACTACGATCACTGGGTCACGGTAGAGGCGGCCGAAGGCGCCGCCCCGGAAGTGCCTGTGCAGGAAACCGGAGCGCTGATGCCTGCAGCAGGTATGAGTGACGTGGAAATCTGGTCGCTGATGATGAAGCCCTCGGTGGTGGTGGACATCAAGAATGTGAACCACCAGAACGTCTACGCGGAGAAAAGCACAAAAAGCCGCGTGCTTGGCACCCTCCACGGGCAGTCGCAGGCAGTGGAGGTGCTGAAGGTGCTCGGCGACTGGTGCAGGATACTGGCCTGGCGCCATGAGGACGGCGCGCCGGTGGTCGGCTATGTGCAGACAAAGAACCTGAAAACCGTTTATCCCAACGTCCATTACGGCCTGCTGATTGACAAGGTTTCTCAGCAGATGACCGTCTATCATGACGGCCAGGTGGTCACTGTGCTTCCCGTCTCCACAGGGCTGCCCGCAAAGGGCAAGCTGATCCGCGAAACGGCTGCCGGCTCCTTCCTGACCATCGAGCACATGGGTCCCTTTTCAGACGGAGGGTATAAATACGCCTTTCCCATTCGCTATGACGGCGGCAACCTGCTCCACCAGATCGGCTATCCCTCCTCCGCGAAGCATCCCGACTTTTCCGCGCAGCTGAAGGAACTGGGCACAAAGGCCTCTCACGCCTGCGTCCGCATCGCGGACCACCCGCTTGACCAGAGCGGCATTGATGCCTATTGGCTCTGGTCTCACCTGCCGTGGCACACCCGCGTGCTGATCCTCGACGACCCAGAGGCCCGGGAAGCCGCTTATGCGGCCATCACCGGCGCCGCGCCGGAGCGTCTGGCAGAAGACACCGCTACCTGGGGTGACCTGAAGCCTGTTCAGGATGACGGGACCTGGGCAGGGGACGAGATCCGGCTCACGCTCGGCGGTGATACGGTGCTGGGCATCCGCGAAACCTGGTGGAGCCGTGACGACGCATTGCCCGCCTTCCTTGAGCGGTACGGCATGGCCTATCCCTTCCAGTCGCTGCAGGCGCTGTTCGCAAAGGATGATATGACACTGGTGAACCTGGAGTGTGTGCTGAAGAAGAACAACCGGGACGAGGCGCTATACAAGGAGTTCCGCTTCCGCGGCCTGCCCTTCTGGAGCGAGGCGCTCACGCTTGGCAGCATTGAGCAGGTGAATGTGGCGAACAATCACTTCATTGATTACAAGGCCGCCGGGCAAAAGGAAACCCTCGCCGCCCTGCGTGAGGCCGGCATCTCCTACAGCGGCTACACCAACACCTTCATCTGGGAGTGCAGGGGGCATCTGATCGGCTTTGCCGGTATCCGGGAGACCGTATACCTCAAGGACAAGCAGCTGATCGAGAAGGAGATCCGTTCCCTGCGCGAGCAGGGCTGCGAGGTGGTCATTTACTCCTGCCATTGGGGCAGCGAATATGCCGAACACCACAACGAGCTGCAGGTGGAGATGGCCAAGGTCGCCGCGGACGCCGGGGCCGACCTGATCGTGGGCACGCACCCGCATGTGGTGCAGGGTCTCGATGTGTACGGCCACACTCCGGTGATCTACAGCCTCGGCAACCTGATGTTCGGCGGAACACTGACACTGCCCACCTATGACGGTCTGGTCATGTCCGTGTCGCTCCGCTTTGACGAAGCCGGCTATATCGGCTGCGCGCTGACCCCTGTGCCCGTGATGACCAGCGGCCAGGCCGCAGAGGGCATCAACGATTATCAGCCATGCCCCGCGCAGGGTGCCGACCGGGAGCGGATCCTCTCCCTTGTGCAGGAGGACACCTCTTTCCCGCTGTCCGGCTCAATGTGGTTCCCGGCGAGATGACAAACGCTCTCTGCATAAACACAGAAAAACCAAACGTGCCGCCCCTATCCTCTTGCCCGGAAGCGCCGGGCTGTGGTATACTTTCACAAATTCATTCATAGGAGGTCAATGTTTTGAGCGCGATCGGATTTGACAATGACCTGTACCTGAAAACCCAGTCTGAACACATTATGGAGCGCATCGCTCACTTTGGCGGAAAGCTGTACCTGGAATTCGGCGGGAAGCTGTTCGACGATTACCACGCATCCCGCGTGCTGCCCGGCTTTCACCCGGACAGCAAGATCAGTATGCTCGTCAAGCTGCGCGAGAAAACGGAGATCGTCATTGCCATCAGTGCCGCCGATATAGAAAAGAACAAGGTGCGCGGTGATCTTGGCATCACCTATGATATGGATCTCCTGCGCCTGGTGGATGCCTTCACCGGGTACGGGCTGTATGTCGGTTCCGTTGTGCTGACGCAGTGGAGCGAACAGCCGGCCGCCGTGGCCTATGAGAAAAAGCTGAAGGCGCTGGGACTGCGCACCTACCGCCACTATCCCATCGCCGGCTATCCCTCCGCGCTGTCCCTCATCGTCAGCGATGAGGGCTATGGCCGCAACGACTATATTGAAACCACACACCCGCTGGTGGTTGTCACCGCGCCCGGCCCCGGCAGCGGAAAGATGGCCACCTGCCTCAGCCAGATCTACCACGAGCAAAAGCGCGGCATAAAGGCGGGCTACGCCAAATTCGAGACCTTCCCCATCTGGAACCTGCCGCTGAACCATCCCGTGAACCTGGCCTATGAGGCTGCCACCGCCGACCTGAACGATCTGAACATGATCGACCCGTTCCATCTGGAGGCGTATGGCAAAACCGTAGTCAACTACAACCGGGATGTCGAGGTTTTCCCTGTTCTGCGCGCCATGTTCGACCGCATTTTCGGCACAAGCCCCTATCAGAGCCCGACGGACATGGGCGTCAACATGGTGGGCAACTGCATCTGTGACGACGAGGTGTGCAGGGCCGCCTCCAGGCAGGAGATCATTCGCAGGTACTATGACGCGCTGTGCGAGCGGCGCAAGGGCAACTGCGGAGACGCGCCGGTGCAGAAGATCGAGCTGCTGATGGAGAAGGCCGGTATCTCCGTGGCCAACCGTCCCGTTGTGGCCGCCGCGAACGTCCGCGCATCTGAGACCGGCGCGCCGGCCGCCGCGATGCTCATGCCGGACGGCTCCATACTGACCGGGAAAACCTCCACGCTGCTTGGCGCCTCCTCCGCGCTGATCCTCAACGCGCTGAAAAAGCTGGCCGGGATTGATGACAGTGTGAAGCTGATTTCTCCCCACCTGATCGAGCCGGTGATGGAGTTCAAGGTCCGCTACCTCGGCAATCACAATCCCTTACTGCATATTGATGAGATACTGATTGTACTGGCCATTGCGGCGCAGCAGAACGAGGCCGCCAGTGCCGCCTATGCCTGCCTGCCGCAGCTGAAGGGGCTGGAGGTGCATTCCTCCGTGATCCTGTCCCAGGTGGACGCCTCCACGTTCAAGAAGCTGGGCGTCAACCTGACCTGCGAGCCGGCCTATCAAAGCAAAAAATACTATCACAAGTGAGGTTGCCTCATGCTCCGCAAACTGCTCTGTTCCCTCCTTGCCGCCGCCATTTTATGCGCTGGGGCGCTGGCCAGCACTGTTTACAGGCCGCTTGACATCGGCTCCTCCGGCGAGGCAGTGCAGGCGCTGAAAATGCGGCTGTACGAACTGGGCTACTACACCACAACCAGCTTCCACAGCTATTACAACGAAAACACGGCAGAGCATGTGCGCGCCTTCCAGCGGATGAACGGCCTGCCGCAGGACGGGAAGGCCTCTGAAGCGCTGCAGACGCTGCTCTTTTCGGGCGAGGCTGTCAACGCGCTCGGCGAAAGGGCGGACGGCGAGGAAAGCGCCGAGGCCGCGGCAGAGAGCATGGTGGACGACGAGCCTTACCTGCTGGAAGGCGACGAGGCGGACGAGGAAGACTTCACCCCGCTGAAAACCGGCTCTACCGGCGAGGCCGTGGTTAAAATGAAGCAGCGCCTGTATGAGCTGGGTTATTATACCACCACCAAGCTGAACGGCACCTACAACGAAAACACGGCGGATTATGTGCGCCGCTTCCAGCTGATGAACAACCTGGACGCCAGCGGAGCGGCGGATGAAGCGACGCTGCGGCTGATGTTCTCTGAAGCCGCGGTGCGTGCAGACGGACTGCTGGCGGACGGCAGCCTGCCCATGGTAGAAAATCCCGCCACCAATACCGACCTGTACGAGGGCATGACACTGTCGGATACGCAGCAGGTGGTCATATCACAGTGGAAGGCGCTGCCGGAAGATTATCCTGAGACAGACAGCGAGGGCTTCCTTCCCGACGAGCATGCCGAATACGTTTACGACAGCGACGAGAAGGGGCTCTGGATCTACCTCTCCCATACGCTGCAGGTGGAGATACGGCGATACCAGGACAGGAAAAACGTGATCGTCTGGTATGAAACCGAGGTACGCACACGGGATGGCGAGCAGCTGTACACGCCGCACAACCAGCGCGCCGGCAACAAGCTCCGCCAGCCGCAGTATTTTGCCAGGCAGAACCAGTCTGTGCTGGCCATCACAGACGACTTTTACGCCTACCGGGTACGCGCCAACATCAGCCCCGGGGTCATCATCCGCGGCGGCGAGATACTCTATGACAAGCCGAAGCGCAGCGGCGCCGCCGGTTTCCCGAAGGAAGAGGTGCTCGCCTGCTTCCCGGACGGCAGCATGAAATGCTTTGAGGCCCGCGCCTATACCGCGGAGGAATACCTGGCGATGGGTGCTACAGAGGTTTTCTCCTTCGGGCCAATCCTTATCACGGAGGGGCAGCCCGGCGAGGACGCCTATGACAAGCGCTATTACCACTATCACGAGCCCCGGATGGCCATGGGCATGATCGAGCCGAACCACTATATGATACTGACCGTCAAGGGCAGGGTCAACGAGTCCAAGGGCGTCTACTTTTCCTGGATGGCAGACCGCATGGCCGAGCTGCATGTGCAGGAGGCACTGAACCTTGACGGGGGCGGCACCGCGGCACTGGTCTTCATGGGCAGGGTACTCAATTACGACGGCACCGCCAACCGTTCTGTCGGCAGCATCATCGCCTTTGGCCGCTCCGGCCTGGTACAGCCCTGACAGGCCGAACTGCCACTTGAAATCCTTTCTGTTTCCCTGTATAATACAACACAACCGAAACAGGCGGCTGCGCCGGCGGCAACTGCCGTCGCGCAGCCGCGCAGCCGTGAGGCGGCGGCGAGCGGGCCTCCGCTCCGGCTGCAGCACGCGGCGGGGAGCGGTTTGATTTGGGGTGGCACCGCAGGAAACTGTCCCCGTTTTGAGGTGCTTTTTCTGTTTCATCTGCAAGGACGTGGAGAGGGGAGTTTCATGATGGAAACCAACATTCAGCAGACCGCGGAAAAAAAGCAGGTCATCTTTTCAGGCATTCAGCCCTCCGGCGTGCTGACGCTGGGCAACTATATCGGTGCGCTGCGCAATTTCTCCAAGCTGCAGGATGATTATGACTGCATCTACTGCGTGGTGGATGAACACGCCATCACGGTGCGCCAGAATCCCGCCGACCTGAGAAGGCGCTGCCTGGAACTGGCTGCGCTCTATATCGCCAGCGGCATTGATCCGGAAAAGTGCCTGATCTATTGCCAGAGCCATGTCAGCGCACACGCGGAGCTGGCCTGGATACTCAACTGCTTCACCTACATGGGTGAACTGAACCGCATGACGCAGTTCAAGGCAAAATCCGCCGCGCATGCGGACAACATCAACGCGGGCCTGTTCACCTATCCGGTGTTGATGGCCGCGGATATTCTGCTCTATCAGACAAACCTGGTGCCCGTCGGCGTGGACCAGAAGCAGCACCTGGAGCTCTGCCGGGACATCGCCATCCGCTTCAACGGCGTTTACGGCGATGTGTTCACCATCCCCGAGGGCTATATTCCCAAGGTGGGCGCAAAAATCATGTCCCTGCAGGATCCGTCCAGGAAGATGTCCAAATCCGATCCGGAGGAAACCTACATCAGCCTGCTTGACACCCCGGACGATGTGCGCAGGAAGCTGAAGCGGGCCGTGACCGACTCCGACAGCGAGATCCGCTACGACCCGGAGAACAAGCCGGGCGTCAGCAACCTGCTGGCCATCATGTCCACACTGACCGGCGAGTCCATCGATGCGCTGTGCGGCGAGCTGCAGGGCGCCGGCTATGGCCAGCTGAAGGCGCGCACCACCGACTGCGTCATTGCCGCGCTGGAGCCGCTGCAGGCAGAATTCCGCCGTCTGATGGGCGACAAGGGCTATCTGCAGGGCATACTGGATGAAAATGCCCGCAAGGCGAATGCGCTGGCCGTCAGGACCCTGCGCAAGGTGCAGAAGAAGATCGGTTTTGCCGCCAGAGGCTAACCGCCGACACATAAATCGCCATGAAAGGATCAGATCAGCATGAAAAAGTCCATTTCTGCCGAGAACCTCTCCAACTGGAGCAAGGCCTACGCGAAGAGCCCCGCCATGCAGCTGGCTGCGCTGGCGCTCAGCAAGACAAGCCTGAGCAGTGTGGCCTATGACTCCAACCGGGCCAACGCGATGCACCCGGTGTTTTCCCTGGAGGTGCCCACCCTGGAGGTCACCAACCAGAAGTCCAGCGGACGCTGCTGGCTGTTTGCCGCGGCGAACGTGCTCCGCGAAAAGATCGCCAAGGAGCTGAATCTGGAAAGCTTTGAGCTGTCTCAGAGCTATCTGGCCTTTTGGGACAAGTTTGAGCGCAGCAATTATTTCCTGGAGGCCATGCTGGAGCTTTCCGACCTGCCCGTGAACGACAGGACGGTTGCCTTCGTGCTGCAGACGGGCGTGCATGACGGCGGCCAGTGGGACATGTTTGCCAACATCGTGCAGAAATACGGTGTTGTGCCGAAGGACGTCTATGACGAAACCTATCAGTCTTCCAACACAAGGGAGATGAACCATGCGCTGAACCGCGCGCTCAAGGCCGCCGCCGTGAAGCTGCGCGCGCTGAAGCGCGGCGGGGCTTCCGCGGAGGAGATTTCCGCCGTGAAAGAGAAGGCCCTCTGCGCGGTATACGGCTTCCTGTGCGCCTGCTATGGCGTGCCGCCGGAAAGCTTCGACTTTGAATATGTGGACAAGGACAAGGAGTATCACATTGAAAAGGGCCTGACCCCTGTCGCCTTTGCGGAAAAATATGTGGCGGACATCATCCGCGAGTCTGTTTCCGTCATTCACGCGCCTACCCAGGACAAGCCCTATCACAAAACCTACACCATTCGCCAGCTTGGCAATGTCATCGGCGGCAGGGAGGTAAAGCACCTCAACCTCACCATGGAGGAGATGAAGGCTGCCATCATCCGGCAGCTGGAGGCCGGAAAGATCGTCTGGTTCGGCAGCGATGTGGGCCACTTCGGTGAGCGGGACAGCGGTATCTGGGATGATCAGCTTTTCCACCTTGGTCTGGTGACGGGTCTGGACCTGGCCATTTCAAAGGAAGACGCGCTGGATTACGGTCTGGCCGCGATGAACCACGCCATGTGCCTGACCGGTGTGACCCTTTCGGACGGCAAGCCGACCAAGTGGAAGATCGAAAACAGCTGGGGCGATAAGAGCGGCAAGAAGGGCTACTACATCTGCTCCGACAGCTGGTTTGACGAATATGTATTCCAGGCGGCGATTGAGCGCGAGTACCTGGGAGACCTGGCCGCCCTGTATGACCAGGAGCCCATCGCCCTGGACCCCTGGGACCCCATGGGCACGCTGGCCGAATAATATACCTTTCCACCGAGGTGACCGATCATGAAGACACCACTCACTCTTTCCCGCATCAGGGGGCATCTGGCATATTCGTGGTGGAAGTATGTGCTGCTCCTGATTGCGGTGGTGATGGGCGGAAATCTCATTTTTACGGTATCCAGGCCGCAGCCGAAGGAAAACGAAAAGGTAGAGCTTTATATCTACGCCTACGGCAATGAAGCCCCGATGAATGAATATCTTGAGCGCGTTCATACAAGCGAGCTGTCCGACCAGAAGCTGATTGACACCATCTGGCTGACGCCCGATGAAGCCAGCGGCCTTATGGTACTGTCCACCCATCTGATGGCCGGTGAGGGTGACTTGGTCGTGCTGCCTCGGGAGATCTTCAACACCTATGCCGGCCAGGGGCTGTTTGAAGCCCTGGAAGACCTGCCCGGTGTGATGGAGGCAGCGGATGCGGCCGGCACCAATCTGGAGAGAAGCTGGCGCAAAAACACCGACTCCGGCGAACGACATCTGTACGGCATACCGGTGCGGGGCATGCAGCTGTTTTCTGACAGTCTGTACAGCACGGATGAATACTATCTCAGCCTGCGTGTATACAACGGCAATGAGGCGGCCAGCCGCCGACTGCTCGGCATGATACTCCGCGACTGGCTGCCCGGCGCGTCCGAAGTGGCAGGCATACAGCAGCTTTGTGCGCCAAGCAGCGCTGTGGAGCAGGGGGGCAAATGAAGCATCTCGCATTGAAACTGTTTGCACTGGCCCTGTGCGGCGTGCTCTTGTGCTCCGCTGCCTTGGCCGCCACGCCGAAAACCAGCCCGACCCCCGCGCCGCAAACCGTCCCGGAGGATGTGCTTGACACTGTGCCGGAGAAAATACAGCAGCTGCTGGATCTGGCTTATGGCGAATGGGAGGCTGCGACGGACAAGTCCTTCTCCCGCGTCAACAAGTACACCGAATGGCGCGGCAAGGGCGTCGGCTTCGGCTGGTGCGGCGGCTTCATCACCTGGTGTATGATGCAGCTGGATGTGCCCATGGAAGAGGTGGAAAACATCCCGGAGGGTGAAGTGACTGGCATTGTGCACGTCAAGGAGGCCTCCGTAGGGAAGCTGCTGCGCGGCTATCTGAAAATGTACCGCTCCACCAGAATACCGCAGAAGGGCTTCTTAGTGGTGTACGGCGCGCAAAGCTACAACCGCACCAACCACATCGGCCTGGTGGTGGATGTGCAGCGGCTTGACAGCGGAGTGTACCGCATCACCTCCATCGAGGGGAACATGGGCTCAACTGTCAAGATGTTCGTGCATGATTACGACCCGCTCGCTAAGGAAACCTCCAACCTGACCATGGTTCCCAAGGCGGAGAGAACGGAGAGTGAGCGGAAGAACTTCTCCTATAAAATACCCACCCTGCAGGGCAACAGTTTCTGGATCAACTGCTTCCTGATGCCTTATCTGCCGGAGGAAGGCCCGGCCCCTGCCGAGGAGGCCCCCACCGAGGCAGCGCCCGATAACGCGGAGGCACTCGAGGCGGAGGACATGGAGGACGAATTTCTGGAGATCACCCCGTTTGAGACACCCCCTCCGCAGCGTGACTGAACGCGCTGCGCGCCGCCGAAAGGAAGTGGATGCCGATGAACCTCATCATCCCCAAGAACTATAACCCCGTGCTGGGACTGCGCGATACGGAAATCGCCATCAAGCTGGTCAAGGACTTCTTTGAAACCGAGCTTTCCCGGGCGCTGAACCTCACCCGCGTTTCCGCCCCCATCATGGTGAAGCCAGAAAGCGGTCTGAACGACAACCTGAACGGTGTGGAGCGCCCTGTATCCTTTGACATTCTCGAAACAGGCCAGACAGCCGAAATCGTGCACAGCCTGGCCAAGTGGAAGAGGCTGGCCCTGAAAACCTACGGCTTCCAGCCCGGCGAGGGCCTGTACACGGATATGAACGCCATCCGCCGCGACGAGGAGACGGACAATATCCACTCCATTTTTGTGGACCAGTGGGACTGGGAGCGCATCATCCTTCCGGAGGAGCGCAACGAAGGCACGCTTCGGGACATCGTGCGCAAAATCTACCTGACGCTGCGCAAAACAGAGGGCTATGTGTGCGCGCACTATCCCTTCATCAAGCCGGAGCTCCCCGACGAAATCGCCTTCGTCACCACACAGGAGCTGGAGGACCGCTATCCGGAGCTGACGCCCAAGCAGCGGGAGTACATGGCAGCGAAGCAGTACGGCGCCGTGTTCCTGATGGGCGTGGGCGGAAAGCTGCGCAGCGGCATCATCCATGACGGCCGCGCACCGGACTATGACGACTGGTCCCTCAACGGCGACATTCTGCTGTACGATCCCCTGCTGGACATCTCCCTGGAGGTTTCCTCCATGGGTATCCGGGTTGACCCGGACGCGCTGCGCCGCCAGCTCAGGGAGCGAGGCTGCGAGGAACGCGCCGCCCTCCCCTTCCAGAAGGCACTGCTGGACGGCGAATTGCCCCAGACCATCGGCGGCGGCATCGGCCAGAGCCGCATGTGCGTGTACTTCCTGCGCAAGGCGCACGTGGGCGAGGTGCAGGCTTCTCTGTGGCCGGACGAGGTGGTGGAGGCCTGCCGCAAGGCAAATATCCAGCTGCTGTAAATCGAGTAGGAGGGGGTGACTAGCCCCCGTCCTCTCACCGCACCGTGCGTAC
>CAMJPQ010000023.1 GCA_946407745.1 uncultured Clostridia bacterium
TGCTTGGCTACTACCATACGATACTGGCTACTGTCATACGATTCTCGGGTACTGGCATACGATACGGGGTTACTATCATACGATACTCGGCTACTGGCATACGATTCTCACGTCATCGTATACCAGTAACCCATGGGGAAAGGGAGGTCGAGGGGCTGAAAAGGCCTGCAGAGTGGCTTACTCGCATACGATACCTGCCCGGAAATGCCGTGAAATCAGGGCTTAAAGCCAAAAAAGTCACAACCCCAATCTCGTATCAAGATTAGGGTTGTGATGTGGCGGAGGCGGTGGGATTCGAACCCACGAGGGCTTTCACCCTACCTGATTTCGAGTCAGGGCCGTTATGACCACTTCGATACACCTCCAGGTGTATTTCACCCCAAAATCGTCTCTCGGAAAAAGGAGAGAACTTTTGGAGAGAACTTTGCCCCACTTTCGCCCGGGGGCATCCGGAAAACCTTATATATCAAGGGTTTCCGAAAAGGGAGTGCCGCGTGAATGGATCGATTTCGAGTCAGGGCCGTTATGACCGCTTCGATACCGCTCCATGAGGTACGATGATACTATAGCATATTTTTTAGCGGCTTTCAAGCCCATGCGGCGGGGCTGACAGTGCTGCTAGCTCCGCCGCATATGGCCGGTCAGTTGCCGCGCAGGGCTTCTTCCACGGAATAGAACGCCTGCTTGTACTGAAGCTGCAGGTCCAGCAGGCCGCCGTAGGGGCTGTTGAGGTTGTACACATAGTTGCCCTTGGGCGCGTTGGTGTCTGTCAGGCCCCAGATGGATACCGCCTTCAGGGGCTTTTCCTCCGCGCTGTTTACTTCCATCAGCACGCGGAAAAGATCGGCGTAATATGCCGCGTGGCGCTCGGCCTGGGTCAGGTCGAAATTGCGTACCGCCATTTCGGTGATCTGCACCTCCAGCCCTTCCGCGGCATAGCTCTCAATTGCCTGGCGAATCCATTCCAGGTGCCCGTCCTCCAGGCAGCCCTCCTGCACGCCGTAGCCGCCGATGTAGCCCTGCATGCCGATACCGTCGCACAGCTTCCGGGGCTCGCCGCTTTCATCCTGCGCGAAGGAATTCACCTCGCGTACCAGGGTGCGTATGGCCTCGGCCTTCTCCGGCATGAAGGCGTTGTAGTCGTTGTAGTAGAGCCTGATGTCCGCGCCCAGCGCTTCCACCGCGTTCTTCGCGTAGAGGAAAGCATGGGACACATAGTCATCGCCCATGTATTTCTGGAAAAGGTTCACGCTGCCGCTGCGCAGCGTGCGCAGGTGGCGCGGGTCACCGGGGGCGTATTCCCCCGCGCTGTCCGCGACCGCTTCGTTCACCACGTCCCAGCAGTACACCACGCCGGGGAATTTCTGCTCGAAATGGGTCACCACCTCGGTGATATAGTACTCGGTGCGTGCCCGGATGGTCTCCGGGTCCGCGTAGGGCTTGGCAGCGCTGTAGTCCTCGTGGAAGAACCAGTCCGTCATATAGGCGTCCCACACCAGCACATGGCCGCGCACGCCAATGCCGTTGTCCATGGCGAACTGAACCATCTGGTCTGCCGCCCAGTAATTCATGGCGGGCATGCCGTCCCCTCTGGCCTTGGTGGCCTTCTCATCCAGCAGGCTGTAGGCCTTCATCTCATTGGTGGCGGTGATTGAATTGAAATGCTCCTTCAGGATGGACAGGTATTTCTGGTCCATCAGCTGCATGTAGCTCAGCGGCGCGCCCATGCGGAAGCCGTACGGCTCAGCCAGTGCGTAAAGCGGGGATACGGCTTGCTCTGCCGCCGCGGCGCTGCCAAGCAATGCCAGCACCGCCAGCAGCAGCGATATGGTTCTTTTCATGATGAATACCTCCTGTTGCTCCGGAACGGATGCGGAGGGCACGCCGCACAGCAGCGCCCTCGCTTTGCTTCAATATAGCATAGCCTCTCCGCTCCGTCAACCGGGGGGACGTCGCGGGGATGACATGAAACAGGCGGCACGGCCGAAGCCGCGCCGCCTGATATGGGACACACAATGCAGGGCCTTCTGCCCTGTGGAACTTACTTCTCGACCTGGATGCCGTACACCTCGGCCAGCTTCTCGATGCGCTCGTCGATGATGGCCTGGCCGCCGGAGGCGAGGTAGTCGGCCATGCCGGCGTCAAACTCGGCGTCGAAGTCCTCAACAGAGGCGGTGACAGCCTTGGTCAGCAGCGCGTCGCGCTTGGAGGTCAGGCTGGTGCCGACATCATTCTCAGCCACAATGGTGCCAACGTTGAAGTGCTTCACGATACGGCCGTTGGTCTTGCTGTAGGCGTTTGCCTGGATGACGATGTCAGCGGGGATGCCGGGATAGCTCAGCGCGGTGGAAGCATCGGTGGCTTCGCCCAGGTACAGGCCGTTGACGGTCATGGTGTAGTCGATGTTGTTGCCGGAGTTCTTCACCCATTCGCCGGTGGCGGGCAGGATCTGATAGGCGCCATCAGCCGTCAGCTCAAAGTTGGTGCCTTCCAGACCGGTCTGCAGATACTTGATGGTATCGGCGCTAGAGATGAAGTTGATGTACAGCAGGGCTGCCAGAGGCTCTTCGCAGGTGGCGGGGAGGAAGGTCTTGCGGTCGCTGCCGACCACGCTGCCCAGGAACTTGCGGGTGATGCCGGCATCGTTCTGGAAGCAATCAATCGGCACATACATCGCGTCTTCGCCGACGTTGCGGACCAGGTTCGCGGCGATGGAGTCCTCACCGTTGCGGAAAGGATAGTCCCAGTTGTGCATGAAGGCGCCCACATAGCCGGCCTTCATCATGTTGTCTTCCTCAGTGCTGTCGGAATACAGGGCAAAGTCCTTCCAGACCAGGCCTTCGTTGTACCAGGCGTTCAGCTGGCGGATGCCTTCCTTGTAGTTCGGATACAGCAGGTGGCGGTCGTCATAGCCGTATACAAACAGGGTTTCGTCGGTCACGTCGTCGGGCACAAAGCTGATGCTCATCAGGTCATTGCGCCAGCCGATGTCGGTGGAGGTGGAGTAGGGGACCATCTTGTCAGCGTCCGCGCCCAGCAGGGTCTCGGCGTTGTCGCGGAAGGCGACCAGCGCGTCGTGGAACTGCTCGGTGGTGGTGGGCTCAGCCAGGCCCAGCTTGTCCAGCCAGTCCTTGCGGATGAAGGTGGTGATGCGGCCGTTGTTCGGCATCGCGCCCTGCAGCATATAGACGGTGCCGGTGGCGGGGTCCTTGTCATAGAAGAGGTTCTCTTCGCCGATCAGGGCCTTCAGGTCGCCCAGCTGATCGCCGTATTCCTCCAGATAGGGGGCCAGGTCGATCACGCCGCCCATGCCCGCATAGTTCAGGATGGTGGGAGCGGAATAGGTGTAGCAGATGTCGGGGGCATCGCCGATGGCCAGCAGGTTGTTCAGGTCGTCCACCTCGGTCCAGCGGCCGACGGAGACGAATTCAACCTCTACGTTGTATTTCTCAAGCATGCCCTGCTTGATGAAATCGGTCCAAACGTTGTTGGTGGGATCTGTGCCGCCGTCATTGTTGCGGTTGAAGATCTCGACCGTGATGTGGCGGGTCTCGGTGAACTTGCCGTCCACGAAGCCGTCGTCGGCAAACACGGTCGTCAGTGTGGCGAGCAGCGCCAGCGCGAGTACCAGTGCCAGGATACGTTTCATGAGTTGGTTCCTCCTTTTTTATTTTCAGGGCTCCTGCCCTTGGTCACTGTGCAGCGGCGGGGACGGGCGCTTTATCCCTTCACCGCGCCGATGGTTACACCGCTGACGAAATAGCGCTGCAGCCAGGGGTATACGATCAGGATCGGCACGGTGGCAAACATAACGGTGGCCATCTGGATCGTTTTGGACACACCGTTGGAGAAGAAGCCCTCCTGTGCCGCCTGCTCACTGGTCTGTGTGGAATTCTTGATGACGTTGTACAGAAGCAGCTGGATCGGCCAGTATTTTTCCGCACTGGACTTTTTCAGGTACATCAGCGCGTCGGAGAAGCCGTTCCAGCGGCCCACGGCGTAGAACAGCGCCAGGGTGGCGATGACGGGCAGGCTCAGCGGCAGATAGACCCGCACCAGCGTGCGAATGGGGCCGGCACCGTCAATCTCGGCGGCCTCCCTCAGGCTGTCCGGCACACCGAAGAAGAAGGACCGCATGATGATGACGTTGAATACGCTGATGCAGTTGGGAACAATCAGCGCCCACGGGGTGTTGAGCATTTTCAGGTTGTTCAGCAAAATGTACGAGGGGATGGTGCCCGCGCTGAAGTACATTGTGAACAGGATGATGAAGTTGATGAACTTGCCGCCCTTCAGGTTAGTATACGTCAGCGGATAGGCGGCGCAGATGGTCAGGAACAGCGAAAGCAGTGTGCAGCCCACGGTCAGCAGCGCCGTCCACCACAGTGAACGGACATATTTTTCCGTCGTCAGCACCGTGCGGTAGGCCTCCACGTTCCAGCCCTTGGGCCAGAGAAAAACGTCGTTGCGGACCAGCGCGTCAGCGGAGGAGAGGCTGCACACCAGTACATGCCACATGGGAATGAGGCAGACCAGCATCAGCAGAAGGCAGAAAATGGCAATAGCCATATCGCCCGCCCGCGTCTTGCTGGATTTGATCATACCGTCCTTTAAGCGCTTGCCGGACAGGTCAGCTCGCATCGTGCTCATACCGACACCCCCTTACCATACACCGCGCTCGCCAAATTTCTTGGCCAGCCAGTTGGACAATAGCAGGAAGATGACGCACACCAGGCTCTGGAACAGGCCCACAGCGGTGCTCAGCGAGAACTGACTGCCCTGAATGCCGCGCTCATAGACGAAAATGGAGATGGTTTTGCTGGCACCCTCCACCAGGGGATTGCTCAGCGTGAACGGTCGGTCAAATTCACTGCCCAGAATGTGGCCCAGGTTCATGATCAGCAGGACGATGATCGTGGAACGGATGCCGGGCAGGGTCACATGCCAGATCTTGCGGAGGCGGCCCGCGCCGTCCACCTCGGCGGCTTCATACAGCTCAGGGCTGATGGCCGTCAGCGCGGCAAGGTAGATGATGGTGTTCCAGCCGCACTCCTTCCAGATGCCCAGCATGATATAGGTCGCCCGCCAGTTGTTCTCCGTACCGACGAAGGGGATCGCTGTGCCGAAGGCACGGTTGATCAGGCCATCGTTGGTGGCAAACAGCCGCAGTGTGATGCTGGAGATGATGACCCAGCTCAGGAAGTGGGGGAGATACAGCACCGTCTGCGTGATGCGCTTGAACCTGGGGTAGGCCAGTTCGTTGAGCAGGATGGCCATGATAATGGGCATGGGTGTGCCGACAATCAGGTCCAGCAGGTTCAGCACGATGGTGTTGCGCAGGGCGTCGATAAAGTTCTTGTCGTTGAAGGCCTTGATAAACCACTCGAAACCGTTGTCCTTGGCCCAGGCCACCTGCCACGGGGGCTGGAGAATGTTGTTTTTCTTGAACGCCAGCAGAATGTATGCCATGGGCGTGTACCGGAAGATGATAAAGAAAGCGATTGGCAAAACCAGCAGCAGGTACAGCGTCCAGTAGCGCTTGAGATAGGTTTTCCAGGAAAAACCCATCTTTTTGTTCCTCAGCCTGTAGGCGTCCGCCTGTTTCGTTGTTCGCTCGCCCTGCAACACGAATCCCTTCCTTTCCTCACCGCAATGAAGCTGAAAAACAGATCATGGCGGCGTTTGATGATCCGATGCCGGATGTGGAATAACAATGTAGAAACCGGTACGATTTCGATGGTTATTGGAAAGCTTACTTTATTTTATCAAATCTAGTTCAATAAAATCTACATATTTTTTGCTTGATTTTATATAAAATCTGCATTATTATCAGATTAAGAAAATGGAGGTGAACAGCATTGACAGACGTCGCTTCCGTACAGTTTGACATGTACAGCAGCATGGGCAACAATCAGACGGACTTTGAGGCCTGCTACACCCACGCGGTGGAGGAAAACTTCCGCAGTATCCGTCACTGCCATGATTTTTACGAGCTCTATCTTCATTTCCGCGGTGGCTGCCTGATGAATATCGACCAGTATTGCTATGAAATGCAGCCCAACCAGCTGTACATCATGCCGCCGTTTTCCATGCACGGGGTGACCGTTCCGCCGATGGCGGAATACGAGCGCGCCTTTCTGTACATCAATACCGACACACTGAAAACCTGCGGGTGCGGACAGATGGACCTGGACGCCTTCTTTCAGGCCGCCGTGGTCAACGGCCACCATCAGTTTACCCTGACACCGGAGGAAGCACAGGGCTTCAAGGCGATGATACTGCAGCTGCGGGAAAACCAGAGGAAGACGGAACCGCTTTCCCGCTTCCAGGATTACTGCCTGCTGCTGCCCATCCTGGAGACCATCTGCGAGGCCATGCGGCGCTCCGGGCCGCCGCCGCGCATGGATACGGGCTCCTCCGCCATCCATGACATCCTGATGTATGTAAACGAGAACTATATGAAGCCGCTGAAGGTGGAAAACCTGGCCCAGCAGTTCGGTGTGAGCGTCTCCTACCTGTCCCATGAGTTCAAGAAGTACACCAGCCGCAGCGTGTATGAGTATGTGCTCTACCGGCGTGTGATGCTGGCCAAAAAGCTGATTCCGGACAGCGTGTCGCTGAACACCGTGTCGGAACAGTGCGGCTTTGAAAACTATTCCAATTTTCTCCGCCTGTTTTACAAATATGTGGGCGTGTCCCCCAAGGCGTATAAGAAAGCCCTGCCGCAGCGATAAGCGTGAGGAAAGGCGCCTGTCCGCCCAAATGGCGGAAAAATGGCCTGCTGCCCTTGCGGAAACGGGCTGTTCAGTGTAGAATTGCAAATAGATAAGCTGAACGGCAGAGACGCACAGAAGAGGTTCCCTGTAAAGAGGCAGACGACAGAGCCAATAAGGAGGCTTCCGCGGATAAGCATGAAATTTGAGCTGAATAAAGCAACCATGTCCGCCATAGATGAAATCGGCGGGCATATGCCGGGCGGCTTCTTTATCTACAGGGCAGACGAGACCGGTGAACTGATCTACGCAAACAGGGCGGTGCTGCGGATTTACGGCTGTGAAAGCCTGGAGGAGTTCAAGGCGCTGACGGGCTTCCGCTTCCGAGGCATGGTGCACCCGGAGGACTATGACCGCACAGAGGCGGAGATCACACGGCAGATCAATGCCAGCGCGGAAAAGCAGGACCACGCCGAATACCGCATCATTCGCCGCGACGGCGCCGTCCGCTGGGTGGATGACTACGGCCACTATTCCGATACGGAGGAATACGGCGGCATTTTTGTCGTTTTTATCTCAGACATTACGGACAAGCAGACAGAGCGTGAAAAGGACGAGGCCACGCGCAGCGCGGTCATCTCCACACTTACCAACGCGTACAATACGGTATGGCTGATCAACGATGTGGAAACGGAGAGCTGCTCGCTGTACCACACCGACATGGACGGCGCGCACACCGAGGCGATCCGCAACGCGCTGAGCCATGAAAAATACACCGACACAAAGACGCAGTACGTGGACACCATGGTCGCCGAAGAAGACCGGGAGAGGATGCAGGAGCAGATCAGCCTGCCCTACATCATGAAGCAGCTGGAGACAAAGAACCAGTTCTCGGTGAATTTCATCCGCGCGCTGGCCTCCGGCCCGCGGCACTACCGCATAGACTTTGGCAAGGTGCATATGCCCGGAGACCGGATGGGGGTCACCATGGGCTTCAAGGACGTGGATGAGGAGGTCCGGCAGGGCCGCGCCATGCGGAAGGCGCTGGAGGAAGCCAGGCAGACGAAGGTGGAGAACCAGCGCCTGATGAGTGAGATCCAGTCCGCCGAGAAGCTGGCGGAGCTGATGGCCTCGGTTTCCTCCCTGATGAGCAATATGCCGGCCATGAGCTTTTCAAAGGATGCCTCAACGCGGGTCTACCTGGCCTGCAACCAGGCCTTTGCGGAATACGCGGGAAAAAGGACGCCGGAGGAGGTGGTCGGGAATACCGATCATGACCTGTTTGACCGGGAGACGGCGGACCACTTTGTGGAGGATGATACAAAGGCGCTGGACATGGACCGGGCGTACGTTTTCTTTGAAGATGTGCCGGACGCGACAGGCGCGGTGATCCGCAACCTGCAGACGACCAAGCTGAAGTTTACCGACGGCGCGGGACGGCTGTGCCTGCTGGGCATGTGCGTGGATGTCACAGAGATGACGCGCATCAAAACGGCGGAGGCGACAGCGCACGCCAGGCAGCAGGAGCTGGAAGAAAAGCTGGCCCTGCAGGAGCAGATACTTGCCCAGGAGCGGCAGCAGAAAGAGCTGAACAGCATGATCACCGCGATGGCCTCAGACTACCGCAGTGTGTACCATGTCGACCTGGACACGGACGACGCGGTGTGCTACCGCGCTGATCCCGGTGATGCCGGGCAGACGCCGGAGGGCGTCCATTTTCCGTACCGCCGCTGGCTGACGGACTACTGCGAGCAATGTGTGGACGCTGAGTTCAAGGAGGGCTTCCTGCGCTTCATCGACCCGGACAATATCCGCGAGGTGCTCGCACAGGAAAGGATCATGGCCTACCGCTACCTTGTCCACCGGGACGGGGCGGATTATTACGAGATGCTCCGCATGGCCGGTGTGCGCCAGCCGAACCAGAGAGACGATCACACCATCCACGCCATTGGTGTCGGCTTCACTGTGATTGACGCGGAGATGCGTGAGACGATGGCCAGGAACCAGGCGCTGAGGGATGCCCTGGTCGCGGCGGAGGAGGCCAACAAGGCGAAGACCGCCTTCCTTTCCAACATGAGCCACGAGATTCGCACCCCGATGAACGCCATTATCGGCCTGAACAACATCGCGATGAACGAGCCCTCCGCCAGTGACAAAATCAGGGAGTATCTCGGGAAAATAGGCACCTCGGCGCATCACCTGCTGGGCATTATCAACGACATCCTCGATATGAGCCGCATAGAGTCCGGCCGGATGGTGATCAGGAATGAGGAGTTCTCCTTCGCCAAATCGCTGGAGCAGGTCAATACGATCATCAGCGGGCAGTGCCGCGACAAGGGGCTGACATACGACTGCCGGATCAGGGGCAGGGTGGAGGATTACTATATCGGCGATGACATGAAGCTGCGCCAGGTGATGATCAACATCCTTGGCAACGCCGTCAAGTTTACGCCGGAGGGGGGCCGGATCACCTTTGTGGTGGAGGACGCCGCGCACTTCGACGGAAAGACGACGCTGCGCCTCACCATCAGCGACACGGGCATCGGCATGAGCCCCGACTACCTGCCAAGGCTGTTCGATCCCTTCACACAGGAGGACTCCACCTCCACAAGCAAATACGGCAGCACCGGCCTGGGCATGCCGATCACCAAAAACATCGTGGAGATGATGAACGGCCATATCGACGTGGACAGTGAAAAGGGAAGGGGCACAGTTTTCACGGTCACGGTGACACTGACGGACGCGGACCACAGGGGGGCGGAGACCGGAGAGGGCGCGCTGCACCCGCATGAGATGTGTGTGCTGGTGATTGACGACGACCCCATCGCCTGCGAGCACGCGCAGATTGTGCTGGAACAGGTGGGTGTTTCCTGCGAAAAGGCGCTGTCCGGCCTGGAGGGCATCGAGATGGTGCGGCTGCGCCACGCCCGGAGGCAGCCGTATAACCTGATACTGGTGGACTGGAAGATGCCGGACCTGGACGGCCTGGAAACGACGAGGCAAATCCGCGCGGCGGTGGGCAGCGAGACGCCGATCATCATCCTGACCTCCTACAGCTGGGAGGACATCATGGATGAGGCCAGGGAGGCGGGTGTGGATACCTTCGCGGCCAAGCCGCTGTTCGCGGGCACGGTGCTGAATGAGTTCCGCGAGGCGTTCAAAAAGAAAAACGCCCGCCTGGAGAAGGATACAGCGGACCTCACCGGCCGGCGTGTGCTGCTGGCGGAGGACGTGGCTGTCAACGCGGAGATCATGATGATGGTGCTGTCCATGCGCGCGATGGAGGTGGATCACGCGGAAAACGGGCAGATCGCTCTTGACATGTTTGAACAGCATGAGCCGGGCTATTACGCTGCCGTGCTGATAGATATGCGCATGCCCGTGATGGACGGCCTGGAGGCGACCAGGAGAATCCGCGCCCTGAACCGGCCGGACGCGCAGACCGTACCGATCATCGCGCTGACGGCCAACGCCTTTGACGAGGATGTGCAGCGGAGCATGCAGGCAGGTTTGAACGCGCACCTATCCAAGCCTGTGGAGCCGGAGGCCCTGTTCAGAACGCTGGAGGGAATGATCCATCCCTGACAGGCTGCTGAAGCAGATGTACCAAGAAAATGGAGGAGCAATGACCATGCTGAGCATTCCGTCCGGCTTCACTCAGCCCTGCGAAAACGGGGGCTGGGTTTCACGGCTTGAGTACGGCAGGAAGTTTGCCCTGCTGTATACCCCGGCAAAGCCGGCCGACCGCATACTGTACCTGATCCACGGCGGTGGGGGAGACCAGCACGCATTTTTCTGCCCTGCCTTCCTGAATATGGTGGATCACATGATTGCCTGTGGCATGCTGCAGCCGCTGTATATCGTGTCCCCGTGTTTCTACAGCCCGGAAGAAAAGGATAAGCGGCCGGCGTCCTCCGGTGTGGCGGTAAAGGCCTTTCCGAGGGAGCTGCGGGAGGAAATCATCCCGCTGGCGGAAGGGGCCGCCGGCATGGCCTTTGACCGGGAGCGCCGCGCCATCGGGGGCTTTTCCATGGGCGGGGTAGCCACCTGGTATGCCTTCATACAGGCGCTGGATCTGTTCTGCTGGTTCCTGCCCCTCAGCGGCGATTGCTGGGCGCTTGGCGAAAAGGGCGGCGGCACACACCCTGTCGAAACGGCTGAGGCGCTGGCACTTGCGGCGAAGGAACAGGGAGCGGCGGACTGGCGCATACACGCCATGACCGGCTCTCAGGACATTGCCTTTCCCAACCTGGACGCCCAGGTCAGGGCCATGGAGGCGATGCCCGACGTGTTTGGCAAACGGCTGAGCTATGAGGTGCTGGAGGGCGGAGTGCACGATTATGAGACGATGTTCCGCTATCTGTTCAACGCCCTGCCGCTGCTGTTTGTTGGGTGAAGGAGCGGTCTGCGGCGGCGCAACTGTCCGCCGCAGACCGCAAAAAATGTTCGGAAAATTTCCTCTTGACAAATGGATGGTTGTTTGGTATATTAATCAAGCGCGATGGAGCGGAGGCCAAAAGGCGGCCGCCTGGCGCAGACAATCGCCGTGGTGATTGGGGGAGCATAGCTCAGCTGGGAGAGCACTTGCCTTACAAGCAAGGGGTCACAGGTTCGAGCCCTGTTGTTCCCATCATTCCATCTCATGGCCCGGTAGCTCAGTTGGTTAGAGCGCCAGCCTGTCACGTTGGAGGTCGAGGGTTCGAGCCCCTTCCGGGTCGCCAAATTTGCCTCGGTAGCTCAGTCGGTAGAGCAGCAGACTGAAAATCTGCGTGTCGGTGGTTCGATTCCGCCCCGCGGCACCATATATATGCGGTAGTAGCTCAGTTGGTAGAGCGCCACCTTGCCAAGGTGGAGGTCGCGGGTCCGAGCCCCGTCTACCGCTCCATTTCTTTATCTGGTGCCATCGCCAAGTGGTAAGGCAAAGGTCTGCAAAACCTTTATGCCCCGGTTCAAATCCGGGTGGCACCTCGCATAGACCCTTCGCCGGTTTGGCGAAGGGTTTTCCTGTCTTTGAACTGCTCAGGCCGCCGTTGACAGTGCCGCGGAAATTTGTTACAATCCCACACAGGCCGGGAATGAAGGCCGTATGCAGTGTATACGCCCCCGCAGCGCAGCTGTGAGGGGCTTTCAAAACCTGAAGGAGGCAAACCATGCTGACGACACAGGCACCCAGAGGAACCCGCGATGTGCTGCCGCAGGACAGCTACCGCTGGCAATATGTAGAAGCAAAAATGCGTACCGCCGCTGCCGAGGGCGGCTACCGCGAGGTGCGCACCCCTGTGTTTGAGCACACAGAGCTGTTCCTGCGCGGCGTGGGTGATACCACCGACATTGTGCAGAAGGAGATGTACACCTTCAAGGACAAGGGGGACCGCTCCATCACCCTCAAGCCGGAGGGCACGGCCGGCGCGGCGAGGTGCCTGCTGGAACACAACCTCTACGCCGATGCCCTGCCCTGCAAAATGTACTATCTGAACGCGCCGATCTTCCGCTATGAGGCGCCGCAGTCCGGCCGCCTGCGCGAACACCACCAGTTTGGCCTGGAGTGCTTCGGCGCGAAAGAGGCCACCGTGGACGCGGAGCTGATTCTCACCGCCTACAGGCTGCTCAGCGACCTGGGGGTGAAGAATCTATCGGTGAACATCAATTCCATCGGCTGCCCGCAGTGCCGCCCGAAGTACCACGCGGCGCTGAAGGCCTTCCTGGCGGGCAAGGTCGAGTGCCTGTGCGCGGACTGCAAAAACCGGTATGAGCGCAACCCCCTGCGCGTGCTGGACTGCAAGGTGGAAACCTGCCGCGAGCAGGTGAAGGATGCACCCTCCATGCTGGATTACCTGTGCGAGGAGTGCCGCGAACACTTTGAACAGCTCAAGGAGTGCCTCGGCGCTTCCGGCGTGCCCTATCAGGTGGACAGCCGCATTGTGCGCGGGTTGGATTACTACACCAAGACCGTGTTTGAACTGATCACCCGGACAGAGGACGGCAACCTGACCGTGTGCGGCGGCGGAAGATACGACAACCTGGTGGAGCAGCTCGGCGGTGATCCGCTGCCCGCCGTGGGCTTTGGCATGGGCATCGAGCGCGTGCTGATGCTGCTGGACAGCGAGGGCGTCACGATTCCCCAGCCGGCGCAGTACGATGTGTTCGTGACCCGCATGAACGGGTATGACCTGCAGGCCTTCACCCTGGTGCAGCGCCTGCGCGGCGCGGGCCTCAGGGCGGATATGGACCACTGCGGGCGCAGCCTGAAGGCGCAATTCAAATACGCGAACAAGACTGCCGCGCGCTTCACTGCCACCATCGGCGAAGAAGAGGCGCAGAGCGGCACCGTGAAGCTGAAGAACATGGAAACCCGTGAGGAAAAGACGGTTCCGGTGGACGAAGCCGCGGAGACGATTCGGAACTGGGCATAAGCAACCACAGAAAAACGCGCAAAAGGCGCGTTTTTCTGTGCTGTTTTACATGGCAGTCAAGCATGCTGATCGGACGTGGGCTATCTTTCGGTGACCAGCTTCCCGGTCATGTGCTCGGGGGTCAGCGCGAGCAGGAGGGTTCCCGGCCCGGAGTGGAGGATTTCGTTCTCGATGTACTGCTCATCCGAGGTGAACTTGTAGCTGAGCAGGCGGGAGATCTCATTGATCCTTTCCTGATCCTCGATCAGCTCGATCCGGCCGAAAACGATCACGCTGCGGATGCGCAGGAACCATTCGCCCTCCTGACGGCAGCCCTGATCGTAAACGCAGAAGGATGCTTTATCGTGGCGCCTCACCGCGTCAATTCTGTGCCCACGCTTTCCGCCGTGGAAATAGATTTTTCCGTCTGCCTCGCAGTAATAATGGTTGAGGGGCATTCCGTAGGGATAATCGTCATCCCCGAGTACGGACAGCACGCCTCTCAGCTCCTGCTTGAGTATCGAGACGCATTCCTCTTCTGACAGCTGCTGCCGGATGCGGACCATTTCACGAAACATGTAGGCTCTCCTTTCCTCTGTTGAACGGCAGGGCCTGCCCTTCCGGATCATTTCTTTTTCCCGGATGCCGGGACCTCACCGGCGATACGCTCCAGCAGAGCACAGAGAAACGCGCTGTCGTCCACCCGGTCCACCAGCAGCATTTCCTTTGCGCCGGGATACGGCAGCTCCTTTTCGGCGCCTGGCAGCAAGTCCAGGGCAGAAGGGGTGATTTTCACAAGAAGGCGGTCATCATAGATGCCGCCAACCAGCCTGCCGTGAACATAGATGAGGTATTCTCCCATCATGGCGCGCGAGGTGACGCCCTCCAGGCCGGACAACTGGTCGATGATAAAGTCAAGATATCCGCGGCTTGATGCCATGGAAAGCGCCTCCTCTGCGGCCGTGCCAGGGGCAGGCAGTCCGCTCCATTTTTTTATGCGATCGGAAAAGGTTCCCTGCTACTGCGATGATAGCAAACGCGCTCCTCCATGTCAATACAGAGGAAAAGCCTGCCGCTGTGCAAGCGGCAGGCTGGGGCTCACACAGTTCCGCAGTATTGGAAATCCTCAAAATCGACCCAGGCTTCACCGCCGCCGCAGGCATACAGCCCGATATAGGCGCCGATAAAGCCGCCGCTTGTCTCGCTTCCCAGGAAGGAAGCGTCCGCCTGCGCCAGCTCCTCACCGCCGCACAGAAAGCGCACGTGCTGTCCGCTGACCGCGAGCTTCAGCGCGGAACGGGGCGCTGCGGGGCACTCAAACAGCGTCTCTTCCCTGCATGGAGGTGTCCCGCCGGGCTTGGCCTCCTGCGTGAAGCGGTTCCGCTCGCAGCAGGCTTTAACGGCGCGCACCTTCACCGCGCCGCTTACTCTGTACAGCTCAAGGCGCAGGGAGGCAAAGTCGTTCTGCAGCAGCACCAGGCCGCAGCGCGCGCGCTCATCCTCCGGAAGGGAGGCAGTCACGGCAGCGGTGAAGTCCCTGTGCTGCTGGCGGCGGCCGTAGAAGCCAAGAGCTTTTTTCTGCTCCTCCGGGGTCTCCGCCTCACCGTGCGGGATAAAGGGGCGGCGCGTGGCGCGGATGCGCACATGGCTGCCGCTGACCACCTCCACGGGGTCCATGCCGCTTGCGGGTGTGCCGAGATGATTCCAGCACAGGCTGCGGAAATCATTGCTGTCTGTCTCCGGAAAGGGACATTCAGGCAGGTTGGGGGCGGGCACGGTAAAGGTGACCTGCCCCATCCGCTCATTGACCACGGGCCAGCCATTTTGCCAGGTGACCGGTGTGATGAAGGTCTCACGGCCCATGTTCAGGTGGTAGCCCTCGATGGGACGGCAGGCGAGCAGCACCATATACCAGCTGCCGTCCGCCAGCTCCACCAGGTCGGCGTGGCCGGTGTTGGTGATCGGCGCGCCATAGCCCAGGTGCCGGTGGGTGAGAATGGGGTTGCCGGGATACCCCTTGTATTTTCCGGTGATGCTCTCCGCCCTGGCGATGGTCTCAGAGTGGAAAAACTCTGTGCCGCCCTCGGCGATCATCAGGTAGTACCATCCATCCTTTTTGTAGATGTGCGGCGCCTCCGGCGCCCAGGCGTCGTGCATGGCGCCACGCCACAGGTCTACCCGCTCCCCGCACAGGGAGAAGGTCTTCGTGTCAAAGGGGGCGACCCAGATCACGCCGTAGCCCTTGCTCCAGTCGTTGCCGCACATCCAGCAGCTGCCGTCCTCATCAAAGAACAGCGAGGGGTCGATGCCCGGCGCGCCATGAACGATGTGCATGTCGCTCCACGGCCCGGCGGGATCCTGTGCCGTGCACACAAAGTCGCCGATGCCGTCCACGTTGGTGGTGATCATGTAAAAGGTGCCGTCAAAATAGCGCAGCGTCGGCGCGTAGATGCCGCCGGAAATGTGGCGGCAGTTGAGCGGCAGCTGCTCCGGACGCGTCAGCACATGGCCGATCTGCTCCCAGTGGATCAGGTCCCGCGAATGGAATACAGGCACCCCGGGGAAAAAGGCAAAGGACGAGGTGACAAGGTAAAAATCCTCCCCCACACGGCAGATGGAGGGGTCCGGATAGAACCCGGGCAGAATGGGATTTTCGATGCTTTTCATGGAAACTCCTGTCACATTTTACGCAAAAGGGGAGAGAGGGCAGGCAGCGCCAGCCCCGCTCTCCCCGGAGGAATGAAATTACATGCCGAACATCTGCATCAGCATATCCAGCTGCTCAGCCAGCTCGCCGCGGGTCATGGGCAGGTCGGTCTGCTCGTTGGGCTCGTCGGCGGTCACGCCCTGCGCACCGGCGATCTTCACCAGGAAGTCCACCAGCACCTGGTCGCAGCTGCCGTGGGTCAGAACCTCATCTGCCGTCATGCCGCTCATCACACCGTAGGCGCCCAGGGTGTCCAGGGCATCCTGAGCGGAAGCGTCCTGCCCGGCGGCCAGCTTGAACAGCGCGACAGCCAGCTCACCGGCGGTGGCTTCCTCGTCCACGCCGAACGTGCCCTCGGTCAGGGGCGCCATCATGCCGTTCTCAAAGGCGCGGCGCACATTCGCGTAATAGGGGTGGTCCTCAGTCACGTCGTCAAAGGCCACCTGAGTGGCGTCCTGCGTGCCGAAGGGGTTCAGGATCACGTCATACATGTCCGCGTTGGCATTGATGGCCGCAGCGGAGCCGGCGGTGGCGCGGACACCGTTCTCGGACAGGCCGCGGTAGATGTCAGCGTAGCGCGCCACAGCCTCCGGGGTCACCTGCTTGAGCTGGCGCATGTATTCCAGGTTCTCATCCTGCGCGTCACCGTTGATGACGGCCACCATGGCGTTCACCGCGCCGGTCAGCTCGCCAGCGGAGGTGGCGTAATAGGCATAGGAGGAGAGAATGTAGCCGTCCAGCGTATCCTGGTCAACCGCGAGCGCGGCCACCTGGTCGGCAAGGCTGTCGTACACGGCAAAGGTTTCGGCCACGTTGGGGTCACGGTAGGCCAGCAGGTAGACGCCGCCGTCGCTGATCGCGCCGTGCAGGGGAGTGTACACACCGTACTGCTCACGCAGCTGGGGAATCAGCAGCTTGTCGGCAACCAGGCTGGTCAGCGCGTCCAGGCCGCCGTCGTAATCCTCCAGCCCCATCGCTGCGTAGTCGCCGACCAGTGCGTTGAACTGCGCGCCGCTGTCGATAATGATGGCTTCACGGCGGGCAGGCACGGGCAGGTCATAGGCTACGGGCTCATAAGCCACGCTGTCCAGCCTGGCCATGAAGGCCTCCGCCATGGGACGGTTGAGGGCAATGCTGTCCGCGTTGCCGGCATAGCCAGCGATGGCGCCGCCGCGGTTGTGCAGGAACTGCTGCACCGCGGTGAGGGTCTCCACTACCGCCTCGGGGCTGGCTTCCAGCGCAGTGGCAACCTGCTCCAGGAAGGCGTAGTAATCCAGATAGTTGATGTAGTTGTAATACCGGTACAGGGGATTGAATACCGCCAGGCCGCGGTAGATCTCGATGTTGTAGATGCTGTTTGTGATGGTGCTCTTCAGGCTGGCCTTGAGCTGCTGCAACGCCTCGCCCAGCTTCTGCGTGTTGGTGAAGTCAGTCTCATAGGCGATTTCGTACATCAGGTCATAGGCGGTCTGCTGGTCGGCGTCGGTGGCAATCCAGCCCATGCGGAAGTAGGGATGGTATTCGTCCTTGTCGCCCAGCAGGGACAGCCGGTGCTCACCGCTGTACAGATAGCGGGTGGTCAGTGCGTCCAGCTCGTCGCGGGTGTGCTGCGCGGTGTCCAGCTCGCCCAGCAGCTCGGTGTACAGCTTGAACCAGTGGATCATCTCCTGCGGCAGTCCGGCGGCGTCGATGAACAGCGCGGTCTTGCCGATTTCATCCACACCGGCGGTGGCGTCAACATAGCGTACGCCGTCCTCACCGGACTCATCGGTGATGTCGTAGAGGGCCACTTCCTCCGGCAGGGAGGAGACGGTGACCGCCTGCAGCTGCGCCACATAGGCGGAAGCGTCCGCGGCTTCCTTCTCGGCGTTGGTCGCCTCCACCAGCGCCGCGATTTCTTCCTCGCTCAGGCTGGCCTTGTAGGCGGCCAGGCTTTCTGCCAGCGCGGCGTCATGCGCTTCCTTCTCGCCCGGCACAGGATAGGTGGTGGTCAGCGCGGTCACAGGGCTGCCGGTGAGCCACTTGGCCACCGCGGTCTGGTAGATGCCCTGCTCGTTCCAGGTGTTGATCTTGCCCAGGGCTTCCACATAGTCGATGTAGCTGTAGGGGTCACCGCTGGTGGCATAGCTGTAGGCCAGCTGCTGAATGGTGTCCGTGCCAACGGTTTTGCCCTCGCGTGTCAGCAGGGTGGTGGTGGCGAGGTTGGCCATCACGCTGTCAGTCACCTGCGGGTCAAAGCCCTTCTCGGCCACCTCGTTCAGCGCGGCGTTGACCGTGTCACGGAACAGCTCGGCGTCGCCCTGATTCAGCTGCCGCCCCACGAAGACGATGGCGTCCTCCGGCGCGTCGGTCTGAATGTAGGAAGCAAAGCTGCCGGCGGGGAAGGCCTTGCGCAGCGCCTGCATCAGGGGAGAGGCGTCCGCGACAAGCACGTCGGTGAGGGTGTTGAGCACCAGCTCCTCTTCGGCCGAATCCCTCAGGCCGGGGCAGATAATGGTGTAGTAAATGGTCGAAGCGTTCTCGGTGCTGGAGGTCGCTTCCACCGGGAAGGGCAGCTCAGAGGTGACAGACTCCGTCAGGGGAGTATAGCCGCTGTCCTCAAAGGTGAACTCGGATTTTTCGTAGGGCGCGAAGGCCTCGTCCAGCAGGGCCAGGAAGTCCTCGTAGTGCTCGAAGGAGCCGTAGAGGTAACCCATGCAGTTGCTGGGATGATAGAAGCGCGCGTGGTATTCCTTCAGGGCTTCCCAGGTCATATCCGGGATATAATCCGGGTCGCCGCCGTAGGAGTATCCGGCCACGGAGCCGGGGAAGGCGGCCTTCGTGGCGTTGAAGCTGGCCTTCTCGTCCAGGTCGGTGGCGCCGAGCATTTCAGAATACACGGTGCCCTCCAGCGTCAGCTCATCCTCCGCGCTGGCCAGGCGATAACGCCACGCCTCCTCGCGGTAGATGCTCTCATTCTGCAGCACCATGGGATGCAGGCAGCTGTCGGTGTAGAAGTCAGCGTATTTCAGCAGCTGCGCCTCGGAAAGGGAGGCCACCGGATAGCTGGTCAGCACGCTCATGGTGTAAGCGTTCATATAGGTGTTGTAGGTCTGGTAGCTCAGGTTGAAGAACAGCGCGGAGGAGGGATACTTCTCGCTGCCGTTCAGCGTGGAGTGCTCAAACACATGCGGCAGGCCGGTCTCATCAATGGGCCGGGTGAGGAAGGTCAGGTCGAACACCCGGTTGGTATCGTCATTGGCGATATAGGTCAGGCCCGCGCCGGTGCGTTCATGCTCGAACAGCACCATGGTTGCACCCAGGAAGGGCACATCGCGCGTATCGCGCACCACAAAGCCGTTCACCGTTTCGCCGACGGCGGGCAGGCTGGCGGCAAGGTCGGTGCCGGTGGCGTTTTCGGCCAGGGCTGAGGTCAGGCTGATGAACAGGCAGAGCGCCAGCGCCAGACACAGCAGTTTTTTCATTGGCTCAATTCCTCCTTTAAAAAGCGGAAACTATTTGTTTTCCGCTGAATGAAACTGGCAGTATCATACCATTTTCTGGCGCGTTTGGCAAGGGCGGGAGAAATGCCGCCGGCGCTTTGCGCAAAAGAAGAGAACCCACCCGGAAATGCGTGGAGCGGGATAACCGGCCGGCATGCCGCATGACAGTAAGGTCTGTGTTGCCATTTTCCGGCATTTGTGCTATGATGGGCAGGCGCGCTGGACAGGCCGCAGGAAAGGACATGAACACAAATGGGCAGATATTTTGGGACGGACGGTTTCCGGGGCGAGGCCAATCAGGGCCTGACTGCCGACCACGCTTACCGCATCGGCCGTTTTCTGGGCTGGTATTACACCCGCCTGCGCGAGCAGCGCGGAAGTGAGCTGCCGGCGCGGGTGTTGATCGGGAAGGACACCCGCCGCTCCAGCTATATGTTTGAATACGCACTGGTGGCAGGACTCACCGCCTCCGGCGCGGAGGCCTGCATGCTGCACGTGACGACCACTCCCTCTGTGGCCTACATCACGCATGTGGATGATTTCGACTGCGGCATCATGATTTCCGCCAGCCACAACCCATATTGGGACAACGGCATCAAGCTGCTGAACGAGCGTGGCGAAAAGATGGATGACGAGACGCTCGCCCTGATAGAGGATTACCTGGACGGCTGCGTGAACGTATTCGGCGAGGAGCTGCGCGAGGTGCCCTTCGCGCAGCGGGACCGCATCGGCCGCACTGTGGACTATGTGGCCGGCCGCAACCGCTACATTGGCTACCTCATCTCCCTGGGCATCTATTCCTTCCGCGGGGTGAAGGTGGGTCTGGACTGTGCCAATGGTGCGGCGTGGAACATCGCCAAGGCGGTGTTTGACGCACTGGGCGCGAAAACCTATGTCATCAACGCGGAGCCGGACGGCCTGAACATCAACGAAAACGCGGGCTCCACGCACATTGAGGGCCTGCAGAGGTATGTGGTGGAGCACGGCCTGGACGTGGGCTTTGCCTACGACGGCGACGCCGACCGCTGCCTGTGCGTGGATGAAAAGGGCCAGGTGCTGACCGGCGACCATATCCTCTATATCTACGGCAAGTACATGAAGGAGCGGGGCAAGCTGCTGGGCAACACCGTAGTGACCACCGTGATGAGCAACTTCGGCCTGTACAAGGCCTTTGACGAGGCGGGCATCGGCTATGCCAAGACCGCCGTTGGCGACCGCTATGTGTATGAGTACATGAGCGAACACGGCTGCCGCCTGGGCGGTGAGCAGAGCGGCCACATCATCTTCAGCAAGTATGCCACCACCGGCGACGGCATCCTCACCAGCATGAAGCTGATGGAAGTGATGCTGGCCCGCAAAAAGAAGATGAGCCAGCTGTCCGAGGGCTTCCAGTTCTACCCGCAGGAGCTGCAGAATGTGCGCGTAAAGGACAAGGCTGCCGTGAAAAACGATGAGAAGGTGCGCGCCGCCATTGACCGCGCTGCGGACACGCTGGGCGATACCGGCCGCGTGCTGGTGCGTGAGAGCGGCACCGAGCCCGTGATCCGCGTGATGGTGGAGGCGCAGGACGCGGCGCAGTGCCGTGAGCTGTGCTCCGGCATTGTGGAGGTCATCCGCCAGGGCGGCTATTGCGTTTAAGATGGAGGACCGATGATGCGCACAGCGGAACTGTATAACTTTTCACATTCCCTGGCCGGGGAATGGCTCTCCGGCTTTGAGTGGCCCTGGCAGGCGCTGGGCGGCATTAAGGAGGAAATCCTCCGCATCGGCGCCGGCCTTGGGGATGACTACGAGGAAATCTCCCCGCAGGTGTGGGTGCACAAAACGGCGGTGATTGCACAGAGCGCCAGCATCGGCGCGCCGTGCATCATCGGCCCGGGCACAGAGGTTCGCCACGGCGCCTTTATCCGCGGCAGCGCGCTGGTGGGCGCGGACTGCGTGGTGGGCAACTCGGTGGAGCTGAAGAACGTGATCCTCTTTGATAAGGTGCAGGTGCCGCACTACAATTATGTGGGCGATTCCATTCTGGGCTGGTGCGCGCATATGGGCGCGGGTTCCATCACCTCCAATGTGAAGGGGGATAAGAGCCTGGTGGTCATCCACGGCGAGCCGAGCCTGCCCACGGGGCTGAAGAAGGTCGGCGCCTTCCTGGGTGACCGGGTGGAGGTGGGCTGCAACAGCGTGCTGAACCCGGGTACCGTTATCGGGCGTGACAGCCAGGTCTACCCACTGACCAGTGTTCGCGGCGTCATTCCCCCGCGCTGCCTGGTCAAGGGACCGGATGCCATAGTGGCAAAAAACGCATAAAGAAAAGCCTCCGCGGGGAGGCTTTTGTTATAACAGAATTCAGCCGAGGTGGCCGTCCACGTAGAAACGGACGAGCTCCTCCAGTATTTCATCCCGCTCCATGCGGCAGATGAGGCTGCGGGCGTTGTTGTAGCTGGTGATATAAGTCGGGTCACCGGAGATGATATAGCCCACAAGCTGCGTGATGGGGTCATAGCCCTTTGTTTCCAGCGCACGGTAAACATACATCAGAATGTCCTGCGCCTTGTTGCCGCTGGACTGGATCGATGGCATTTTACTGGTGCTGAAGGAAGAGGGATCAGACATGGAGTACACCTCCCATCAAATTGATAACACAGGAATTATACCCCCAATCCCTTGAGAAAGAAAGAACGCCCCGGTGAAGATTTGATAACAATTCTGTGACGATTCAACGCGCAGGTGTAACAAAGCGAGCAGAACCTTTTTCATCGGCCTGAGCGGCGAGCTTCTGCTCCAGTTCGCGCGCGATGGACATCAGCCGGCGCATGCGGGCGTTCACCGCGCTCTTGCCGATGGGCGGGTCCAGCAGCTGCCCGAGCTGCTCCAGCGTCGCGTCCGGATTCTGCAGCCGCGCCTCCGCCACCTCCCGCAGGGCCGGGGGCAGCGGGTACAGCCCGTATTCCACACGGACAAAGGTGATGGCGCGTATCTGGGCCAGCGAGGCATCCATCATGCGGTTGTCATTGTGCTCGTCACAATTGCTCATGCGGGCAATCTGCCCCCGCATCTGCTTGCGGATCCGCACGTTTTCCAGCTCCATCCGAGCCTGGTTGGCGCCCATCAGCGTCAGCGCGTCGGCGATGGCGTCAGCGCTTTTGAGGTATACAACGGTCTTGCCGCGCCGCGTCTGATGGCGAGCCGGTATGTCTGCCTTTTCCAGCAACCGCTCGATCTGCTGCGCCATGCCCTCCTCCGGGCAGGTAAACTCCATGTGATAGCTCTTCTCCGGGCTGGTCATGGAGCCAATGCCGAGGAAAGCGCCGCGCATGTAAGCTTTTTTGCAGCACTGGCGGTTCAGCGCCGGGCGGGGAGAGGTTCGCCGCATTGTCAGCTGACCGTCCTCGCCCGCCTCCATCATGTCCATTTCACTCAGCAGCTTCGGCGCGTCTGCGCCTTCGACCGTCAGCACACAGGTTTTTTTGCCGCCGAAGCGGGCATGCTTCACAATCTGCAGCTGCGGCGAGAGCCCCAGGCCCTCCTTCAGCAGCACAAAAACCCGCCTGGCCAAAGGAATCTGATCCGTCTGGTAGGTCACTGAAAACTGGCCGCCGCCGCGGAAACCCAGGCTGCCCAGCGCCTGTGTCAGCGCGGCCAGCTCGGCGCGCAGGCAGCACTCCCGCTCGGCAGGCTCGCGAAGCAGCGCTTCCCTGATGGTTGATGAAAAGGACATGGATCCTTATTCCTCCTCCTGGCTGCCTGCCTCCCAGCGGGCCTGCTCCAGCTCCCTGTCGCGGTGCAGCACCTCTGCCTCGCACCCGGCTGTCCTCAGGAAGGCGCCGACGGCCTCCGCTATGGCGACGGAGCGGTGCGCCCCTCCGGTGCAGCCCACCGCGATGGTCAGGCGGTGCTTGCCCTCCTCGCGGTAATGGGGCACCAGGAAGGCGAGCAGATCGCACACCTTTTCCATAAACTGCTTTGTCACCGGGTTGTCCATCACAAAGGCGCGCACATCCTCATCCAGGCCGGTGTGCCGGCACAGCTCTGGGATATAGAACGGATTGGGCAGAAAACGGACGTCCAGCACCAGGTCCGCCTGGCGGGGGAGGCCGCGCTTGAAGCCGAAGGAGAGCACCTCCACCCGGAACACGGTCTCGGCGGTTTTGCCGTCGCTGCCGGCAATCTGCCCGAGGCGTTTCTGGAACGCGCGCGTTTTCATGCCGGTTGTATCAATGAGGTAATCCGCTGTTTCCCTCAGGGGGGTCAATACCGTGCGCTCGCGGGCGATGGCCTCCACAAGGGTCACATGGCGGCTTGCCAGAGGATGGTCGCGCCGGGTCTCCTTGTACCGTATCAGCAGCTCCTCGTCGGAGGCCTCCAGGTAGAGCGTTTCCACCGTGTGCCCCAGGCCGCGCAGCTCCTTGATCAGCTTGACCAGCGCCTCCGCGTCGAAAAAGGCGCCGCTGCGAACGTCCACTGAGAAAGCGGCCAGGTTTTTGTGAATATCCGCCTTGCCCACCGCGTCCATCAGCGGCAGCAGCATCATCGGCGGCAGGTTGTCCACACAGAAGGCGCCGATGTCCTCAAAATACCTCAGCGCAGCGGATTTGCCTGCGCCGCTCATGCCGGTCAGCAAAAGAAACCGCATTGTTTTTCCTCTTTCCCAAAATCAGGTTTTCCTATCAAGTCATTCATGGTCGCTGCCTGCGGCACGCTGCTTCAGCGCCCAGCGTGCGTGCTCCCTCACCTGCGCGGAGGGGTGCGCGGCCAGGGCAGTCAGGGCTTCCCCCAGCGATTCCCGTTCAGCACAACCGGCCAGCAGACAGGCCTGCGCGGCCAGCCTGTTTGGCAGGGCCAGATTGCTGCCGATCAGGGGAGACAGCTGCTGCGCAGCCTCTTTCGGGGAGGAAAGCAGCCAGCTCAGCGGTACCGTCTCACCGGCTAGCCCGGTGGGCGGCGGATTGTGCGGGCAGCACCGCTGGCACTCGTCACAGCCGATCAGCCGGTTCCCCATGGCGGCGCGCAGCCCCTCCGGCACCGCCGCACCGCCCAGCTGCCAGTTGCGCAGACACCGCTCACGCACAAAGCCCCTGCCGGTGATGGCACCGGTGGGACAGGCCTGCTCGCACCTTCGGCAGTCACCGCACATCAGCGGCTTTGGAGAAGGAGACAGGTGCGTGTATTCCGCGGCCGGCGCATTGCCGGCGAGGACCTGTACATGGAAACGGCTGCCCACCCCCGGCAGGTAGGACAGGGTGTTCTTGCCCTGCCGCAGCTGCCCAAGCCGGGCAAAGAGCGGCTTGAGGCGGATCTCGTTGTGCCGGCGCAGGTCGATGCCATCCTGCCTGAAGCGCTCCTCCAGCGCCGCCGCGGCGCGGTAGGCCAGCTGGGAGGCGGGATAATAGGGATGAATCCAGGCACCTTGCCGGGACGGCTCTTTCTCCGCCTCATAGGTCACAAAGCACAGCAGCACCGTGGCATAGGGCAGCTCCGCCTCCGCGCCCACCAGCGCGATGACGGGATCAAAGCCCGCCGCGCGCGCCGCCTCGCAAATGTCCATGCTGTCCCCCCTCAGGTCAGAAAAAAGGCGGGAGTCTGCCGCGCTCCCGCCATGCTGTTATTTGGTGCCGAACAGACGGTCGCCGGCGTCGCCCAGGCCGGGAATGATGTAGCCGTGGTCGTTCAGCTTTTCATCCAGCGCCGCGATGAAGATGTCCACATCCGGGTGGTCAGCCTGCATGCGGGCGACGCCCTCAGGCGCGGCAATGAGGTTCACCAGACGGATGTGAGAGCAGCCGCGCTGCTTGATGAACTTGATTGCGGCGCTGGCGCTGCCGCCTGTGGCCAGCATCGGGTCAACCACCACGATTTCACGCTCGGTGGAATCGGCCGGCAGCTTGCAGTAATACTCCACGGGCTCCAGCGTTTCGGGGTCGCGGTAGAGGCCGATGTGTCCGACCTTGGCGGCGGGCACCATATTCAGTACGCCGTCCACCATGCCCAATCCGGCGCGGAGGATCGGCACCACGGCCAGCTTGCGCCCGGCCAGCTTGCGGCACTTGCAGGTCTGGATGGGGGTTTCCACCTCCACAACTTCCGTCTCCAGGTCGCGGGTCACTTCATAAATCATCAGCATGGAGATTTCTTCCAGCAGCTCGCGGAACTCCTTCACGCCGGTGTTCTTGTCCCGCATGATCGCCAGCTTGTGCTGAATGAGAGGATGATCAAATACCACAACTTTGCTCATAACTGTCTCCTCCTGCGTCTGCCCGTAGGCGTTCTTTTACTGAGAGCATTATAGCCTATTCCTAAAGGTTTCGCAACGGGCAATGAGAAAGAATTGAAAAACGCCTGCGGAGCAGTGCGTTCACGAATGTAAAAGCTTTGAAAAGGCGCCGAATTGCCGCCTGCGGCCTTTTCATTTTGCGCGGGGCGTGCTATAATCAGGCAGTGATACTGTATACAGCGCCTGCGCGCTGCCAGAAAGGAACCTTGCCGATGAGAATTCGCCTGCTGTGTGCGGCACTGTGCCTGTTTGCTCTCCTCTGCCTTACGGGAACCGCGATGGCCCGTGAGCCGAGAGAGATTACCACCGTTCCCTATGAAAGCCTTCCGGAGCCAGTCGACGGGCAGCACCATTACCTGCTGCTGTGCGTGGACAGGTGGGACATCAATTCCTCCATCCTCAGCCTGCACAAAAAGGCGATGGACAGCTTTGTGCGCAACAACTCGGCCAACACGGACGGCATTGTGCTGCTGACGCTGGACAGCAAGGCGCACCGCATCATGCTGACCTCCATCATCCGTGACGCGCTGGTGTGGCGCCCGGACCCGGAGGTGGAGGGCAAGTTCAACTTCGGCCGGATCAACTACATTGCGCAGTGCAACGACCCGGAGACGCTGTGCAGGGTCATCAGCGAGCACATCGGCGTCAAGATTGAGAAATACATCCTCTTTTCAATGAACCAGATCGGCGCCATCATTGACGCCCTGGGCGGCGTGGACATCGACATCACCGCGGCGGAGGCGACCTATCTGGACGCATACTCCATCACCCGTCCCGTGCCGCACACTGAGCCGGCCATCGTGAAGGGCCGCGCGGGCACCTACCATTTCAACGGCCACGGCGCGGTAATCTATATGCGCATCCGCAAGGTTGGCGGCGGCGGCGACTTCATGCGCACCCAGCGCGTGAGGACGGTGCTGGGCCTGCTGGCGGACGAATGCCGCGAGATCAGCATGGACGCTGCGACCTCGTTGGCCAACACCATCTTTGAGAACAACGTGATGAGCAACGCCAGCCTGGAGGATGTGGTGCAGGCGGCGGGCTATGCCTATGCGCTGCGCGACTGCACCATTGAAGAGCTGCGCCTGCCCACCGATGAGGCGGCGCTTGGCGGCATCACCTGGAGCGGCATGGCTGCGCAGGAGGTGGACTGGGAAAAGTGCCGGGCGTCCATGGCCTATTACCTCGAAAACAGCTTTGTTGTGATGGACGAATTTGACAGCAAAGAGTTCAATGACCTGAGCGGAGCAGACGACCTGAGCCAGTTCGGGTTTGACTGATAGCAAGGAGACCCTATGAAATGTCCCAACTGCGGGGCGTGGAACCGCGCCTCGCTGCCTGTATGTGTGAAATGCGGAACGCCGCTGACCGGTGAGGAGAGCCAGCCGGACTGGCGCGCGACACTCAATGACGGCCAAAGGGGCACGCAGTACTACCGGATGGACGAGGACGGCGAGAGTGACGCCCAGCCGGACAGCCGGGACACACTGGCCTGTGAAATGGCCGAGCTGAAGAAGAGAAAAGCCGACGGCGAGGTGATGCAGCAAAAGCTGCGCGCGGAGAGCGTTGGCAGGGGCGCCGCGCCGACGGGCCGCCGCATCCAGAACAACGCAATCTCGCTGAACGCCCAGAGCGCGGCCATCGGGCAGGGCGCTGCCTTTCGCGCTGCCAGAAAGAATTCCGGCAGCAGAACGGCGGTGCGCTACATCGGCAGGCAGGAGGAGCTGGCGCAGGAGGATGTGCCGGAGGAGCCGCTGGATGACTCCCGCAACTATGACATGCTGTGGGCAGAGCAGGCGGCGTACGATGAGCGCTGGCGCTCCTGGGATATGGAGCAGAAGCCGGCGATGGCCATCGCCAACCCGAAGAGAACCAGCGCGCTGCGGAAGCTGGGCAGCTTTCTGCTGGCAGTGCTGATCATCGCGCTCGTAGGCGCGGTCGGTTTCTTTGGGTACCATTATTTTGCCGGCCGCAGCGCGCAGGACAGGGAGGACAGCGAGCCGACGGTCATTGCCTCCATACTGGACGACCTGGCCGCGCACACGGTCATGATCCCCGGGGAGGACGGCACGCAGATCTACATCCGCGAACTGCACAACTCCTTCATTGTGTCCGGCGGCTTTGCCACCATACAGATCGCGGACCACGACTGGTATGACAACCTGGACAGCCTGACGCAGGAGAGCATGGAGGTGACCCTCACACCCTTCCTGAAAACCTCCAGCGGCAGGCAGCAGCCACTGGATCCCATCACCTATTCCATTGATATCCCCCTCAGCCCCATCTCTATGCGCACCCCGGAGAACTCGAGGACCACGGTATCCTCCTCCATGTACACAATGGAGTTCGACGTGCGCCCGGGGTCCAAGGTGACGGTCAACGGCAAGGATGTTTCCGACACGGTGAACGCGCAGACGGGTAACTTCTCCTACAATGCCACGGTGCAGCCCATCGGCGACAACGTGTATACCGTGACCTGCCGCAGCCAATACTGCCGGGAGACCTCGCTGACCATCGTCCTCTATCGGGAACCGCAGGAGATACCGCTTGACCTGGCGGCGGATACCTTCACCTCCACCAGCCAGAAGCACATGACTGTGCACTGCACAACCTTGCCCGGCGCGGTGGTGGATGTGCTCTCACCCTTCTCCGACCTGGACATCACGAACCTGGATACAACAGGCAGCTTTTCCTTTATTGCGGTGTTTGACCACATCGGTGACAACACGATACATATCACCTCCTCCTTCCCCGGCAAGAAGACCTCTTCGATCGAGTATACGGTGTATTACATACCGCCGGTGGGGGACTATACCAAATCAGCATGGCCGCTGAACCGTGCAGCGGAGTATTCCGAGCTGGTGGGCAACATCAACTACCGCGCAGAACGAACGCAGGTGTATGTCATCGTGGGCGAGGTGGCGGAGATGTATTCGGAAAAGCCGCAGATCGCCCTGTTCTACCTGGGCGAAGACGGGGCGAGCCAGCCGGTGGTCGTGCGGAATTACACCAAAACGACCTGGCAGGTGGGAAAGTATTACCGCCTCTACGCGGACGTATATGGCACCTACGACGGAAAGCCCATGCTGTACTGCCGCTATACCTACGACAACTGACGAAGAGGAGGACCGGACCATGCTGAAGAGGATTTCCGCCCTGGCGCTTGCCTTGATGCTGATGTATGCCTGCGCCGCCGCCGGCGCTCTGAACACCGTGGCTCCGCTGGAGGGCGTGGCGGTGTATCCGGAAGGGGCCGCTGAAGAAACGGCGGTCTATGTGTACCGCTACAGCTATCCCCAGGTGGAGGCCACCGATGAGAGCGCCGCGGAAGCCGCTGAGACCATCAATGCGCTGTACCAGTACCTGGTCAGCGACGCGGTTTCCTTCAAGGTGCCGATGTATGGCGGCATGATGCCGGAGGGTGAAAAGGCCGAGACGGTGATCGAGACGCAGGTGACCTGCTCCAGCGAGCTGTGGTATTCGGTGCTGGTGCGCACCACCACCCTGATGATGGGAGACGCGAGCGAGGTCTATTCAGCGCAGGTTTTTGCCACCTCCACCGACAAGCCGGGCAACGTGATTACCCTGCCGTACCTGCTGGGCCTGCTGGCCGAGGACGAGAGCGATACCTGGCTGCAGGACAGGCAGACGGAGAAGGCCAACGAATGTGTCCGCCAGTTCGTGTGGGCGGCGCTGAACGAGAGGGCGGCGGCCGGTGAAATCACCCTCGCGGAGGAAATGGACTACGAGTGGTTCACCGCCCTGTTCAACCCGGAGGAGGAATTCTATCTGGATGAGCGAGGTGAGCCGGTGTTCTTTGTGCAGCCGGGCATGGTCTGCGATGTGTCATCAGGTCTGCTGCTGTTCCCGCTGACCATTGAGGAGATCGAGGACGAGCTGTAAAACAGCATACGAAAAGCTCCGCCTGACAAACACTGCCGGGCGGAGCCTTTTTGTTATCGGGTGATCGGCTCAGGAATTGCTCTGCGCCTCGACAAGGCGCACGCCGCAATAGATCTCACGCAGCTTCGGTTTCTCGATCTTGCCGGTCGGGTTGCGCGGCACCTTCGCGAAAATGATTTTCCGCGGCCGCTTATAGCGGGGCAGCTCCACACAGAAGCGGTTGATCTCCTCCTCGGTGCACTCCATGCCTTCCTTGACCTGGATGATGGCGGCGGCAATTTCACCCAGCCGTTTGTCCGGCAGGCCGATGACCGCCACATCGTGGATCTTGGGATAGGCGGAGAGGAAGTCCTCAATCTGCACGGGATACAGGTTCTCGCCGCCGGTGATGATCACGTCCTTCTTGCGGTCCACCAGGTAGATAAAGCCGTCCTCGTCCATGCGGGCCATGTCGCCGGTGTGCAGCCAGCCGTCGATCAGCGTTTCCGCGGTGGCCTTCGGGTCGTGATAGTAGCAGCGCATCAGGCCGGGGCCCTTCACGCACAATTCGCCCACATCGCCCTGGGCGACGGGCTGATCCGACTCATCGACGATTTTACACTTCCAGCCGAAACCGGGCACACCGATGGCGCCCACCTTGTCCAGATGATCCAGCCCCAGGTGCACGCAGCCGGGGCCGGTGGATTCGCTCAGGCCGTAGTTGGTGTCATACTTGTGGTTGGGGAAATACTCCATCCAGTGGCGGATGAGGGACGGAGGCACCGGCTGCGCGCCGATGTGCATCAGCCGCCACTGCTCCAGGTGGTAGTCCTCCAGGTGTACGTCGCCGCGCTCAATGGCGGCCAGAATGTCCTGGCACCAGGGCACCAGCAGCCACACAATGGTGCACCGCTCCAGGCTCACGGCCTCCAGGATTGCCTTGGGGCTGTTCCCCTTGAGAATGACCGCCTTGCTGCCGGTATACAGCGAGCCGAACCAGTGCATCTTTGCGCCGGTGTGATACAGCGGCGGAATGCAGAGAAAGCAATCGTCGTGTGTGGTCAGGTGATGGGTCGCTTCCATCCGGGCAGACTGCAGCAGCGCGGTGTGGTCCAGAAGGATGGCCTTAGGGAAGCCGGTTGTGCCGGAGGAATAGTAGATGGCGGCGTCGTCCGTGTCCTCAATGAGCACCTTCGGCGCGGTGGAGGAGCAGTTGGCCACGGCCTCGTTGTAGCTGTCCGCGAAGGAGGGGCGGTTGTCGCCCACAAACAGCAGCAGCCGCTCGCGGCCGAGCGTGCCGGCAATATCCTCCACGCGCCCGATGAATTCCGGCCCGAAGAAAAGCACATCCGCGTCGGCCAGCTTTACACAGTAGTCGATCTCCTGCGCGGTGTAGCGGAAATTGAGCGGCACGGCCACCGCGCCTGTTTTCAGCACGCCGAAGTAGATCGGCAGCCATTCCAGGCAGTTCATCAGCAGGATGGCACACTTCTGGCCCTTCCTGATGCCCCTGGAAATGAGCAGGTTGGCAACACGATTCGCCTTCTCATCAAACACGCTCCAGGTAATCTCCCTGCGATAGGGGGCGGAGGCGGTGGGCTGAATCAGTTCATATTCCTTCCACGTCACACGCGGCTGCTCCTGTATTTCCGGATTCATTTCCACCAGGGCAACCTCGGTGCCGTACAGCTTGCTGTTTCTCTCCAGCAGATCGGTAATCGGCATGGCGTTTCATCCTTTCTGGGCGGCGCAACACTTTATTGCTTTGCACCATTAAAGTAAGCATAGCAAATCTTCAATGGAATGTCAAGAAAAAACGGATAATCACCGCAAAAAGTTCATTTGCGGCGTCAAAAGAGCGCCTCCGCGGAAACCCATCCCACGGGGGCGCTTTGTCTCGGCCTACGCATTCTCGGCCTTTTCACTCAGCTTATCGCTCACCTTGCCCATCACACGGATGGCCTCCCGCATCGCGGCGGCGGCGTCCTTCCACCGGCCGGTGAGGGCAATGGCGGTAGCGGTGCCCTGCTGTGTCAGCGTCAGGCGAGAATCGGTCGCCTCCAGGGCGCGCACCAGCGCCAGCGGGTCAGGCACAAAGCGTCCGTCCAGCTTCATCAGCAGGCGCGGAGGGCGCAGGGTGACCTGGCTGACTCCCAGCCGGTTGCAGACGGCGCGCAGCAGGCTCACCTCCAGCAGGGTCTGCGCGCTCTGCGGCACCTCGCCGAAGCGGTCGATCAGCTCATCCAGTATATCCGCGCGGTCGCTCTCGTTTTCAATGGAGGCAATGCGCTTGTACATTTCCATGCGCTGGTGCTCGTCGGCAATGTACTCCGCGGGCAGGAAGGCGTCCACCTGAAGGTCGACGCGGGTTTCCAGCGCGGAATAATCCTTCTGCCCCTGCACCTCGCGCAGGGTTTCCTCGATCAGCTTGCAGTACATCTCGTAGCCCACGGTCTCCAGGTGGCCGTGCTGCTCGGGCCCTAAGATGTTGCCCGCGCCGCGGATTTCCAGGTCGCGCATCGCGATGCGGAAGCCGGCGCCGAATTCTGTAAACTCCCGTATGGCGCTCAGGCGCTGCTCCGCCGTTTCACTCAGCACCTTGTCCTGCCGCACGGTGAAATAGGCGTATGCCTGTGTGGCGCTTCGCCCGACACGTCCGCGCAGCTGGTACAGCTGGCTGAGGCCGAAGCGCTCCGAGTCATAGACAATGAGTGTGTTTGCAGTGGGCACATCCAGGCCGCTCTCGATGATGGTGGTGCACAGCAGCACGTCAAAGCTGCCGGCGTAAAAGTCCATCATCACATCCTCCAGGGCGGACTCGCGCATTTGCCCGTGCGCCACGCCGATGCGCGCCTCCGGCACCAGCTGGCGCAGGCGCTGGTAGAACTGCTCGATGGAGCGCACCCGGTTGTACAGGAAATAAACCTGGCCGCCGCGGCTCAGCTCCCGCAGGATGGCGTCGCGCACCAGCGCGTCGGAGTATTCCACCACATGCGTCTGCACGGGCAAGCGGTCCTCCGGCGGGGTTTCCAGCACGGACATATCGCGTATGCCGACCATGGACATGTGCAGTGTGCGGGGGATCGGCGTCGCGGAGAGGGTCAGCACATCCACCGTGCTCTTGAGGTTTTTGATGGCCTCCTTGTGCTGCACGCCAAAGCGCTGCTCCTCGTCCACAATCAGCAGGCCCAGGTTTTTGAATTTGACATCCTTTCCCAGCAGGCGGTGGGTGCCGACCAGTATGTCCACCTTGCCGTCCGCTGTGTCCTGAAGGATGCTTTTTTGCTCCTTGGCGCTGCGGAACCGGCTGAGCACCTCCACGCGCACCGGGAAGCCTGCAAAGCGCTGGCGGATGGTATTGTAGTGCTGCTGCGCGAGGATGGTGGTGGGGGCCAGCATCGCCACCTGACGGCTGTCCATCACGCACTTGAAGGCGGCGCGCAGGCTCACCTCGGTTTTGCCGTAGCCGACATCGCCCACCAGCAGGCGGTCCATGTTTCTGGCGGATTCCATGTCCGCTGTGATCTCGCGCACGCTTTGCGCCTGGTCGGCAGTCAGCTCCCAAGGGAACTGATCTTCGAACTCCCGCTGCCAGGGAGTATCCGGCGGGAAGGCATGGCCTGTCTCCTGGCTGCGGCGGGCATACAGCGCCTTCAGGTCAAAGGCCAGCTTTTTCAGGCCTTCCTTTACTTTGCCCTTCTGGCGCTGCCAGTCGCCGCCGCCGATGCGGTTCAGCTTCGGCGGCTGATTCGGGTTGCCGATATAGCGCTGCACTCTCTGCAGCTGCTCAATGGGAACGTACAGCTTATCGCTGCCGTCGTACTGGATCAGCAGATAGTCCCGCCAGGTGCCGGCGTTCTGTATGTGCGCTGTGCCCTGATAGATGCCCACGCCGTGGTCCTCATGCACGACATAATCGCCCACCTGCAGGTCGGTAAAGGCAGCAATCTTCTCGCCGGAATTGCGGCGGGAACGGCTCCTGCGGTAGCCCGCGCCCCAGATATCCGTATCGGATACCAGCGCAAAACGCGCCTGCGGCCAGACAAAGCCATGCGAGAGCGTCATTGGCAGCAGCGTCACTGTGCCGGGTGAGAGGGCCTTTGCGTCCTCCGGCGCGAGGCAGGGGACAGAGAGCTCGGAAAGTGACGCGCGCAGGCGTTCCCCGCGGGAAACGCCGCCGGTCAGCAGTGCCACAGTGTCACCGCGCTCAAGCCAGATACGCACATCCTCAGCCAGCGTACGTACCTGCGAGGCATAGCCGCTCAGGCTGGTGGCCTCCAGAGAAAACACCTTCTGCGTCTGCACGCCGCCCAGCCCTTTTTTTAGGTCAGACATCGCGGCCAGGGGCAGACCGTTCAGGCACTCCAGCACCTGCGGCCAGTCCATCAGCAGCTGCTCCTGCTTGGAAACGGCTTCTTTTCTCGCAATGGCGGAGGAAAGATCCTGCCCAAAGCCGGTGAGGCGCTCCCTTGCGCGCTGGCGCAGACTGTCCGGCTCCAGCAGCAGCACGGCGTCCGGCCGGTACCAGTCGGTGACGGTATAAACGTGCTCGGTCAGCACCGGCAGCCAGACCCTTGAGCGGCGGAAAGGGAGGCCTTCCTCCACTGACTGCGCGTCTCCCATCAGTGCGGAAACGCGGCGGTCCAGGTCGGTCTGCAGGGCGGTGCGGCGCGCCGCCTCTTTCGCCCTGGGGGCTACCTCGGCGTCAAAAAATTCCGGCAGTGCGTCGTCATCCTCCGGCAGCGGCGGAAGATCCTTCAGCAGCGGTGATTCTTCCTCCGCGGTCAGCGTCTGTATGGCCTGACGCATGCGCTGCGCGGCAGCTGCTGCCTCCTCTGCCGGCAGCAGGGCCTCGGAGGCGGGGGAGAGCGTCACTTCGTCCAATGCGTCCAGTGACCGCTGCGTGATGCAGTCAAAGGTGCGGAGAGAGTCAATCTCATCGTCGAAATACTCAATACGCAGCGCGGCGGCGGCACTTGGCGGGAAAACGTCTAGAATGGCGCCGCGCAGGGCACACTGCCCCTTTCCCTCGACCAGCTCCACGCGCTCATAGCCGGCGCGGATGAGGCTGCTGAGCAGCGATGCAGGCGAGAGCCTGTCTCCCGTGTGCAGCTTCAGCATGGCCTGCCAGAAGGGCTCCGGCGGGCCCATGCGTTGCATCAGCGCGTCCATGGACACGGTCAGCAGCTGGATCTGCCCCTGGGCCAGCTGCGAAAGCGCCTCCACCCTGCGCCAGGCGCTCTCCTGGCTGGAGGCTCCGCGCACAAGGTCCAGTTCGCCGCCCGGCAGGCTGGCCACGCCGGAGGAAAGAAGCGTACCGGCATCGGCCGCGGCGCTCGCGGCGCGCAGGTCGTTGGCGGCGACGAGCAGCACCTTCAGCCCGCAGGAGGCCAATTTGGACGCGACAAAAGCAGCCTGACCTTCAGCCAGGCCGGTTACAGCAATATTTTCTCCTGCGCGCAGCGCCGCCTCCATTTCATTCAGCGAGGGCGCCTTCAGCGCGGAAAGCAGGGGATGGGGCATTGTCAAAGCCTTTCTTTTCCGTTGTATGCGCATTGAGAGCGCGCTTCTATTGTACCTGAACAGACGGAAAAATGCAATCGCTGCGTGATGGCCGTGTTCACATATATTTCACAAATATTTCACATTTGTGACGGGAACGAAATACTTTTCTCGTTCGTCTATATGGATGAGGGAGGAAAAACCGCCCAATGAACAACAACGGAGGTGAGCCTATGGCCAATCTGCTCATTCTTGAACCGGACGACCGCCTGCGCCGCAATATGTGCCGCGTACTGCAGAAGACAGGCCATCGCTGCTGCGCCGCCGGCAGTGTTGCCGAGGGAGAGGCGAAGCTGACGAGCGGTCAACGCATGATGACCATCCTCAACACCCGCCTGCCCTGGACTCAGAGCCGCCCCTTTCTGAGGGCGCTGGAAGAAAAAGGGCTGCCTGTGCTCTTCCTCGCACAGGATGCTGCCAATGCGGCGCACCTGAAGGCGCTGTATCCCGCCTGCTCGGAGGTGCTTGTCGCCCCCTTCACCGGCCTGCAGCTGGCCAACGCCGTCTTCACCCTGCTGAAGGAAGCCAACAAAACCCTGATGCATGGCAAGCTGCGCATGGATGTGGAAAAGCGCCAGGTGACGCAGGACGGCAAGCCGCTGCGGCTGACCACGCAGGAGTTTGAACTGCTGCGGGCGCTGATGCTCAAGCCTGACACGGCAGTGACGCGCGAAGAGCTGCTGAGAAAGGCGTGGGGCTACCAGGGCATGGGCGTGACGCGCACGGTGGACGTGCATGTGCAGCGCCTGCGCCGCAAGCTGGGCGCCGCCGCCATTGAGACCGTATACAAAACAGGCTACCGCCTGCGGGCTGTATGACAGACATGAACAGAAAAGAAGCTGCCGCGGAGTGATCCGCCGGGCAGCTTCTTTTCTGTACACATGAGGGCTGCTGCACATGGAAACTGTTCCTTTGCCGAGTGACATACCATGTCGGCTTTCGCAGCCCTCATTTTCTTTGCATCCGGTCCGGTGCCGGAATGCTCATGCTCAATCCTCTTCGTCTCCGGCCTTATAGTTATATATCGGCTTGATCCTGGAGACGATTTCAGCGGTTGGCTCGATATTGGCGATGATCTCGTCAATCGGCTTGTACGCAAACGGCGATTCGTCCAATGTGCCTTTGTTGACGCAGGTGGTGTAGATGCCTTCCATGCTTTTCCTGTAGTCGGTCATTGAGATGGAGGAGCGGGCGTCTGTCCGCGACATGAGGCGCCCCGCACCGTGCGGAGCGGACTCGTTCCAGTCGCTGTTGCCTTTGCCTGTGCAGATCAGGGCGCCGTCACGCATGTTGATCGGAATCAGCAGCCGCTCCCCGGCCGCGGCCGATACTGAACCCTTGCGCAGCACCATGTGCTCCGTGTCGATGTAGTTGTGGATCGTCTCGAACTGGTCTTCCGCGTGGAGCTTGCACTTTTTGAGGATCGTTTCGGTGATGATGTGCCTGTTCAGCGAAGCATACTGCTGCATCAGGCGCATGTCATGAATGTAGTTGTCAAACAGCTCGCCCTCGCACCATGAGACCTCGCGGGGAACGTCGACAGTATGATTGGCCTCGGAAGCCACCCATTCCTTGAGCAGCTTGTTCAGTTCCTTTTTACGGCCGGCGTTCTTCACCCGCTGGATGAAGGCTTCCTTTTCCTCAGCCAGCCGTGCCTTTTGTGCTTTCCCGAGGCCGTTCACATATTCGTATGCGGCATTCTGATAGTACTCTGCCACATTCAGGCCGGAGCGCCTTGAACCGGTATGGACGACCAGCCAGATGTTGTCTTCCTCGTCCCTGTCAAGCTCCCAGAAATGGTTGCCGCCGCCCAGCGTACCGAGACTGCACCTGAAAACATCCTCGTTTACTCGGCTGCCCGGCTTTCTGTAGCACAGCAGGTCTTCCACACTGACCGTGTCCGCAAGACTGTGCGGCACTGTGCGCATCCTCATGCCCGACGGGATCTCGGCCTGTGATACGCTGTCAAACTTTGGCAAATCGATTCTCTTTTCTTTCAGCCTTGTCGCCAGCATTCCACAGCCAATATCCACTCCAACCAGGTTCGGTATCACCTTGTCCCGTATCGTCATGGTTGTCCCGATCACACACCCCGCTCCGGCGTGGCAGTCGGGCATAATGCGAATGGTTGAGCCTTCGACACAAGGCTGATTCAGGAGGTTTGTGACCTGCGCGACGGTCGCCTGGTCACAGGTATCTGTAAAAACCTTTGCGGAATTGTATTTCCCCTGCAGTATCAGCATCCGTTCTCACCATGCTTCTTTCGCGGGCAGCAGAGCCGCCACTCAGCCCTTCCTGCCCTTTTGCAGCAGGCGGTCCGCCAGCATGAAAAGGTAACCGAGGGCGATGAAGGCTGCCAACAGCGCGAGGATCCATACGGCCATCCCGCTCACGCCGGCCTTCTCCGGGTTCAGGAAAAAATAGGGATAAATGATCGGGTCAGTGCCGGCGTAATTCATCACGCTGCTGTCAAAGCGCCACAACGCGGCGTGGATGAATACATACACAAGGTATAAGAGGGGAAACAGGGCAGACAGCAGCGGAAGCTGCCAGCTCACCCTGCCGTGCTCATAGAACAGCGCCCATTCCGCCACATACAGCACAGGAAGCACAATATGGCTCAGCATGCATTCCACTTTATAATTCAGCGCCGGGTCCCGAGCCGGGTCATTTGCCAGCAGGGCGTTGAAGATGATCAGCGTCAGCACCATCCCCAGCATACTGATGAAGCGCAGGCGTGGCAGCACGGTGACATGGCTGTCGCCATGCTTCCTGGCGGTCTGGACCAGCTCAGCCAGCATGAGGCCTGTGCTCAGGTACAGGCTGATGTTGGTGAAATAGATATAGAAATCACCGGTGAACTTCATGTCGAAGAAGCCCACGCTGCCAACGCAGGCCACCAGTGCCAGCGCGCAGTATGCAGCCTGAAAAATCAGCTGCGCGTCCCTGCTTTTTGAAATTGCTTTCATGACTTTTTGCCTCTGCAATTCAGTTCATAGCGCAGACTGTGCGGCAGTCATGGCGCAGCGGTGAACGGCGCCCTGATCTGTCACTCCGGTATTCTCTTCAACACCTCAAAGACCATTCTGCCATTGTGGTAGGGGCACTTCCAGGGCTCGACCATGGGCTTTTCCTCATCCGGCCTGCCGTCTTCGGTTACGCGCCAGAACCATTCGCTGCCGGGGCGGCGGTCCCACATCACATCGCGGATGTAGCGCCACTGGCTCAGGGCAGCCTCGGCATAGCGCTCCTCACCGGTGCGCTGGTACGCGTTCAGGAAGCCCAGCAGGGCCTCCGCCTGCACCCACCAGATGCGCCAGGTATTCTGAACACCCCGCTCGCATTCGTTGGCAAAGCCGTGGTCGGTCATGGCCAGGCGGAAGGTTTCATCCGCCATGCTCAGCAGCATGGGGCGGATGCGGGCGGTCAGTGACTCATCGCCCAGCACGTCCAGCGTGTGGTCGCACAGCCAGCTGGTCTCAATGTCGTGCCCGTAGCTGTGCAGGTCAATCAGGGTGTTGTATTCGTGGTCGAAGAAGACCTCCTGCCTGCGGCGCTGTGGATTGTACATCTTCTCCGCCCAGAGGGCGAGTATCTCACACAGCCGGTTGCGCACGCGCGCGCTGGCTGTCGCCTCATACAGGCCGGTATAGGCCTCCAGCACATGCAGCAGGGTGTTCATTGTCCGCGTGGCCATCACGCCGTTTTCGCTCAGCTTTTCGTTGCTTTCCGGCTCCCAGTCGGCCGTGAAGGCCTCCAGATAGCCGCCCTCATCGCGGCAGCGGCGCTCGATCACTTCAAACAGATCCAGTGCCTTCTCAATCGCCGCCCTGCAGCCCCTCGCCTGGCCGTATGCGCTCAGCGCATAGATGGCAAACGCCTGATTGTAGGTGTGCTTGGTGCTGTCCGCCACTGTGCCGTCGGCGTGGACAGACCAGTAGACACCGCCATTGCGGATGTCCGTCATGGCCAGCAGCTCCTGGTAGGCGTGGTCCGCCTCGCTCAGCAGCGCAGGGTCATCCAGCGCCTGCGCGGCCATGGAAAAGAACCAGAGAATACGGCTGTTGAGTATGCAGCCCTTCACCGCGTCCGGGTCACGGCGCAAAGCGTAGTCAACCAAGCCGATATAGCCGCCGCGCTCGCTGTCGTGCAGGCTCAGCCAGAAGGGCAGGATGACCTGACGCAGGTGGGCGCTCATTTCATTCCTCATCTCGTGCAGCTGCCGATTGATTTCCATACTGAACCTCCTGTCTGTGTCCGCACGCCCTGTCACAGCTGCCACAGCAGCTGCCGCAGGCGGGCCTGCCGCCATCCTCCAGTGTGCCCAGCCGCAGGTGCAGCAATTCGTTCACACTGTCCATCATGTCATCAAAATCGCGCCTGGCGGAAAGGTAACGCTGGTAGGCCGGCTCCGACTGAAGCCTTTCCTCCGCCTGACGCTGTTCGTTGGGCGAGGCGCCTTGAAGCGCCGCCTCTGTGCACAGTACGATGCCGTCCGCGCGGCAGGCGGCTTCGGCTTCCGTCAGGCGCAGGTAAACGTCGCTCTCAGCGATCGCCTCCGCCAGGGCTGCGGCGGTTTCCATCACACGGCGCATCTCAAGCCTCCGCCCTTTCGGCAACAAGGGTGTTGTTCTTCAGCCCGGTGACCCGCACCCTGACAATCTGCCCGATGTCCCGTTCGCTGCCGGGCAGTGTCACAGACAGGCCGTGCATCCCGTGCCCGCTCACAGCGCTGTGAGACCGGCGGGAAAAGCCCTCCACCAGCACCTGCTCTTCTGTGCCGAGGAAACGGCGCATGGCGCGCTGCTGGCACTCATCCTGCAGCGCGATAAGCCGCTGTATGCGGTCACTGGCGACCTCTGCGCTCACCTGATCCGGCATCTTCGCCGCCGCTGTACCGACCCGGGGGGAATAGATGAAGGTGAAGGCGGAGTCAAAGCCGACCTCCTCCACCAGGGAGAGCGTGTCCTGAAACTGTGCCTCTGTCTCGCCGGGGAAGCCCACAATCAGGTCTGTGGTCAGGCCGATGCCCGGTACCGCCTCACGCAGCGCGCGCACGCGGTTCAGATAGGCTTCGCGGGTATAGCGGCGGTTCATCCGGCGCAGCACCTCGTCGTTGCCTGCCTGTACCGGCAGGTGGAACTGGGGCAGCACATGGCGGGAGGAGCCCATCACCTTAATCAGCTCGTCGGAGAGGTCCTTGGGGTGGCTGGTCATGAAGCGGATGCGCTCAATGCCGGTTTCATCCAGGCGGCGCAGCAGCTGCGCAAAGGTGATGCCGTCCGCAAGGCCCTTGCCGTAGCTGTTCACGTTCTGCCCCAGCAGCATGATTTCCTTCACGCCGTCCTGCCGCAGCCGCTCCGTCTCGCGCAGTATATCTTCCGGGCGGCGGCTGCGCTCGCGTCCGCGCACATAGGGCACGATGCAGTAGGTGCAGTAATTGTCGCAGCCGAACATGATGTTGATGTAGGCCGCGTCCTTCCGCATGCGCTGCACCGGCAGATCCTCCGCCAGCGTGTTGCGCGTGTCAATCTCCACCACGGTGGTATCTGCGTGCAGCGCCTTCCACATTAATTCGGGAAAGCGGTGGAGGTTGGCTGTGCCGAAGGCCAGGTCAACAAAGCGGTACTGCTTCAGTATCTTTTCGGCCATGCCGGGCTCCTGCACCATGCAGCCGCACACCGCGATCATCAGTCCGGGCTTGCGCTTGCGGACCTCCTTCAGCCATGTCACGTTGCCCAGGGCACGGCGCTCGGCGTTGTCGCGCACACAGCAGGTGTTGAACAGCACAAAATCCGCCTCTTCCCGTGAGGCAGCCTCCTTCATCCCCATCTCCCGCAGCATGCCGGCGATGGTCTCGGAGTCATGGGCGTTCATCTGGCAGCCGTAGGTCACCACGCAGTAGGTGGCGGGCCTCTCCGGCAAATCGGCAATCTGCTGAATGTAGCGCTGCTGCTCCTCCAGCTCGGCGGCGGTCACCTGATAGGTGGGGTCGGTCATTTATCTTTCAGCCTCCTGATTCCACTGGCGCAGCCTGTGCGCAAGCGCCGCGTCGGCCGCGCCGGGCAGCATCCGCCATTTCCAGTTGTTCCCGCCGATGGTGGAGGGAAAGTTCATCCTCGCTGTGCCGTCCAGGCCGAGCACATCCTGCATGGACAAAACGGCCGTGTCGCTCTTTGAATTCATCACCGCGCGGCAGAAGGCCTCCGGGGCTTCGCTCAGCGCTTTGAAGCCCAGCAGCCTGCGCGCGTCCTCCACGGTGGCGGCGTCCGCGGCGGACAGAAAGCCCAGAACGGTGTCGTTATCGTGGGTGCCGGTATATGCGACCGAATTCTGGGTGAAGTTGGTCAGCCGGTGCGGGTTGTCCTCACCGCCGCCAAAGCCGAAGGTCAGCACCTTCATGCCCGGGTAACCCACATAGTTCAGCAGCGCCCTGACCCGGTCGTTGACCACGCCCAGGTCCTCGGCCACGATGTTCAGGTCCGGCAGCTTCTTTTTGAAGGTGTCGAACAGGTGCCTTCCGGGGCCGACCACCCACTTGCCCGTCTGCGCCGTAGCGGCGCCGTGCGGGATGGAGTAGTAGTTGGCAAAGCCGATGAAGTGGTCGATGCGGATGATGTCATACATCTCCTTCATGCGGCGCATCCGCTCGACCCACCAGCCATAGCCGCGCCACCTCAGGCGGTGCCACCGGTAGAGCGGATTGCCCCACAACTGGCCTGTGGCGGAAAACAGATCCGGCGGCACACCGGCGACGCGCCTGGGCACACCGTCGCGGTCGAGCTGGAACACCTCCGGATGGGTCCAGGTGTCGGCGCTGTCCTCGGCAACGTAGATGGGCATATCGCCGAAGATTTCAATGCCCTTTGAATTGCAGTACTTCTTCAGCTCCATCCACTGCCGCTGGAAAAGATACTGGCAGTAGATCTGGAAATGCACCTCGTCAGACAGCTCGGTTTTGCAGCGGGCGATGGCGGAAGGGTCACGGCGGCGGATGGCCCTGTCCGGCCACTGTGTCCACATCATATTGCCGAAGCGCTTTTTCAGCGCCTGGAACAGCGCGAAATCATTGACCCACGGCTGCTCGCGGCGGAAGGCGGAGATTTCCCTCTGCAGCCTGTCCTCGGACTGGAAGAAGCTGTCGCGGAGCATGGCGAGCTTGTGCGCCTTCATGGCCTCAAAATCCACCTGGGCGGCATTCGACGGCTCGACCCACTCCTCTTCACGGGGAACAGGGCGCAAAAGGCCGTCCTCCTTCAGCTTTTCCAGCGAAATGAGCATGGGGTTGCCTGCAAATACACTGGCAGACTGGTAGGGCGATTCCCCATAGCCGGTGGGGCCAAGGGGCAGCACCTGCCAGATGTGCATCCCTGCCTCGGCCAGGAAATCTGCAAAGGCATAGGCTTCTTTGCCCATGCTGCCGATACCGTCCGGCCCCGGCAGGGAGGAAATGTGAAGCAGGATACCGCTTTTACGGGACATGCGAAGGCTCCTTTCATTCGGAGAATAGGGCTGCCACTGAGCTGCACATCACAGCGCATTGAGGATGCCTGTGCGATGCTTGCTCAGAACCTGATGTGCCTGCGTACCAGGCGGTAGCCGAAAACCAGCAGGGCGCGGCCGGGCGCACCGGGCAGGCAGGTTGCGCGGCCGAGCGGGTTCCGCCGCAGCGCCCTGTACAGCGCAGGGTCAAAATCGCGGATGCGCTGCCACATATCGCGGTTCATCCGCAGGCTTTCCTCTGTATTCTGTATAAACTGCAGGGAACATGTGGTAGACAGCTGTCCGCAGCAGTTATTGATCATATAGCGCTTCAGCTGGCGGGGGAGGCGGTTCAGCTCCTCCAGATGATAGGATGTGATCATTTGTACGGCGATCTCCGTGACCTGCCCCAGGCGGGAGAGGATCACCGTTTCATTCACCGACTGGTCGCCGCGCCCGGTCAGGTAGCCGTACAGCGGCACGTGATGGTACAGCAGGCGCTTCACGTGCGGCAGGGGCTGATAGATATACAGGTTGTCCTCATAAAAGGTATGGGCCGGCAAATGCAGGCCGATCTCCCTGAGCAGGCCCGTGCGGTAGATGAGGGAGTGAATCATGAACTGCTTGGAGACAGGGAAAAAGCCGGCCTCCTCCCATGTGATCACCCGGTCCTGCGGGAAAACGGTGGCGTAATCAATGCCGTACACCGCCTCGCGGTCCGCGTGGTCGTACACATAGTCGTGCACCACAAGGTCCGGTAGCTGCGCCGTGTGCTGCCGCAGCAGCGCCAGCATGCTTTTCAGCGCAGCGGCGTCCAGGCGGTCGTCACTGTCCAGCACCTTGAAAAAAAGCCCCTCAGCCTCCCGCAGCCCGGTGTTCAGCGCCTCACCGTGGCCGCCGTTTTCCTGGTGGACGGCACGGACAAGACCTGGGTTGCAGGCGGCGTATTCATCGGCGATGCGGGCGGTTTCATCTGTAGAGCCGTCATCCACAATCACGATATCCATCTCGTTTCCGCCGGCAAGGGCACTGTCAACAGCCTTGCGCATATACGCGGCGGAATTGTAGCAGGGAATGACACAAGTGAGCAGTTTCATCAGCAGGTAGGCCTCCAGGCAGTAAGTGCGGCGCGCGCCGGACGGCAGGCGGGCTTTTATCGGAATGATAGGATTGTACCATACTTTGCATCAAAAAGCTATAGTGATACACGCGCCTGAACCTGTGGTAGTCAGGACAGTGACCAGCCGTTTCAAAAGGGTATTCAGTCAGACTTCGGTCTGATATCAAATCCGGTCTGCGCCGTGCAGGCGCAAAGGTGACCAGAGGACGGCCGAAATGCCTCTGGTCAAAAGCGAAGCGCTGTTTTTCTGTAATGGCGCGAATGTAATAGAACGTAAATGAACTCCGGACAGAAAGAGGCCTCCTCAGCGGAAAGGCTGAGGAGGCCAATGGTCGTTTCCCGACGAAGGTCAGTTCATGGTGGCGAGGCTTGTGCAGCCCATGAACGCCTGAGTGCGGATGATTTCAATGGTGTCGGGCAGGTCGATAGAAGTCAGCTCGGTGTTGTCCTTGAAGGCGGCAGCGCCGATCTCGGTCACCGTGTAGCCCTCGACCGTTTCGGGAATGGTGAAACTGGTCTCAGTGCCGCTGTAGGAGATCACCGCGCAGGTGGTTTCGGTGAGCGGCTGGTAGGTCACGCCGTCGATGACGATGTTGGTGACGAGTGTGAACTGAATCACATCGGAGATGGTCTCGCCGACGGTGTTGCTCGCAATGACGCGGTAGCTCTGCCTTGCGCGGCTGGCGGTAGCGGTGAAAGTGAGGGTGTTGGTCGTCGTGCCGTGCCAGTTCTTGTTCTCGGGGATATTCACCCACTCACCGGTGCCGCCGTCATACTGCCACTGATAGGTGGGATTGCCGTCCGCCTCGGCGGTGAAGGTCACTGTGGTCGCCAGGGCAACCGCATAGCCGGCGGGCTGGGTGGTGAAGACGGGCTTCGTGGCCAGGCTGAGGTGCACTTCATCAGAGATGGTCTCACCGGCGATATTGGTGGCGATAACACGGTAGCTCTGCTTGGCGCGACTGGTGGTGGCACTGAAGGTCAGCGTGGTGGTCTTGGTGCCGTGCCAGTTCTTGTTCTCGGGGATGTTGGTCCAGGTGCCGGTGCCGCCGTCGTACTGCCACTGATAAGTGGCGTCGCCGTTCGCCTCAGCGGTGAAGGTCACGGTTTCACCCGCGGGGACCATCTGGTCGGTGGGCTGGGTGGTGAACTCAGGCTTCGCAGCCAGGCTCAGGGTAACAACATCGGAGATGGTCTCGCCGGCAGCGTTGGTGGCGACGACGCGGTAGCTCTGCTTGGAACGGCTGGTGGTGGCGCTGAAGGTCAGCGTGTTGGTCTGAGTGCCATGCCAGTTCTTGTTCTCAGGGATGTTGACCCACTCGCCGGTGCCACCGTCATACTGCCACTGATAGGTGGGATCGCCGCTTGCCTCAGCGGTGAAGGCGACGTCATCACCCAGGTTTGCCATCTGGTTGGTGGGCTGGGTGGTGAACTCAGGCAGGGTTGCGGGTTCGGGCGCGGTGCCGATGGTCAGGCTGATCTCATTGGAGATGGTTTCGCCGGCATCATTGGTGGCGATGACACGGTACATGTACCTCGCGCGGCTGTTGATGGCCGTGAAGGTCAGCGTGGTGGTCTGAGTGCCGTGCCAGTTCTTGTTCTCGGGGATGTTGACCCAGGTGCCGGTGCCGCCGTC
>CAMJPQ010000024.1 GCA_946407745.1 uncultured Clostridia bacterium
GTTCTTCCAGGGCGTCATTCATCAGGGTAATATTGCAGTCATCGTCCTTTGAATAGGGGCATTTGGGGCAGCCGCCCTCAGTCAGGCAGCTGCGCATGCCCTGGATCACTTTATTGGTTTTGCTCATACAGATACGCCTCCCGGATGAATCCTCTGTCGGTATAGGCCATCAGGCCCTTGTCGCTCATCGCCCAGCACCAGACGCGCACCGTCTCGCCGGGCTGGATCCACATCACGCGCTTGCGGCCGTGGATCCCGTCATAGACCGCCACGCGGCCCTTGGCCACCACCGTGTAGCGCTCGCCGTCCGCCGTGGGCTCGGAGGCGGCCACGAAGGCCGCCGACACCCAGCCCGCGCCCAGGTCGGTGCTGAGATTCGTGCACCAGCACCAGCCCTTGACCGTCTTCGTCACCGTCACCTGGTCGCCGAAGTACAGGCGGCCCACCGTCGCGCTGCTGGTGGTCGCCTTCTCCCGGACGTTGATCTCCCCGCCCTCGGTGCAGACGATCCAGCCCGTCCAGGGCCGCTCCTCCGCCTCCGCGCCGCTGAGCAGCACCAGCGCGCCGTAGAGGATCATCGCGGCGATGAAGCCCACGATGATCCCGACCTTGATCCCCTTCCAGATGATGTCCCGTCTGTTCATGTGTTCCCGCACTCCTTCTGTCTTTTATCGCCCCATCTCTGATGGGGAGATGCCGCCGCAGCGGCAGAGGGGCAACAACGGCGAAGCCGTTGTTTATGGTTTTATGTCCCGTCTGTTCATGTGTTCCCGCTCCTTTCAATCCTTCTGCCTCGGGACGTGGAATTCCCCGTCGGCGAATACCTTGCGCTGCGCCCGGCGGTGCATCGGCAGCTCCGGCAGGACCTCCCGGCCCGCCAGGTAGCGGTCGATGGCGCTCTCCGGGATCCGCAGCGTCCGCCGCTTCGCGTTCCGCTTCCCCACGTTCACCGCGCCCAGCTCCGCCAGGCTCGTCATCACCGTGGTCTGGGAGATGTTCAGGATCGCCGCCGTCTCCTTGATGGTCAGCATCTTTTCGGCCATGATTGATTCCTCCTGTGTTCCCGCAGCTCTGCATAGTAGCGTTTCAGTGTCTCCTCCGGCAGGCTCGTGAATTCGCCCTCCTCGTTCGCCCCGCAGATCAGAAAGCGCCCCACGATCGGCACGCCGCGAACGGTCCGGTTGAAGGGAAGGCCCTTCAGCCTCCCCTCCTCGTTGCAGATCAGGACGACGCCCTCCTCCAGCGTCAGCGTCTCGATGTAGCCGCCGACCGCGCCCTGGAAGCTCGCCAGCTCGTTCAGGATCGACCACCGCGAGGGTGCCTTCCCAGGCTCGAATGCCAGCACGTCGATCCGCTCTTCCCTCTCGCCCATGTTGTGTTCCCTCCAGTTGTGTTAATTCAATGAAATACGGTTAAACCGTACTTAATTGGCAAAAGAAATAAGATTCGCAGGAAACTTGTATACTTCCTCGAAGCGCTGCACAAGATCCCACTTCGGTACACGCTTGCCCTGTTCGTAGTTCTGGAGCGATTTGATGCTGATTCCAAGCGCTTCGCACGCCTGGCTTTGGTTCATGTGCGCGTTGACGCGCGCTGCCTCCAGCGTTATCTTCGGGTACTGCTCCGGTGTCACGTTAATCACCTCCTGGATTTATGATACTACGATTAAACCGTAATGTCAAGGTAAAAACGTACAATCATACTTTATATATTGACATCTGTACGTTTTTGCCGTATTATATAGAAGGAACACACTCAGGAGGTCGAATATGAGCGAAGAAGCGAGAGAAATTTTCAAAAAAAATTTCAAAAAAATTCTTGACATTCGCGGCTTAACTCAGGCTGATGTCGCTAAGGCGCTCGGTTATACTGCGTCCACCGTCTCTGATTGGAGCAAAGGAAAAAGTTATCCCCGGGTGGATCGCATGCAGCGTCTTGCTGACTATCTGAGGGTGCCGATGGATTATCTCACCGCAAAGAGGAATCTAAACGATCTTCCTTCGCTGCTCTCTGATGAAGAGCAGGATCTTGTCCGGGCCTATCGTGCGGCGACGGAGGCGGCGCGGGAGATTGCGATGGAGACGCTGGTGAACCATCCGAGGCAAGAAGAGGCGGTCAGTGCGTCATAATTGAGCTGCCGCGGCGCGGCGGGGCTTGAATTTCCGGCTGCTATCGAAAGGGGTTGTACCATGTCTAATGATTTGATGATCCGGAAAGTCAGAGAAGAAATCAAGTATTATTATTTTGAAAAGCTCGACTGGTGCGGGTGCGGTTCGCCGGAGAAGGCGCTCAGAGAGATTGCGAAATACCTTGAAGGGCGCATTGCTGATCAGCCGTTGCCAGACGATCCCCTGGCGCTCTGCCTGGCTTATGAGCTGGACCGCGCCGGCTTTACGGATCACGGCTCAAACATTCTTCACTGCTGGCTCACCGAGGCCGGAGAGCAGTTTCTCGGCGCCATCAGACAGGCGGAGCAGCTTGGGATCCTGGGTGCCGGGATTCTGTCCAACGCGGTTTGATATAGATTATAGATCATAAAAAACCGCCGAGCGGCGGCTTGACATTCGATACGCGATGGGTATAATGAAGGCAGGGAGAGTGGTTTACTCCCACGGCGCTTCACCTTAATTGGTTTGGCTGCCAGCCGGACTGCCACCGCGTAACGCTAATACGCGGTGGCTTTTCGTTACTTCTTAATCGCCTGGATCAAGAGGACGATCAGCTGAATGGCTGCGATGATCAATGCGATGATCTCGTACTCAGTCATCTGCCCCACCCCCTTTTCAGAAGGTGAGCGCCGCGTATTCTCCCTGCCTGCCGGTTTCCCGGCGGGTAGAGGATAGCATATTCTCCTCTGCAAGTCAAACAAAAACCGCCTCCAGGGGCGTCTGGAGACGGCGGTTGGGGATGTGTGCGGGAACACAACATCAATCCTGTTGTATTTTCGCACATTCTTCCCTGAAAGTCAAGAAAGGATGTGTTTTTCAATGCCCAGAGCGAAAAAGCAGCACTTGAAGCGCCAGAAGAACGGACAGTTTTACTGCAAGTTCAAGGGCAAGATGTTCGCCGGATCCACCGAGGACGAGGCCTTCGCGAAGCGCGAGGAGTACAAGCGGCTCCTCCAGCTCGGTTTAGCCGCGGAGCGGGATCCGGTCATCGGCGAGTACATCCCCCGCTGGATGAAGCTGTATAAGAGCGGGGTCACCAGCAAGTGCTACAATGACTACGCCAACCTGTTTGAAGCGCTGGCGCCCATTGCCGGGAAGCACTTTCAGGAGGTCACCCTGGACGACGTCCGCCAGGTCTGGCTTCACTTCAACGGCTACAGCGAGTCCACAATCCACCGGGCGCGCATGCTGTATCTCTCTCTGTTCGATACCGCCGTGGAGAACGGCTTCTGCGTCAAGAATCCGTTCAGATCCAAACACGCCCAGCCCGCGCGCGGGACCTCCGGCACACACCGGATCATCACGGACGAGGAGCGGGAGCTGATCCACTCCACGCCCCACCGCTTCCGCCTGGGCGTCCTGGTCATGCTCTACGCAGGGCTGCGCAAGGGCGAGGCGCTGGCCATTGACCTGGATCGGGACGTCGATCTGGCCGCCGGCGTGCTGCACGTCCGGCAGGCCGTCCGCATCGAGTCCAACCAGCCGATCACCGTCAGCCCCAAGACCGCGGCCGGCGTCCGGGATATCCCGATCTTCCCCGTCCTCGCCGACGAGCTGCGCGGGCAGCACGGGTGGCTCATCCCCTCCGCCTCCGGGAAGCAGGCCTCCGGCTCCGCCTTCGCCCGCGGCTGGGCCTCCTACATGACCGCCCTCTCCCGCGCCGCCGGGCATCCCGTGTCGATCCGCTGCCACGACCTCCGGCACAGCTTTTGCACCATGCTCCGGAAGTCCGGCGTGGAGATGAAAGTCGCCATGATGTGGATGGGTCACGCCGACGAGAAAATGATCCTCCGCGTCTATGATCACGTCACTCCGGACCGCATCGAGGAGAACGCCCAGCGCGTGATCGAGCGCATGAAAAGCGCCAGCTGACCGCATTTCTGTATAAACCGTTTTATAAACTTAAAGCCGCTTATAAAACGCGAAATCCGCGAAACACGCATAAAGCGAAACCCTTGCAAACCTGTTGATTTGCAAGGGTTTCTTGTGTACGCCCGGCAGGAGTCGAACCTGTGGCCTACAGAGTCGGAGGCCGTCGAAAACCTACCGCGCAAGCCGTTGATATATCTGTGATTGTCGGCTTTTTCGTCCGGTTTATAAACGTTTTTATAAACCGTTCCTCATCCGGTTTATCACTTTTTCTTCTTCGGCGGATTGATCAGGCTCTCAATGGTGGTCTGGCTGTACCCCATATCCCGCAGCACCTTCCGGACCGTCGTCTCGTTGTAGTCCTGGCGTTTCTTCGCGCTGGATTTGACCCAGGACTCGATCTTCTTGTTGACGTCCTTCTGGTTGCCGGTGGATCTGTACAGCCACTGCAGGCGCTTCTTCGCCCCGGCGCTGTCGCCGTTGATGATCATGGTATAGATGCCCAGATCTCCGGAGTATGCCATCTCGGTCGGCCATTCCATGATCTCCTTCCGCGTCAGGCCGCTGCCCTCGACGGTCATCAGATCCAGGAGGCGCTTGGCCTCCGTCGTGTTGCCGTCGAAGACGGCGGCGGCGTAGGCCTTCTTGTACTCCGCGCTCAGCTTCTTCCCGATGGCGTCCTTGTCCAGGCCGTCCTGCTTCATCAGCCGGACCGCCTTCACCACGTCATCCTTGGTGGAGTCCGGGGTCAGGTAGCCCGCGGCCACGCTGGTGGCCAGGCTGGTCGTTTTCTTGTCGGAAAGCTGCAGCTGCTCCACCAGGTCGCCACCAGTGCCGGGATCCTCCTCCTCTTTCGGCTGCAGGGCGTTGTACTCGCTCTTCACCATGCTGTTCAGGGCCTTGGATCCGATCCCGGCCTCGCTCAGCTCCTGCATCAGGCGGTTGTAGGTCTCCAGGTCGCCGTCGTTGAGGGCCTTGGCTGCTGCGGGGATCCGCTCCTCGGCCTTCCGCAGTTTCGCCTTGAAGCTGCTCTCCAGGCCCTGTGACGTCGCACCCACGGAGATGGCCGCGTCCGCGATCTTCTTGTAGTCCTCGCTGAAGCCGTTCTTCAGGTACTCCGCCACCAGCATATCGCTGTAGAAGCCGCTGTTGGTCTTGGTGCCGGGGTGCGCCTTCTTGTACTCCGCGCTGTAGGCGTAGTTCTTGACCGCCGCCGCCAGCCTGGTCTCCAGCGGTTTGCTCTGGTCCCAGGCCGTGCCGGCCAGGCTCTCCGCGTTCAGGATCTCCTCTGCCGTCTTATAGATGGCCTTGGTGTCGCGCCAGAAGCCGCCGAAGCCGATGCCGGTCAAGCTGCTGATGCCCTGGGCGATGTAGTAGCCCGCCTTCTCGAAGTCGGCCTCCGCGCCCTTGCCCAGCTCCTTGATGCCGCGGCTCAGGTTGGTCAGCCAACTGGTGGTCAGATCGGAAGATCCGAAGCCGCTGGTGGCGTCCTGGTACATCTTCACATAGATGGATCCGACGCCCAGGAGGTTGTCCCACATGTTGCTCGCCCAGCTGTCCCGGGCCTTGTCCCAGTACGTGCGGACGCCGGTGATGTTGCCCTCCTCGTCCTTCTTCTCGTTGTCCCGGTCGCGCAGGCCGGTGACCGCGCTCTTCAGGGCTGCCGTCAGGGCCGCGGAGCACAGGATCGCCACGCTGGTCTTGACCATGGCCCCGATGGCTTTGCTGCGAGCTGCCTTGTCGCCGCTCTTCACCGCGTCCGCGATGTTCACCACGCCCCTATAGACCATGTTGTACATCGTCACGGGCTCGCTCATGAAGGACATCACATTGCGCATCATGCCCTTCTCGGTCGCCCACTGGCTGCGCTGGAAGATGGAGTCCACCACCTGCGTTTTGTCGATCACTTCCGTGAAGCGGTCAGCTGCGCGCTGGTAGAAGGCATCGCCGGTCAGCTCCGGATGGAGCCGCCGGGTCTCCGCCTTGCAGGCGCTCCAGATCTGGCTCCAGTTGAACTCGTCGCCCATGCCGGCCAGCGCGCCGCCCTTGTCGTTCAGCCATTCCATCTGATTGACCTTCAGGCTGCTGCGCTTGCTCCGGTCGTACAGGCCCCGGCGCATGTTCGTGTCGAAGTAGCCCCAGTCTTTCTCCACCGCGATCGGCGCCCACTGCTGCAGCTCGCGGAAGTTCTTCCGGAAGCCCGCCGCGCCCTGTGCAAGGCCCTTCATCACGTCCATTGGGTTCATCTCCGCCATCGCGCGGACGCCGGCGCCCGCCTGCTGGAAGGCCACGCTCAGGTTGAAGGTCACCGCGCTGCCCTTGGCCTTGCCCATCAGGGTGTTCAGCCAGTTGCCGCCGTGCTCGGAGCGGCTGTTGCCGTTCAGCCTGGTCAGGAAGTCGTGAATGTAGCTCACGGTCTGATTGCCCCAGGCCCGCTGCATCAACGGCCGCAGCGTCTCGCCGGTGCCGACAAAGTTGCCCTCCTCGTCGTAGATCCCCTCCTTGTAGTTCATCAGGCGCACCATGTCCTCCATCGGCAGCGTGAAGGCGTTGAAATCGCTCATCTGCTCCACGTGGGCGCACCACATCTCGGTGAAGGATTTCAGCTCCAGCACCGTGCTGGCCTTCTCGGTCAGGTTCTTGGTGAAGCTGGCCGTCTTGATCCGCTGATCCTGCGCCTGCGCCGGATTGCTGGCCACGTAGTTTTTCGCCACCGTGAAGGGCATGTAGTACTTCTCCGTAAACTTCTCGATGCCGTAGAGCTCGCGGGTCACCTCATTGCCCCACTCGGCCGCCTGGCCGGAGAGGTAGGAGACCATCTCGTCCACGTAGCCCTTCTGCTCGTCGGTCAGCGCGTCGTTGAAGGCGGCCAGATCCGCCTTGCTCAGCTTGTACTCCTGCATGCTCTCGCCCCGCTGCGCGTTGGCCAGCTTGATGCCGCCGCCCAGCAGGTGGTTGGTCTTCATCCGCTGCTCGCGCTTCTGCCAGGCGTAGAGCGTCATCAGCTCCTGGTCGGTCAGGCTGATGGTCCGGCCGCTGGTGAGGGTGAAGCTCCGGCTGCGCTCCTTGCGGTAGCGCGGGCTGTCCTTGTCCACGCTCTCGTGCTGGTTGTACTTGTCCAGCATGCTGTCCAGGTAGTCCCCGGCCTGCTGTACGTTCCGGATGTGCTTCCACTCCGCCGGCCGCAGCGCCTTCTCGTAGATCTCGCCCAGCTCCGTGCCCTTGAAGCGCTCGAAGACGGTCACCGGCTTCAACAGGCCCTGGGACAGGCCGTTCAGCATGAACTCCTGCAGGGTGCCCTGGGTCTTCTTCTCGCCGTAGGTCCGCGCCCGCTCCTGGGACTCGCGGATCATGGCCCCGCCCATCTCCCGCAGGCTCTCCTTCCTGGCGTCGGAGAAGACGCGGTCCTCGTTGATTACCGCCGCCGCGAAGCCGGCCACGATGTCGCGCAGGTTCTCCAGCTCCGTCTGGTCCAGATCCCGGGCCCGCTTGCCGACCGCCGTCTCCAGGAGGCGGTCGAAGGAGCTCTCCAGATCCCCGTTGTAGTAGGCGGCCATCGGGCCCCGGGCCTCCTCGCCGGCGCCCTCCTTGTTGATGCTCATGTAGGCATCCTTGGCTGCCAGCAGGGCCTCCCGGCTCAGGACGTTCGCGCCGTCCTCCGCCGTCTCGTCGAACTGCAGCGCCTCCAACAGGTGGGTCACCGCCTGCTGCATTTTGATCGGGACATAGCCCTGGCTGTTCGGATTGTTCAGCTTCTTGGTCAGGCTCGCCTGCTTGCGCGTGATTTCACCGCGCAGCTTGTTTTTCGCCTCGGTCGCCTCCCGGCGCTCATCCCGGCGCTGCTGCACCTCCTGCATGTGCTCCCGTGTCCGCTGGACCGCCTGGTCCACGCGCTCCCGGTTCTTCGCGCGCTGCTCCTGCTGCCAGGCGCGCATCTTCTCGCGCATCTGGTCCAGCTGCTTCTCGTACTCGCCGCGGCTCATGCCGTCCATATGGGGGACGCGCTCGTCCTGCTGGGCGGTCCGGAAGAGGTCGTCCACCTTCTGCACCAGGTCGTTGACCGCCCGCGCCTTCCGGCTGGAGACGGCGCTGGTGTCCTTCGCCTCACCGCTGCCGGCGTAGGCCTGCAATAGCTGGATCAGGACGCCGTTGGCGCTCGCGTTCAGGACGTCCTGGCTCTCCTGATAGCGCTCGTTCAGGGCGTTGGGGTTAATGCGTCGCGGCTCGGTGGCATCCATGAAGCGCATCATGTCCTCCCACATCTCGCTCATGGTCTTGCCGTCCATGTCCTGGAAGAAGGAGGGGCAGGTGTAGCACAGCTCGGAGTAGACCGTCTCGATGTCGCAGACCTCGCCGCGGCCGGTGGCCACGCGGCCGGCGTAGTTCGCCCGCCAGCTCTGCAGATCTCCGGCGAACTCCTCCTTGTAGATCCTGCTCATCGGGACCCACTCCCAGCGGCGCTTCACCTCGTTCCAGCGCTGCTGCTTCTTGGTGCCCAGGCTCATGCGCTTGATGGAGCCGCGGGCCTCGCGGATCTCGTCCTGCATGCCCTCCAGCTTGACGTCCGTTTGCAGGATCTGGCCGCTTTCCACGATGCTCCGCGCCACCGTGCCCAGGGCCTCGATGGCCGTCTGCGCCTTCGCCGGGCTGTCCGCGGTGGTCAGGAGCTCGTAGGCCCAGCTGAGGTCGTGGGTGATGGATTTGATGGAGTTGGTGGCGTGGGTCTGCTTTTTCAGGTTCCGCGCCAGGGTCTCCAGGTTTTTGTGGGTCATCAGCTTGCCGCTGCGCTCCTCCCACTCGTTCAGCTCCGCCGCCAGCTGCGCCGTCAGCTCGCGGAAGCGTTTGTTGTCCGCTTCCAGCGCGAAGACCTTGGCCTCCCAGGCCGCGTCCGGCTCCTCCATTGAAAGGCGGAAGTCCTCCGCGCCCTCCAGCGTCTCCTCGTCAAAGGCCATCCGCTCCGCCGGCGTGTCCAGGCTGTATCTGAACTGATCCAGGCTGCTGCTTGTGTCCACCACTTCGCCGGTGCGGAAGTAGGTTTTGATGTCGTTCACGATCCTGGTGGGGTTAATCCGGCCTTCATACTCCAGGCTGCCGATTACGTCGCCCCTCTCGTCGGTCAGATCGACGTTGAAGTATTCCTCCCTGGCGAAGCGGCTGGCCATCTGGCGAATCATGTTGTACTGCTCGCTCGTCGGCTGGTTCGCCGTGCTGATGTCGATACCGGGCGATTCGGCCATCACGCGGATGTTGCCCTGGTGCATAAACGCCAGCATGGCGGCGCTGCCCTGCATCTGGTCGCTGGCAAACACGGTGCCGATTGCGCGGTGATCCTGGCCCCGGTGTCCGTAGTGCCGTCCCTTTTCGCCGGAGAAGTTCAGCATTTTTCCGTTTGGCATCAGATAGCCGGCTTCGGCAAAGTTGGTCGTCAGTCCGAACTCCTTGACCGCCTGCTTCCTCCGCCACTCGCCCTCGTCGAGCCCCGACTTCTCGATCTGTTGACGTTCCTCCTCGACGTTCTTGTTTTCAAGGTATTCGTTAAAGGCAGTATTCGCTTTGTTGAAGCGCTTCTCCGCCTCGTCCAGTGCCAGCTTGGTGGCGCTGAATCCGGTCTCGTCGTCCCATGCTTTGTACTCTGCCAGAAGCGCGTCCATGTTCGCGCCTTTCCCGGCTTTCCCGATCCGTTCAAGCCACTCCTGGTACTCCGCGCTGTCGCGCATGGTGTGGTACTTTGTGCGCAGCTCGTTCATATCCTTCTGGGCCTGCCGGTATTCCTCCAGAAGCTCCTGCTGTTCTGCAGATACATCCAAAGAAAGACGCTCTTTCCCATTTTTGCTATTGTGTTTTCCCTCTGTTTGATCTAAAATATAATCGAAGACAGAGTCTGCGGCTAGTGCTATGCCCTCTGTATTGGAGGCATATGCATTGGATTTTCCCTCCTCTGTCTTTTTGTTGTCGAACTCTGCATTTTCATCATCAAACAAGAATGCACTTCCATCCGGCAGAATAATCTTGTGTGTTTTATATGTTTTCCCGTCCTTTGAGGCGTGGACAATTACACCCATGTTGCCAGTTTTGCCATCAAGTATGACAGGCGCAACAAAAACCGTTGATTCAACATACCGGTTTTTATGGTTTTCTTCGTAGTAACCGACCGCGCCATATTTGATTACATCCGGAACAGCTTGGAACGCGATCATTTGCGGCAGATTTTTTGTGTCTATATACGAGAAGCCTCTGCTCACGCCTTTGTTTGCGATTCTTACAGTGCCAAAGCCTTCCCTGTAAACCTCGTTGTTTATTTTTGAGGCAAAGTCTTTGGCCCACATTTTTAGCGCATTTGAATCATTCCTTGCGCCTTTTTTATAATACGGCTCCAGGTCGATGAATCTTTTTATAGATGCGACTGGATCCATCTTGGCCAGCATGTCCGCATTTCTTTTTATCGTTTCTTTGAGATATTCAGAATCGTTGCTGTGGTCTTCCACGCTATACCTTACTTGTGAAATATCGTTGTCATCCGAGCGTGCATCTTCCGCGCTTTCCTGCGCGTTATTTTCATTTTTGGCCTGGTTTTCCTCCGTAACGCGCATGTTTTCCTGATTTTGATTCTCACGGATCTGCATGGCCGCGCTGGTCAGGGCCTCGTAGTAGTGGTTCAGGAAGTTGGCCGCGTCCATCACCTGGCCGCCGACCTCCACATGGCGGCCCTCGGTCTGGGCGCGCAAAGCGCGGGCCTCAGTGCTGTGACCCGTCACGCGCTTGATGGTCTCGGTGATGTCGCGGATCATGTTTTTGAGGAAGTCCGCGATCTTCTCGATCACGGTCTGGTGATCCTTGGCGATGTCGGCCAGCTCCTGCTGCACACCGCTGTCCGCGATGCCCATCAGCGAGTTGGCGATGATCTCCTCCTTTGCTTTTTCCTCTTTTGTGCCTTCCGCGTCGTCCGTCAGCTCTTTCCCCGCTGCTTTGTAGGCGTCCAGGATCTCCGCGATCCGGTCGTCCATGTCGAAGTTCTCATCCCGCTCCAGATAGCTGACGATCTGCGCCTCGAAGTCCTCCACCTGAGCGCGGAGCGCGGCATTACCTCTCGCAGCTTTGCAGACAGCGTGCCACGCCTCATGGAAGGTTGCGCCCACCAGGCCGCCTTCCATGGCGTCCAGGTTGATCAGGATCTGGTTTGTGCTCGGCGAATAGCTGCCGTTGATCCGGTTGCCGCTGGCGGTCTCCATCACCTGGTCGGTCACGGTGATTTGCAGGCCGCGCTTCTTGGCCAGGCGGTCCAGGATCTCCAGCTCCACCCTCTTGTGGTCGGTAAGGCGGCCCGCCTTCTGGGTGTCGAAGTCCAGCGTCAGGCCCTTGTAGCCCTTCGGCGCTTTCTCCGCCGTCGGGACGTTGCGCAGGCTCCGGTCGAAGGACTCCCGCGTGTCCTTATCCATGCCGATGGCGGCCTCGTCCTGGGTGAACTGCTCGCGCCCGCTGTCCTGGATCAGACGGACCAGGCGCGGGTGCAGCCGCTTGGCCCAGGCGGCCTCCGTCTCGGTCATCCGCTGATTATTCCGCGCCGCGGCGTAGATGCCGCTGAATACCCGGCCATAGCTGGCCGCCGGCATGGTCGTGGTCTCGAAGCCGCCCAGGAAGCGCCGGGCTGCCTGCAAATCCTGATAGGCGGACGCCCGCTCATAGGCCTCCGCGATCTGCGGATTGCTGAAGGTCACCTCGGAGAGGGGGACCGTCTTCTTCTCGCCGTTCTGGGTGATCTCCACCATTGCGTTGGCCTTGCCGCCGGCCTTCGTCAGGTTCTCCACGGTCACGTCCGCGCCGCCCACCTTCGCCTTCGCGCCGAAGGAGCGGTGGTTCATCAGCTCCTCGGAGCGCGCCACCATCTCCTCCAGCTGCTCCGCCCGCTCCGGGCTCACCTCACGCAGGCCGTTCTTCCACAGGACATACTCTGAGTAGTCCGCCTTGCTCATGACGCCGCTCTGTTTCCCGGCGCTCGAATCAGACCGCGCTCCGGCGGTCGCTTCTGTCTGATTCCCATTCGCCCCAGCTTGCTGGGGAGATGCCGCCGCAGCGGCAGAGGGGCCGGTCTGTGCTTTGCTCTCCCGCTGCTGCTTTGCCTGCTCCTTGGCGGCCTTCAAGGCCTCCTTCTCCGCCTGTTTGGCCTCCGCGTCCAGGGCCTTGTGCTCCTGGGTCAGCTGCTGCGCCTCGCGCTCCGCCGCGGCGGCCTGGCTCTCGACCAGTTGGACCATCTCCGGCGTGCCGTTCGGGTTGGTTTCAGCCTCCCTGGCCCGCTCCCGGGCCTCGCGGGCCCGCTGCTTCGCCTCGGCCAGCTTCCGCTCGTTCTCCTCCAGCGCCGCCTTCGCCGCGTCCGCCTTCTGCCGGGCTTCCACGTCCAGGGCCTGCGGCTCCTGGGCCGGTCTGTTCTCGTTCTCCCCAGCTTGCTGGGGAGATGCCGCCGCAGCGGCAGAGGGGCCGGTCTCCTCCGTCTCCCCGGTCAGCTCCTCCACGCGCTGCTGCGTGTCCGCCAGCCCCAGGCTGTCATAGTAGGCCTCCGCGTCGTTCGTCAGCGTCGCGGCCATGGCCTCGTCGCCCTTGCGCTGCAGCAGGTCCTCCGCCTGCTGGATCTTCTCCTCGTTGGCCGGCGTGTTCAGGTCGTTGGAAACTATCCGCTCCAGGATCCCGTCGTGGAGCGTCTGCCGCTCCTCCGCTGTGAGCGGCGTGCCTGTCTGCGCTTCCACCCGCTCTGCAATCTGGTTTACCTGTGTGTTGGCTCTCGTTCCGGCGGTGGCCGTGACCGCGCCCGCGCGGATCACGGTGGATCCGCCAGCGGACAGCGCAGCGGAGATGGCCTCCACTCCCGTCTCCCCCATCCACTCCAGATAGGCGTGAAGTTCGCACTGTGCTTTGGACCATTTCGGGTTTTCCTTGGCCAGCTCGTCCGCTCTGCGGTTGACCTGGCTGTCCGCGCCATTGATCATGTTGTCCATTGCCAGCGCTACCGGAGCGCCCATGAGCTCTTCGCCGCCTTCTGCGAGCGATTGCCTCCACAGGCCGCTCCAGATGGTCGAAGCAAGGTTCTTTCCCTTTTTGGCGGATCCGAACATGGCGCCGATGGCCCATTCTGCGCCGATGGTTTCCGTCAGCTGCTCCACCGCGCCTGCGGTCACGCCCACGATGGTGGCCGCCGTCTGGCCGTGACCTTCTCGGATCTCGGACAGATAGCGCTGGCGCGCTGCTTGTGCAGACTGCACTGAGATCCCGATCTGTGTTGCCGCCGTCATCCCCAGCGGGCCGCCCAGCAGCATGCCGATGCCGGTTGACAGCGTGCTGTCAAGTCCGCTCGTGCCCGCATTGTATACCGTCTTTACCACCGGCCGCCAGAAGTCACTCTTCATCTCGTCGATGGCCGCGTTGGTCGCCTCGCGGACGCTCTGCGTGGAGAAGGTCTGCTCATTCTGGTTCCAATCGTAGGGGTTATCCTCCAGCCCGGCCAGTCCGCGTAGGCCGCCGCTGACAGATTCGGCAAAACGCTGGCCGATGTTCAGGCCCGCTTCGATGTTGGCCCACACGCCCTCCCGAACGCCGCTCCGGGTGTAGGCTGCCCGCTCCGCCGTTTTCGCCTGGTACTGGTTAAAGATCGCCATGTTCTCGACCTTGTCCAGATAATCCCTTGCCTGTGCTGGGTCTTTGTTCATCAGGTAGGCATAGATCTGCTTCTGACTGTCTGTCATGTAATCCCGCAGGCGCATGAGCTCTGTAACCCTATCACCAATGGCTGCCACGCTGCCTTGGCTTCTTGCCAAACGCTCTGCGCCCGCCTCGAATCGGCTGAAGCGATTCTCCAGACCCATGATGAAACGGTAGGTGTCGTCTTCCACCGCCTCGTTGACGCTGGAGCGCGCCAAAAAGTCCGGCTCGTAGACCACCGCCGTGTAGTACATCAGCTTCTGGTCGTTCTCATTGATTGCGATCAGATCGTCCAGATCATCCTGGCGCTTGGCGTTGTCAATCATATTGCCGCCGTAGCCCGTCCGGTTGGCTTGGGCTTTCTGCTCCAGGAGCGCGTCGTGCTGCGCACGCAGGTCTTGTACTTTTGTATTCCATGCGCGGACAGACGCAATCTCCTGACCGCCGATGGCCAGACTGGCCACCACGTCCGTGGCTGCCGCTGTGTCGCCGCGCCATTTTGCCGCCCTGGCCTTGTTCGCGGCCTCCTGGTTCTGGTCCGGGATTAGCTGGTACTCCGCCTGGTATGCGTCCACGGTCGCCTGGGCAGCTGCCCTGCGCTGCTGGTTGTAGTAGTTCTTCAGGTCGGCCTCGCTGTCGTCGGTCAGGCTGCTGAACATCCCGGCATACTGCTGCGCCGCCATCTGGTTGTTCTTCACGGTGTTGAGCAAAAGCGCGGCGTTCTGTCCCTCCTGGCTCTGCCGCCAGTCCGCGTAGCCCATCAGATCCGTGCCGGGCTGTGCCAGCACGCGCTGGGCCTCCTCGTAGGCCTTGGTGTCCGCATCGTACTTGGCGCGCCGTTCGTTACTGCGAGCCACGGCAAACTCATATTCACCGCCCAGATACTTGTCCTTCTCTGACTGAGCCAGTGATCCCCACTGCTCGTGCGCGATCCGCGCGTCTGTTTCCTGTGCCTTCTTCAGCGCTGCCTCAGCGCTGGTCTGCGGCTTGTCCTTTACGGCAGTGGTCTTCTCCAGATAATCCTTGACGATCTTGTCCGAAGTCTTGCGCCACTGGTCCTCGGTCATATTGTTGATATATGCCCGGCTCATGGCATTCCCGACCTGTTTTTCCTTGCCATAGTTCGGATTGCTCGCCAGGTCGCCGGTCCAGTCACGAGTATATTTGCGTGTAGTCAGAACGTCGTTCAGAGCGGCGCCGGCGGCGTTCTGGGGCTTGCCCTTCGCCTTGTCCGCGGCGAACCTGTCCAGGAGCACATCATCCAATGGGCGGCCTGTCGGGCCCTTGGCCATCTGCGGCTGCCAGCGGTCCATCAGCTGCGCGTTCGCCGCCTCGGTGCGGGTCGTCTGCGCCAGGCTTTGCAGTGCGGATTGATTCTGGTATACGTCCGGCTGGTTAAACAGGTTCAGCAGTGCGTCCGAGGTCGCCACACGCCCGCTCTTGCGCAGATAGTCCAGGTCATCCTGCGCGGTCGGTTTGCCGTTCTTGAAATAGGAGGGCTGCAGCAAACTGCCCAGGCGCGGCGCGTTGAGGAGAGAAGAGCTTGTGCTGTTGGCTTTGGCAAAATCCGACGCGCTGACCTTGACCGGCTCGCTCTTGGGCAGCGCGTTCCAGCTGTCGGCCAATTTGCTCGCTGCGGATCCGACCGTCGGCAGCGACGGCGAGACCTTCTTCTTCTCCTCTTCCCTCTTGTTCTCTTTGATATATTTTCCGCGGCTCATGGTGCTGTGTCCTCCTTATTCCATCTGATCAGTAGACCGTTCCGGCCTCCAGCATGTTCCGATAGAGGTTATTCCAGTACTGGTACTGCCTCCAGGCCATCTCCCGGTCGGTCTGCTCCCGGTCCAGCGCGTCCTGGTACTGCTGGTAGTTCATGGCCTGGTTGTTGCGCAGGTTCGCGATATCCGCGTCCTGCCGGCCGTAGAAGTCCGAGCGGTCGGCCTCGTAGTTCCTGCGGCTGCGGTCCTCCTGGGCCTGCAGGGCGGACAGGTTCTGCCGCAGCTCGCTGCCCTCCGTGTCGTAGCGGTCCTTCGCCGCGGCATACAGCTGCATCGCCTGATCGTTCAGGCCCTGCATCTGGTTGGCGTAGGCCTGCTGGCCTGCCGCCTGCGCGTAGCTGGAGCCATAGCCGCCGGTCAGCGCGGCCGCCTGGCCCATCGCGTCCTGCATGCCCTGCCGGGCCTGCTGCTGGTAGCGCGCCGCGTACTGCCGATAGAGCGGATCGTCGCTCCAGTTGTAGCTGAACGCCTCCCGGTTCAGCAGGCGGTCCATCAGGCCGTCCACCTGCGGCTGATACCGGCTGTCATACTCGCGGTAGCGCTGGCCGGCCAGGCCGTCGATCCGGCTCTGATAGGGATCGTCATAGCTCGCCTGCCCCGCCGCCATCATCCGGTCATATGCGCCCTGGATGTTATCCTGGAGCTGCGTCTTGGTGGCGTTGGCCGTGAAGGGGATGTTCGGGATGTTGATGGAAATGTTTGGCCTGAGCGCTCCGCTGCTCGCCGCGGACGCCTTCCCCGTGCCCTTGCCCTGTGGGGTCGCGAAGGCCAGCGCGCCCAGCGCAGCGCTGTTCAGACCTGTGGATGCCGGCGCGCCCAGCGCCACGTTGCCGCCGGTCGCGGCGTTCTTGCCGCCGCTCAGCTCGCCGTAGGTCGTCTTCCCTGCGGCCTTCGTCGCGCCGTTCTGCGATGGTGTCAGCGTGGTGGTCGGGGCGGAAAGGCCCGTCGTCGTCCGGACGGTCGGGGCCTGCACCGTCGGCACTGCGGGCGTTTTGATTGTTGTCGTATTCCTGATAATCGGCTTCGTTGCCATTTGTTTTCCCTCCTTGGTGATGGCTTATCGCCCGTACTCGCTGCCGGCCTCCACCAGCCAGCTCATGTTGTAGAGCATCATCTCGCCTGTGCCGGAGAGCTCGATGATCAGCCGGTCGCACCGGCGCGGATAGATCGGCAGTGTGTAGCGCCGCTTCTGGCCTGCCGCCGTTGACACGACCAGCGCCGTCTCCCAGTCCTCGTTGTCCTTCCGGATCCGGACAGTGCACTCCGCGCCCGCGCCCAGCTCCAGCAGCAGCTGGATCTTCCCGATCCGCTTGTTGTTGGCCATCCGCGTCAGGATCTCCCCGCTGCGCAGGATCCACGGCACCTCCGCGTCCGTCTCCTCCCGCGAATGGATCACGAAGTCCGGCCCGACCATGTAGGCGCCCTCGGCGTACTCGCCGCTGCGCAGCGCCCAGACGTTGCCCTCCGCGTCCAGCATGAAGGTCTCGGTCAGCAGGCTGGTGAAGGCCAGGGCCTGCGTCCCGTCCTCCCGCAGCCAGATGCCGGTCTCCGTGTCCAGGGTGAACAGGCTCCAGGTGCCGGCGCTGTCCTGCATGCTGATGTACAGCCGCTTCCCATTGCGGCCGGCCACCGCGTTGCGCCAGGGCACCACGCCCAGCGCCGCGCTTCTCCCGGCCACCTCCGTCCCGTCGTAGGCGCAGACGTCGAAGACGCTCTTGTAGTACACCAGCTCGTTGACCTTGACGATGCTCCCGCCGCTGCCCTTCTCCGCGCCGCGGTAATGGTCCACCGCCATCTGGAAGTTGGCCGGCATCGTGCCGTAGATCTTATGGATGCAATTCTCTTTGAAAAAGCACACGCTGGAATTGACCACCGCCGCGCCTGTGAAGGGGCCGGGGCTGCCCACCGTCACCGCGTAGCTGTCGGTGGAGATCCCCTGGTATTTGTACCAGTTGGTCGCGTCGCCCAGCGCGCAGGCGTAGATCTCATGCTTTTCGGAGTTGCACCCCCATAGCCGGTTGTTGTGCTCCACGATGAAGTCCATCTCCGGCGTCTCCCGGCTGACGGCCACGCCGCCGTTCTGCTGCAGCGTCTCCTGGATGATCCCCGTGAACACGATCCGGTCCGTGTCTGCCTGCAGCAGCGCCCATGTGCCGTTCAGGTTCGCATCCGTCAGGCCCGCGATTTTCACCGCGTCGTCCACCTTCAGACCGGTGCCGATCCCTTCGGCCTCCACCGCCACGCAGGTGGTATACTCGTCCACCCACATCCCGCTGGATTCGCTCCAGCTCTTCATCACCGGCGGCGTTCCGGACGTGTCCAGCCACCAGTCGCCGTTGGCCGGCTCCTCCGGCGCAGCTGCGCTGGCCGTGTAGGCCGGGAAGGGTGAGCCGTCCGCCTGCGCCAGCGTCACGCGGACCTGGCCGCTGGGCGCGTTGCGCTGCTCCATTGGCCGGAACTGCAGTGTCTTTGTGGAGAAGATCACCTTGTCCGGGAAGATGCAGATATCGCTGCCCATGCCCACCATTTGCTTGAAGCTGTCCGCCACGTCGCCGTAGTAGTACCCGTTGTAATAGAATCGGGTCCCGTCCACAAAGGCCAGGGCATCCAGGGCGAACAGCCCGTTCGGCTTGGTCAGTTTGCCCACCAGCAGGCGCGTCTCCCGCCGCCGTGCGATGGGGTATTGTGCCGCGTCCACGTTCTGCGTCCAGCTCCACTCGCCGTCGCCCACGGTGCCGGTCAGGTTCAGGCCGCCCAGGGCCACCACGCTCTGCTGGTTCCGCTGGACGCCGTTCAGCATCGGCAGTCTCATCTGATGATCAGCTCCTTGTCCAGTCTCCCCGCTGGTTCAGCGGGTCATCCGCTGCGCCCGCGCTTGTCCTGTGGCCGTACACCACATGCCTCAGCACGCTGCTCAGCGGCATGTGCGCGCGGTGCCAGCGCTTCGCCGCCTGGTCCCACATCGTGTTAAACATTGCCATGTCGTTGTTGTACCGCTCCATCTCGCCCAGACGATAGTCGATCTTTGCATACAGCCAGTAGATGTAGATCTCATCGTCCGGCAGCGGGATCAGCAGCTCCTCGCTGCCGCTCGCGTCCGCATAGCCCGCGAAGCTCTCCGGTATCGTCTCGCCCTCGTTCAGCTCATGGGTGGAAACCACCTCGTCCAGCCAGGCCGCGTCCAGCTGCCCAAGCCAGGTCAGCTGCTCCTCCTCCGTGCTCTCGCCCGGGCGGTCCCGCTTCACCCTCTCCAGCGCATCGTCTATGATCATCTCCGTGTCTCCCTCCATCAAACAAGGCCGCCGCCTTTTCAAGCAGCGGCCTATGCCGTATGTGTGCAGCCTTGATCAGGCCGGCCGGGTCTTCTCATCCGTCGCCCGGATGTATTCATCCTCCAGCCGCTGCATCATCGCGCCTGCGAGCTGATCCTGGCGCATCGAGGATTCGATCACCTCCGCGAACTTGCGCTTGACCTGCACCGGCTTGCCGCGCTGGATCAGCAATCGCTCGCCGTTGACGCAGACGTAGAGGTCATCCTTATAGCGCCCGTTGTCCCGGAAAAGCTGGATCGTCACCAGCTCCTCCCCCGGATCGGTGATCACCTGCGCCTGCACTGCCTCGTTGTCCACCGTCGCCTCGGTGTTCACATTGGTCTCCACATTGGTCTCCGCATTGGTCTCCGCCTCGGCGGGGGCCGTGGTCTTCTTCGTGGCCATCTTCTGTCTCCTCTCATTCACCAGCCCCGGACGGAGGGCGGCTGCCCTCCGCCCGGGACCTTTGATCAGTTGGCATTCGCCGTGGGCGAATACTTGCTGCAGTGCTCCAGACGGACCATCGCGTCCTCGTTCAGGCGGGTGACGCCCAGGGTGGACTTCCAGCCGACGCTCGCGCGCTGGTTCAGCGGATCTTCGCCGGCGCCCAGGGGCTTGACGATGTGCTCCAGGCCAGCGCCCTGCAGCTCGGTCTTGCCATACGCATGCGCGGCCAGCACGATGGTGCCGAACACGGCCAGACCGGACGGGCAGGTGTCATCCTTCCAGATCTTGGCCTCGCTCGTGGTGATCACGTGCACCCGGCCCACGCTGCCAACCTCGCGGTCGTACAGGCGGCCGCTGTTCTGGCGGCGCTGCCAGTCCTTCCACTCCTCGTTGCGCATCAGGTCATACGCGGCGTAGGGGTGGACAATCGCGATGTAGTCCTCGGTCCCGTCGATGCCCTCGTTGTCCATCGCGTCCAGGTCCGTCGCGGCCATCAACAGCAGATCCGGCGTCAGCAGGCAGGTGCCGTCCAGGCCGCTGCGCACGCTCACCGCCGCGCCGCTGCTCTTGGGCGCGTAGCGCACGCTCGTGCCGCCGTGCAGGGTTTCGCGAGCCACGGTGTCGAGCGTCCGGCCCGCCTGGCTGCCCAGTTGCTTGGTCGCCTGTACGATCAGGTTGTCCAGCGCGGTCAGCTTCACGATATCGCTCAGGCGGATCCAGTCACCGTACTGGTAGATCTCGCCCTCCACCGTGCTCATGTTCAGGCTGTTGCCCACCGGCGTGACGCCTTCCACCAGGGGCGTGAGCGCCTTCGGGAGCTTCGCAAACTTGCGCCACTCCATGCGCTTGCCGGTGCCCTGGGGCAGCGGGTACTCGTCGGCGTACTTCAGATGCACCAGCTTGGGCTCCGCGTTCTCCAGCAGTGTCCGGACATAGTGCATTTTGATCGTCGGATCCAGGCCGCCATAGGGCGCGGTCTGATTCTGACGATAGCTCGTTGTCATCGTCGTGGTGCCGGCGATGTTGGTGTTGCTCTGCGTATCAGCCATTCTTTTTTCTCCTCTCCTCTATGCCGGGAGAGTTTCCGGTCAATAGTACATGTCCGGCGTGACGGTCTCGCCGTGCATCGCCCGGCGCTCCAGCTCCCGCAGCTTCTCCTTGCTCAGCTTAGAGACGTCTACCGGCTGCTGGCGGCCGCCTTTGCCGTCACCGTTCCCGTTCTCTCCCGGCCTCATGCCGTTTGCGCGGACGGTTTCAAGGGCTCTCTGGGCCCCGCGCTGCATTGCTCCCTGGAGACTGTTTCCTACGATCTCGTCCATGTGCAGCGCCATGTAGGCGTGCTCCAGCGGGATCCCGCGCTTCAGCATTTGGAAAAGCTCGCCGTTTGAAGCGTCGATCTCGGTCTCCAGATCGAAGTCCGGGAACGTCTTCTTCAGCTCGGCTTCCTCCTGCCGCCAGCCCATCACCTGACGGGCTTGCTCCTCGCGCTCGCGCGCTGCCTCCTGCTCCGCCCGATATCTCGCCAGCGCCTCGTCCTTCTGGCGGATCTCGCGGTAGGTGTCCACGTCCATCCCGCGCTTCATCGCCTCTTCCTCGTAGAAGCGGTTGTCACCCGTGATGGCCGCGTTCAGCGCGTCCAGGTCATCCGTGCCGTAGGCCTGCTTCAGCACATTCAGGGCGGCCTCAATCTTTCCCAGATTCTCCTCCGCACCCTTGGCGCTTTTCAGCCTCGACTGGACGATCCGCTGCACGTCCGCGTCGTAGAGATCCTTGTACTCGCCTCGGATCATCTCCCGGTAGCTCTTTGCGCGCGCCTTCGGATCAGCGGCGGCCTGCTCCACCTGTTCGGCTGCCTGCGCAGCCTCGCCCGTCTGGACAGCGGCGGCCTGCCCGTTTACGCCCGCGCCCTCTCCGCCTTCGCCGCCGGCGCCCGCGCCTGCGCCACCGTCCGGGGCAAAGAAGACTTTGTGAATTTGCAGCATATCGTCTGCTCCTTTCTCCGCTCTTTCAGCGGGTTCGAGCCTGTGCTCTGCAACTACCCTAAAGTAGATTTAGGATTTTGTAAACTACCCCCTGTGTACCAAAAAACGGAGGCCTTCGCCTCCGCTTCTGCTCAGCCGTTGTCGGCTGTTCCGGTCTGATACATATCGTTCCACGGCTCCACATACCCCATGGCCCGCCTGGAATCGCTGAGCCCCGCCGTGGTCGGATCCACGATGATTCCCAGCAGCGCCAGCGCGTTCAGGATGTTGGCTGCGATCTCCAGCATCATATTCTGCCCGATCAGCGGTGTGACGTCCAGCACGTCCAACACGCGGTACAAGATGGACAGGAGCAGGCAGACGATGCTCCAGAGGGTCGCCTTGTTTTTCAGACGCAGCTTCCAGTTAATTTTCATTTTCGGTCATCCTCCAGGTCTTTGATTCGATTGTTCGCCACCTTCTGCCGCTCCTCGGCGACGTCCATTCTCTTCTCCAGGGCGTAGGTCCGCTCGATGATGGAGTTGTGTTTCTCCACCCGCGTGCTCAGGGTCGTGATCTGCTCTTTGATCACGTTGATCTCGCCCTGGATTTTCTCGTCTGAGATGGCACTCTGTTTGTCCAGGGCGGCGATGGTCTGCCGGTTGACGGCCAGCACGGTGATGATGGTGCCGATCAGCGACACGCCGCCCGTGATCAGTGCAACAACTATAGCCTCACTCATCACACATCACCCCGCAAAAACTTGCTCATCATCCACCCCTCGGCCTCGTAGCGGATCTTCGTCCACTCGACGCCGTGGCGGTCCGTCTTGCCGCCCAGGGCCGTGACCCGCGTGCCCAGGGGGAGCTCCGCGATCTTCGCCCCGCCCGGGGCCTCCCGGACGCGGACGGTGTTGCCGCTGGCCGCGGTCACGATCCGGGTCGCCCCGATCTCAGCCCCAATCTCCCCGGCTTGCTGGGGAGATGTCCCCGCAGGGACAGAGGGGCCGGTCCCCAGATCCGTCATGGTCGTCGGTTGCAGATCCGTCTGCGTTGTCGCCGGCTGCGGTGTCTGCCCGCCGAACAGTTTCGTGAGATCTTCCAGAATGCCCATATCGCCACCTCCATGCAGTTTGTTGTCAATGTCCGCCCCGTAGGAGAGGCGCTTCCAGAGCCCGACGGTATTCCATCCGCCGTTGGGGATCGTGCGCCCGGAGAAAGCGCTTTCCGCCACACATTTGCGGGTGGAACTGGAATGAATCGCGCCCTTGCCCCGCCCGGTGTACAGGCCGATATGGGAGGCGTTGCCGAGGCCGTCACGATAGCCCCGCTTTACCTCGCCGCCGTCCTGCTCCAGGATGAAGAGAAACGCGCCGCGCGGGATCTTCCCGAACTCGCGCCGGCACTGCTCCGGCGAGCCGACCCAGCCGTTTTGTCGGCATTCCCTGTACCAGGTGTTGGACCCCGCCAGGTTGATTTTCAGACCCGCGTCCGCCAGGCACCGCTCCACGAAAGCCTGGCAGTCCATCGTCTTGTAGCTGGTGCCGAGGTACTTGTCCCCCTGGAGGGAGACCTGCTCAGCGCTGATTTTCGCCATCCGGATCATCCTCCCTCAGCGTAATCCCGTCGTCATCATCAGGCGGGTGCATTCTCATCAGCTGATCCTCCTCCTCAATCGCGCACTTGCATGCCGCCAGGACGATCAGGATCAGCGCTGCACAGATCACACCCAGAGTCACCCACATGATGATCCCCTCCCTTTCAAATCGTTATCAGGAGTACGAATTCTGTTATCAAACGCCTGATTTTTGTATTCAAGTCACACCTTCGGCAGTTCGATTCCGTGCAGAACAGCCTGCTTTTCAAGTTCATACAGATACAGCCCCATGTGATACGCCTGTTCTTTCCAGCTTTCAAACGGGATCGGCGTATCAAAGCCGTGCTTGCCAACTTCCCGCTTGACAATCAGCTTATGCAGTTTCTCATAGCGGATTTTCGTCTGAAGATATTCGGCAAGAAAACGATCCTTCCAGTCCGCGCTGGTCATAAGTTCGACCGTGTCTTTCAGTTCCATGTTTCAGCCTCCATTCAGTCTTGGATTCTTCTGTTTTCAAACTTTTTGTAGGCGTCCAGATACCACGCCTTCCTGTCGCCGTCGTAGGTCAATTCATAATACATCCCATCATATAGGGTTGTGCTGATCAGGTACTTCCAGTTCTGCAAGGTTTTGCACTTCCAGACGATGAAAACATCGAATTCCGGTTCCGGGTCTGATTTGTCCAGGTGTTCCGTCACGTAGTTGCGCACAAGCTGAATGGCTTTCTCATCCATGATTTCATCCTCCTAATTAAATCATTAGATCCTGGGGCTCGCCGTTGCAGAGGGCGATGCCGGTGTAAAAGCTTCGGAAGGTCCCTTTGCTGACGCGGTAGCGGCCGCGGTCTGGGTTGCAGATCACGACGCGGCCGTCCTCATCCACGCCGCAGTACACGCAGAAATGGCAGTACATCCACCAGACGATCGCGGGGCGGTCCTGTTTGATGACGTCCTCCGCGTCCTCTTTGTAGCTGCGCATGTCCAGCTCGTGGGCGCGGCCCACGCGCAGCACGTCGGCGGCGGTGCAGCCGATCAGGCGTGTGCCGCACTCCTCGATCAGCTGCTCCTGCGGGACGTCCTGCCCGTAGTAGGACAGCAGCATTTTCAGGCAGGTCGCGCCGCAGTCGGTCTCCCGCTCCGAGGTGACGGGGGCGATATTAAAAACCATGATTCTCCCCTCCTCAGCGCAGCGGATCGCTCGGAATGGCTATCACATCGAATGTGAAACGTTTGTTTTCAGCCAGCACTTTGGTCTCCGCGTCGAGCTCCGGCTGGCCGTTCGCGGCGATGTCCTTGTCCTTCTGGCTCATGATCTGGCTCATGATTTCAAGATTGCTCATTTTCATGCCCTCCAATCATCCATTACCATCCGCCGGTGAAAATGATGCCGCCGCCGTCCTGGGCGACCGCCAGCATCTCCTCGAAGGCGAGCTGGTCCTCGCTCTTGTCCAGCACGTGCAGCTCGTCCTCGACGGTGTAGGGGTCGACCTGCCGCGTGGACGTGATCACGAATTGGGTCTGCTTGTTATACTCAACCTCGCTCGGGTTGTGCTCGATGTGCTTTGTCCAGCCGAGCCGGATCCTCTCTGCCGGATTCTCGTCGAAATAGGCTTTGACGTTGATCACGTGCTTCCCCGTGATCTTTGCATCGGCGTCGTTGGTATAGCTGCCGACGGTCTGGATTTTGCCGTCCTCGTCCAGCTTCTCGTAGTGCCATTTCAGGTCCGCCATGGTTCCGCTCACCTCCTTATGCGGCCGGGATGCTCGAATGAGTATTCATGAACCGCCAGATTTTATCGCCGGCCACAGACTGATAGTGCAAATCGACCATGTTGAATCCCTTGGTCTCGGCCTGGGTGTGCTCGGTGGCCACCTTGACGCCCTCGGGGACGTGCAGCGTGGAGGAGTAGCTGCCCGCGTGCCGCAGCCGGATCTCGAACCAGGCGCCGTGACCGTCGTCCTCGATCTCCGGCAGGATGTACTCCTGGGGGGCATCCACGACCTCGTTGAACTGATAGGTCACATTCCGCGCCATGCCCTCGAAAATCAGCTTGGCATGGACATAATACGTATCGGCGGGCACAGGCACGTCAGACGCATCGTAATAGGTGTTCTCGGTCACGGCTTCGCCAGCGGTCACGGTGGCCTCGGTGTAAACATCGCCGTTTTTGGTGTAGTATTTCTTGTCCGTCTGGAACGTCGCGTCGGCGGTCAGGTTGTACTGCACGGTCTGCACTTCGGCGAGGGTGTAAACATCGCCGTTTTTCGTGTAGTAATTCTGATCGGCCTTGAAATTCGCGTCCTCGGTCAGTTTCCACTCCCACCGCGCAAATTGCGCGATGTCGTAGATATAGAACGTGGTCCGGTAGTCCAGGTTTTGCACCGCCAGATCCGTCGCCTTGAAGACGATCGTGTCCTGGGTGGTCCCCCAGTTCACGGTGACCTTCTGGCTGACAGCGGCGACCTCGAAGCGGATGGCCACATCCACATGATCCGCTCCCAGGGTCAGGATGGAACCGGCTGCGCCTTGCACGGTGGTGGCGGCGGTCACCTGCGCGCCGTTCCTGGCGGCGATTCGGACAAAGGCATACCATCCGGAGCGCGTCAGACCGTAGGCCGCGTAGGGGGTGACGTCCTCGATGAAGGGCGGGATCCCGACGATCTCCACCACGCTCAGGCCGGCCATCTCTGTCGCGTTCAAGGGCGTGATTGAACCGTCCACCATGTTCAGACTCAGGTTCAGCAGGCTGTCAGCTGCGCTCTGAGCCTCCAGCGCGGCCTGGGCGCTGTTTTGCTCGCTCTGCTCTGCGCTGTTGGCGGCGGCGGCCGCTCTTGCTGCGCCTGCGTTCAGCGCGGCGATGGCCTGGGTAATGACTCCCTGCTGCACGCTCTCCGGTTCCTCCTCTCCGATGGGCGGTCTCTCCTTGACCGGGATCTTCACGATGTACACGGTTTCGCCGTCGCTGTCACCCGTATGCAGGTAGATATACGCATTCAGCGTTCCGGCCCGCTGGAGACAGCCGTCCGGAATCTCCACGCCGTCCTCTCCGCCTATGACCGTGACACTGGCTTCCGTGATAGAGGCGGAAAAGTGCACCTCATATGCCGTCGGCAGCTCCAGATCCGGGAAGGTCAGCCACTGACCATAGTCATACTGATATACCGCCGGCGCCCTGGCCTTGCTCCCGCCGCGGAAGTACACCTCGTTGATATTGTCCCGCATGTCAACCAGCTCCTTTCTGCTGTTCTGTCGCTCAGGCTCCGCTCTCCAGCGCTGCCACCCTTGCGGTCAGGGCTTTGATCTCTTCTTTGAGCGTGTCCACGGTGTCTGAACCGTAGAGCCCGCCTTTGGACAATCTGAATCCGCACAGCTGCAGGACGGCTGTATATTTCCGATGCACGCCGATGGTCACACGCTTGTTCCATTTGTACGTCCTGACAACCCGGGTGTACTCGTTGCCGCTGGTATCTGTTGCCGTCTCGGTCGTTTCGCTGTACTCTGCGCCGCTCGGATTAAACGTGAACGTCCAGCCGATGCGGTGCCATTCCGTACCGCTGACCTTGATCGTGTCCGAGACGCCAGCCTTGCCAGTCGGGTATTCCATGGGGTTAGTGCCAATGCCGCCCCAGCCAAACTTAAGCCATGCTTCGCTTCCGCTTGTCAGCCGCGCCCAGCAGGAAAGCGTGTAGACCTCGCCGACTTCCATCTCATCCACGATGTAGCCGTAGGACTTGCATTCCTCACCCTGCTTGTAGTAGGCGGTGTGTCGTCCCTGCGGATAGTAGAGCGTTTCCACGTTGCCCCAGGCTGAGTTCTCGGTGATGTTGTATTGGAGGGCTTTGTTGTACACTTCGCCGTCCTGGTCTGTAATGATGGCGTCGCCCGTCAGGCTCACGCAGCTGGTGGTGATGCCGTCGTCCGCGTCCCGATACACAAACCAGGCTTCCGGGTAAGCTGTTCCCGTTGTCGAGTCGGTGTAGGCTGTTCTGTGATAGACATAGGTCGAACCTGCGGTCTGCTCTGCGGTCGGCTCGGTGGTGTAGTAGTCATAGCTTTTGATGCTTTTCATGTACGCGCCGCCGCTCTTGCTGTAGCGGGCGGCGTTGCCGCACACCAGGTTCGTCGAACCGTTGTTGACCCACCAGGCGTCTTTGTTGAGGAGATTCTTCCGCATCGCCCAGACGCCCGCGTTCGCCAGTGCCTCGTCGATGCCGTTGTAGGTGGTCTGGACGGTCTCCAGCTGGCCCTCGATCTCGCCCACGTTCCGCGCGAAGACGGCCATCTGGTTGGCTGTGGGGAGCAGCGCCTTGATCTCCTGGGCGTCCTCGATCAGATCCTCCAGCTCCATGGCCAGGCCGCTGATCTCTCCGCCGCTGCCGCCGGATGCAAGTGCGGACTGTGCCACGCTCCCGGTGTAGGCCTCGCCGGCGCCGCGCTCCACGCGGATCCAGGTTGTCCCGGTCTCTGTGCTGCTCAGCTGACGCCACAGTGTCCATGGCCATGCCTCGTTCGGGTCGAAGTTCTGGCTGCGGCTGTTGAACTGGCTGCCCACCGGGTGGGCCACGTCCACCAGGAGCCGCAGGATCTCCTGTCCATGGACATAGAACGGCCAGTCCTTCCGTACCTCTACGCCCAGCTTGTTGGCTTTCTGGCCGAAGGCAAGCCCCTTGCCGCCTGCCATGCGGTAGATCGTATGGATCGCGGTCCCGATGTACAGGGTGGCGCTGGCTATCTGTCCGGCCTGGTCCGTCGCCGTCACCTGGATCTGATAGCTCGTCTCCGCGTCCAGGCTGCCGCCCAGCCTGGCCTCTCCGCCGCTGAGGGTGACCGCGCTGCCTATGTTGGCCCCCGCCGCGGTTTTCATCTGCGCCCGCACGGTCGCTGTGCCGCCTGCCAGCGAGGTCGCCACGCTGGCCCGGACCAGGGCGTAGACGCCCTCGTCGTCGGCTGCCTTCTGCGCGTTGCACCGCTCGGCGCTCAGTGCCCGGAAGACCGGCGGCGCATTGGCGGTGATCGACAAGATCTGGCTCGTACTGCCGATAAAGCCGCGGCTGTCCTCCACCGTGAAGGTCAGCTCGTAGTTCCCGGCAATGTGCGGGGTAAAGGTCACGGTGTCCTGTGCACTGGAGATCTCCCGCTTCCATTCCGGGCTGCTCAGTGTCATCCGCACTGCCGTTGCGCCGACGGCCAGGGCGACGTAGAAGGAGACCGTCACCTGATTCAGATTTTGGGTGTAGGTCAGGGTCTCCCCTCCCGCGCTGACCTCGTTGGACGTCGGCGTGATGATGACCTCCGGCCGATACCACCAGTTATTTGGGATGGTCAGCAGCGCCTGCTCCGTCGCCGCGCTGCCGATCAGGGTGCCGTCCCGGTCGTAGGTCTCCACCTTCACCGTGCCCACGATGGTGTCGCTGTTCGGGGTGGCCTGCATCACGGCCTGGAAGGTGGCGTAGTTCTCGCTGTCCCGCGGGATTGCCCAGGCCGTCTCCCGGACGCCTGCCGCCAGCTCCTCCGTGTGACTCACGTTTCCCGGATAGTTCCATGTGACGCGGTGGGTGACCTCTTCGGCCTCGTTGGTCAGCTTGACCGCCTGGGGGCTGCCGACCTCCGCGGCCTCCACCGTCACCGTGGAGGCGGTCGCGATCACGTTTTCTGTCACGTCCGCCACCACGTTCACGTCGTAGTAGCTCGCCTGCGCCCATTGCTGCCGCATAAAGCTGGCCGTGAAGCGGATGGTCGTCTCATCGCCGTCCGCGCTCTCGGTGTACCGGTTCACCTGCACGCGGGCCTGGCTGCCGACGTTGCCGGTGCTGGAATAGGTGCTCCCGCCGACATGCACCTTGTAGTATGGCCCTTTGCTGACCGTCCAGGTCAGATACAGACCGTTCAGCGTGTATCGCCGGGTGTTCAGCGTGAGCGAGCAGGACACGTCCACCTGCATGTTTGCGCCTTCCTGGGTGTAGGGGATGGAAATGGTTTTCCCCGTCTTTGCGGTTTTATAGATCAGCTCCATGCTGTCCCCTCTCTCTCCTCGCTCAGCTGTCCATGACGATCAGGCAATCCCTGGTCACCGCACAGCTGCCGTCGGTCCCGACCACGACGCAGCGGATGTACTCGCGGTTATGGCTGACCACGAAGGCCTTCTCGCTCTCCTGCGGGTTCTCGCCGCTGCCGAAGCTGGCCCAGCCGCCGAGCGCGCTTTGATTGCTGCGGTACTGCCAGTGATAGCTCGCGATATTCCCCGCCGCCAGGAAACGGATGGTCACCGTCGCGCCGCTGACCGCGTGGATGGTTTCTTTCGGCTGGCATACGATCACCGGCCCGGTATCTGTCTCGGTCCGCACGGCGGCCGGGTTGGTGTACTGCACGGATCCGTCGGACCCGGTCAGCTTGCAGCGCCATAGCATCTCCATGTAGTAGGGCCCAATCGGGATTGCCAGGGTTTTCGTGTTGTACCCCGTCATGGTGATGTCAGTCCAGACCGTGCTGTTCGGGTACTGCATCTGCCACTGGTATTTCGCCACGCCCTCGGCCTCCACGGTCAGCGATGCGCTGCCGCTCTCCGGCCAGCTGGAGCTCCCGTCCAGCGGGTGATTGCTGTCTCCCGCCGCGCCGCTGAGCGTCACGCGCTGATCCTGCGGCTGCTGCGTGATGACCAGCGGCACCACGTTGCTTGTGCCCTGCCGCCATTTCTCTGAGACGCCGGTCGGCATCGACGTGAACTCATACCAGCCCTTGGCCTCCGTGCCGACGCTCAGCGTCTCATTGCTGCGCAGCCGGTCCGCATAGGCGCCGGCCGCGCCGAACTCGGCCATCACTTCGCCGTACTCGGTCACGTGCCCCTCGCCGTCCGTCTGCACCCGCTGGAAGCGCAGCGCGTCCGCCGTCAGCACGGCGCCCGTGCCGGCCGCCTGGTTCTGCGTCAGCGTCATGGCGTCTTCGTCGATCAGGATATGGGTGCCGTACTTCCGGCTGAAGCTGTCCACGTCGGCGCGGAAGCCGGTCACCTCCTGCTCCAGCTTGGTCGCGCGGTTCTCCACTTTGGTGATCCCATTCTGGAGTACCGTCCTGGTGTTTTCCACCGTCTGCCGGATGGACTTGTCCAGCATCTCCACCTCGGCCTTCAGTGTCTCCTCCAGCAGGATGACTTGCTCCTTTGCGTCCTCCGCGGCGGCCCGGTTTTCGTTCACCCAGATGTCCTGATCCTCCGGCGCCGGCGTCCAGCCGGTGGCGCGGACGCCTTTCTCCAGCTTGACGTTCCACCAGCTGATCGTATATCCCGCCGGCACATAGGCGCCCATGATCTTGATGGCCCGGTTGGTGGAGATGGCCGCCTGGGCCTCGGTCTGCACGAAGGTCCCCTCGTAATATCCGCTGCAGCCGCCGGTCACGATGGGCAGATCCTCGCCGTTGATGGCCGTGTTGTTCCCGCTGCCGAATTGCAGGTATGGTAGCAGGTAACAGTAGCCCGGGCCCTTGCCGACGCCGCGGTTCACCGTTGGCGCGTCGCCCTCTCCGGCCCACTCGAATTTCCAGTTGAAGGAGACGCAGAAGGTGCTGGTCGTGTCCCCGTTGGCCGTCTCCATGCCATAGTCTGTGTAGCGCTTGACGATCTCCAGCGGCGTGCCCATCATGGAGATCTCCTCCTCCTGCTGGCGCCAGCTCTCCAGCAGCAGGTTTCGTCCGTCCCTGTTCATGCTCTCCTGCACAGCCTCGATCAGGTCGGCCTGGTCGTTGACGATCGTCCAGTCATACCCGCCCCAGCGCTTCAGCACGTTCGGGGTCTCGCTGGTGTCCAGCCAGAGCTCGTTGTATGTCGGGCTGTCCGGCGGGACGATGCCCACCGTGATGTCCGACGCATCCCGGATCGTGAACTGCCCGACTGCGATGATCGACATATCAGCTCACCTCGCAGACAAACACCGCCTTGGTCTCCACATCCGTGTCCGTGACGTGGATCACCTTCCCGGTCGCGAACACGGTGCCGTCGCTGTTTCCGTCCCGGTCCCGCTTGTACCAGGTGTAGGTCTTCTCGTGCCGGTAGTTCGCGCTGCTGGTCACGTCCTCCCATTTGCTGCCGGAATAGCGCATCAGCTTTGTCTCTGCGCCGCTGGCCTGCAGCTGGTAGTAGTAATCGCCGGCCGCCGGGCTGCTCGGGGCGTTCGCGGCCAGGACGTAGCTTGTGCTCTTCTGCGCGTCCACCTCCGCGCCGCTCTGCCACAGGCGGCAGATCAGCACCGTGTCGCCCTTGCCGTTCTTGAAGATGTCCCCGCCCGTGGATTCGATCTCTGCCTGGTAGTTGTCGGTCTTGTCCTGCAGGGTGATCACGTCCGTGTAGACCGCGCCGCCGTAGCTCATCTCGCATTTGATGTCCAGCGTCGCCGCCACATCGGTCCCCGCGATTTTGAGGCTGCTGCCGGTCTCCCCGCTGATGACGGTCCAGCTGCCGTTGATGAACTTGTACCAGACGTAGGTCGCCCCGCTGGAGATCGCGGTGGATCCCTGGTAGGCCGCGGCCGCAATCGTCAATTTGCTGTCCTGCGTCGGCGCGTTGTGGTTGGTGAACACAAGGCCGTCCGGCCCGTACAGGCTCATCACCACCGAGGGCGTGCCATCCGCGCCCGTCTTGGCTGTGCCCCAGCACAGGCGCAGGGTTGTCTGCACCGGCGACGTGATGGGGATGTTCAGCTGCCCCTTCTCTGCCGGCTTGTAGTTGGCATAGACGGTGATGGTCAGCGGGATCTCATGGTTGCTGTTCGCCGCCCCGGCATCGACGCGGATTCCTGTGGCCGGATTGCCCGCGACCGCCACCGCCTGTTGGAACGCGATCCCCATGAATTGGACAGCCGGATTCACCTTTTCCGTGCCGGTGTAGGCTGCGATGGACGAGGTGAACGTGAGCGTGGTGCCCACAGCGCCGTCCTTGCTGACCGGGATCACGAAGGCTTCGTTGGTCAGGAAGACCACGCTCGCGTCGTCGCCCTTCCCGCCGTCGTACACCTTGTACAGGCTGGTGATGTCCTCCACGCCGTCGCTCTCTGTCAGGCTCGTGACCGCCCGCAGGCTGGCCGTCGTGCCGTTCCAGATGCTGTCCGCATACGCAACGGTGATCGGGTTGCTGTTCAGCTTGGAGGCCACCGGATAGTCCGCCCAGGTGCCCCCGCTGGTCTTGTACTGCCATTTTTCAAACGCGCAGCCCTGGCAGTTGGCCGTCAGCTCAATCCCCGTCGAAGGGGTTACGGTCGCGCCGTCGGACGCCACCTTGAAAACCTGGTCGCCGCTGATCCAGCACGTCTTGGCGCCGGTGCCGTTCTTGACCAGGGCGAAGGAGATCTCCGCCTTCGCGCTCACCGTCACGCCCAGCTCCGGATCCGCATAGCTCACGTTGGCCACATAGCTGATCATCCCGCCCGTCGTCCCGGCCAGCGTCAGAACGTTTTTCTTCACGGTCAGGACGTTCCCGCTCACCGTCTCGCCGCTCACCAGGCTGGACTCGTTCGCGCCCACCAGCTTGCGCTTCCAGGTCACGGTCAGGCCGCTGGCGCTCAGCGGGACCTCCCGGCTGTTGGCGTAGATCACCGGCGTCAGCACCAGATAGGGGCTCGCCGTCCAGTCCGGGTTGATCGTCCCTGTGTCCTGGTCCTGCGCCTGGATCCTTGGCTGGTTGGATCCGACGTGGGCGCTCAGGCTTTGACCGTCCGAGAGGTCAACGATGGTCTTGCTCCCCATTGCGATGATTCCAGACATGCTCTTATCCCTCCTCTGCTTTCAGCAGCTCGCATTCGTATGTGGCGGAGTAGGTCACGTCCGCCGGCGTCAGGGTGATGCTCTTGATCCCTTTGTGCTGATTGGCCCACAGCTCGTCCGCCGTGCTGTCCGCGCTCCGCCGCCGCCACTGGAACCGGCTGGCCGGGAAGCCGTCGGTCACGTTCTGGCTCCCGTGCCAGACCCGCGCCGTCAGCGTTGTGCTCCGGATCGTGTCGCTGAGCACGTCGCTGGTCGATGTGATTTCCACCCGGAAGCCCACCAGGTCGCTCACCGCGTCCTCCACCGCTGTTTTGAAGACCTGCGTGCTCTGCACCCGGCTGACGATGCTCTCCGGCGTGATCTTCTGCTCCGCCTCCTGCATCCTGGTCTGCAGGTCGCCCACGCTGGCGTTCCATTCCTCGCTCTGGGTCACGGTGCTGACGATGGCTGCCGGCGTGATCTTCTGCTCCGCGGACTGCATCCGGCTCTGCAGGCTGCTGATGTCCCCGGCGTTCCCGCTGGCCACGCCCTCCAGATCCTCCAGCGCCTTCTGCGTGTCGGTCCAGTCCTCCGTCTGTTTGACCTTGGCCATGATCTGTCCCGGCTGCAGGGCCAGCTCCGTGCTCTGCTTGAACTCCTTCAGGCCGTTCACGTCCGTCCGCAGTCCGTTCGTGTACTCGTTGACCTTCAGCTGCAGGAACTGTCCCTCGATCACCGCGCCCTGGATGTATGGCAGCACTGCCTCCCGGGCGAAGAGCTTGTCCACGTCGATCCGGCTGGCGGTCAGCTTCTGGATCAGCGCCTCCATGGCTGTGGCGTTCTGCGCGTTCAGCTCCGTCACCAGCAGGTCGGTCTCCAGGATCGTGCGCCCGCTGCTGGTCAGTCCGGCCGTGATCTCGCCCTCGGTCACGGTCACCTCGTGGTGCGTGATCTCTCCGCTCTCCGGATCGATGTCCAGCTGATAGTATTTCCCGTCGCTGGCCTTCAGGACCAGGTGCGCGACCGTCATCTCCATCATCTGCGCGCTGTTGACGGCCAGGCGGTCGATATACATTCTGTCGCCCAGGAAGCGCGCCACAATCGCGGTGTCGCCCTCGATGTGGGAGATCTGCGCCCAGTCGATGGTCGCCGTCTGGATCTCGGCGTTCACGATGTTGGCGCAGTAGGCCTGCAGGTTCTGGATGTTCGCGGTCCCGATCTCAGCCTGTGCGATCTGTGCGTCCGCGATCCTCGCGATCTCCGCCTCCAGCGCCTGCACATTGGCGTATTTTGCGGTCAGGCTGGACACATAGGCCTTTGTGGCCTGCAGGTCGTTGATCCGTGCCTTCTCGGCCTCCAGGTCGCCCACCTTCGCATAGGCTGCCTCCAGCCGCGCGATGCTCGCCCAGTCGATCACCGCCGTCTGGATCACCGCTGTCACGATCTCCGCCACCTGCGCGTTCAGGTGCTGCACGGTGGCCTTCCCGATCTTCGCCTCCCCGAGCTCAGCGACCGCCGCCTCCAGGATGCCCGCGCCCCCGCCCTGGATGTATCTGACGCCGATTCCGTTCTCCACCAGGTTCTCGCTGTCCAGGTGGTTCAGCGTGTATAGCAGTCGGTCCACCAGCCGCGCCAGGTATTGCCGCAGCTGCGCCACGTCCTGCCGGTCGTTCCCGGTCAGCTGCGGCGGCATCTCGGCGCTGAAAGTTGCCATTCCGCTGCCACCTCCTTTGTCACCTTACGCCCGTGGTGTTCCTGGCCCGCTCCGCCGCCGTGTTGGCCCCCGTGGTGGCGTAGCCCTGGAAGGCGTCCCGCGTCGGGTCCGTGCCGCGCTTCCCGGCGATGTCGGGGATCTGCGCCTGGCCGGCCTGCTGCGCCTCCGGCACCGGCCCCGCGCCCGCCGGCGTGACCATGCCGCCGGAGAGGGCCAACACCTGCTGCTGCAGGGCCATGATCATCTGCTGCATCTGGCCGAAGATCGTGCCGCGCTCCGCGATCTTCTTTTTCAGCTGGTCGATGCCCTCGAAGTCCATCATGTCCAGGAGCATCAGGCTTTGGTCCGCCATCTCCGGATTGAACACGCCGCCGGAGAAGAGCTCCTTGGCCAGCTCGTTCTGGCTGATCCTGGAGAAGGGGCTGGCCTTCTCGCTCTTGACCTTCATGTCGAAGATCGGCCGCCGCGCTGCCGTCATGCCGAAGCCGATGTCCGTCTCCTGCGGCGCGATCCGCGCGTTGGAATAGTCGATAAACTCTTCCTGTCCGGTCTCGCCTGTGATGCGGAAGGTGCGCGGCGTGTCGTAAAACTGCCGGATCCGCTCGATCACCAGGTTGCACATCTCCACATAGGAGCGATAGCTGGCCTTGATCATGTCCCGGCTCAGCTTGCTCCCGGCCTCCTGGAGCGCCGCGATGGCGCTGGCCGCGGTGATGCCGCTGGACGTGGAGCCCTGGGAGAAGTCACGGTTGCCGCTGGTCTCCTTCAGCTCGTCGATCTTGTTCTGGCGGACCGTGTACACGCTGGCGTCCAGGCCGCTGACCGTGATCTCCCGCAGCTGCGATTCGTCCAGGCTGCCCTGCACATGCACGATGGGTTTCTCCCAGTCCAGATACTCCTTCTCGTTGATCCCCGCGCCCACCTGAGAGAACCAGCGCTTGGATCCTGCCATGTGCGCATTGCGCAGAATGATGGCGTCCATGCGGTCGATGTACATCTGCGGGTCCCGCATGATGTCAATCTCACCGAAGCCGCAGATGCTGTCCGCGATCGGGTAGAGCGCGTCCACCACGAAGGGATAGTTCCCGTCCTCATACCAGCCATTGGCCGCGGCCTTCGCCCCCGCGCCCGTGCTGTTCGTGTTCTCCGACGCGAACAGGATCTTGTCCCCGACCCATTTCACCAGGTGCAACACAAGTTTCCCGCTGGGCGTGCGCTTCTTGTAGTACCAGTCCACGACCGTGACCTCGTCGCCCTTCTCCTGCGGATCGTCCCGGCGGTACTCCACAGGCTTGATGTCCTCGCCGCCCGAGTAGCCCTGCACCAGGTCGCCCCACTCCTCCTCCAGCCGCTCCTTTGTCATGCGCTGCAGGCAGAAGACCGCGTCGCTGTTTTGGATGTTCCGGATCCCAGGCTCCCAGAACAGGTTCAGCACGTCCACCTCCGCGATGGACACATCTCCCACGCCGTTCTCCTTCTTCGCGTCCCAAAACACACCCAGCACCCGCGTGCCGGTCTTCAATTTGGTCCACCAGCTCTTGTCGTAGACGTCCTCGAAGCGGTTTTCCTCCAGGATCACCGGCAGCACCTGGCTCAGGGTCCGCGCGTCCTCCACGTCATCCTCCGCCCGCGGCAGCACACTGACGGTTGGAAAGTTGTCCATAGCGTCCGCGTGCTTGTTCATGATGCTGTTCAGCATCCAGGCGGATTTGGGTGTCAGCAGCTCCTCCTGCTTGTCTCCGAACTTCTCCCGGATCTGGCCCCAGTGCCGCAGCCGCCACCAGTCCTCATCGTCCGCGATCCGCGCGTCCGTGGTCGCCTTGGCGGCCATATACCGGTGCAGCTTCTCCCGCGCTTTGCTCAGCTCCTCCGGCCCGATGGGCTGCCGCGCTGCCTCCGGCGCCTTCGCCTCGCTCCCAGGGGCCGCGCGCTGCGTGTTCCACGGCGGATCATTCCTGGGCGTGTCCCAGCTCTTCGGCGTGACCTCGGCCACCGGCACGGCCATCTGACCCGCGGGCATCGCGCCCTCCGGCGCGCCGGGCAGCGGCAGATGCTCTTCAGGCAGCTGCGCCGGCTGTTTTCTCGCTCTTGGCATCTTGATTCCTCCTTCAGATCCGGTAGAACAGCGGTTTCTTTTGCTTCTCCGGGTTCAGATCCAGCGGGTCGTCCAGGCTGTATGCCGGCGGCTCCACGCTCTCCCGCGCCGCGCAGGGGTTGGCCATCATCACGTAGCGCCACTCGTCGTAGATGTGATCCTCCATTTTCGTGTTCACATCTTCCACGTCCGCCTCGTCCAGCACCAGGGCGGGCACCAGTTCGATAAAGTGCCGGCAGGTGGTGAACACCTGGAACATCGGGCGGCCGTCGTCTCCGAAGGCCAGGCGGTAGTGGCACTGCACCAGGCCCTGGTGCCGGTCGTGGTTTCCCGGCAGCCAGTAGACGCCCTCCCGCTTCATCATGGCCTCGACCGTCGTGTCCGGCCCGGTCTGGCCGTGCATGATGGCCGGGTCCGCTATCCCGATGATCTTGCGGTCCTTCAGGTTGGGGTCCGTCGCCTCGATCTGCCGGATCTTCCGCGCCACGGTGTTCGGTGTCAGCCGCAGGCCCTGGTTGCTCTCGCCGTTGGTGCCGTAGTATTCGCGGATCCGATAGATCCGCCCGTCGCCGTCCACCGCATACCAGCCCACCGAGAAGGGCCGCTCGTAGCCCCAGTCCAGCCCGCGGTAGATCCTCCACCAGCCGGGGATCGGGAACGGCTTGATCACGTGCGTCCACTTCTGGTCGTCATAGTGTCCCGGGTCGTTGCGCCACTCCTGGAAGACCTGCCCCGTGTAGTAGTCCCAGCTCCCGTCCATCAGCTGCCGCCGTTGCGCCTCTGGCAGCGCGGCCAGGCGTGCCAGATAGCCCGGGTCGTTTTTCAGCAGCGCCGCGTTGTCGAAGACCGTGGATGGGATGAAGATCCTTGTCCTGGGCATCTCGATCATCTCGCCGTGGGGGATCTGGATGCGAATCCGGCGGATGATCCGCGTGCCCGGCGGCGCGGGGTCAATGAATTTTCGCCGGAAGTACACATGGCCGATCCCGCCCGGGTTGGTGGCGTATCGGGCATAAACGCGGGTGCCGGGGCCGCTGGGGCGGTTCCGACTCAGCATGAACTCGATCTCGTCCTGGGTGAAGTGGGTGGCCTCGTCCATGCCCAGGAAGTCGTACTGGTGGCCCTGGTAGTTGATCCGGTCCTGCGGATGGTTGATGGACCCGAAGCGGACCTGCGCCCCGCTGGGGAAGCGCCAGACGTGCTCCGTGCCGTTGTATTTCGCCCCGGGGAACGCGCGCTTGTACAGGAACCGGCTCCGGTCGATCAGCTCCGACAGCTGCGGGTAGGTCTTGCGCATCAGGATGCCCTTGTAGTTCGGGATGTTCACCTGCCGCGCCGCGTCGATCAGCAGCGTGTCGCTCTTCCCGCCGCCGGCCGCGCCGCCATAGAGCGCCTCGTCCTCCGTCCGCGAGAGGAAGACCCGCTGCCGCGGCTGAGGCGACCAGACTACCCGCTGCGCGCCGGCTGTCCGTTTCCCCCTCCGCGTCAAGCCTCCTCGCCTCCGATTTCGACCTCCGGCGTCGGGCCCTCGTCCAGCGCGGGGACGACCAGCACGCCCGTCTCGTCCTCCATGCCGGTGCCGTTCAGGCCGGCCTTCTCGCGGTCCAGCTTCAGCCTGGCCTTCTTCAGCCGCAGCTCCTCCGCCGTCCGCTTGTCCAGCACGCCGCCCATTCCGGCCAGCGTCTCCCGCAGCTGCGCCAGAATGTCCGTGAAATCCTTCGCCGCCCTGGTGTCCATTTTCCCAAGCTCCAGCTCGTCCTGCTTGCCCTTGCCGACGTACAGGATATGCCGGTAGAGCTGCCGCGGGTCCGCGAGGGCCTTCTCCACCTCAGCCAGCAGCTTCTCCATCTGCGTCTCCACGCGCTCCAGCGCCAGGGCCTCCCGCTTGGCGCGCTTGGACGTCGCCCTGGCTTTCAGCGCCTCCGCGAGCTTGCGGCGCTCGGCCTCCTTCTCCTCCAGCCAGCCGCCCTTCGCCGCCTGGCGAGACAGCGTTGAGTAGGGGATCCCCCGCTCCTCCGCGAGCTCGCGCAGCGTCTTGTCGCCCTGCACATAGGCCGCCTTGATCGTCTCCCAGTCCTGCCGCACGCGCTCACCTCCCCGCTGCTTTCTGTCTCTATTCTTTTGCCTGCTTCGCTTTTTGTAAACTACCCCCCTTGGCCTTCGCCCCGGGCACGAAAAAAAGCTCCGGCTCGGGAGCTTGTCCGTGGGTGTTTCCGTTTTGGAAACAGCCTCGCGCGCGCGTAGGGCGTGTATCATTCTGACTCAACTTTGACCCAACTCTGTGATCCGGGCCCGGCAGGCCCGCTTCATTGAACCGCGCGCGGGCGGGCGTGCGCGCCTGCGCCGGTGCGCGTAGCGGCTCAGGACGTCAGAAGCTCGTCGTCCAGCATCTCGCACATCGGGCACAGGTAGTAGGCGTGGTTCGCGCAGTATTTCCCGCACCAAGCTGCCTTTGCCTCCGGCGTCTGGAAATACAGCTTCGGCGTCATGCCGCCGGTGCAGCGGCAGCTCACGGCCAGCTTTTCCTCGCGCGAAAAATACGGGCACTTCATCCCCGCCCCGCTGTATCGGATCGGTTTGCGCCTGCTCATGGTTCCGCCCTCCCATCTGTCCGGCGCATCACCCAGCGCACAAAAACGCCCGGCACGCGCTCCGACCGCCAGACCTCCGGCTCTTCGATTGTCTGATATCCCGGGTAGGCCTTCTGCGTCAGCTCCGGCCAGACCGCCGGCAGCTGCTCCGCCAGATCCACGACCCTGCGGCGGCTCAGCTTGGAGTCGTTGACCCGCGTCTTCGGCTTTTTCAAGCCCTTCGAGGCATACCAGCGCCGCCGGCCGTTCTCCTCGCTGTCCAGGCGGTCGGCGCGGTTGGTCTTCAGCATGTACTTGGCCAGGCCCGTCAGCCACTCACCGTCCGGCTGCAGGCGGTCCGCGTTGGTCCTCCCCTTCTTCCAGCAGGCCTCGATCTCCTCCCGGCTCAGGCCGCCATGCGTGACCAGGTGGATGTGGATCCGCTTCTGGGTGTAGCCGTCGCTGTCCTCCAGCACGTAGACGTAGCCCGCATCCGGCAGGCCCTTGCGCCGCCGCTGCCGCTGCATCCGCCGGATGAAGTTCTGCATGTCCCGGTGGGCCGTCTGCCAGTCCGGCGCCTCCCCCGCGTAGGTCAGGGTTACGTGCTGATCCCGAGGGCCGAAGTTCGCATTGATCAGCCGCGTGAACTTCTTCACCGCCGCTGCCGCGTTGGCCCGCGCCATCCGCTCCGGGGTCACGTTCTTCCGAGAGGCCCGCGCCGTGTTCGCCCAGCTCCGGCCCCAGATCGGGTAGACCATGACCTCCTTGATGGGCCCGGCTTCGACCGTCATCACCCGATAGCCCATGCGGCCTACCTGCAGCGCAGGGGGATAGATCCGCCAGTAGAGGTCGTCCGCCTCCGGATCCCCGGGACCCGGGACGCGCATGTCCAGCATCAGCTCCCAGTCTGTTCCGATCAGCGCCCTGCTGTCCATGCCCGTCTCCTCCTCCCTGCGCTCCCGCTCCCCTGCCGGTGAAGCGCTCCGCGGGGGCAGGGGGAAGGCGTTCCCCCTGCACCCCTTTCGGGAGGCTCTTCTTTTTCAAGGTGCGGTCGATATATTAATGCTCCATACGAGCCCCGCAAGCGGCGCATGGCCGCTTGTTTTTCTGTGGGGTTTTCAGGCCTGCTCTTTCGCCAGCTTTTCCAGCGGCGTGCCGCCCTCGACGTCGCCGTAGGGCGTGTTCCGCTGGTAGATCGCGATGGCCCGGCGCATGTTGTCCAGCGTCGCGTCCACCAGCACCAGCTCGCTCAGGATCCCGTTCAGCGCGAGGTCTACCTTCTGGAAGCTGTCCACATTGCCGTTGGCATAGTACGGGAGCAGGCCGTTGGTCTTCTTGATTTTCTTCATGCTGTCGCCGATCGCGTCCAGACCCATGTACAGGTCCGCGAACAGCATCTTGATCTCATCCATCTCTCTGTTCTCCTTCGTCGTATTTCTCGCCCTCGCAGGGCGCGCCGCAGGCCGGACACTCGGTGGTGTACACCGCCCGGCCGCAGAAGCGGTATTTTCTCGCCGGCGTCACCGTGAAGACGCAGCCGCACTCCGCGCACTCGAATTTTGCGGTCACCCGCTTCTCTGGCTCTTTCAAGATCTCGATCCTCCGGATGCCCAGGTATTCGATCATCTTGATGTTCTTGATCCAGTCCATCCCGGTGTCCTTTCTGCCGCTTTTCGCCTTCCCCTTTAGGGGAAGGTGCCCGAAGGGCGGATGAGGTCTGCCGCCGCAGCGGCAGAGGGGTAAACAACGGTAAAGCCGTTGTCTGGTTTATCACACTTTCGTTCCGTAGCGATACTCCCGCATCATTGCGCGGATGGTTTCCAGGCGCTCCTGGTCCTCCGCGAACAAGCGTTCGTAGCCCTCCCGCGGGCCGCCCACGGTGGTGTAGTTGTTGCCGTGGGCGCGGGCCTCCATCTCCAGGAAGTTCAGGCAGTATTCCAGCGCGCGGTATCTCCGCTCTGCTGTGCTCAGCTCCTGGTTCGTCCTCATGTCGGGTCTCCTTTCTCCCACTCGCTGCGGATCACCATCTCGTCCGCCAGGCCGAAGGCGACGGCCTCCGCGGCCCGGAACTGCTTCTGGCTCGCCATCCACTCCCGGATCTGCTCCTCGCTCCGGCCTGTCCGCCGCCGGTAGAGGGCGAGCATCACGTCGTCCGTCGTGCTCAGGCCGATGTCGCCGGTGAGCGTCGAGACCTTTTCCCATACGCCCTTCCTCTTGCGGAACTTCGTCCGGCTGGCGTAGTGGATCAGCATGTGGCTCCCCGCCGTGATGGCCACCGGCCAGCCGGGTGTGTAGGCAATGATTGTCGCCGCCGAGCAGCAGGCCCCGTCGATCAGGATCCTGCCCCGCATCCCGCAGTGCTTCAGCGCCCGGCTGTAGCCGTCCGCAAAGGCCGTCGCGCCGCCGGTGCAGTTGATGATCATGTCAAGCCGCCGGTAACCCTCGCGCCTTTTGGTTTTCAGATAGCCTGCCAGCCATCTCCGGCTGTGGGCGCAGATCGCGTCATAGCCCTGGATCACCTTGCCCGGGCTGATGGTCCCGCTGCGCACATACAGCCGCAGGACCTTCTCGCCGTTGATCTGGACCCGCTCCGTGGTGATCTGCGGCATGCTCACGGTTGCCTGGGGGTGCGACACGCCGCCGTGGTTCTCCTCGCTCCGGGCTGCGGGCTGGCAGTTGCGCATGCCCTGCACCGTCGCGAAGCTCTGCATCCCGAGGCGGAAGTGCAGCGTGGTCCGCCGCCGGCTGTTTTTGTTCCTGGTTCTCATTTTGCCTCCTCGCCAGGCGCTCCAGCAGCGTCTCCAGCTCTGCGGCCATGTCCATCATCCTCCGGCCCGCCGTTTTGATGAAGGCGTTGTCCCGCCAGTTGACGCTCACGCCGTTGCGGCCCATGTTGTACAGCGCCTTGGCCATCTCCTTGTCCGTCACGCTCCCGCCCCCTTTGACCTCTTCCTCAGCCACTCCGGGGTGGCGTTCTTCCTGGTGCGCAGGTATTCCATGCGCTTCTGCACGGACTTGGCGCTCCGCTTTGGGGTCAGGCGCTGCGCGATCTGCTCATGGGTCATGCCCTGCTCGTAGTAGAGATGCCAGATCAGCCAGTCATCCTCCGCCGTGTAGGGGCGGAAGCTGGCTGGCGTCTTTCGCTTCGGCTTCGCTTCCGTCGCCGGCTCCCTCCCGCGGGGGTGGGCCTTCTCCAAGGCGCGCATGCAGTTCCAGCCGCAGAAGTAGTTGTTATGGCCGTGGTGGCTCCGCTGCCACATCCAGTCGGCGCTGCTGGCGCCAAACGGGGCCTCCACCTTCTTCCCGCACTGGGCGCAGGTGAAGACCCAGCCCTGCCATTGGAAGTACTTCTTGTAGCCCTCGCCGGGCTTTTCCGGGAATTCAATTTCAGTTGGGACCAGCCGTGTCAGGCGCTCGCTCATGGTCATCCCGCGCTCGCAGGCTTCCTCCATCGTCGTCGCTGCCATGTCCACGCCTCATTTCTTTTTCTTCTTCTTGCCGGTCTTGTCTTCCGAGCTCTGCATCTCGTCGATGCCGATCAGCAGCCGCATCAGGTTCATCGCCGTCTGCTCCTCCAGCTTGTGGGCCTTCAGGTGGAAGCCGATCACCGCGGCCAGCATGGTTACTTCCGCGTCGCCCTTCTTCGTGCGCTTCGCCTTGCCCTCCACCGCCTCCAGGAAGCCTTCGATCAGCACGCGCTGCTCGTCCTCGTCCAGGCTGTTGCCGCTCATGAGGAAGTTGATAACCTCATCCCGCGTCTGGGCCTGCGCCTCCTCAATGCTGCCCGCGATGATTTTGTGGACCATCATGTTCCGCTCGCCTCCGTTTCCATCCCGGTCTCCCCTGAAAGGGGAGATGCCGCCGCAGCGGCAGAGAGGTTTGCAATGGCGGAGCCATTGCAATTAGTTTGGGGAGATGCCGCCGCAGCGGCAGAGAGGTTTTCCAGTTCTTCCAGGGCGTCATTCATCAGGGTAATATTGCAGTCATCGTCCTTTGAATAAGATGCCGCCGCAGCGGCAGAGAGGTTTGCAATGGCGGAGCCATTGCAATTAGTTTGGGGAGATGCCGCCGCAGCGGCAGAGAGGTTTTCCAGTTCTTCCAGGGCGTCATTCATCAGGGTAATATTGCAGTCATCGTCCTTTGAATA
>CAMJPQ010000025.1 GCA_946407745.1 uncultured Clostridia bacterium
CGCGGCGAACTTCCCGGATGCATCCTTCCGGCTGTGGGTGTCCGACAACGCGGACAGGGACGGCAGCGGATGGCTGTCTGCGGAGGAAATGGACGCGGTTGACACGGTCTATCTGAACATGCAGACCTTTGCCGGTCTCGCCAGTGTGCAGGGAATTGAGTATTTCACAGGGATCACGGAACTGATCATTGAAGGCGCGCCAAACCTGACCGCCATCGACCTTTCGGAGAACACGAAGCTCGAAAGCCTCGAAATCACGGAGACAGGGCTGACGTCGCTGTATGTGGATGGGCTACCGCTGGAATACCTCTACTGTATGGACAATTCCCTGACCAGCCTGACCCTGGGCAGCCAGCCCGGTCTGACAGAGATGGATTGCTGCGGCAATCCCGAACTCAGGACTCTGGACCTGCGCAGCGCTCCGATCCTGCTGGACGCGGTGCTGAACGGCACCAAATCCGTCTCAGACAGCGGGGACCTGTATGAAGGTCCGCTGGGCGGCAAGCTGCGTATGGACGCGACGACCGAGCTCATCATCCCAGGCATGATCCCCGTCGACATGGCGCACTTCCCGGATCCCGCCTTCCGTGATTTGGTCGCGAACTACTTTGATACCAACTTCAGCGGCTGGCTGAGCAGGGAAGAAATCATGGCGGTCACGTCCCTCAGCATGGACAGCTATGACGATCTGGAAGGCGTGGCCGGAATCGAATGCTTCACGGAGCTGAATGAACTGATTCTGACCAACAACCCTCATCTTATCAGCATTGATCTGTCACACAATACAAAGCTGACGTATGTGGTGCTGGAGTACAATGATCTGACAGTGATTCGGCTGGACGGACTGACTTCGCTGCGGGAACTCTATCTCTGCGGCAACAGGCTGGAGGCGCTGGATGTGAGCGCCCTTCCGGCCCTGGAGTATCTGGACTGTGAGAGCAATCCGCTGACCGGCCTGGCTCTGGGCGAATCGTCCAATCTGAAGTTCCTGTGCTGCTACGGCACAAACCTGACGTCTCTGGACATCTCCGGCGCTCCGCACCTGCTCGGCGCCTGGCTGGGCACCAAGGACAGCAGCCACGCGGAATACGACAGGTACACGGCAGACGGATATATCCTGGATGTGGATAAGGGGCTCAGCATTGTCTCCGGCATCCCCGCCCCAACCTTTACTCTGCCCGCTGCTCTGACCGCCATTGAGGCGGGTGCCTTCTCCGGCATCGCTGCCGAGGCTGTTCTCATTCCTGCTTCCGTCACTGCCATTGAAGGTGACCCCTTCACCGGCAGCAGTGTCCGGTACATCTACGGCACGACGGAACTGGCCAGGAGCTTTGCCGAAGCAAACGGGTATATCTTCGTTCCTGTCAGAAACTGATCAGAAACAACAAATGACTTCAGGCCGTCCTCAGCGTTTGGGGGCGGCCATCTTTTCGGTATGATTCGTGTCTGCGTTCTTTCAGGTAACATCGCTGCAGATGAGGTGATCAGATGGCGAGTAAATGTTGTGTCAGACACGATTATAGATTTTGGAGGCTTTGCTCAAGGCAGTCGAAAAAAACTGCAGGAAGTGGATGGCACAAAGGGCACCGCCGAATTGCGCGGTGTTGCCTCAGCGGGCAGAAAACTGTGATACCTGTCTGCTGCCATTCTCTAATGCGATATAGTCACTTCTCATAGTTCCACGAGACATTCCCGTCTTCTTTTTCCCCAGTGGAACAAAAAAACAAAAGCATAGTCGCTTCTGTCAAATTCCGAACGACCGTGTTCATGGTATAATCAATGTACCGCAAAACATGGTCTTCTGAAAGTGGTTATTCGTTACATATCCTGATAAACCTGCAAAAAGATCCCCGATCAGGATGACTCCTGACCGACGATCTCCTTCAGTGAAACTCTGCATTTGATAGGATCAGCTTTTTTTCTTCCCTGCAAGGCATGCTGCCCAGCCGGCGATCGCAACCCAGTAAATTGCCATGCCCCGCCAGTCAGTATTTGTTCCGTTTCTGATGGATGTCACGATCTCGAGAACGGTAGCAATCACCGCAAGTAGATGACCACATAAAGCGCTTTCTTTCCACTGATAGCCTGAATGAACTGTTTCATGGTTTCTTTCTCTCTTTTATGATGGTTTTGTCCTTACATTTTATTTGCGTCTTCCGGTTCTTCTTCCAGTCGCTTTTGCCTCTTGTCAGTCGCTTTCATGGACACCGTCAGCGCTGCAACATCGTCCGTTGGTGGTATCATTGTAGGTCGGAAGCAGAAGCAACGAAGGGTACAGGTAACCGGAAATGTTTAGGTTGCCCGTCATCGTGTCCCCGGTCTTCTTCACACCGCCCAGGTTGGCAATGGCGCTCGCTGCCGATGTGGCACCCATGCCCCATAGGCAACCGCCAGTGCGGAGCTTAGCTTCAGCAGCCAGCCGCACCTTCAGTCATAGCTGTACAGCAACAGGAGCTTGTTGGTAGGGCTCAGGGTATAGCTGGTGATGGCCACGACCATATACCAAGCTGCAACACTTGGCCACAGCGTATCAGGATTCGCAGTTCTATCCAGCAAACGGGACTGCTGCAGTAGCATCCAAACTGCAGCAGCCCCTCTGTTATCACGGTTATGAAGATGTTGGGAAACAGCAGCCTTCTGCTGCTCACGCCATTTCTGCCAGGTGGTAAATGAGCGGTTCTGTCTTTTCCCAGCCCAGGCATGGATCGGTGATGGATTTGCCAAAAACGCCCTCGCCAATTTTCTGACAGCCGTCCTCCAGATAGCTCTCCACCATCAGACCCTTGACCAGGCCATGAATATCGGAGGACAGACTGCGGCTGTGCATTACATCCTTGCAGATTCTGATCTGTTCCATATACTGCTTGCCCGAATTGTTGTGGTTGGTATCCACCACTACAGCCGGGTTCTTCAGTCCGCTTTGCTGATACAGCTCCAACAGCTGCCTTAAATTCTCATAATGATAATTGGGATGAGAGCGGCCAAAGCTGTCCACAAAGCCGCGCATGATCGCATGCGCCAGGGGATTGCCGCTGGTGCGCACCTCCCAGTTGCGGTAAATGAACTCCTGCCTGCTCTGTGCCGCCGCGATGGAGTTCATCATCACCGTCACGTCACCGGCGGTGGGGTTCTTCATTCCCACAGCAATACCCACCCCGCTGGCCACCAGGCGGTGCTCCTGGTCCTCCACAGAGCGCGCACCCACCGCCACATAGCTGAGCAGGTCAGAAAGATAGCTGTGATTGGAGGGGTAGAGCATTTCCTCCGCGCAGGTAAAGCCTGTTTCACGTATCACGCGCATGTGCATCTGCCGGATGGCAATGATGCCCGCAACCATGTCCTCCCCTTTTTCCGGGTCTGGCTGATGCAGCATCCCTTTGTAGCCCACACCCTTGGTGCGGGGCTTGTTGGTATATACCCGCGGAACGATCATCAGCTTTTCCTTCACCTGTTCGTTCACCCTGGCAAGGCGGTGCATGTATTCCAGCACCGCGTCTTCCCGGTCGGCCGAGCAGGGCCCGATGATCAGCAAAAGCCGCTGGTCCTTTCCTGTGAGAATGTCAGCAATCTGCTGGTCCCGCTCCCGCTTGGCTTCTGCTATCTGCGCGTCCGCAGGGTAAGCCTGCTTCAGTTCCTGCGGCAGCGGCATTTTTCTCACAAATTCCATTGAGTTATCCATGCTGTCATCACTTCCCTTTTTATCATGCCACAGGCAACGGCATGAGCCTCCACCCTTTCAAAGTCAAAATCTTCATTCCCGTTCTCCTGTTTCTCTGTCTGTTTGCGGCCGGGCTGCAATTTATACCGTGAGCAGAGGTAGCATCCTTTTCCCTCACAGTGTCGGCAAAAGTCGTCATCAGTCGACCGAAGCATATGCTATCACAAAACCTCCTGTCTTTCAATGACCGAATGGCTTTTCTTCCACATATTGCCTGTTTTTGCCGCATGCGGCTGCCCTTCCGCTGCCCTGCCCGGGAAATCAAAAACTCCGCCTGCATAAAGCAAATGCGGAGTTTTTGACGCAGGCTCAAACGCCCGCTCTCGGATCCTTCTGTTACACGCGGCGAACCTCGGCAATCTTGGCTGCCTTGCCCTGCAGAGCACGCAGGTAGTACAGCTTCGCGCGGCGCACCTTGCCGTGGCGCAGCAATTCAATGCGGTCCACACGGGGGGAATGCACAGGGAAAGTGCGCTCCACACCAATGCCATAGGACACACGGCGCACCGTAAAGGTTTCGCGCACAGAGCCATTGCGCATGGCGATGATGACGCCCTCGAAAGCCTGCAGGCGCTCGCGGCTGCCTTCAACAACCTTCACCCACACACGCACGGTGTCGCCAATTTCAAGCTTCGGCCGATCAGTGCGCAGCTGCTTTGCTTCGATGGAACGGATAATTTCATTCATGGTCGGATCCTCCTTCCTTCATAGACGTTCATATCCGGCTCTTCCTGATCTCCGGACAGCGGACCGCCCGTTGTCACGCAGAGCAGTATAACACATAATCCCATGAAAATGCAAGAACAATTTTTCATTTTTGCCGGCAAAATGCTGCAATTCTGTTCAATTCTGCCCTGCCTGAATGTCAGCGAGCCCTTGCCCGCTCAAAGAGGCATCTCAGTCCTCAATCAGCCATACATACCAGTCCCCGGCGGCGGAGACAAGCTGATACTGCGGATACTGCCACTGCGAAACAAGATGCGTCACGCCCAGTGAGCGCAGATCCTTCAGCGTCAGCCAGGCCCTGATATGATCCTCATGCAGCAGTTCGAACGAGGTCGTATCAGCCACCCTCAGCGAGATATGGCAGAACCGGTTGTAAACCTTTCTGTATGACCCGGTGGGATCAACGGCTTCCCATCTTTCAGGATCAGGGTACGGCTGGGTGGTATTGAGTACCGGGCGGCCGGAGAAAGCAGCAGCATTCGTCACCGGCCAGTCCCCTTCCACCGCGAACAGCGTGCCTTCAGCCGCTTCAGCCGCTCCTATGGCCTTGACCGGCGCCAGCGTCTCCGTCAGTGCCAGCCCTTGCTGGATCGGGTTGACAAAAGCGCCTCCAAGCACAGACAGACCGATCAGCACCGCGCAGAGCAGTTCCCTGGCCCATCCTGAGAACACCATCAAATATAGCAGCAGGTACAGAAGCACCAATAACACGGTCTTCCATCCCAGCGGGTTGCCTGCAAGTAGCAGCACTGCCCAGGGGATGCAGCAGAGCACGGCTGCGCACAGTGCTCTCTTTGGTGATTCCTGAATATTTGCTGACAGGCTCCTGAACAGCAGCAGCAGGTCGCACAGACCGATGACCAGTGTGTTCCTGGTGCACTGGCCCAAAAGCGTGATCCTTGCAAGCCAGGCCGGGCAGCCGAACAGCTGAAACGCCCACAGTGCCGCCTCAAGCAGAACCAGAACGGCAGCCAGTCCGTCTCTGCTGCGTTTCCTGGCCAGGTGCCATATCGCAAGCACGAGACCTGCCGGCGCCAACGTCAGTATGTTCGACATCTCGCTGGGATTCGACACAGTTCCATCCAGCGGGAACAGAAGGCTGGCAAGGCCCGTCAACAGGCTTTGCGGCACTTCGCCCCCGGTATACAGCCGCTGTCCAGGATACTCGCTCTCCATCACACGGCGCAGCGTATCCCCGTCGCTGCGAGCGCACAGCAGCAGCACTGCCAGCACCAGCATCAGCGGAAGCAGCCGCCACAGGTCGGTAAGCTGAAGCGCCTCGCGCCTGGAGCAAAGCTGCCATACCAGCACAGCCACCAGGAGATAGCCAACAGATATGATCCACGCCGGATAAGCGATCATGGCATAGCAGCCAAGGCACCAGGCCCCCGCGGATGCGTACAGCCAGCGCAATCCACGGTTCTTTGTCCCCGTATATCTGTCCGTCAGCAGCACGGCAGCCTGAGAAAAAATCAGCACCTCACAGATGCTCTGGGAATACCACCACTGCACATAAGGGGAAAGTGTGAGCATAGCTGCAGCAGCGGCTGACAGGAGGTGGTTACCACGGGTATATCTCAGTGCTGTCCGGTACGATATCCATAGGAGAAAGAAAAAGCGGAGAAAAGACAGGAGGCTGTAGCCCCTCTCTGCGCCAAGCAGCAGAAATCCCCAGTAGAATGGCTTGAAGGCCAGCAGAGGGCTCAGCGCCGGCAGTCCACCGACAGAAATCCATCCAGCGGGAACCTGCCTGCCCGTGAAATATGTGCTGACCGCCGGATAGCCGTTCTTCGCCTGTGAAACAAGAAACGGCGTCCATACCGCCCATTCATCGCTCCGGATGCCCCTCGGCATGCCCCACACAAGTCCTCTCTTCTCACCCGGAAGCCATTGCAGCCACTGTGAGATGCTTGTGTTGTTGAGGTTCAGCCCGGTCCACACCGCACACAGCAGCAGCCATACGGGCCATTGCCTTCGCCGGAGTGTGTTCTTCAGCGCCTCGCTGCCAAAGAGAATCACGTGGCTGAGTACCAGGAAGCCGCCGGAGAGCAAAGCGCACATTGCAGCGCGCACAGGGCCGGCGTTGAGCGCACCAAATCTCCAGGCATACAGTCCGATTGCCGCTGCCAGCAGCAGAAGAACTGTCTCCTGTGCGGCAAATCTGATTTGCCGCACACGCCGCTCAATCGTTGATTTTGCTGTTTTCATATCTCTTTGTCCGGATCAATCTGCTTGACCGGGTATGCAACGCGTTCCCTGGTCAGCTGCAAGTAGGGTGAGGGCTGATAGCCCAGATGGCGGTATACCGCCACAGCGCGATCATTGTTTTCTTCCGCTTCCAGGCGGAAGCGCACTGCCTCGGGATGACTTTCTTCTATATAGCGCAGAAAGCGTGAGCCAAGGCCCTTCCCTCGCGCGGCCTCTTCCAGGTACAGATCCTCTGTCCAGACACAAAGTCCGCCATACTCGGTTGACCAGGACAACGAGCACAGCGCATATCCTGCCGGCCGGCTGTCCTCCATGAATACATACCCCTCCACATAAGGGCTACCTGACACTGCCGCTTTCAGGTCGGCTTCAAAAACGCTCACCGGGGAGGCGACCAGCACCGCAGGCGAATCATAGAAGCGCCGCATCATATTCAGCACGCTCTCCACATGCTCTTGCGCCATCGGGACTATCTGATACAATCTCTACACTCCTTTGTGACTGCCGGAAAGCTTCTTCCCGGCAAAAGCCGTCCACCACTCATGCAGCTCTCTTTCGCTGCCTGTGAACAGGTTCGGCACAGTGCCGCCCGGCAGATGAATGCGAGACCTGCAGGCGGAGCAGCGTCCGCAGCGGGGCAGGCGCTGCCCAAAACTCGCTCCGATTGCCTGCGGAATGCACCTTGCCTGAAGTGCCGCCTTCAGCACCTTTTTCTGGTCCGTCCAGTCCCTGTAAAGGAAGAGACGCCGCAGAGGCTTCCCCTTCAGCTGAATCCTGTGCCTTGCGTAATACAGTCGGCTGCTGTTGAGCGCATCCTCACTGATCAGCAGCACACACTTGGAGGGTCGGCCGTCTCTTCCCGCCCGTCCGCTTTGCTGTGCCCAGTCTGTGATGGTATCCGGCAGGCTGTCGTGTACTACCCAGCGGATATCCGGGACATCTACCCCCATGCCAAAGGCTGATGTTGCCACGAGTATTCGCGTACGTCCGCTGATGAAATCCTCCTGCATGCGCAGCCTGTCCCCGCGTTCCATTCCGGCGTGGTAGACGCCGACAGCCTCTGCGGGCAGCGCTTTCATGAGCCATTTTCCCAGCTGCTCGCAGGCTTTCCTGGTGCGGCAGAAAACCACACCCTTTCCGCCCTGCTCTGCCTGGCTGAGGAGCCAGCCACGGCTGTCCAACACGGGGACCGCCTGGTAGATCAGGTTTTCCCGCAGCAGCGGAAGCGTGAGCACCGCAGGCCTCTTCATTCCAAGATTCTGTATGATTCCCCTGCGCATTTTTCGGTCCGCGGTTGCGGTCATGGCGCATAGAACCGGTCGGTTCGGAAGGCTGTAGATAAACGCCGCGATCCTGTTATACGCCGGCCTGAAGTGTTCACCCCACTGCAGCACGCAGTGCGCCTCATCCACCACGACCATGGAAGGTGACAGTTCCTGGCAGATGCGCACAAAAGCCGGAGAAAGCAGGCGCTCCGGTGAAACGTAAAGCAGCTTCGCCGTGCCGCTGCGCAGAATTGCCATTGCCTCTGTCTGTTCCCACTCGGTCTGCAGGCTGTCCAGGCACAGCGCCGGTATTCCTTTTGCCTGCAGACTGCTGGCCTGGTCGCGCATCAGTGAAATCAGCGGGGAAACGACGAGTGTGATCCGCTCCATCAAAACCGCCGGCAGCTGATAGCACAGGGACTTTCCCGCTCCGGTTGGAAACAGGCAAAAGAGATCGCGTCCCTGCAGCAGTGTCTCGACTGCTTTCTTTTGCCCGGGCCGAAAATCGCTCAGCCCGAAGACAGAGCTGAGCGTTCGCAGGCATTGCTGTTTGAGCAGCGGCTTCATCAGAAGTGGTGGCCTCCGCCGCCATGGCTCATCCCACCGGAGGAGATGTGCACGCCGCTGCCGCCGGAATGCCCGCCCGAATGGCCGCCACCACCGCCGCCGCCACTTTCGATGATGCGCACACGTGAAACCTTCTGATGCGTGAATGTTCCTTCATTGATCAGCATGTTCATATGCGCGTTGGTGGATTTATTGTAGTGATAGGTGCCCCCGCTGAGCTGATACCGCCCCTTGACCACGAAGAACATGATGGCGGCAGCCGCCACGCCGGCCAGCAGCGCAAAGCCAAGCTCGCCGTTCGTCAGCTTGTTGTACAGGCCTGTCAGGCGCTGCCCTGTCACCTCGTCGTACCGGAAGGAACCCTCTTCGATGCCTCGGCTCAGATAGAATTCCAGTGCGCCCAGTTCACTGATCATCGCCCTGCCGTAGCGGCCATAGCTGAGGTCGTCATCCGCGGAGGTAAGGATTCCGTCGATTCGCCGGTCCGTCAGGTAATCGATCATGACACCGGCAGTGGAAAGATAGTTAAACCTGTTGTTCATATCGACAATCAGCAGCACACCGGCCCTGTCCTCGCCGAGGCCGCAGCCGTGGTTCTCGTACCATGCGTCCGCATAGCGCACCGTAACACTGTCATCTCCGTAGGAGGATGGCACGGCATTGGTTGTGAGCACCACTACGTCCATCTGATAGGTATCGCGGATGCGGCTGATCATCTCTTCCATCTGGGCGATCTCATCTGCCGAATACAGGCCTGCCTCATCCACCACCGTGACGTCAAGAGCCAGGGCGCAATGCGCTGCCAGCAGAAGCAGCATTGCAGCCAATACGGCGCTTATGCGCTTTACCATAGCCACGCACCTCCCGCACACAGCAGCGCACAGACCGCGCCGCCAAGGGCCAGCGCTGCAAGCGCCAGTTTGCCGTAATCCACAGGCAGCTTGCCGCAAACCTTTCCGGTCTGTCCGTTCAGCATATAATAGAAGGGTTTCTCTTTTCCCTTTGCCTGGTAGGTCAGCACCCAGGCCGGCAGCAGCAGATAGCGCATTCTGGTACTGCGCACGCGGTAAGATGTGATCTTCCCCCGCAGTGAGTTATAGCCTTCCGGCTGCTGTATCATATTCTGCGCCAGCTGTTCGGCCTCTGCCTCCATGTCCGCCTGAGGGCCGTCCTGTTCAATGTCGCGTTTTTCCGCGAGAAAGCCGCTCAGATAAGCGGAAGAAAAGTCCTTGACCTGATCCAGCTGATAGGGGTGTATGCCGTCGGTCAGCAATCGGTCTGCCTTGGACAGTGCCTTGCGAACCAGGTTTGAGAAGGTAAAGGAGGCTTCGCGGTGCACACTGAAATACCGTGTCGTAGTTACTTGGTCCCGCCCGCTGATGTGTGAGGACACCCTGGTACCCTCTCCGTCAAACACCGCTTCACTGCCGATATCACCAAGCCAGTACGGGTAATAAACGCCGGAGAACATCTCTCTCTGCGCCTGCGAAAAGAACTTTTTGTCAATAAAACGATGCGAATTGAGATACTTGCTGAAGACTTCCTCTGCCTTCTGTCTGTCATAGACAAAGGGGATGACGCCGTCCGGCGCATACTCTCCGTCCAGCCGGTCTGAGAGGATGACCGGCGAATGGCAGTAGTAGCAATGTGTGGCTGCTGTCGTCTCTTCGGTGATGATTTCCGCTCCGCACATCTTGCAGTGATAGCCACGCATGTGCTGCACGGTTTGCTGCGGCGCCTGCGCAGTTGCCCCTGCAAGCGCCGCCATCTGCTTTTCATCGATAGTCGTCGCGCAGTACGGGCAAACCAGTGATTTTGCGCCTGGCTGGTATTCGAGGTAGGCGCCGCAGGAGGGACACTTGAAGGTTGAAGCGCCCATGACGCGTTCACCGCCTTTCTGATGGGATTGTGTTATGCCTTGCCTGAAGGGCCTGTTTCACCGGGGATTGACTTGTGCGCTCACGCTTCCGGCTGAGCGGCAGGCTTTGAAACCGAAACGCCCAACTGCTCCAGGCAGGCCGGAATCTTTGCCGCCTCTTCCGGAGAGAGCGGCGGGTACTGTGGGTTCATCTCCTGAAGCGTATCCACCAGGATCTGCGAGGTCAGGTAACGTGTATACCATTTAGTGTCCGCCGGCAGAACATACCACGGGCTGCGCGGCGTCGCGGTGGCGTTGATGGCGTCCTCGAATGCGGCGTCATACTCTGCCCAGGCCGCGCGCTCCTTCATGTCCGACGTGGAAAGCTTCCAGTACTTGTCTTCCCGCTCCATGCGTTCGAGAAAGCGCTGGCGCTGCTCGTCCTTGCTCACGTTGAGAAACAGTTTGACCATTCTCAGGCCATTCTCGTACAGATAGTCCTCCCAATGACGCAGCTGCTGGTAGCGCCGCTCGAAGAAATCGTCAGTCAGGCAGCGTTTGGCCAGCCGGTATCCCTGCTGCATATGGTGCACGCGCACAATCAGCACATCCTCATACTGAGAACGGTTGAAAACGCCGATTTTCCCTCTCGGCGGCAGGGCAGCGTTGATGCGCCACAGATAGTCGTGGCTCAGCTCTGTCGCGTTGGGCGATTTGAAGGAATGCACTTCCAGCGCAGCCGGATTCAGTCCTGAAAACACTTTTTTGATCAGGCTGTCCTTCCCGGCCGCATCCCGGGCCTGGATCGCGATCACAAGTCCTTCTTCACCGGAAGCATACAGCTTTTCCTGCAGTTCGCAGGCCAGGGCTATGTTCTCGGCGGTTTTGCGAATCAGCTCCGCCTTCCTGTTCTTCTGTCCGCCCGCGTCTGTCGGCATATCAGGCAAAACCAGCTTTCTGTCTCCGTCAAAGCGGTATTCCTTCAGCAGTGAGGACATGAGGCCGTCACCCGCCCTTTCATTGTTTTCAGTCATATTAAATTTATTATATCGCTTCCCGGGCTGTCTTGCAATCCCTTTCCTTCACTGCGGAATTATCAGCTCTGTGTTTCTACCGCACCAGGCAAAGACATCCCTTGCAATGAAAGCCGCGGTATTTCCGCCGGCTGTGCCCTCGTCAAGGTCCTCCACCACAACGCACAGGGCCACCGGCACATCCTCCTGTGCGTTGAAGCCGATGAACCACCCATAGGTAATCGGCTCGCCCTTGGAGGTGGAATCCGCTGTGCCGGTTTTGCCGCAAATGTACATTGTGCTCACATCCGCCCGGCGTCCCGTTCCCTCTGCCACAACCTGCCGCATATAGTCCTTCAGCTTGGAGGCCAGTGTCTCGGTCATCACTGTGCGGTAGATGTTTTCTGTATAACTCAGCCTGCCGGTGCCGCCCGGGCTGACAACTGACCGCAGCAGTCTCGGCTCCATCATCACGCCTCTATTGGCTACAGCCGCGGCGATCATGCACATGTGCATGGGGGTGGCAGTCACGCTGCTTTGACCGAAGCCGCTGGCAGCCAGCGTGTACCGTGAATCCGCCTTTTCCGGGAAAGAGGAGTTCTCCACCACCAGGTCCCTGAAAAGAAAATTGTCATTAAAGCCGAAGGCGGCAGCTGCGCGCAGCATGTTTTCCTGCCCCGCATTGACAGCCAGTGTCGCGAACATCTTGTTGCAGGAATGGATGAACGCCTCCCTGAGATGAACCACGCCGTGATGCTCTCCGCCATAATCACTGATCAGCTGTCCCCCGCCGAAATCCAGCACCGCCTCCGTACAGTCGATCCACTGTTCCTCCGCGTCCTCAATGGATGAGAGCGCAGCCAGTGCCGTAACCACCTTGAAGGTGGAGCCCGGCGGATAAACCGACTGGGTGGCGCGGTTCCAGAAGGGCTGCCCTTCGTCCTGCTTTACAGCGCCGGTAATGGCCATCGGATCAAACTCCGGCAGGGAAATCTCGGCCAGCAGTTCCCCCGTTTTCCAGTTCATCACCACGCAGGCGCCCCGTTTGCCCATGGTATGCTCATAGCGGTCAAAGGCCTGCTGTGCCTCCACGCACAGCGGTGCGCAGACTGTGAGCGTCAGATCATCTCCCCGCCGCCTGTCCCCGCGTATCAGCGCCGCCAGCTGCTCCGGGAAGGATGTCTGAAAGCCGTACAGATAGCTTGTCTGGAAAGACTCGACACTGTTGCTGACTTGCCCCTGGCTGTCCCCGATCAGGTGCACCATGGCCTTCCGGGTTGTCTCGTCCGCGGGGTAGATTCGTTCGCCTTCTTCGTTTGTGGTGGCGAGCAGGACACCGTTCCTGTCCAGTATATTTCCGGCAGTCACATTCTCCTTCTGAGCGCGGACTCTCGGATTCCGGCTGGAGGAAAACCATCGGTTGCCATAGGTAATCACACTGTAGCCGCCATACAGCGCCAGCAGCAGAAACAACGAAAATATAAGCAGCGCCAGCAGTTTGAATTTCATACGCTGCCGTTTCATTCGCCTGTCCTCCTCATCCGATTTCCCCGCCGTATTCGGCCAGCCGTGCGTCCTCCTGCAGATGCTCCTCGTTCAGGCTTGCCACGCCCTGTATCAGTCCAATCAGGCACATAGAGCTGACCAGCGACGAACCGCCGTAGCTCACGAAGGGCATCGTCACCCCTGTCAGCGGAATCAGCTTCAGCACTCCGCCAATGATGACAAAGGTCTGCAGGCCCAGCATCAGCGTGGCGCCCATGCACATGAGCCCGTGGAAGCCGGTGCGCGCAGCCATCGCTGTGGTTGCTCCGCGCCAAACGATTGCCACATACATGGCCAGCACGCACAGGCCGAAGATCCAGCCGAATTGCTCGCAGATCACCGCGAAAATAAAGTCTGTATGATAAATGGGGATGGTCGTCGGCGAACCAAGCCCCAGCCCCACGCCGAACAGGCCGCCGCTTGCAATCGCCATCAGTCCCTGTACAATCTGATAGCCTGCGCGGTCATAATCTGCCCAGGGATTCAGCCAGATGGCCACGCGCTTTTTGACATGCGCAAACATCCGGTAGCCCAGTACCGCCGCACCCGCGCCTCCGCTCAGGCCAAGCAGCGTCAGCAGCCAGTTGCCGGACGAGGCAAAGTAGAGCAGCAGCGTCACGGCATAGTACAGAAGCGCTGTTCCGAGGTCCTTCTGTAGCATCAGAAGCCCCAGGCAGCCGACAGCAAAGATAAACCATGGAAAGAAGCGCCGCCGGCTCATATACCGGCTGACAATCACAATCAGGCTCAGCTTGACAAATTCGCTGGGCTGGAAAGAGACTGATCCGATATAGATCCAGTTCTTTGCGCCATTGATTTCCGATCCGAAAAGAAGCGGCAGCGCCAGCAGCGCCAGTGAAAACGGAATCAGCAGTGCCGCAGCCATCCGCCACTGTCGAAGGAGGCGCACTGCATAAATGCACGCCAGCATGGCAACCAGACCCACTCCGTAGTACATTGCCTGATGATAGGCAAGATCCGGATTGGTGTCGTACAGCAGCAGTATGCCGAGCGCGCAGAGGAAATTCGCCAGCGACAGCAGCAGCCGGTCCGCCGGGAAAAGATGCGGAAGAAGGCTCACCCCCAGCCAGATCATGGCCGGCACAGCCACGGCCAGCGCAAATCCCTGCCACGCATAGTCCTTCAGCGCCAGGAGCAGAAACGCCGTGGAGAAGAATAGCATCACTGCGCTGCACAGTGCGCGGCCTGCGCGCCGGGTCTGGTCAGCGGTAGAGGCTTTCAACGCTGCTCACCTCCCTGCGGCGGCACAGGATACGCCCAGTAAGGCAGGCTGCCCGGTGCAGCATTTCCGTTTGGCGTCTGTACATTCCCGTTCTGCGGCGCGGCCAGTTCCCCGGCCGATGGAGGATCCGGCAGCTCAACGCTCATCAGCCGGGCGGACCGTGGGACCTCCAGACCCTCAAAGAGGTAGAGTCTCAGCAGTGCATCTCCCGCCTGCAGAATGGAGCCGTGCGTTAGCAGCGGCGACTGCCGCCCGCTCCGATGTGTGAGCTCCACTCCGTCCACCGAGCAGGCGCAGCCTCGTCTCGGCTGCACGTGAAGGCCCTGACCATCCACATAGAAGAAATCCAGGTGACGCTTCCTGACTTCGCTGACGGGCAGCGCGATATCACAGGTGCGCACACTTCCCAGCACGCCCTCGCGCGGCACAGGCAGTTCCTCACCTTCTGCCAACTGTGGGCCTCCCGCCAGCACGCGGAACACGCCAATGTTGCCCGCATCAGGAAGGCGTTTGAGCCGCCTGTGCGTCTCCTTGCGGTCGCGGCGCAGCCAGTGAAAGGACCGCCACACAATCAGAACACCCAGCAAGGCGAACCAGTAGCGCATCCCCGTGGACAGAACCGAATAGATTTCACCTGGCACAGCGGTTCTCCTTCCTTTGTGTTCTTCATTCAGCTGCATTATATATGAAATGCCCGCATTTTGCAACGGTTCGCAAGCCGCGCGGGAGGCTGCCGTGCAATGAAGCAATGCGTTACAGTTTTTCGACAGATGTGACAGAAGGTTAACATTTTTCTGAATTTGTCCGGCATCTGCCGTTTTGCGGTGACTTTTCAGGCTGAATGTGGTATACTTTGTGAACATTCTACAGTGTACTGTAAGGATTGGAGGGTTTTCCTATGACAGCAAAAACCTCGCTGATACGCCGCTTTCTGATCATTGCCATGCTGCTTGCAGCTGCCCTGCTGCTTGCAGCGTGTGACTCCGGCACCACCTCCGGTACGCAGCAGACAGCCGCGCCTGTGGCAGTGGATTACGCCACACCGTATGCCAAAGCAAGGGACTTCCTTGCTCAGGGCCGCCTTGAAGAGGCCCTGGAGGCTTTTGCTGAGACCGCGGGGTATGAGGATACCGACAGATATGTCCAGTACGCCACTGCGCTGCAGCTTCAGCGCGGCGGCCGCTGGGAAGAAGCCCGCTCCGCGTTTGAGGCGCTGAACGGCTTCATGGACAGCGCGCCCCGCGCAAACGCGTGCGCACAGGAAATCACCGCCGATGCCTACCGTCAGGCACAGCTTCTGGTGTCGGAAGGTCAGTACGAGGCCGCCGCTGCCGCGTTTGACGCCTTGAACGGATACGAGGACAGTGTACAGTGGGGCGTGTATGCCCGCAGCATGAAGCTGGCGGAGGACGGCAGCTACGACCTGGCCATTGCGAGCCTCCAGGCGCTGGGCAGCTTCCGTGACGCTTCCCTGCAGGCGGCATATCTGCAAGCCCGCCAGGCGGAAGAGAGTGACAATGTCGGTGAAGCTGTGAGCGGATACCGCAGCATCGCCGCATACAGGGATGCCGGCGAGCGTCTTGGCGCGCTAACAGACAAGGATCTGGACCGCGAATTCGACGCGGCTTTCGGCACACTTGCCGCTCAGGGCTGGGGCACTGCCACACAGAGCCTCTTTGCAGTGCTGGTGAACAAGACCTACTCCACCTCCCCCACGCTGATGTATGAAAAAGTCTATTCCGTGGCCGAGAATCAGCTGAACGCCGCCAACACCGAGGCAGCCCGCGGGCTTTTCTCCCTGCTGGCTGAGCGCGGCTATGCCGACAGCGATACCCGGCTGAAGGACTGTGTCTACGCGGATGCCGTTGTGCTTATGGACAGCGGTGACTATCAGGCTGCCGCCGAAATGCTTGAGCAGCTGACCGACTATGCGCCGGCTGCCGAAGCCCTGGCGAGGTGTGCTGAAATGCAGGCTGACGCGGCCTACGCCGCCGGCGATTACGCGACTGCCTACAGGCTCTACACGCAGGCCTCCGCGCGCGAGGGTACCGCCGAAAAGGCAGAGGCGATCCAGAACGCGTATACCGACGCGCTGAATCTGCTGGCTGAGGAAAAATACGACGAAGCCGTCACCGCCTTTGAAGGCCTTCACAATTTCAGCGACGCACAGCGCATGGCCAGTGAAGCTCTCTACCGCAAGGCCCAGTCCGCGCTGAATGCCGGAGAATGGGCTGCTGCCATCCAGCAGTTTGAAGCGCTCGGGAGCTACAGCGACAGTGCCGCGCAGGTTTCCGCCGTGTATTACCGTCAGGCAGAAGCGCTGATGGATGATGAAGAGTGGGATAAGGCCAGCGAGGCCTTCCAGGCTGCAGGAAACTACCTGAACGCCTTCGCCCGTGTGAACGAGCCGTATTACCGCCAGGGCCTGAAGCTGCTTGCTGCCGGTGATGAGATTGGTGCCTTCTCCGCCTTTACCAAGGCCGGTGAGTTTGGCGACGCTCAGGATCAGATCAAGGGTATTTACTACGCGCAGGCCACGCGCTATGCCGCCACCTCCGAATGGGAAAAGGCGATTGAGAATTTCACGAAGGCTGAGGACTACGCCGACGCTGAGGAGCAGAAAGCCATTGCTGAAGCAAAGCTGAACGGCACCTGGATCGAGCCGGAAGCCGAAATGCCCGTCGAAGAAGCCGCTGCTGAGGCCGCCACGCCCACCGACGTGGAGGAAGCACCGGAGACTGAAGGCACCACCATCACCGACCTGGGTGGCACTGCGGATGAGTCCGCCATTGAGATACGCAGGATCGAACCTGAGCAGGAAGGCGAGCCTGTAAAGTATGAAATCACCGCGCCAGTGGCGGAAGAAAAGCTGCTCATTACCGTGGTCATGGGCAGTGAGGAGAACATCACGGCGCTTTCGCTGGCCCTTCCCGAGGATACCGATGAAGCTGTCAGGAGCCTGCTTGAGGCAGAGGATTTCCTGAAGCAGTTCTCAGGCAGGAAAGCACCGTTCATCGCGGCGGGCGCGGAGGGTGAAGGGGAGCAGATCACACTTGTGGACGAGGTCTGGTCTCCCGCGATCCTGTCTGCCCTGAATGAATTCTACAGCCTGCTGCCGACGCTCAAGTGACATATCTGATCCAAGAGCAATTACATATACGGGGTTCCCGGACGGTCTTGCATCCGGAAGCCCCGTTTTTCATTCTGCCTACGCTAAGGGGCAGGCAGTCACCGTTCCGTCGCGGAAACCTTCCGTAAACAGAATGAGCTCAGCACATAGAAACAAGCGCTTGACACAACACCTTCGGCAGATTATATTGTTAGGCGTTACAAACCACCGGGCGGTCCGGCATCTGCCGCAGCCTTGCGATTATTCCATTGCTCCGGCTGGCTGGCCGGGGAATTCATTAAAGGGGACGACACTGATGACACTGAATGAATTGAAGCCAGGACAATCAGCCCGCATTGATACAGTGGGTGGTGAAGGCGCGCTGCGTCAGCATTTTCTGGATATGGGCGTGCTTCCCGGCGCGGAAGCTACCCTCGTCAAGCTGGCGCCCATGGGCGACCCGATGGAACTGCGCATTCACGGCTATGAGCTGACCCTGCGCCTTGCGGATGCTGAGCAGATTGGCATCACTCCCCTTCAACAGGCACCTGGGTCTCCTCCCTCAAAAGCGCATGCGAAGGTATCAAAGCATCCCGGCCTGGGTGAAGAAGGCATCTTCCACCCCAAGGGAAGCGGCGATCCCCTTCCGGAGGGAACCACACTGACCTTCGCCCTGGTAGGCAACCAGAACAGCGGCAAGACAACCCTGTTCAACCAGCTGACCGGCGCGAACCAGCACGTGGGCAACTTTCCCGGTGTAACCGTGGATCGAAAGGACGGCACGATCCGCCGCTACAGCGGCACGATGGTCACCGACCTGCCGGGCATCTATTCCATGTCCCCGTATTCCAGCGAGGAGCTGGTCTCCCGCAATTTCGTGCTGAATGAAAAGCCCCGGGCTGTGATTAACATCTTGGATGTGACCAGCCTTGAGCGCAGCCTGTACCTGACCATGCAGCTGCTGGAGATGAATGTGCCGGTGGTTGTGGCACTGAACATGATGGACGAGATGACCGGCAACGGCGGCGTCGTGGATATCAACGCCATGGAGACCATGCTCGGTGTGCCGGTGGTGCCCATCTCGGCAGCCAAGAATCAGGGCGTGGATGAACTGGTGAAGCATGCCGTTCACATTGCAAAATACCAGGAGAAACCGCTTCGTCAGGACTTCTGTGACGCCAGCGACAACGGTGGCGCGGTGCACCGATGCCTGCACGCCGTCATCCATCTGATTGAGGACCACGCAAACCGCGCCGGGTTGCCCGTGCGCTTCGCTGCCAGCAAGGCCATTGAGGGCGACGAGCTCATCATCGGTGCGCTGAATCTTGACCAGAATGAAAAGGAGACCCTGGAGCACATCGTGCTGCAGATGGAGAAGGAGCGCGGTCTCGACCGCAGCGCCGCCATCGCGGACATGCGTTATTCTTACATCTATAAGGTATGTGACAGCTGTGTCACCAAGGCGCATGAGAGCAAGGAACGCCTTCGCAGCCAGCGAATTGACCGGGTGTTGACCGGCAAATGGACCGCCATTCCCGTTTTCATTGCGATCATGGCGCTGGTGTTCTACCTGACCTTCGTACTGATCGGACCCTGGCTGCAGGATCTGCTGCAGTCGGGCATCGATGCACTGGCAGAATGGACAGCACAGGCCATGGCCGCAGGCAGCGTGAACGAGACAGTCCAGAGCCTGGTACTGGACGGCATCTTCGAGGGCGTCGGCAGTGTACTGAGCTTCCTGCCGATTATTGTGACCATGTTCCTCTTCCTCTCCCTTCTGGAGGACAGCGGCTATATTGCCCGCGTCGCCTTCTTTATGGACAAGCTGCTGCGGCGAATCGGCCTCTCCGGGCGCAGCGTTGTGCCCATGCTGATCGGCTTTGGCTGCACGGTGCCCGCTGTGATGTCCACCCGGACCCTGCCCAGCGCGCGTGACCGCAAAATGACCATTCTGCTCACTCCCTTCATGAGCTGTACGGCAAAGCAGCCAATCTATCTGTTCTTCATTGCCGCCTTCTTTGCAAACGGCAGCTGGTGGATCGTCCCCGGGCTATATATTCTGGGCGTACTTGTAGGACTTCTGGCAGCCTTCCTGTTCAAAAAGACGCTGTTCAAGGGAGAAGCCGTGCCGTTTGTGATGGAGCTGCCGAATTACCGCATGCCCAGCCTGCGCACTTCCATGCAGCTTCTGTGGGAAAAGTCAAAGGATTTTCTGCAGCGGGCTTTCTCTGTGATACTGATCGCCACGATCGTGGTATGGTTCCTGCAGCGCTTTGATTTCCGCCTCAACATGGTTGAAAACTCATCAGACTCCATCATGGCCGCACTCGCCGGTGTTGTCGCGCCGCTTCTCAAGCCGATCGGCCTGGGCGACTGGCGAATCGTCACCTCGCTCATCAGCGGCTTTATGGCCAAGGAGAGCGTTGTATCCGTCATGAGCGTACTGTTTGCGGACGGGCTGCTCAGCATTGGCTCCCTGGCTGCGGCCTGCATGCTGGTGTTCAGCCTGCTGTACACACCCTGTGTGGCTGCCATTGCCTCCGTCAAGCGGGAGCTTGGTGGAAAATGGGCTGTTGCTCTGGTTGCCTGGCAGTGTGCTATTGCCTGGTTTGCCGCATTGATCGTCCGTCTGATCGGCCTTGCCTTCGGCATGGCGTAAGGAAGCATACTATGAGTATCGGAGATATTGTTGTACTGCTGTTGATCGCCGGCCTGGCTGCGCTGGCTTTCTTCAGCGCGAAAAAGCGCGGCAGCTCAGGCTGTACCGGGGGCTGTGCCTCCTGCAGCAGGGCCTGTGCGTGGAAAAATCGGGAGAGCAGGCAAAAATGACACCCGCGATTGTGATCGTTCTGGCCGCAGTCATTGTCTGGGCGGTGATTCAAGCAGCGCATAAAGCAAGAAAGGGCGGCGGTTGCTGCGGAGAGCATGAAGCAGCACCCGGGCGTGTGAAAGCGGCAGACCGCAACAAGGCGCATTATCCGTATGAAGCCGTGATGGATATTGGCGGCATGACCTGTGAAAACTGTGCCAGAAGGGTCGAGAATGCGCTGAATCAGCTGGATGGTGTCTGGGCTACGGTCAGCATCTCCACCCATCAGGCGAAGGTCCTGCTGAAAAGAGCACCTGATGAGAATCAGCTCCGGCAGGCCGTTCACGAGGCGGGCTATGTGGTTACGTGCTTTTCCGTCCGTCAGCCGCATCAGAGCTGACAGCCCGGAGCACTGCGGGCATTGAATTCTGCCGCATAGGTAGTAATATTCTCCTTTTCGATAAAGAGCCTCCTGTCCTGGACGGCTCTTTTTTCACTTGCAAAGCCGTGCAACACCGGCTCTCCTGCAGGCTCAAGAGCAAGGACAAGAGCACATGCTCCAAAGGCTGTCTTCATCTTGACTTTTTTGTCGCATTTCCATATACTTTGGAAAGATGATAAATGAAACAACTCCTCAGGAGGCGTTGATGAAAAAAGTATTTGAATACCCATCCTCCGACGGAAAAACGAGCCTGCACGCGGAAATGTACCTGCCGAAGGGACAGCCGACAGCCGTATTGCAAATCACTCACGGCATGGTTGAACACATCGGCCGTTATCAGCCCTTTGCCGAGTGGCTGTGTGAGCGGGGCTTTGCGGTTGTCGGCCACGATCACCTGGGGCATGGCGCTACCGGACGCAGGGAGGACTGGGGCTATTTCTGTGAGGATCACCCTGCAGCCACCCTGGTGGAGGATATGCACCGCCTGCGCCTGCGCACACAGCAGGCCTTCCCCGGCCTTCCCTATTACATGCTCGGTCACAGCATGGGCTCCTATCTGCTTCGAGCGTACCTGACCCTCCACGGAGAGGGCCTGAACGGGGCAGTGGTCATGGGAACCGGATTTATGGCGCCTTCCACCGCCAAAGCTGCCCTTGCCGTCATTCGCGTCATGACCGCGGTCAAAGGAAGCCGCTACCGCAGCAAAACCATTGAGGGGCTGGTTTTCGGCAAAGAGTACCAGCGGTATGACCTGACCGGAAAGGACACGAAAAACAGCTGGCTGACACGTGACGAGAAAATCGTCGCGCAGTACTACAGCGATCCTCGCACCACCTTCAAGTTTACGCTCAACGGTTACCGGGGACTGGTGGAGGCGGTCGCGCTCAGCTGCGACGCGCACGCCGCAGAGAAGATGCCGAAGAAGCTGCCCGTGCTGCTCATTTCCGGCGCTGAAGACCCTGTCGGCGGTTTCGGCACGGGCGTACGGCAGACAGAATTCCAGATGAAGCACGGCGGCATAGAGGACCTGACGCTCTGCCTGCTGAAGGGCCAGCGGCATGAGGTGCTCAACGAGCTCGGCCGCGAGGACAACTATCAATACATATATGACTGGATGCTCAGCAGACTTCCGGAGAGAGGAGCGGAGACAGTATGACCAAGAGGGCGTTGGTCGCACTTGATCAGGGAACAACCAGCTCAAGGGCCATCGTATTTGACCTGCAGGGCAACATGCTGGCCATGTGCAACGAGGAGTTCCCCCAGATTTATCCTCAGCCCGGCTGGGTCGAACACGATCCGAAGCAGATATTGCGCACACAGATTTCCTCACTGCAGCGCGCTGTGCGCCGCAGCGGACTGCACCCGGAGGAGATTGCTGCCATCGGCATCACCAACCAGCGCGAAACCACCCTTTTGTGGCGGCGCGACACCGGCGAGTGCGTGCACAATGCCATCGTATGGCAGTGCCGACGCACCGCCGGTGAGGTGGATGCGCTCAAAGCGCGCGGGCTGAGTGACGAGATTCAAAAGCGAACCGGCCTGATTCCGGATGCTTATTTCTCCGGTACCAAGCTGCGCTGGCTTTTGCAGAACTGTCACCTGCAGGAGCAGGCAGCATCCGGCGTGCTGTGCTTCGGTACCATCGACAGCTTCCTGGCCTGGCATCTGGTCAGCGGGCACCCGCATGTCATCGATGCCACCAACGCCTCCCGCACCATGCTTTTTAACCTGCGCGAGCAGCGCTGGGATGAAAAGCTGCTGGAGATGCTCGAAATACCGGAAGCCTGTCTGCCGACGATTGTCGATTCCTCCGGTGTGATCGGCACACTGGATCCGGAGATCCTCGGCGTGCCGATTCCCGTAGCTGCCATGGCGGGCGACCAGCACGCTTCCCTTTTCGGGCAAGCCTGCTTCCATCCCGGAGATGTAAAAAACACCCACGGCACAGGCTGCTTTATGCTGATGAATACCGGATCGCAGCCCGCAGACAAAACCGGCGGTCTTCTCTCCACCATGGCCTGGCGAACCGGCGGCAAGCCGCAGTTTGCCACGGAGGGCTCTGTGTTTATCGGCGGCGCCGTGATCCAATGGCTGCGGGATGAGCTGCAGCTGATTCATACCGCCTCGGAAAGCGAAGCTGTCGCCGCCACTGTGCCGGATACAGGCGGCGTCTATCTGGTTCCCGCCTTCACAGGCCTCGGCGCGCCATGGTGGGATATGTATTCGCGCGGACTGCTGATCGGCCTGACCCGGGGCACCGGGCGCGCCCACATTGTGCGGGCGGCACTGGAATCCATTGCATTTCAGTCGTCCGATCTGCTGGAAACCATGGCAGAGGACTGCGGCTTCAAGCCCACCGAGCTGAAGGTGGACGGCGGTGCCTCGGCCAACTCGCTGCTGATGCAGTTTGAGGCGGACATCATGGGGATCCCCGTGGTGCGTCCGCAGGTCATGGAGACGACTGCGCTGGGCGCTGCTTTCCTGGCCGGTATGGGGGTTGGCATTTATGCTTCCCCGGAAGAAACGGCACAGTTCTGGAAGCGGGATTTGACATTTGAGCCAAAGATGCCCGACGCGGAACGCAGGGAGAGGCTGCAGCAGTGGCACAAAGCCGTTGAGCGTTCCAGAAAATGGGCAGAGGAGACGTAAAATGCAGACAGATATTCTCATCATCGGTGCCGGCGTGGTTGGCTGTGCGCTGGCACGGGATCTGAGCAGGTACACCGCCGGTATTACGGTGCTCGAAGCAGCCGCCGACGTAGCCGAAGGCGCCAGTAAAGCCAACAGCGGCATCGTCCATGCAGGCTTTGACGCACATGCCGGCTCCGTCAAGGCACATTACAATGTCAGGGGAGCAGAAATGTATCCCTCTTATTGCGCGGAGCTGGGCGTCCCCTATCGGCAGAACGGCGCGCTCGTGCTTGCCTTTTCTCCCGAGGACCGCAGCACCATTGAGGCGCTCTATCGCCAGGGCCTGGATAACGGCGTCAAGGGCCTTCGCATACTGGAGCGTGATGAAATACTGACTTTGGAGCCGCTGACCAATGCGCAGGTCGTGTGCGCCCTGCTGGCCGAAACCAGCGGCCTGGTCAGCCCCTATGAGCTGACCTTTGCGCTGGCGGATCACGCCGCTGTAAACGGTGTTCAGTTTCAGCTGGATACCCCTGTCACCGCTGTGCGCCGCGAGGACAGCGGCTGGACGGTGGCGACGCCCCGGGGCGAGTGGCATTGCCGGATACTGATCAACTGCGCCGGCGCCTCCTCCGCCTGGATTCACAACCAGATGACGGGGCGGGAGGAGCATCACATTGTGAACCGGAGAGGGCAGTACTGGATACTTGACCATGCGTCTCCCCTCCCCTTCCGTCACACAATGTTCCAATGCCCGACCAAAATGGGCAAGGGTGTACTGGTCGCTCCCACTGTACACGGCAACGTGCTGCTCGGGCCTACAGCGGAAGACATCGACGATCCGCTGGACACCGCCACCACAGCCCAGGGGCTGGATGACGTGCTTCAGGCCTGCCGCCTGACCTGGCCTCAGGTCAACGTGCGCACCGCCGTTACAAATTTCTCCGGGATCCGCGCACACGAGGAAAAAGGCGATTTCATCATCGGTGCCGTGCAAGGCTGCAAACACGCCTACGAAACCGTGGGTGTGGAAAGCCCCGGGCTCACCTCCGCCCCGGCCATCGCCGCCGAGCTGAGCGCCCTGATCGCCGCGGCAGAAGAGTTAGCGAAGAAGGACAGCTGGGTCCAGGCGAAGCCCCTTCCAAAGCCATTCAACGAAATGACCCCACAGGAGCAGGCGGCTGCCTGCGCTCAGGATCCGCTCAACGGTCGCCTCATCTGCCGGTGTGAGGTTGTCACAGAGGCTGAGATCCGGCGTGCGATCCGCCGCCCTGTCGGCGCGCGCAGCATCGATGGAGTAAAGCGCCGCACCCGGGCGGGCATGGGGCGCTGTCAGGGCGGCTTCTGCGCCCCAAGGGTAGCGGAGATTCTTTCAGAAGAACTGCAGCTGCCCATGACGCAGCTGACAAAGAACGGCGGGGACAGCCTCCTGGTCACCTCCACGCTCGTACAGGCCATGAAGGAGGCGCAGACGAAATGATCGAAATCAAAAGAGATATCGTCATCATCGGCGGCGGTCCCGCCGGACTGGCCGCTGCCATTGCCGCGCGCGAGGCGGGCATCACTTCCCTGACGGTACTGGAAAGAGAGGCAGAGCCGGGCGGCATACTGCGGCAATGCATTCACAACGGCTTTGGTCTTCACCGCTTCGGCGAGGAAATGACCGGCCCGGAATACGCGCAGCGAGACATCGATAAAGCCCGCGAGATGGGCATCGAGATACTGTGCGATACCACAGTGCTTTCTGTAGAGGCAGATCACACAGCTACCTGTGTCAGTCCAGCGCATGGGCTCACCGTTTATCACGCCGGCGCGGTCATCCTGGCCATGGGCTGCAGGGAGCGGCCCCGCGGCGCCCTGGGCACCCCGGGCACACGCTGCGCAGGCATTTATACCGCCGGCAGCGCACAGAAGTTTATCAACCTGGAAAGCCTCATGCCCGGCCGCCGCGTGGTGATCCTGGGCAGTGGAGACATCGGGCTGATCATGGCCCGGCGCATGACGCTGCAGGGCGCGAAGGTGCTGGCCTGTGTTGAGCTGATGCCCTATTCCTCCGGGCTGAACCGCAACATTGTGCAGTGTCTTGAGGATTACGGCATCCCGTTGTATCTGAGCCACACAGTGACCAACGTGGAGGGGCGCGAGCGGCTGACCGGTGTCACGGTCGCCAAGGTGGACGAGCACCGCAGGCCCGTTCCCGGCACGGAAATCCATTTCGACTGTGATACACTGCTGCTCTCTGTCGGACTAATCCCCGAAAATGAGCTGAGCAAGGGCGCCGGCGTTACATTGAGCCCCACAACCAGCGGCGCTGTGGTGGATGACAGCCTGCAGACCAGTGTGCCCGGCATATTCGCCTGCGGCAATGTGCTGCACGTGCACGACCTCGTCGACTTTGTTTCCGATGAGAGCTTCCGCGCCGGAAAAATGGCGGCGGCATATGTACGCGGCAGCCTTGCCGCCGGGGCAGAGCTTCCCGTGCGGGATGGTCCCGGCGTGCGGGGCGTTGTGCCCCAGAAGCTGCGCCTGCCTGTAGAGGAAGAGGTGCGGCTGATGTTCCGGCCGGACGCTGTCTATAAGAATGCCACCGTGGTTGTCACTGCCGGGGAAACTGTGCTGGCCCGCAAGCGCAGCCTCATACTGACTCCCGGTGAAATGGCTGTGATTCCGCTCAAGCCGCAGGAGATCCCCTCCTGCGACGGGCTGACGGTCCATATTGAGAGGGGGAACAACTGATGGAGGAGCGCATCATCACCTGCATCAACTGCCCGATGGGCTGCCGCGTCACCGTTCGTCTGGAGAACGGCACTGTGACGCAGGTTTCCGGGAACACCTGCAAGCGCGGTGAGAGCTACGCCAGGCAGGAGGTCGTGGAGCCGCTTCGCATGGTCACCGCCGTGGTGCCGGTGGAGGGCTCTGTGCTGCCGCTGAGTGTCAAAACAGCCGCGCCGATTCCCAAGGCACTGATAGCGGACTGCATGCGGTGCCTGTCCGGTCTGTCTGTTCAGCCCCCGATTGCCGCCGGCAGCGTGGTTGTTGCGAACATCTGCGGCACAGGAGTGGATGTCATCGCTACCAGAAGTGTCGCGGCAGTGTCCGCTTGACATGTTTCGCGCAGGCATTTATAATACTGAGAGCTGTTATTCCTGACCACTGAAGCAGAATCATACGCAGCGCATGCGGCAAAATGCAGCCAGAAAGAGGCGCACTAGCGCCCTACAAGGAGGTTCGGATTCGTATGAAATATGTACTCGGCATTGACCTTGGCACCTCCGGCACCAAAACAGTGCTGTTCACGCAGGAAGGCACCGCGGTTGCGTCCGCGACGGTAGAGTATCCCATGTATCAGCCGCACAACGGCTGGGCAGAACAGGACCCGATGGACTGGTACAACGCCGCGGTTTCCACCATCCGCACTGTACTGGAAAAGAGCGGAGTCAGCAGGCGCGATGTTGTATCTCTGGGCATATCCGGCCAGATGCACGGCCTGGTCATGCTCGACGCGCAGGGCAAGGTATTGCGCCGCTCCATCATCTGGTGCGATCAGCGCACGGCCAAGGAATGTGACGAGATCCACGAAAAGATGGGAAAGGCTCGCCTGATCGAAATTACTGCTAACCCCGCCCTGACAGGCTTTACCCTCTCCAAAATCCTCTGGGTGCGCAACAACGAGCCGGAGATTTATGCCAAATGCCGGCACATTCTGCTGCCCAAGGACTTTGTGCGCTACATGCTCACCGGCGATTTTGCCACCGAGGTCAGCGATGCCAGCGGTATGCAGCTGCTGGATGTTCCCGGCCGCTGCTGGAGCGCCGAGCTGCTGAAAACGATGGACATCGAAGCCGATTTCCTGGCGAAGGTGTATGAGAGTCCCGAGGTCACCGGACATATTTCCAAGGCTGCAGCCGAGCTGACCGGCCTGAGTGAGGATACCCTGGTTGTCGGCGGCGCCGGCGACAATGCCGCCGCAGCAGTGGGCACGGGTGTGGTGGAGGACGGCAAGGCCTTCACTACCATCGGCACCAGCGGCGTTGTGTTTGCGCATACCAGCCAGCTCGCCATTGACCCCAAAGGCAGGGTGCACACCTTCTGCTGTGCCGTACCGGGGGCCTGGCACGTGATGGGTGTAACGCAGGGAGCCGGTCTGAGCCTCAAGTGGTTCCGAGACAATTTCTGCGTTGCAGAAAAAGAGGCCGCCGCCCAGATGGGCACCGACCCCTATGACCTGATGAATAAAGAAGCGGCCCAGAGCCCCATCGGCTCCAACAAGCTGCTGTATGCCCCCTACCTGATGGGTGAGCGCACGCCACACCTGGACGCCGACTGCCGCGGTATGTTCTTCGGCCTGTCTGCCATGCACACACGGCGCGACCTGCTGAGAGCCGTGATGGAAGGCGTGACCTTCTCTCTGGCGGACTGTCTGGGGGTTCTCAAGGAAATGGGGGTCGAGCCCGAGAGCATGCTGGCCTGCGGCGGCGGCGGCAAAAGTCCCCTGTGGCGGCAGATGCTGGCAGACGTATTCGCCTGCCCCGTTGCCACTACCGTCAATACCGAAGGTCCCGCGCTGGGCGTAGCCATTCTGGCCGGTGTCGGCGCCGGGCTCTACCCGTCTGTGCCTGAGGCCTGCCGTGCAATGATTCAGGTCAATCCCGCACAGCAGCCCATTGAAGAAAATCTGGCACCCTATGCCAGGGTTTACAGCGTCTACCGGCAGCTGTACACCGCCAACCGTGAGGTGTTCAAGGCGCTGGCGCAGATCTGAGAGCACGCCGATTCATTTGAAGGCACGTCCGGTGGCATTTTTTCGGCGGTCTGCCGCTTGCGTATTCTTGATTTGGAACCAGCTTTTCCCTGAAATTCAGTCTCAATTCTGCTGGCCTGCCTGTACAAGCCATCTGCCTGAAACAATGTAATCCATCATGCGCAGCGCCATGTTTTCCCCATCCTCGGAGAGCTCGGCGCAGCGCTTTTCTCCCAGCATTGCCTTGGGCAGGCTGGACTGGCTGAGCCGCACGCACACGCCCTGCGGCGCCGGCACGGAGCTGTCGTTGATGAGGAGGTCACATACGGTGTCTTCCTCCAGCACATAGCCCAGCATCACCACTACATGGCGGGTGCCCGCTCCGTTCAATTCCTGCGAAGAGTTGAAATGCAGGATCAGCCCGCCATGAGAACCATTCTCGTCAAAGAGCCGCGCCACCTCCTGCAGCATGTCCGCACGGCGCTGCGCATCCGACACCCTTGCCATGTGCTGGCGTACCAGTGCAAGGTTGGCCGTGGAAAAATCAAAGCCAAACCGGGAGCCGGTCTTCCCCCAGGCCACATAATTCGTCCAGCTGGAGGCATACCGTGCGCCGGCATTGTTGGCCGCTGCCATCTCCTGCGCAGTGTGCACCTCGCCGGTCTGATTCGTAATCACCACGGAGGCGGAGTGAAGTGCGCACGCGCCGTACAGCTCATCGCGGGTGCTGCCCTTATAAACCGTTTCACCTGAGTAATAGCTGCTGGCGAAGGGGAGTACCGCCTCTTCCCAGGCGGCGATATCCGCGTTGATGCGCGTTTCATACCACCCGTCTGGCTCTCCTGTCTTCTCAGCGCACACCGTGCCGCAGGCAAGAACAAGGCAGCAGAGCAACAGCCATATCCTTCTCATTAAACCATTCTCCTTCAGTCCACAATCAGGGAGGTAAACCATGCGCTGCCAGTATTGCAGCTGTGTTGACAGCAAAGTGATCGATTCCCGTCCCACAGAAGAGGGCAACAGCATCCGTCGACGCCGGGAATGCTGCCGTTGCGGACGGCGATTCACCACCTACGAAAAAATCGAACTGATGCCCCTGATGGTGATCAAACGCGACGGGCGGCGGGAGCCTTTTGACAGCGCCAAGCTGAAAACCAGTGTATACCGCGCCTGTGAAAAGCTGCCTGTGCCCATGACGCAGATTGACGAAATCACCGCCAGGGTAGAGCAGCATGTTTACCGCTCCGCCGACGGGGAAATCTCATCCCAGCACATCGGCGACATGGTCATGGCCGAGCTGAAGAACCTCAATGATGTGGCCTATGTGCGTTTTGCCGCAGTGTATCGCAAGTTCACGGACCTGGGCACCTTCATGGATGAGCTGCAAAAGCTTGTCAACGAAAACAAGCAGAAGAGCGTCTGAACCCCGTCAACGACACAGCGCCCCCGCAGTCAGCGGGGGCTTTTCTTATCTCGCTTCTTCCTGCATTTTCCGGTAGGTATCCCGGATGCGCAGCATCAGCTGCGCCGCAGTTTCCGCGTTTATGTCCTGTTCGCGCAGGTCACTGTATTCGATCGTCTCCCCTACCCAGGCGTGCACATGATGAAACGGTCTGACCCTGCCTGTCAGGTAGATCGGAATGATCGGCACATTGCACCTGAGCGCAATCAGGCCGACCCCCGCCTCCGTTTCCTCCATCACACCGTGATGATGGCGCGTGCCTTCCGGAAAGATTCCCAGCACACCGCCGTCGCGCAGCTCTTTCATGCAGGCTCTCATAGCCGCCATGTCGCTGTTGTGCCGGTCGACCACGATCATATGCAGTCCAAGCGTGATTCGGCGCATGAGCGCGTTCTTCACCAGTTCCTTTTTGCCAACGAAGGTCGTCTCATACCGCCTGATGGGGTATGCCACAACAACAGGATCAAGCCATGACAGGTGATTGCAGATCACAATAAACGGTGCATCCGCCTGCAGGCGCTCTCTGTGGTGATAGGTCACAGGGCAGATGGTATTGAGCACCCCAGCGCCCAACACGCGCGCCACTTTGTACAGGCCGCCCGACTTGCGTTCTTTGGGACCCTTGTGCGCGGGCAGCTTTACCTCTTCCGGCATGGTATTTCCTCTCTGATGCATACACCCCCGGTTGTCACGCCGGGGGTGTGTGCATCTTCGCTTGATGATTCAGTTGATGGTTTACTCTCTGGACTCCCTGCGGGGCGGACGGCGGTTGCCGTTGCCGGAGGGAGCAGGCTTGGCCTCATAGGTGATGTCGTTGCGGATCAGGTTGACACGGCCCTGAGCATCGATCTCAGCGACCTTGACCTCCATCTCGTCACCGATCTTCACCACATCCTCGACCTTTTCCACGCGGTGGTTGGCCAGCTTGGAAATATGGATCATGCCGTCCTTGCCGGGGGTCAGCTCCACGAAGGCACCGAAGTTCATGATGCGCACCACTTTGCCGGTGTACACGTCGCCCACTTCAATGTCCTTGGCAATGCCCTCAATGATGCGGCGGGCCTTGCTGGCCGCCTCCTGATCGGGTGTGGAGATGAACACGCGGCCGTCGTCCTCGATGTCGATCTTCACGCCGGTCTCCTCGATGATCTTGTTGATCATCTTGCCGCGCGGGCCGATGACCTCAGAGATCTTTTCGGGATTGATCATGAAGGAAACAATCTTGGGGGCGTAGGGGTTCAGCTCAGCGCGCGGCTGGGGCAGGCAGTCCAGCATCTTTTCAAGGATGAAGAGACGGCCCTGCAGCGCCTGGGCCAGCGCCTGTTTGAGGATCTCGCGGCTGATGCCGGCGATCTTGATGTCCATCTGGATGGCTGTGATGCCGTTCATGGTGCCGGCCACCTTGAAGTCCATATCGCCCAGGAAGTCCTCCAGGCCCTGGATATCAGTCAGCACAGCCAGCTTATCGCTCTCGGTGTCCTTGATCAGGCCCATGGCCACGCCGGCCACCGGCGCGTGGATCGGCACACCCGCATCCATCAGGGACAGGGTGGAGCCGCACACAGAGGCCATGGAAGAAGATCCGTTGGAGGAGAGGATTTCGCTGACCAGACGCATTGCGTAGGGGAATTCTTCCTCGGTGGGGATCACGGGCAGCAGCGCGCGCTCCGCCAGCGCGCCATGACCGATCTCACGGCGGCCGGGGCTCTTGAGACGGCCTGCCTCGCCGGTGGCATACGGCGGCATATTATACTGATGGATATAGCGCTTGAAGGTTTCAGAGGTGGACAGGCCGTCCAGCACCTGGCCTTCAGACACAGGGCCGAGGGTGGTCACGGTCAGCGCCTGTGTCTGGCCGCGGGTGAATACGGCGGAGCCATGCACACGGGGCAGAACACCAACCTCGCACCAGATGGGGCGGATCTCGGTCACCTTGCGGCCGTCGGCCCGGATGCCGTTGTCCAGAATATTGCGGCGCATTACCTCTTTGTTGAGGTAGTACAGCGCGTCCTCAATCTCACTCTCGCGGCCGGGGAACTTTTCAGCCAGAGCGGCAACGACCTCCGCCTTGGTCTGGGCCTCGCGCTGCTGGCGCTCGTACCGCTCGTAGGTGGAGAAGGTCCACACGCACTTGTCATACGCAAACTCGCGCACAGCGGCCTTGATGTCATCACCGGTGGAAATCAGCGGCACAACGGCCTTTTCCTTGCCGATTTCCGCCACGATCATATCCTGGAATTCCACCAGCTTTTTGATGTACTCATGCGCAAACATGATGCCGTCGAGCATCACATCCTCACTCAGCTCGTTCGCACCGGCTTCCACCATCATGATGGCTTCCTTGGTGCCGGCCACGTACAGGCTCATATCGCTCTTGGCGCGCTCTTCCTCGGTGGGGCAGATCACGAACTCACCGTTCACGCGGCCCACGACCACAGCACCGGTGGGGCCGTTCCACGGGATATCGCTCACGGCGATAGCGATGGAAGAGCCGATCATGGCGGGGATTTCCGGGGGCACGTCCTGCTCAACGGAGAGGATGGTGACCACCACCTGCACGTCGTTGCGCATGCCCTTGTTGAACAGGGGGCGCAGCGGGCGGTCAATCAGGCGGCAGGTCAGAGTGGCCTTGTCGGTGGGGCGGCCTTCGCGCTTGATGAAGCCGCCGGGAATCTTGCCAACAGAATACTGCTTTTCTTCCACATCTACCGCAAGGGGGAAGAAGTCCACACCCTCACGCGGGGTGGGGGCCATGGTCGCGTTGACCATCACCACAGTGTCGCCCAGGTGCACCCAAACAGAGCCGTTGGCCTGCTCGCAGTACTTGCCGAATTCCAGCGTCAGCTTCTTTCCGGCCAGATCCATGGAATAAGATTTATAATCCATTTTTCGTGTTTCCTCCTCACAACTTCCCGGGGATTCACGCTCCTGTCCGCAATCCCCCATCACAGCGCCGGGTGCTATCATATGAAAACCCCTTTGAGGGATTTCCAAGGGATAACATCCGGCGTTTTCAAAATAAAGGCCGCCTGCCAAACAGCAGCAGGCGGCCTTCATATACCAGCCAACCCGCGGTATCAGCCTATTACTTGCGCAGATTCAGGCGGGCAATCAGCGCGCGGTAACGCTCGATATCGGTCTTCTTCAGATAGTCCAGCATGCCGCGGCGGCGGCCAACCATCAGCAGCAGGCCGCGGTTGGAGTGGTGGTCATTCTTGTTCTGCTTCAGGTGTTCGTTCAGATGGTTGATGCGGTAGGTCAGCAGCGCAATCTGAACCTCAGGGGAACCGGTGTCGCCCTCGTGCTGGGCATAGGTCTGGATGATTTCCTGCTTGGTCATGGTTCTTCCTCCATTTTTTCTCCCATTTCTTCATGGGGTTGATCGTACCCGGCCCCAGGCCGGAGAGATGCAATTGCCGCAAGCACAGCGCGCCGCAGGAGTATCGGCAGCCCGTGCAAACGGTTCAGGCAGTCCGTCTGTTATTGTAGCAGAAGGAGATGGATTTGTAAACCTTTATTTTTTTCAGCTTTTTCTCTTTTTGATCCCCTCCTCGCTGCCCTGAGCAGCCTGCAAGCTGATGAAGAAGCTCCACAAGCAGCAGCAGGGTGGACAAGCACAATCCACTTCAAATCAGTCGGCACCACAGGAAGCCATCAGAACATATGCGGCCGCCGTTTTTACAGGCTGGTGGGACCGCTCTGCCCCTGCTGATTCGGGCAGCATATCGATGGGCGAAACGCTCCAGATGCACGTGCCGGCACCATTCCCTGTGTCATTTTGCTTTCTCAAAAAAACGGGAGCTGTCCGCAGGCAACTCCCGGAATGCGGATTACTCGTCCACACGGAAGGCGTAGATGGTGGTTGTGTCGTACTTTTCCCCGGGCCGCAGCACCGTTGTTCCCGGGAACTGGGGGTTGTTGGGATCGTCCGGGCAATGCTGTGTTTCCAGGCACAGTCCCGAATAGGGCCCGTAGGATGCTCCGTCCTTGCCTCCGGTCAGGTGGGTGGTGCAGGCCGTATAGAGCTGAATGGCGGGCTGGTCAGTGATGACCTCCATGGTGCGGCCCGTAGCCTCATGGTGCACACAGGCCGCCAGGCCGACCGCCTCGCCTTTTCGCAGCACGAAGTTGTGATCATAGCCATGCGCAGGCTGCATCTGCGCACAGGTATCCATCGCGTCCAGCCCCTCGCCCAGCAGCAGCCCCTCGCGCATGTCCAGCGGCGTCTTGCTGACAGGCATATAGCTGCCCAGCGGAATCAGCCCTTCGTCCACTGGCGTGATGACATCGGCATCGATGTACACCACATGATCCCGGATTGTGCCATGATCATGGCCGGCCAGATTGAAATAAGTATGGTTGGTCATGTTGCACAGGGTGGGCTTGTCCGTTGTCGCTTCATAGCGGATGATCAGATTGCAGTCCTCATCCCAGGTGTAGGTCACGGTGACATCCAGGCTGCCCGGATAATTCTCCTCGCCATCCGGGCTGACACGGTGGAAGGAAACGCTGTCACGGTGCTCCTGCTGGCTGGTTTCAGCCTCCCACATATACTGGCTGAAGCCGACATTTCCGCCGTGCAGGTGATTCTTGCCGTTGTTCAACGCCAGCTGATAGGTCACACCGTCCAGGGTGAAGCGGCCCTTGCCAATGCGGTTGCCATAGCGGCCGACCGTATCGCCCATGGAGCCGTGGGAAACGCCGTATCCGGCCATGCTGTCAAAGCCCAGCGCCACGTCCGCCATGTTGCCGTTCTTGTCCGGGACGATGATGGATGTGAGAATTGCGCCATAGTCAATGACTGAAACCGACGCCCCGGCGGCGTTGGTCATCGTGTACTGGGTTACCTTTGCGCCATTGGGCGCCTCTCCGAAGGGTCTGCACTGAATCGACATATTGGTGCCTCCTGTTCAACATTTCTGCCAGGCAGATTTCTGAAAGCATTTTAGCACAGTTTCCATACCGTGGCAAGGCGCTACCAGCCCCATTTGTTCAGAAAACGCACCGCGCTTTTCACATGCTCCCAGAACAGGCGCGCGTCACGCTTGTCCGCACGGTTCCATGCATGTGTCACGCAAAAATCGGGATGATAGACGACATGTCCGTATTCCTGCGCGCGCTTGGAGAGATCACAGTCCTCCATGTACATAAAGAAATGAGGATCGAAGCCCTTCAGCTTGTAAAACACCTGTGTGCGGATCAGCAAAAAGCAGCCGGACGCACTGCCAACCCGCATCGGCCCCGGAATATAGGCATCCTGCATGGTATATCTGCGGCGCTGGCCCTTAAAAAACGGCCAGTTTTCCAGCAGTCCAGAGAGCAGGAACAGAAAGTTCGGCTGGAGCCTTGGCACAAACTGTTCCTTCCCGCCCGGAAAGAAAATGCGCGGCGTGAGGATGGCAATGTCCCTGTGCGCCTCCATGTACTCAACCATCCGCCCCAGCAGGTCAGGGTCGAATGTCACATCCGGGTTCAGTATCAGGTGGTAGCGGGAATGCAGGCGCCCGCACAGTTCATTGTGTGCCCTGCCGAAGCCAACGTTCTTCTTTTCCTGAATCAGCTGAACCTGAGGATAGCTGTCTGTGATCACCGACGCGATGGAATGTGCCGGATCATTGTCCACCAGGTACAGATCAATCGGCTCCTCTGATTTCATCACGCTCTGCACTGTGTTCAGCACGGTCGCGTTGGACTGGTACAGCACTATGCAGGCAGACAGCCTCGTATCCGTAAACACCAGCGTTACCCCCTTTTGCCTTGATGACACCGCTCGCAGCCGCCAGGACAGGCTTCTCTCACTTTTGCGCTTCTTCCGGGAAGCGGAGGGTCAGCGTCAGGCCATCCGCGGCGCAGTCACAGTTGGGAAAGACAGACCGCGCCATGGGCAGGAACGCTTCCGGCTCCTCCACTCTGGTGGAAAAATGTGTCAGCAGCAGGGCCTTCGCGCCTGCTGCTTTGGCCAGCTGCGCACTCTCCTCATAAAGCATGTGGCGGTTCTTCAGTGCCTTCTCCATATGTTGCCTCTCAGGATACATCCCCTCGAGGATCATCAGGTCTGCTCCCTGGCCAAGCTCGCTGATGGCTGGCACCGGCCGCGTGTCCGTCGCATAAAGAAAACAAATACCCTGCCTTGCGGGGCCGAGCACCTGCTCCGGCCGGATCACTCTGCCATCTGTTTCCACTTCCTGACCCGCCTGCAGATACCGCCACAGCCGCACCGGCACCGCCAGGGCCTCAGCTTTTTCCCTCTGAAACTCCGGGCTTCGCGGCAGGCAGAAGGAATAGCCGAGGCAGGGCATGCCGTGATTGAGCGGAAAAGCCGTCACTTCCATGCCGCAGGCGTGAAAAGCACTCTGCTGCGCAGGCAGCTCGTGACAGCATATTTCATAAGTCAGCTGCGGCGCAATGACGCGCAGGCAACGCACCACATTTTCCAGGCCAGCGGGGCCGTAGATGTGCAGCGGTTCCGCGCGGTGCGCCTTGGCCAGCTGAAGCAGCAGTCCCGGCAGGCCGGAGCAGTGATCCGCGTGAAAGTGAGTCAGCAGGAGGGTATCAATATTGCCAAAGCCCCAGCCCAGCTTTTCAATCTGTACCTGCGTGCCCTCACCGCAGTCAATCACCAGTCCCCTGCCCTGCACACGCACATAAAGGCTGGCCAGCGCCCGATTCGGCATGGGGATGCTGCCGCCGCAGCCCAATGTGCACAGGTCAATCATCGCCAGGTTCGCTCCTTCCTGAAAGCTACAGGCATTGTAGCACGAAGTTCCTCTTTCGCGCAAGGCAAAAGAAACGGGAGAGCCGCTGCCTGCTCTCCCGTTCGATTCATTACGCCGCAGGCGCCGCTTCCTCAGCGCCGCCTTCATTCAGGAAACGGAACATTGTTTCCGCCGCTTCCTTCAGGCGGGGGCCCGGGCGGGATATCTCATTGCTGTCCGCATTGAGAATTGCGCTGTTCCGGACCGCCTTCAGCTCTGACCAGCCCTCACGGCCCATAATTTCTTCCACTGGGGTGGGGCCCTCACCATAGTACATGGTGATGGTCACAATGTAGTCCGGGTCGCGCTCCAGCACCTGCTCCTCAGAGATGGCCGCCCAGCCTTCCACATCCGCAAAGGCGTTGGTCAGGCCGCAGAGCGTGGCCAGCTCATCCATAAAGGTGCCCTTGCCGGCTGTCCACAGCCCCCACTGCAGGGGAGACACCTCAAAGTACACTGTCTTTCCGGTATTCTCAGACTTCGCCGCAATGTCGGTAAACGCGGCCTGCATGTCAGCAACCATCGCGTCCGCCTCGGCGGCTTTGCCCATCAGCTGACCGATCATTCCGATGGCGGTGTACACGCCCTCCAGGTTCTGGGCGTTGCTGACCACCACCTTGATGCCGGCAGCCTCCAGCGCCTCCACCTGCTCAGTGGTCTGCGCCATGGTGCCCATCAGCAGCACCTGGGGCTCCAGAGCAATGATCTGCTCCAGGTTGGTATTCGCGCCGGATTCCACAGAGGGAACCTCCAGCACCGACGCGGGGTAGTCGCAGTACTCGCCGCGGCCGACAAGCGCATCCTCGCAGCCCAGCGCACAGAGAATCTCACAGTCGGCTGCGGTCAGCGCCACCACCCGGGTGGCAGGGGCCTCCAGCGTCACCTCACGGCCCATCATGTCAGTAACCGTCACACCCTCCTGTGCGCAGGCGCAGGATGCAGCCAGCATCAGAGCCACGGCAAAAACAAGCACAGATACTCTTTTCATCTCGTGTTCCTCCTTTTTATGGGCAAATGAATCAAGCGAGGGCAATAACCGTCCCTCCCCGGAGGAACACCAAAAGAAGGGCAGCGTTGCCGCCCCTCCACAGCGTTTCCCAACCCCAGGGGCAATGACGATGCAAACAGGTCTCCCGGCTTGGCCTCATCCTACTTGCGCACCTTCCCGCGGGACGCATTCGCCTCCCGCAGTGGTATCACCGCGCTTTCGTCCGCTTCACGGTTACTGGGATAGCCCGGAAATCTCATCCGCGTTCCCATGACAGGTGATCGGGCGGACTGGCAGCTGTCCGCCTGATCCTGCCGCGCATTGCTGCGCAGATGCACCGGCCGTGATTCATTTGTCTTTCAGATTATATCCGCAGCAGCGCAGCGAGTCAACCGATGCGGAAGCTCTCCATCATGCCGGTCAGCTGCGGCGCGTGGAAAACCGGCAGCAGCGGATTGCCGGTCAGCTGCAACGTCAGGTAGACCAGTCCGATCACCGCCACGTACAGCGCGAACCAGGACATCGGCACGTGCGAAATGATGCGCAGCATGAATCGGATGGCGAAGAAGCCGACCACGCCGGCAATAATCACGCCCACAAGCGTCGGCACCGGTGACAGATGGCTGAACAGATCCTCCTTATAGGCGTGGTATCCCTCCACCAGCAGCGAAGCTGCAATGGCGGGGGCGCTCATCATAAAGGAGAACTTGGCCGCCGTTTTCCTGTCCAGGCCGGAGGCCACGCCGCCGGTAATGGTAGAGCCGGACCGGGACACGCCGGGCAGCAGTGCCAGGCCCTGGAACAGGCCCATCAGCAGGGCGTTGGGTATGCCCACCTTTTCTGAAGCGTTCTTTCTCCTCGCGCTGACAAAGTCGATGCACACCAGCTCCAGCGCGGTGATCAGGAAGGCCACTCCGAGGAACCAGCCGTTGTCAAAAACGTCCAGATCAAAAATCAGGTAGACCGCCAGCGTCGGCAGCGAGGCCAGGAAAAGCAGCAGCAGCGTCCGATTGCGGATCGGGTGGCGGATCAGGTCCAACCAATCCTTCCAGAAGATGATCAGTATCGGTATCAGCGTGCCCACATGGAGCAGTATATCAAGCATTTTGAAGGCCGGGTCCTCCGATCCGATGCCCATCAGCAGCCTCGCAAGAACAAGATGCCCACTGGAGGAAATCGGCAGAAACTCACCGAGCCCCTGCACCAGGCCAAGAACCGCTCCCTGAATGATTGTCATAATGATTTATCCTTTCTCACGCGCGCTCCGGCGCAATTGCGGCTATGTCCTCTATGTCCATCTCCTGCACAGGCTGGAAGCTGTCGGACGCCATATAGCGGTAAATGGCGTCCTGCAGTGTTCTGGCTTCCGGATAATCCTGGAGCGTGTGCAGCGCCATGGTGGACAGCATCAGCCTGCCGTTGCCGCAGCAGCATTCCAGCAACTGCGCCATGGGACGAAGATAGGCATACGAATCCATTTCCGCCACGATGCAGTCCATGTATCCGGGCAGAACGGCCGCACGCTGTGTCGCCATGCGCCACCACTGCCAGTCGGTATGCGCCTCTGTGGGGAAGCTTCTGAAAACGGGGTGACTGCTGTTGATATATTGCCCCATCGTACCGTCCTGTGTGGGGAAGGTGCACACGCTCCAGAAATCCGAGGAAAAATGCGCCTGCACCGAGCGCGGCAGCGCTTCTGCTGTGCTGTCCGGCGCAAGATAGACCTTGCCGCCCCTTTCAAGCACCGCCTTGGCTTCCGTTGTCAGTGCTCGGCACTCATACACGTCCGGCGGACACACAGGCTGCACCGCAGGATAGACCCAAAGAGAGTATGTGTTTTCACACGCTCCGGCACGGACCGTCATGGTCAGCTTTTCCGCCATGGCCACCTCAGGCAGGCGCAGGTGGATCTCGCCCAGCTTGCTCAGTGTGCCCGGCGCGCAGCGGCACGGCATCAGCTGGCCCATGGCGTGGAAGCGTTTTCCCTGCAGCTTCCATGCCACGCTGCCTTCCACTGTCTCACGGCTGTAATTCGCAAGAAGGAGCGGCGCAGCCGCCTCCTCACCGGCCTGATAGGTAAAGCGCGGCAGGCGCAGCAGCGGCAGGGCATCCCTGAAGAAGGCCCTGAACCGCTCCGGCTGTGCGAAAGGATACGGCTTGGGCTGAAGATGGGCGTTCATCATGCCAATCAGCGCGGTGCCCTGCCCGGGGAAATCCTGCAGGCTTAACAGGCAAATACCACTGTATCCCTTTGTTGCCAGCGCCGCTTCTACCTCTGCCCTGTAGCACTTCAGAGACAGCTCGCCGGTTGCCTCCACCCATTGTTTCCACACGGGCATCAGTCCGGCAGCTTCCACCTTGCGGCGGATATGGCACAGGTTTTCAGCGCGGGTCACGCCGCGGTAGTCAGCGATCTCGTCAAAGTCCGGCAGCACCTCATACTGCCCCACCTCGAAGGAGAAGATCGGCTGAGCACTGACCTTTCGGATCGCCTCCACCGTCGGCTGATAATCGTGATCCGCGTCCGGCGGTCCCTGATTCAGCCAGCCGTGCATGTTAGCGCCTGTGGCGCGCATCGGCAACTGCCAGCAGTTGGCTGCGGTGAAAAAGTCGCTGTCCGGATCCGGGCCGAGGTGGCCGTAGTGTGTGTTTGACCCGTTGGCATACAGCCTTGTCGGGTCCATATCACGCGCAAGCCGAAGCAGCTCGGTCATATACGCATGGCCCGCTTCGTCGGCATGCAGCTCGTTGCCAAGGGAGAGCATCACGAAGGAGGGATGGTTCGCCAGGCGCGACAGTATTGCTGTCAGCTCCTGCCGGTAGCAGTTCCTCGACTCTTCTGTCGCAAAAGCATTCTCTGGGTTCCAGTGGCTCAGCTCCGGTTCAAGCAGCATCCCGAGCTCATCCGCCGCCGTAAAGGCCGCCTCAGGAGGGCAGTGGCTGTGAAAGCGTACGAAATTCGCCCCATAGTTCTGATATCGCTGAAGTATTTCCTTCCAGGCGCCGATTTCCATCGGCGGATGGCCGGTTTCCGGAAATGCCGCGCAGTTGGCCTCCCCGCGCAGGAAAATCTTCCGCCCATTCAGCGTCAGGCTGCCCGCCTCCGACGCGAAGCGCCTTAGACCAAAGGCTGCGCTGCTGGAGTCCATTCCATCGGGAGAAACCGTCAGCTCACAGAGATTGCCCGCTTCCAGATCCCAGCGCAGCGCGTCCTCGCGCACAGGCAGCGTGCGCAGCCACACCTCAGTGATTCCCTGATCCGCCCTGACCGTCACTTCCGCAGACGAGCACAGCGCCTGTGAGGCAGCCTGTAGCCTTCCCTTCCACGGCTCAGCGCAGTTCAGGCGCACACAAACATCCAGCGTGTCCCCGGCAGGATAAACGCGCACTGCCTCCACAAAAGCAGCCTCTTCCACGCGAATACGGATCCAGCCGAGCAGCCCGTTCCAGTTGGTCTGCGTTTCATCCGAGGCGGCAGAGCTGTATACAATGTCATCACGCGCCATGCCGGGATAGCTGTTGTCTGAGCAGAAGGTGAATTCATCCTCCCCTGTGCACAGGCCTGTCACTTCAAACACCCACGGTGTGGAGGGGGAAGCCCCCGGCAGCAGTGGCGCCGTGCGTCCGTTCACTGTCAGGCTCAGGCAGCGGGCCCGTTCCACTTCCGCAAAGATCCGTTTCCCTTGCGGTACCTGCCAGCACACCTTCCGTGAGAAGAGTGCCTTTCCCTCGTATGTATGGAGGCGGGTCAGCCGGGTCACAATCGGCTCTCCCTCCTGCCAGAAGCCGATCCGCCGCACCTCCTCGACCTTCCACTGACGGTTCGGGTCATCAGGCAGCCCCAGTCCGCTTCTGTCCAGTGTGCCGGGCAGGCTTACCTCCGCTTCCGCAAAGGGCAGCGAGCAGGTCCACTTGCCGGACAAATCAATGATTTCCATCTTGCTCCCCCGTCAGTATGGATAGTATTCATCCATGTCCCACACAAACACTTCCTGCGTCACAGGCAGCGGAGCGATGCCCAGCAGCTCCGTCACAGGCACCGGTTCAAATCCCGCCTCCAGCAGACGGGGAATCAGCTTTTCAAGGCAGAGGACATCCTTTTTCTTCGCATGGAACAGCAGGATAGAGCCGTTCTGCGTCTTCCTGAAGGCCTCGTCGGGGTCAGTGGTGGCCACATCCCAGAGGATGACATGGTGATAGCCCACCGCCTCCAGCGAGCGCCGAACCGATGTGGAATTATAGCTGCCGAAGGGCGGCCGCAGGCTCTGTATGGGATAGTGATAGCCCAGCAGCTCATCCAGCACGGCCTGCGGATATTTTGCATACAGCACCCGGTGATAGTCACTCAGCCCGGTCAGTGCCCGGTGCTGATGAGTATGCGTGCCGATTTCACAGGCCGACGCGGCGATGCGCTGCCACAGTTCCTTGCCTTCCTCCTGCGCCACATCCTCTTTCAGCTGTGTCCCCACAGGGTAAAAGGTAATGCCAATGCCATACTGCTCGCACATTTCAAAGGTATCCCGCACCCATTCCAGGTTATAGCAGTCGTCCATGGTGATGGCAATCTTTTTGGAGTCCCTGCTGCCGGAGCGGATGCCGTAGGGATAGTCGTCCTCCGGAATCCAGTCCATACCGGTGTTTTCCTCGGAAACCACCGTGCCATCCTCCAGCACTGTCGGCGTTGCAAGCTGCTTCCCAATCGGCAGGGCAGCATCCTCCCGCGGAGGCAGCGTTTTTGTTTCCGCCGTATCTCCGCCGAATCTGTGGCCCTGTGCGTCCAGCACATCGTCGGAAAACAGCAGCGTGAGAAAGGAAACGCTGGCCACACCGGTGCGGTTCAGGCCGTTCATTTCCTGCGCGCGCATCACATGCTGTGCCGTATTGTCATTGTAATACGCATTGAACTGGTCGGTGGTATAATACCCCAGCTCATACAGGCGCTGTTTCATTGCCAGCACCGCTTCGCCGCTGTCTCCCCTGCGAAGGGTGGTAAAGGCTGTTTCGCCCTGCGTGCCGTACACCGCGGCACAGAGCAGGCAAACGAGCATCCATAACGTCAGCGCTTTTCGCATCTGCTTAACCTCTCCTGCCAAAATAAGGCCGCTTCCCCGCAGGAGAAGCAGCCTCTTCCGCATGGGCAAAACATTTGTCCATGATGAGCGAGCGTGCCCATAAGCCGAGTTCTGTATTGGGCGATCATCTATCCAGACCCGGCGTTGCCGCGCGGGTTCCAGCGATTGCCGGGACGCGGCGGGCCGCCGCATATGTCCCATTGCATCTTGCACCAGGTGGGGTTTACAGCACGGACAAGTCGCCAAGCCGCGGGTGAGCTCTTACCTCGCCTTTCCA
>CAMJPQ010000026.1 GCA_946407745.1 uncultured Clostridia bacterium
AGGTAGATCAGCAGGCGCTCAAAGCCCATGCCGAAGCCGGAGTGGGTGCAGCCGCCAAAGCGGCGCAGGTTCAGGTACCAGTCGAAGCTCTCCTTGCCGATGCCCAGCTCATCCATGCGGGTGCACAGCAGGTCGTAGCGAGTTTCCCTCTGGCTGCCGCCCATCAGCTCGCCGCTGCCGGGCACCAGCAGGTCCACCGCCGCCACCGTTTTTCCGTCATCGTTCTGGTACATGTAGAAGGCCTTGATGTCCTTGGGCCAGTTGTACACAAACACGGGGGAATGGAAGTACTCCTCTGTCAGGTACTTCTCGTGCTCCTTGGCGGTGTCCTCGCCGTATCTGGGCTCAAACTGGAAGCGGCCGTCCTTGTTGGCCTCCCGCAGGATGGTGATGGCCTCCTCGTGCGTCACGCGGGCGCAGCGGCTGTCCTTGAGGCCGCGCAGCTTCTCCAGCAGCCCGCCACCGGTGAACTTGTCCAGGAACTCCAGCTCGTCCGGGCATTTCTCCAGCACGGTTTTCACCAGGTACTTGAGGAAGTCCTCCTCAATGTCCATCAGCTGATGGATGTCGCAGAAGGCAATCTCCGGCTCGATCATCCAGAATTCCGCCGCGTGGGTCTTCGTGTTGCTGTTCTCCGCGCGGAAGGTCGGCCCGAAGGTGTATATCTTGCTGAAAGCCATGGCAAAGGTCTCACCCTCCAGCTGGCCCGTCACCGCCAGCGAGGTGGGCTTGCCGAAGAAATCCTCCTCCGCGGGCGCGGTGGAGCCCTTGGGCAGCGTGGTCACGGTAAAGGTGTTGCCCGCGCCCTCCGCGTCGTTGGAGGTAATCAGCGGGGTGTGTACATACAGGTAGCCCCTGTCCTGGAAGTAGGTGTGGATGGCCATGCTGGCCACCGAGCGCACACGGAACACTGCTTGGAACAGGCGTGTGCGGGGCCTGAGGTAAGCGATCTCGCGCAGGAATTCCACGCTGTGGCGCTTGGGCTGCAGCGGATAGTCCTCCGGGCAGTCGCCCTCCAGCGTGATCAGGCGGGCCTGCACCTCCGGCGTGGTGGGGTCCTTGTAGCTGGGCACTACCTTGCCCACCACACGCACCGCCGCGCCCACATGCAGCGTGGAAACCTGCTCATAGTTCTCAATGGCTGTATCATAAACCACCTGCGGGTTTTTGAAGCAGGTGCCATCATAAAAATCAATGAAGCCGATGTTCTTCTGTCTGCGGTGGTTCCGTACCCAGCCCAGCAGGCAGATTTCCTCGCCCTGCAGCTCCTGCAGGCGCTCCTTCAGTTCCCGGGTGCTGATCACGTGCATTGCAGTCTCCTCCAGTCCGCTTTGGATAGCACGCTTATGATAACACAGATGCCACAAATGGGCAAGGGCTGGACGAAAGGTCTTCCTGTCCGCCTGCATGAAAAAGAACTTGAAAAAAGCCGCTGTTCACTCTATAATGATAAACGCCCTGTTTCGGCTGTTTTTCGTATACCTGAATCACCGGCATGGGCAGATTGTGCAGATCCGTCAAAGGAGCATTGCGAATGTATGATTTTCTTTCCGATGCCAGGTTTCACGGCATCGAGCCCTTTCCCTCGAAGCTGTGGCTTTCCAGCCCCACCATGCACGGTGAGGAGCGCCGCTGGATCGATACGGCGATAGAGACCAACTGGGTTTCCACCGTCGGTGAGAATATCGATGAAATCGAGCGCGAGCTGGCCCGCTATCTGGGGGTGCGGCACGCGGTGGCGCTGTCTTGCGGTACAGCCTCGCTGCACCTGGCCACCAAGCTAGCCGGCGAGGCGCTGTACGGCCAGGCCAGGCCCAATCAGGGCACACTGCAGGGCCACCGGGTTTTCTGCAGCGATATGACCTTTGACGCCTCCGTCAACCCCGTCGCCTATGAGGATGGCGAGGCGGTGTTCATCGACACCGAGTACGGGACCTGGAACATGGATCCCGCCGCGCTGGAGAAGGCCTTTGAAATGTACCCGGACACGCGCCTGGTCGTCATTGCCCATCTCTACGGCACGCCCGGCCGGGTGGAGGAGCTTCTTCGCATTTGCCGCGCGCACAACGCCCTGTTGGTGGAGGACGCCGCCGAAAGCCTCGGCGCAACCTGCCTGATCGGCGGAAAATGGGTGGAAACCGGCAGCCTGGGCAACTACAACTGCATTTCCTTCAACGGTAACAAGATCATTACCGGTTCCTCCGGCGGCATGTTCCTCACCGACAGCGAGCAGGACGCCAACAAGGTGAGAAAATGGTCCACGCAGAGCAGGGAAAACGCGCCCTGGTACCAGCACGAGGAGATCGGCTACAACTACCGCATGAGCAACCTGATCGCGGGCGCCATACGGGGGCAGCTGCCTCACCTGGATGAGCACATCGCCCAGAAGGAGGCCATTTACCGGCGCTACAAAGAGGGCCTTGCGGACCTGCCGGTCACCATGAACCCCTGGGATCCCGCGGTCTCCCACCCCAACTTCTGGCTCTCCTGCCTGCTGATCGCCCCCGAGGCCATGGCGCCCCATGTGCGCGGCGAGCAGGACGAGCTGTGGCAGCATGTTCCTGGCAAGAGCAGCCCGGGCGAGATACTGGCCGCCCTGTCCGCCTTCGGCGCGGAGGGCCGTCCCATCTGGAAGCCCATGCATATGCAGCCGATTTACAGAAACCATGCTTTCATCACCGCGGAGGGGAACGGAAGAGGCCGGACCAACGCCTACATTGCCGGGAGCGGCGTGGACGTCGGCGCGGACATCTTCCGCCGCGGCCTCTGCCTGCCCTCTGACAACAAAATGACGCCGGCACAGCAGGACAAGGTGATCGAAATAATTCACCGCTGCTTTGACTGATGGAGGAGTATATGAGCGCGCACAAGCCATACGGGCCCTATGAGCGGTTCATCAAGCGGCCGCAGGATTTCCTGTGCGCGCTGCTCGCCCTCGTTGTGCTGTCGCCGGTGCTGGCCGTCACCGCGCTGCTGGTTCGCCTGAAGCTCGGCGCGCCGGTGCTGTTCACCCAGGAGCGCCCCGGCAGGGACGGGAAAATTTTCAGGCTCTACAAATTCAGGACCATGCTGCCGCCCACCCCGGGGCTGGACGACCCCGCCCATGACGCGCAGCGCCTGACACCCTTTGGCAGAAAACTGAGAGCAACCAGCCTGGATGAATTGCCTGAGCTGTTCAACATTCTGAAGGGGGATATGGCCGTTGTAGGCCCGCGCCCGCTGCTGACACAGTATCTTTCCCGCTACAGTGCGCGCCAGGCGCGCAGGCACGAGGTGCGGCCGGGCTTCACGGGCCTGGCGCAGGTGCACGGCCGCAACGCCATCTCCTGGGCGGAAAAGTTCGAATGGGACGTGCGCTATGTGGATCATGTCACCTTCCTGGGGGACTGGAAGATCATTTTCGAGACCGTGAAAACCGTGCTGAAGCATGAAGGCATCAGTGGCGGCGACACTGCCACCATGACCGAATTTATGGGAAATGAATCATGAACAGACTCATCATTATCGGGGCCGGGGGGCATGGCCGGGTTGTGGCGGATATCGCCAGCCTGCGCGGCTACACGGATATCGTGTTCCTGGACGCTGATGCCTCGAAGGCCTGCTGCGGTCCCTGGCCGGTTGTCGGCACAGACGACATGGCCGGCAGCATGGACGGCGACCTGTTCGTGGCCATCGGCAGAGCGCAGCACCGCAGCGCGCTGATGCAGCGTTTTTCCGGCCGCCGCTTTCCCACACTCATTCATCCCGCCGCCACCGTGGCCGCCGATGTGGAAATCGGCGACGGCACAGTGGTCATGGCCGGCGCTGTCATCAACCCCGGGGCGAGCATCGGCCAGGGTGTGATCATCAACACCTCCAGCTCCGTCGACCACGACTGTGCCGTGCACGACTATACCCATATCGCGGTGGGCGCGCACCTGTGCGGCAGCGTCACCGTCGGCGAGGGCACATGGGTTGGCGCCGGCGCCATCGTCAGCAACAATCTGTCCATCTGCGCCGGGTGCACCCTCGGCGCGGGAACAGTGGTCGTGCGCTCAATCGCCCAGCCCGGCACATACATCGGCGTACCGGCGAGGAAAATCAAATGAAAATCCTGATCTTTGCAAACTATGATGTGGGGCTGTACCAGTTCCGGCGGGAGCTGATCGAGGCGCTGCTGAAGGAGCACGAGGTCACCATTGCGCTGCCCTACGGCGAGCTGGTAGACCGCCTGGTCGAGGCCGGCTGCACCTTCATCAATGTACCGATGAACCGCAGGGGCATCAACCCGGCAGAGGACCTGAGCCTCATGCGGCGCTTTGGCGCGGTGCTCTCTCAGGTCAGGCCGGATCTGGTGATCACCTACACCATCAAGCCCAATATTTACGGCAGTTTTCTGTGCCGCCTGCGCGGCATTCCCTGCGCGGCCAACATCACCGGCCTCGGCACTGCCTTTGAGGGCAGCGGGCTTCTGCGCCGTATGGTCACGCAGATGTACAAAACCGCGCTGAAGAAAAACAGGGTAGTCTTTTTTGAAAACGCGGTGAACAAGGAACTGTTTGAAAAAGAAGGCATTATCGGCGCAAAGCAGGGCATGCTGCTGCCCGGCGCGGGTGTCAACCTGGAGCGCTACCAGCCGCAGCCCTACCCGGAGGATAGCTCCTTCCGCTTCCTGTTCATGGGCCGCGTGATGAAGGAAAAGGGCATTGACGAGCTGATTGCCGCCATGCGCCGCCTGAACCGGGAGGGTGCCGCCTGCGCGCTGGACGTGCTCGGCCCCAGCGAGGAGGATTACAGCGCACTGCTGAGCGACTGTGAAAAAGAGGGCTGGCTGAAGTTCCACGGCTATCAGGTGGATGTCCGTCCCTTCATCGCCGCGGCGCACTGCTTCGTGCTCCCGTCCTGGCATGAGGGCATGGCCAACACCAACCTGGAATGCGCCGCCTCCGCGCGGCCGGTGATCACCTCAAACATTCCCGGCTGCCGGGAGGCCGTTGTTCCCGGCGAAACAGGCTTCCTCTGCGAGGCAAAAAATGCCGACAGCCTCTACGCGGCCATGAAGGAAATGCTTTCCCTCTCCCCCGCCCGCCGCGCGGAAATGGGCAGGGCCGGCCGCGCCCATATGGAAGCGGTGTTCGATAAGCGCCGCGTGGTGGAGCGGACCATTGCCGCGCTGGGGCTGTAATCAATTCCTGCCGCATACGCTGCCAATGAAGAATGAAGGAGGATATGTCCCCATGAATCTGTATGAAAAGCTCCTCGCCCGTGAAGAGAAGCTCTCGCTCGTTGGTCTCGGTTATGTCGGCATGCCGATCGCGGTGGCGTTTGCGAAGAAGATAGATGTCGTCGGCTTTGACCTGAACGAAAAGAAAATCGCCCTTTACAAGAGCGGCATCGACCCCACCCACGAGGTCGGCAATGAAGTCATTTCCAAAACCACCGTGGATTTCACGGCAGATGAAACGAGACTGCGCGAAGCCAAGTTCCACATCGTCGCCGTGCCTACGCCCGTCAATGACGATCACACGCCCGATCTGACCCCGGTGGAAGGCGCAAGCACCATCCTGGGCCGGAACTTGACCAAGGGCTCCGTGGTGGTGTTTGAGTCCACCGTCTATCCCGGTGTGACGGAGGATGTCTGCGTGCCGATCCTGGAGCGGGAGAGCGGACTCAAGTGCGGCGTGGACTTCAAGATCGGTTACAGCCCGGAGCGTATCAACCCCGGCGATAAGGTGCACCGACTGGAAACAATTAAAAAAATCGTGTCCGGCATGGATGAGGAAACCTTGGAATGTGTTGCGAAGGTCTATGAGCTGGTGGTGGAAGCCGGCGTATACCGCGCCGCGACCATCAAAGTGGCTGAGGCCGCCAAGGTGATCGAGAACAGCCAGCGTGACATCAACATCGCTTTCATGAACGAGCTATCCATCATCTTCAACAAGATGGGTATCGACACCAAATCAGTGCTGGAGGCGGCAGGCACCAAGTGGAACTTCCTCAAGTTCTATCCCGGCCTTGTGGGCGGGCACTGCATTGGCGTAGACCCCTATTATCTGACTTATAAGGCGGAAATGCTGGGTTACCACAGCCAGGTGATCCTTTCCGGCCGCCGCATCAACGACGATATGGGCAAATACGTGGCGGAGAACTGCGTCAAGAGCCTGATCGCCGCCGACAAGGCTGTGAAGGGCGCAAGGGTGGCCATCCTGGGCTTCACCTTCAAGGAAAATTGCCCTGACACCCGCAACACGAAAGTCATCGATATCGTGAACGAGCTCAGGGAATACGGCATCACCCCCGTCATTGCCGACCCGGAAGCAGACGCGGCAGAGGCGAAGATGCTCTACGGCGTGGAATTCACCGACATGGACATGATCCGTGATATGGACGCAGTGATACTGGCTGTGGCGCACACCAAGTTCAGCGGCTTTACCATGGCACAGATGGACGCGTTCTTCAGGGAAGGTACAAAGGTGCTGCTGGATATCAAGGGGCTTTTGAACCGGAAGGAATACGAGGCCGCAGGCTATCTGTACTGGCGGCTGTAAGGAGGAACGCTCCGTGAAGGTCATGATTGTCATCGCCACGAAGAGCATGGGCGGAGCGGAGAGAGTTTCCATGCACCTCTGCCGCTGGATCAACTCACAGCCGGGGCATTCCGCCATGATCGCGGTGCTCAGGCCAAAGAGCGGCAAAACCTATGATATGTCCTCCCTCCCCACTGCCGAGCTGGCGGCGGGGCATACCCTTTCCCAGCTGATCCGCCTGATCAGAAGCGAGCGGCCCGATGTGGTACTGTCCATGGGCGTGCCGATGGCGCTGTACACCGTGCCGGCCTGCAAACTCACCGGCGTGAAGCATGTCATCTCCGAGCGCAGCGATCCCGGCCATTTCAGCGGCAAGGCAGCTGTCGGCTGGCTTTCCAAAAGGCTGATGCGGCACGCCGACGGCTATGTGTTTCAGACGGAGGAAGCGCGCGATTATTATGGGCTGAAAAAGAAGTCCGCAGTGATCCCCAATCCCCTGGCCAACGCGGAGGCACTTCCGCCCCAGAGGTTTACAGGCGGGCGGGAGAAGAAGATCGTCACCGCCGGCAGGCTCATCAGGGCCAAAAACCAGTCCATGCTGATCGAAAGCTTTGCCGGCGTGCACAGCCGTCATCCTGACTGGCAGCTGTGGCTGTGGGGCACCGGTCCGGAGGAGGCTGCGCTGCGGAAGCTTGCCAAAGAAAAGGGGCTGGGGGACACCGTTCGTCTCCCCGGTGCCAGCGACAGGCTGATGGAGGAAATCTACACCGCCGGCCTGTTTGTGCTTTCGTCTGATTTTGAGGGCATGCCCAACGCCCTGATGGAGGCAATGGCGCTGGGGCTGCCCTGCATCTCCACCGACTGCCCGTGCGGCGGGCCGCACTCGCTCATCCAGCCAGGCGTCAACGGCCTGCTGGTACCGGTGGGCGACAGGGCGGCCATGACAGACGCGATGCTCCGCATGATCGAGGAGCCGGAGCTGGCTGACGCCTGCGGCCGCGCGGCCTTCGGAATTCGCCAGACCCACAGCCAGGATGGAATCTGCCGCGCGTGGCTGGACTTTTTCCGCGAGGTGGCAGGATAACACCCGCCCCGCAGGGAAGGAGAATTTCATCATGTCAAAACTGTCAAGACTCATTGAGCGCATCAAAACAGCGCTGGCCTCCAATGAGGAATACATTGCGCTGCTGCGCAAAAAGGGCGTCACCATCGGCAGCGGCTGTTCCATCAGCAAAGAGGTGGTGTTTGGCACCGAGCCTTATCTGATCACGCTGGGCGACAATGTCAGGGTGATCCAGAACGTCCGCTTCATCACGCACGACGGCAGCCTGTGGGTGCCGCGCAACATGGGGCTTGTGGATAAAAAGGCAGACAAATACGGCCGCATCACCGTGGGAAACAATGTCAACATCGGCATGGGTGCAACCATACTCCCCGGCGTGCGCATCGGCAGCAACTGCATCATCGGCGCGGGCTCCATCGTCACCCATGACGTGCCGGACGGCTCCGTCGTGGCCGGTGTGCCCGCCAGGGTGATTGAGACAGTGGAAGGCTACGTGAAGAAAAACAAAGAAAAAATCCTCCTCACCAAGGGCATGCCGGAGGCGGAGAGGAAGGCGCTGATCCTCAGCGCGATGGACTGATCCGGGAGCGGTTTATGCTGAAAGTCTCTGTGCTGAATGTACTGGTTTACCTCAACGTGATCGTCTCCCTGGCCCTGCTGGGCTACGGAAGCCTCACGCCTTTTGGTGCTGCGGTCTACGCGCTCATCACCAGTGTGCTGGTCCTGGCCAGCGCCGTGCGGTCAGAGAAGCGGCGCATCACCTACTCCACCGCCCTGCTGCTGTACACCGTGGCCACTCAGTTCGGCCTCGTGCTGGTCTATTACTTCTTCGGCAGGGATAGCGTGGCCTATCCGGATTCCACCATTTCCTTCCTGCAGAGCCCTTTGATGCCAAAGGCAATGATCATGGGCGCGGTTGCGATCACCGCCTTCAGGGCAGGCACCCTGATTGCCCGCAAAAAGAACAGGGTGGAGAACATCGCCATCCTCACCGTGGGCCGCGCTGACCACTCCGCCCGTCGCATGTACGCTGCCGGTTTTGCGCTGCTGGTGGTGGTGCTCGCTTATTTTCTGTTCAACATCCTCGTCGGCAACATGTCTCTTACCTCCACCTACCGTCTCTTCCGGCAGAGCGGTGTTTACGGCAGCGCCGCCTTCTCCTATATACTGATCCTCTATTATGTGGGCACAGCCTACCTGGCCTCAGCCGGCCCCATTATGAAGCACAGGCTCGGCTGGCTGATATGGCTTGCTATCGCGGGCATCCTCGCACTGAACGGCAACAAGGGCGAGTTTATGTACTCGCTGCTGGCGGTGGTGGGCATGAAGGGCATCCAGGGGCAGAAAATCAGCGGCAGGCTGCTGGCGCTGCTGGCTGTGATGCTGTTCCTCATCATTCCCGTCATCACTTCTCTGCGCTCCATCGGCATTGCGGGCAACCTGGCCAGCGCGCAGCTTTCCCCGTTCGACGCCTTCACCGAGATGGGCATGCAGATCCGCATGAACGTCTTTGTCATGCAGGACCTGGAAAACGGGCGCTACGGCATGCTCTACGGCGCGTCCTATTATCAGCCGGTGCTGAACCTGCTCACGCCCTTCCTCACCCACACCCAGGCCACCGCCGGTGTCCGCCAGATATACGGCGGCTACGGCTTCAGCCAGGTTGCGGAGGGTTATCTCAACTTCGGCGCCGCCGGTATCCTGCTGTACTTCGGCATCGTCGGCTATCTCATCGGCCGGTGGGAGGTCCGCGTGCGCTCCAGCGCCACACTGGCCTACCTGGGCACCATTGTCTGCATACTGATCAACGTGACGCGGAACTACTTCGCCTTTGTGCCCGGCCAGATACTGATCGTCACCGTCATCTTCTACTTTGTGGACCGCTTCCGCGTGGGAAAGCGCAGCCCCGGAGGGGTCACCGCAGCAAGGCGTCCGTCAGTGCGGAATATGCCTCTGCGCTGAGCGCGTCCAGCCAATGGACTTCTTCCTCCTGGCGCAGCCAGGTCCACTGGCGCTTGGCATAGTGTCTCGTGTTTTGCTGTATCAGCGCCACAGCCTCTCCGAGGTCGGCGCCCTCCAGCGCCACAGGCACCAGCTCCTTATAACCAATGCCCTTCATGGACTGTGCCTGCGGGGAGACACCCTCCTCCAGCAGCCGACGAACCTCGTCCATCAGGCCGTATGCCATCATCTTTTCCACACGCTCATTGATGCGCCGGTAGAGCGCCGCCCTGTCCATCGTCAGTGCAGCCACCCTGTAGTCAAAGGGTGGCTCTTTCTGTTCCTGCGGCTGGCGGGAAAAGGGCACGCCTGTCAGCTGGCACACCTCCAGCGCGCGCACCACCCTGCGCACATCGTTGGGATGCAGGCGGTCCGCCGTTTCCGGGTCGCACTGCCGAAGACGGCTGTGCAGCCGCTCCCGGCCGCCCTCCCCGGCCGCCTCCGCCTCCAGGGCGCTTCGCAGCGCCGGATCTCCCTGCACCATGCCCATCGCCATCGGGTGGCGCAGCACGCGCAGGTAAAAGCCGGTGCCGCCCACTACCAGCGGCGTTTTTCCGCGCGCCAGTATGTCCTTAAAGCAGGCCTCGGCCATCTCCGTCCATTGCGCCACCGTAAAGGAAGCCTCCGGCTCACACACGTCCACCATGTGGTGGGGAACCAGTGCCCTCTCCTGCGGGGTGGGCTTTGCGGTGCCAATGTCCATTCTGCGAAAAATCTGCATGGAATCCATGCAGACAATTTCGCAGCCATGCTCCTGCGCAAAGCGCAGAGAGAGGTCGGTTTTTCCGGTTGCCGTGGGTCCTGACAGCACATATACGGGAGGCTTCATTGAATTCTCCTGAATTTCTTGTCCAGTTCGGTTCTGGTCAGTGAAACAACCAGCGGACGGCCGTGCGGGCAGGTGGGGGTCACCCGCTGCTCCACCATGCGCGTCACCAGGTCGCGCAGCACGTCCTCGCTAAGCGCCTCGCCACCCTTTACAGCGTGCTTGCAGGCGGTCTGCAGTATGGCGCTGCGCCGCTTTTCGGCAGTATAGGCGCGGCTCTCCGCCAGCTGGTCCAGCACCTCGTGCAGGAAAGCCTTTGTCTGCGGCTCACCCATGACCATGGGCACCGAATGCACAGACACCTCCGCCTCGCCAAACGGCTCCACCGAAAAGCCGATACGCTCCAGGCTTTCCCTGTTTTCCTCCAGCACCTGCTGTTCGCGCCGGGTCACGCTCACCAGCAGTGGGAACAGCAGCTGCTGCCCCGCGCTCTGAGTGTCATAGCGCCGCATCATCTCGTCAAACAGCAGCCGTTCATGCACCGCGTGCTGGTCAACCATCAGCAGCTGGTTCTCATACTCAATCAATATGTAGGTGTTAAAGGCTGTGCCGATGATCTTCATCGGCTTTTTTTCCTCTTTCAGGAAGGGCATCGGCTCCTGCTCGGCCGCAAGAGGCGCAGCCGCCTGCCAGGCAGCAGGCTCCTCGCGCAGGGCCACTGTCCTTGCCACGGTTTCCGCCTGCGGCGCATCTGAGCGCACAATGGGGATCGGCGCCTTTTCCTCTGCGGGCTGCTGCGCGGCTTCTGTCTCCGCCAGCACAGCCTTGGGGCTTGCCTCCTCCCGGAATACCCTCTGCACCTGCGCCACCGGCGCGGCTTCCCTGTCCTTGGTCACAACAGAGGGCGCCTTTGGCGCGGCTTCCTCGGTGAGTATCATGGGCACAGGCCGCTCCAAGGCGTCCCGGTCCCTGATGGCATCCCGCACCAGGTTTTCCACGGCGGAGGAAACCCCCGCCTCATTGGCGAAGCGCACCTCCAGCTTGTTGGGGTGCACATTCACATCCACCTGCTCATAGGGCATCGTGATGTGCAGCACGCAGGCCGGATACTTGCCGATCATCACCCTTTCCCTGCAGGCCTCCTCCACGGCGGAGGACAGCAGCGGCGAGCGCAAATAGCGCCCGTTGATAAAGAAGGACTGATTGCTGCGGCTGCTTCTGCCGCTTTCCCCGATGCCCACATAGCCTTTCAGCACCAGGCCGTTTTCATTGCCCTCCACCTTCCGCATGGAGCGCAGCATTTCACTGCCGTAGATCGCGAACACGGCGCTCTCCAGCTTGCCGTCTCCGGCGGAGTGGTACACCGTTTTCCCGTCGGAAATGAGGCGGAAGGACACGTCCGGCCGGGAGAGGATCATCCGCATCATCACATCGGCCACATAGCCGGCCTCAGTACCCGGCTTTTTGAGGAATTTCAGCCGCACCGGCGCATTGAAAAACAGGTCGCGCACCACAAAGCTTGTGCCCTCCGGACAGGCGGCCTCCGAAACGGAGAGCAGCTGCCCGCCCTCATTGACCGCCCGGATGCCCGTTTCGTTTCCGGCAGTGCGCGTGGTGCACGTCACCCGGGCGACCGCCGCGATGGAGGCCAGCGCCTCCCCGCGGAAGCCCAGCGTCGCCACAGAGGCAAGCTGCTGCGCCGTTACCAGCTTGCTGGTGGCATGGCGCTCAAAGGCCATGCGGATGTCCTGGGAGGGAATGCCGCTCCCGTTGTCCGTCACCCGCAGGTAATCCGCCCCGCCGCCGCGTATTTCCACCGTCACGGCGCTTGCGCCTGCGTCCAGGCTGTTTTCCACCAGTTCCTTCACCGCGGCGGAAGGGCGTTCCACCACCTCGCCTGCGGCGATTTTTCCGATCACCTCGTCAGAGAGGCGGAGGATGCGGTTCACTGTCTCACCTCGCAGCTGCGTTGTCCGGAACAATTCTTCTGGCCTCAATATAGTAGCGTTTCTCCTCGGCATGCCCCATGGAGAAGGTTTTGCGCGGCAGTACACCGCCGCTGACGATGCCGGGGAACAGGTCCTTTTTGTCCATCGGGCTGAGCAGGAAGCCGACTGTATCCTCGCCGGCGGCCAGCGCCGCCAGCGCCTCCTCGCCGTGGATGTAGTCGATCCCGGCCTCGCTGTGGCCGCTCAGGTACTGATCCAGTGCCCGCTGCAGCGCCGCTACCGGCAGCTCGCCGCCCGTCAGCTTCAGCCAGCGCACATCCGTTTTGCCCGCGGTCACGCAGGTCAGCGGCACGCCTTCACCTTCCGGCCGGTCGGTCAGCACAGGCGAAAGCGCAGCCAGCAGCTCATCCGCCCGCACGTTTTTCATCAGCCGGTGGATAGGCTCAAACACCAGTGAAGTGTCGTGCAGGTTGGTCAGCTCCACCATGGCATAGCGCGCGGGATGCTTTTCCAGCCCGTCTGCCGCAAGTGTCTGCTTCACCTGCTCCCAGTGCGCCTTGGCGCTGGCCAGAGAGTGATTGCCGTCTCCCACGGCAAACAGAAGCGGCGCCTGTCCCCTCTCTTCAAAGCGCCTTGTTTTCTCTTCACAGTAGGCATCCAGCCGGCGACCGAATGCCGCGGCAGCCTCCCCTGTCACCTGCCAGCCCGCAATGTGGCCGCCGCCCTGCATCAGTTCCGCCTCATACAGCAGCGGCAGGCCAGCCTTTTCCTGCTCAAAGGGTGCCAGGAGCGCGCTTTCTGCGTCATCGCACAGCAGCAGCACATGGCTCAGCTCCAGTTCCGCGCCGCGGCGCACCTTCTGCCGGGGCGGAATGCGCTCCACCACGGTCTGCTCGGTGGCGCGGATGGGCGAATCCGCCGCCGCACGGTAGTCATACGCTTCCAGATCAATCACGCCGACCAGCCCGTGGCGCACACTGCCGTTTTTCAGCGTGCGCTCCACATACACATAGCCCTCCGGCAGGGCGCGGAAAACGTCGCCGGCTTCGTAATCCTTCATCGCCTGATGGATCCTGCCGATGCGCTCCTCTCCTTCACCCAGAAAGGCCTCCGGCAGAATCAGCCGCAGCGCCGAGGGTGCGTCGCCCACCAGCGCCTCTGCCTCCTGCCAGTATTCCATCTGTGAGGTGAACTGGTCGCAGGCAATCACCGCCCACTTTTCCATGGGCGTCTCCTTCGGAAGGAAAAAACAGGCGGGTCTGAAAATGCTCATACTGGCCTCCATGGCTGTCCTTACAGTATTGTTTCCATACCGATTTTTTGCGGCTTCAGCCCCATTTTCTCGTAAAAACGCATGGCAGGGGCGTTCAGGGTCCACACATTCAGCGTCACATTGTAGCTGCCGATTTCCCTGGCCCAGGCAAGCACATGCTCATACAGCCGCTGCCCGATGTGCCTTCCGCGCGCCTTTTCGTCCACGCACAGGTCATCGATATACACCGTTTTGATGTCTGTCATCAGGCGGCTGTGCAGCTGCTGCACAATGCAGAAGGCGTACCCCTGCACCCCGCTTTCGGCGTCCTCGTACACAAATACCGGGCGGCCTTCGTCCTGAAGCAGCGTCGCCAGCTCCTCCGGGCTGTATTTGGTGCCCGGGCGGAACAGATCCGGCCGCCCCTCATAATGCACGCGGTTGACCTGCTCCAGCAGGCGGAACAGCGCCGGTATATCCTTTTCCGCCGCGCGGCGGATGGCAGGCTCACTCATGCATGCTTCCTCATCTCTGTTCAGAAACGGTTCTCCGCTCACTGCTGGTAAACCTCGCCCTTGGGGATGGAGCGCCACTGGCCGAAGGGCAGCACAATCTGCGCCACCCGGCCGATGATCATGCTGCGGTCAATCGCACCGAGCGCGCGGCTGTCGTTGGAATTGTTGCGGTGGTCGCCCATCACGAAGAATCTGCCCTCCGGCACGGTCATCTCCTGCATGGAATAGCCGTTGCTCGGCCCGCGCACGCGGTATTCATCGTTGATATAGGGCTCCTCGTACTTCACATCATTGACGTAGAGATAGCCGTCCTCAATGCGCACCCTGTCGCCCGGCAGGCCGATCACACGCTTGACAAAGTTGGTGTCTCCCCGCCCGGGATAGCGGCAGATGACCACGTCAAACCTTTCCGGGTCCCCGCCAACGACCCAGCGGGTCGCCTCCTGCTTCTCCTCGTCGCTCTGCCACGGCATGCTGAGCCACACAGAGGTGTAGCCCAGCTTTGACACGAACATGATTTCGCCGTCGGCCAGGGTGTCGTCCATGGAATGGCCGTCCACCCGCACGGGTTCAAACACAAAGGCGCGCACAGGCAGCGCGATGGCCAGCGCGACCAGAATGGTCAGCACCCACTCCAGTATATTCTGCAACAGGGATTTTTTCTCCTTTTCCTTTTTCCCTTTTTTGTTCTGGGCAACAGGCGTCTCCGGTGTGGACATAGATACAACTTCCTTTCTTTTGCGCTGTTACGCTTTCAGCTTCAGCGTCTTCAGTTCGCTGTCCACCAACTCTTTGGTGGCAAAGTTCAGGGGGGAGAAGCGGCCCTTCGAGGCCTGCTCCAGCCGCTGTATGGCCTGCTGGCGCTTGCCCTCCTTCAGGTCATAGCGGGAGAGGAACCACAGCGTGTCAATCTGGGTATCCTTGATGGCCAGCGCCTTTTCAAACCACGGGCGCGCCGCCTCCTCATCCCCGTCGCAGCGGTAGAGGAACTGCGCGTAGTTGTCCAGGCACACAGAGTCCTCATCGTCATAATCGATGGCCTCCTTCAGGAAGGCCTCGGCCTTTTCGCGGTGCGCGTCGTACTTCTCCCGCGCGGAGAGAATCACAGGCGGCTCCTCTGCCACAGGCGGCGCTTCCGCGTTCCCCTCTCCGTTCTCCTCGGCCTCAGCCAGCGCCGCGGCTTCGCGCTTTTCCTGCTCGGCGCGGTCCAGCGCCTCAAAGTCCGGCAGATGGTTCAGGTCAAATTTCTCCACATAGAGGTAGCCCAGCGTCTGATACAGCTGCCCCGTGGGCTGCTTGGCGCTTTGCCGCTCCAACAGGTGGATTCCCTTGTCGATCTCGCCCAGCCTGAAGGCGCACACCGAGTAGTATACGAAGAGGTTCGATTTCTGCTCCGGTGTCAGCATCGGGTTTTTCTGCAGCTTGATCAGCCGCTGCTTTGCCTCCTCGTATTCGCCCGCGCGGATGATCAGCAGGCAATAGGCGAGTATATACCTTGGCTGGTCGCAGCCGCTGTCGATGGCCTCTTTATAAAGCTTTCTGGCTTCCTCTGTCTGCCCCTTGCCGTGAAGGCTGTAGGCCCTCTGTGCCTTCAGGTTCGCAATCAGCCCCATTGTGCTACCTCCCTTATAATCCCGTGCACAGCCAGGACGGTGTCCTGCGGCACTGTCAGCTTACTCTGTCCGGATGAAAAGAACATGAACGAACGCGCTGCCGTTTTTCCACCATTGCCACCGCCCAGGCGCTGATGCCCTCCCCGCGCCCCTCGAAGCCCAGGCGCTCGGTAGTGGTGGCCTTGACGCTCACGCAGTCCTCCGGCAGGCCCATCACCTCCGCCACGTTTGCCCGCATTTGCGGGATGAAGGGCATCAGCCTGGGGCGCTGCGCCGCGATGGTGATATCCGCGTTGACCGGCGCGTATCCTCTTTCGTTCAGCAGCCCGCAGACCCGCCGCAGCAGCTCCATGGAGCTGATCCCCCGGTATCTCTCATCCGTGTCCGGAAAGTGCTGCCCGATGTCCCCCAGGGCACAGGCGCCAAGCAGCGCGTCCATCAGTGCATGCACCGCCACATCCGCGTCGCTGTGTCCGTCCAGGCCCATGGTGTGCGGCACATCCACACCGCACAGCACCAGCCTGCGGCCTTCCGCCAGGCGATGCACGTCCATGCCGTGGCCGACACGCAGCGCAGGCCTGTCCGCTGCGCCGTCACTGCGCAAAAAAGCTTCCGCCATTGTCAAATCCTCCGGGGTGGTCAGCTTCAGGTTGCGCCGGCTGCCCTCCACTAGCTTCACAGGCCTGCCGAGTCTTTCCACCAGGGCCGCGTCGTCGGTGCCGGTAAAGCACTCGGCCATGGCCTGCCTGTGCGCCTCCTCGATCAGCGCGCGGTGGAACCCCTGCGGCGTCTGCATCTGGCGCAGCATGCTCCTGTCCGGGGTGCCAACCACCATTTCCCCGCTGTCCACCTGTTTGATGGTGTCCGTCACAGGTATGGCCGCAGCCGCCGCGCCCCAGCGCTCCGCCGCGTCCATCACCCGCCGGATGATATTCCCGTCCACCAGGCATCTCGCGCCGTCATGAATCAGCACCCTGTCGCACGCCTCCGGCAGCGCCTGCAGGCCGCTGTATACCGAGCTTTGCCTTGTATCTCCGCCGGGCGCATAGATTACCGGCAGCTCCACTCCCTCCAGCGCGGCGCGTATTGCGTCCTGCTCAAAGGGCCGGCACACCGCCACCATTCCATCCACCAGCGGAACGAAGGCCTCCGCCGCACGGCGCACAGCCGCTTTCCCGCACACGGGCAGCAGCACCTTGTTTTGCGCTGCGCCCATTCTTGTGCCGCTGCCGCCGCACAGGATGATCGCATACCAGGCCATCAGCCGCGCTCCTCCGCCATGCCCTCGTCCTCGGAGAGAATGCGGTACATCTCCGCCGCGCCTTCCTTGCGCACGGTTTCCTGCACGGAGAGGATCTCATATCGGCCCAGCTTGTCGCCAAAGCGAATGGTCATGATGTCGCCCGGCTTGACCTCCGCGCCGGGCTTGGCCACCTTTCCGCCAAGGGTGACGCGGCCGCCCGCACAGGCTTCATTGGCCACAGTGCGCCGCTTGATGATGCGGCTGACCTTCAAATATTTATCAAGGCGCATTGCTTTGTTTCCTTTCTTCGTTGGGTGCTGTCCAAAAACAATACCGGCCCCGGTGGCAACAGAGATGCCGAACTGCTGAAACAATTGATCCTGCTTTATCTTCCCCCTGTCACGAAGGAGCGGAAATCCGGCGCGAAGCGCTTCAGCAGCCTGCTCAGTCCGCTGCACAGCAGCATCATGGCGGCAGGCAGGCCAAAGTACAGGAGCAGATGCACGGCGTCCGGGCGCTCCGTGAGCAGCACCCCCTGGAAGACCAGGTGCTGCAGCGGCTCGTGCACGGCAAACAGCAGGAAGGTGGAGGCCGGAAGCCGGGCGCTGTCCATCGTCTGTATCCTCTGCGGGAGAAACTCGTACAGCACAAATACGAAAACCACGCCCAGTATCACGCAGAGCCTGTACATCAAAGTCAGGACAACGTCGGATACATTTGTTTCCGCCGCTGTGGCGCTCATCAGCGCGTACGCGGCGCAGGCCGCGATCCAGCAGGCCGGGAAGCAGAGCGCCGCCTTCCGGGGCTTCTGCCGTGTTTCAGCCGTCAGCCCCCATTCATCGCCGCACACCGCCAGCACCGCGCCAAGCGTGAAGAACAGCAAGCCCTCAGTGTTTGGCAGATGCGGCACCGAAAAGTCCATCAGCCAGGGGAGCGCAAGCAGCACCACGGCGTATTTCTTCAGCTTCACCGCCAGCAGGTAGATCAGCGGGGACATCAGCGCCAGCTTCAGCAGGTCCTTCACGTACCAGAACTGAAAGGGCAGCGGAAGATTGTAAAAGCCCTCAAAGGCCCCCTCAGGCCATCCGGACAGCTTTTCAACGAGGAGCGGGAAGCCCTCGCTTCCAAACAGCCCAAGCAGCAGCATCCCGGCCGCAGACCACAGCAGCACCCAGAACACATAGGGCACCGCCAGTGAGATGATGCGGCTTTTGATCTTCCGCACATACAAGGAAGCGGTCAGCTTCTGCACTCCGGCAAAGAACAGGTAGCCGGAGATGATGAAAAACACCGGTGTTGCATAACGGGCAGCGCGTTGGAAAAAAAGAATTCAATCACCGCGCCGGGGCGCAGGCCCTCTGCGATCCGGGTGGCAGGCTGCAGGAAGGTATCGGTGTAGTTGTACGCGTGAATAAGAACCACGGCCACCATGGTCCAGTACGACATCAGCTTCAGCTGTCGGCTGAGGCGGGCGGGCACGCGTTCTCTGGTGTTCTCCATCAGGGTTCTCCTTTCATGCCGTTCCTCCCGAGCTCCGCCCAAAGCGGAAAGGGCAGTAGAGCACAGCGCCTTCCATTCCCCTCCCGCTCGCGTTCTCTCTGTCCCAGGCAGAAAACCTTCTCCGCGCGAAAAGGGAGGAGCGCCTCCGCTCCCCCGCTATTATAGCGCGCCGGACGTGGTTCGTCAAACCGTGCGTGACACGGAAGTAAGCTGCTCCCTGAAGGCAGCCTCCTCCCGGCGCAGCTCCTCCTCAAACCGCGTCCATATGCCCCCTGCGGGCAGGCGCTGGAAGCTCATCAGCTGGTGCGTGGTGGGGTGCTCAAAGCTGAGCGTGTCTCCCCACAGCGCCACCTGCTGGCCGGGCAGTCCGCTGCCGTAGCGGTTGTCTCCCCACAGCGGAAGGCGATGGGAGGCCATCTGCACACGGATCTGGTGCGGACGGCCGGTTTCCAGGCGGATGCGGCACAGGCTCAGTCCGTCCCGGCAGGCAAGCAGCTCACCGTGAAGTATCGCCTCCTGCGCGCCGCGTCTGGCGGCCTCCACAACCTCCACGCGGTTCAGTGCGCTGTCCTTCAGCAGATAGTCGATGTGGGTGAAGTGCTCCGGCGCCATACCCTCCGCCACACACAGGTAGGCCCGGCCCACCCTGTGCGCCTGCAGCTGGGCAGACAGCCGGGCCGCCGCCTTGGAGGTGCGCGCGAAAACCATCAGCCCGCCCACCGGCCTGTCCAGACGGTGCACCAGGCCGATGTAAACGTCGCCGGGCTTGTGATACTTTTCCTTCACATAGGCCTTCACCAGCGTCAGCAGGTCCGTGTCTCCGGTAGCGTCCGCCTGGGAGAGCATGTTCGGCGGCTTGAAGGCGACCAGCACATGGTTGTCCTCATAAAGTATGTCAGGCATGGCTGCCTCCACAGTTCCAGGGCAGCACCGCGCAATTCGGAGGCGCATCTGACCGCCCCATCCGCAGCGGCGTTACCCTAACAAATCGAAGAGTCAAAAAAACCGCCTCCACGCGGGGTGAAGGCGGCAGTGCTGTCTCAGTAACGGGAACCCCTCATCTGGTCGAAGCACTCACGGCAGTACACGGGGCGGTCTCCGCGGGGTTCGAAGGGAACCTGGGTCTCACGGCCGCAGTTCGCGCAGGTCACGGTGTACATCTGACGGCCAGAGCCACCATTCTGGGCACGGCGGGCAGCGCGGCAGGCAGGGCAGCGGGTGGGCTTGTTCTGGAAGCCCTTCTCGGCGAAGAAAGCCTGCTCAGAAGCGGAGAACACGAACTCGTTGCCGCAGTCACGGCAGGTCAGGGTTTCGTCCTGGTAATCGGAATACATTGGTGGTTTCCTCCTTAGGTAGATAGGGATATTTTGATGACCCATGTCCATGTCGCTCGCAGTGTTTTGATTCCAGACAATGGGCTTGAGACACCAAAGGAGGAATGAACCCTGGATTACCGGATGGGCAAGGTGGATTATAGCACGTTTCCCGGAAAAATACCAGTGGGTAAGAAAAATTTAACAATTCGACCAGATTTGCCATGCACCCGCACAAAACAGGCGTTTTGCCGCTTTCTCACACCGCCGGCAGACCCGTGTGCTGCATTTTTTTTGTATTTGTTCACCGCATGTGGCAAAAATCGGCTATACTGGGGCAGTCCGGAAAGGAGGCTTGCGATGCGCTTTACAAAAATGCAGGGCATTGGCAATGACTACCTGTACCTGAACTGCTTTTTCACCCCCCAGCCGGAAGATCCTTCCACCCTCGCAAGGCGCATGAGCGACCGCCATTTCGGCGTGGGCAGCGATGGGCTGGTGCTCATCTGCCCGCCGGTGAGCGCGGAGAATGACGCGAGGATGCGCATGTTCAACTCCGACGGCAGTGAGAGCGAAATGTGCGGCAACGCCGCGCGCTGTGTGGGCAGGTATCTGTATGAACGGGGCCTTTGCCGCAAAACAGAGATTCGCCTTGAAACCCTGGGCGGCGTGAAGCCGCTGTTGCTGGAGGCAGACGGCGGCAGGGCGCCGAGGGTAACGGTCGATATGGGCCGCCCCCTGCTCAGCGCGGAGGAGATTCCCGTGCGGCCGGAGCTGCTTGGCGCGCCCTCCACGGCGCCCCTGCCACAGGGGCTGCTGACCGTGGAAGGCGCTGAAGTGCCTGTGTGGTGCGTTTCTATGGGCAATCCGCACTGCATCGTGTTCGTGCCGGACACCGGCGCAGCGGAGGTGGAGCGCCTGGGTGCGGCCATCGAGCGGCACGCGGCCTTCCCCCGGAAAACCAATGTGGAATTTGTGCAGGTGCTGTCCAATCGGGAGATCAGGATGCGCGTGTGGGAGCGCGGCGCGGGCGAAACGCTCGCGTGCGGCACCGGCGCGTGCGCCGCAGCCGTGGCCTGCGCGCTGACCGGGCGAACCGGCCGGGAGGTTAAGGTCTCCCTGCCCGGAGGCAGCCTGCTGGTCAGCTGGAGCAGGCAGGGAAATGTGCTGCAGACAGGGCCGGCTGAATTTGTATTTGAGGGTGACTGGCCCGATGAATAAAAAGCGGAGGAACAGACCATGCTGAAAATCAACCAGAACTATCTGAAGCTGCCCGGCTCCTATCTGTTTGCCGAAACGGCCAGGCGCACGAAGGAATACCAGGCGGCGCACCCGGAGGCCGACATCATCCGCCTGGGCATCGGCGACGTAACCCAGCCCCTCGTGCCCGCCGTGGTAGAGGCCATGCGCGGCGCGGTGGAGGAAATGGGCCGCAGGGAGACCTTCCGCGGCTATGGGCCGGACTTTGGCTACGACTTTCTGGTCAACGCCATCCGCGAAACGGACTACGCCGCGCGCGGCATCGACATCGCGTATGACGAGGTGTTTGTGTCCGACGGCGCAAAATGCGATGTGGGCAACATTCAGGAGCTGTTTTCCTCCGACGCGGTGATCGCCGTCACCGACCCGGTCTATCCGGTATACGTGGACAGCAACGCCATGGCAGGCCGCGCGGGCGAGTATGCCGATGGCCGCTGGTCGCGCCTTGTGTACCTGCCCTGCAACGCGGAAAACGGCTTTGTGCCTCCTCTGCCGGAGAGCAGGGTGGATGTTGTCTACCTGTGCTATCCCAACAACCCCACGGGCACGGTGTTGACAAAGGAACAGCTGAAGCGCTTTGTGGACTGGGCACGGGAAAACGGGGCGCTGATCATCTTCGACGCGGCCTACAAGGCATTTGTCACCACCCCGGGTATTCCCCTGTCCATCTACGAGATTGAGGGCGCGCGCGAGGTAGCCATCGAGTGCTGCTCCTACTCCAAAACAGCGGGCTTTACCGGCACGCGCTGCGCCTACACCATCGTACCCCATGAGGTGAAGGGCGCGGACGAAAACGGCGCCGCGGTGGAGCTGAATGCCCTGTGGAAGCGCAGGATGGCCACCAAGTTCAACGGCGTCAGTTATCCGGTACAGCGGGCCGCGGCAGCCACCCACACGCCCGAGGGACAGCGGCAGATCAAGAGCGTGATCGCCGGGTACCTGGAAAATGCCAGGGTCATCCGCGAAGGCCTGCAGGCAGCCGGCTTTACCGTGTTTGGCGGCGTGGATTCCCCCTATGTGTGGCTGAAGGTGCCCGAAGGCATGACCAGCTGGGACTTCTTCGACCGCCTGCTGGACGAGTGCCGTGTTGTGGGCACGCCCGGCAGCGGCTTCGGCCCCAGCGGCGAGGGCTACTTCCGCCTGACCGCCTTCAACACCCTCGAAAAGACCCAGGAAGCGCTTGAGCGCATTGCCGCCTGGAAGAAATAAGCCCTGTCCATTGCATTTTTATTCCATACACGCTATGATAATGGCGGAGTGCGCCGGGTCTGTGGTTGCAAGCCGAGGCCAGTCGCAGGCAAAACGGTCCACGTAAGCCGCCCAAAGCGGCGGTGAGCATGGTGCGGTCTAGGAGTAAGTCCGCCCGGGCAATGACCCGAGAGAAGTGAGTGGGAGCGCTAAGTCGCAGAGCAACCTTCCAGGCGGCGAGTGTGGGGGCAAAGACCAGGTCAGCCGGCGCGCTCTGTTTTCGTACAGGAAAAGCACGGTCGAATCCGTGCTTTTTCTGTGCCGTTTTTTCTTCGCATGCAGCAGGTACAGCGGCAGAAATGCCGTATCACGTCTCACCCCGGAAACCGCCTGAAGTAATCGCATTCCTCCTCATTGCACACCGCCGCGTCCTCCGAGCGGATATCGCAGTGGAACACATGGCGGAGCGGGTGCTCCGGGCTGCCGTAGTAATGATACTCCGCGGGAACATTCAATTCGTTCAGGCGCTTCATCAGTACCGGCGCTTCCCCGGCGAGGAAATCCCCCTCGCAGGTCATCACAAAGGCTGGCGGGAAGGCCGCGGTCGCCTGCTTTACAAGGGATACGGTCTCCAGTTCAGCATCTGTTCCTCCGCCCGGCAGGAAATCCTTCAGCAGAAGAGAGGTCACGTCCTTCCTGCCGCCCTTGCGCGGCACATATATACCGCAGTTCAGCGCCACAGCCCGCGGCGCAAAGCCCGCGGGCGGGGAAAAGGAAAACCCCGCCGCATAGGCCGGATTTGTGCACAGGCAGCAGTACAGGCCGAGAATATGTGCCCCCGCGCTGTCGCCCACGGCAAAGACACGTTCCGGATCCAGCCCGTATTCACCGGCGTGCGCAAGGACCCATTCAAATACGCTGTTCGCATCCTCCAGCTGCGCGGGGAATTTGTGCTCCGGGGCAAGCCGGTAGGTGAAATTCACCACCGCGAAGCCCCGACCGGCGAGGCTCATGCAGTAATACTGGTACCGCTCCTTGTCACCGTATACCCAGCCTCCGCCGTGGACGCTGACAATGACAGGAAGCGTTCCCTCCGCCCCCGCGGGGCGGTACACATCCAGCACATTCCATTTTCTGTCCGGCCCGTACTGTATGTCGTCGCAGCGCCGAATCCCCGCCGGCGTGCCGAGGCCGGCATCGCGTTTCGCGTCTCCCCTGCTGAACGCGGCGCGTGTGATAAAGCTCATCACCGACATGGTCCGATCAGCCACCCCTTTGCTTCAAATTCGCCGCATGCGGTCTCCATGATCATACCATTTTCCGGCGGAGATGAAAAGCAGCCGGAAGCTTCCGTCTTGAACAATCAGCCAGTCTCATTTATAATAATCCGCATAAGAAGGCTGTTTCTGCAGCATTTTGTCCGGAGGGAAATATGAGGATTGTATTTGTCCGCCACGGCGAGCCGGATTATGAAAAGGACTGCCTAACGGAAACCGGAAGGAAGCAGGCGGCAGCCGCCGCGGCGCGGCTGGAGCGGGAGGGCATCAGCGAGATTTACTCCTCCCCCATGGGGCGCGCAGCGCAGACGGCGTCCTTTACCGCGCAGCGGCTCGGCCTCCCGGTGGTGACACTGGACTACATGCATGAGATTTCCTGGGGCGGGCCCGGCATCCCCGTGGAGGGGCACCCGTGGACGGTCAGCGACTGGATGATCTCCCGGGATGATTTCGATTTCTTCCACAGTGACTGGCGGGAGCATCCGTATTTCAAAGGCAACGCCGCCGTGCGGTATCTGGATGAAATCAGCGCCAGGTTCGATGCCTTTATGCAGACGCAGGGCTACCGCCACGAGGGGACAAGGTTCCTCTGTGAAACCGCCCGGCAGAAAACCATCGCCGTGTTCAGCCACGGCGGTTCAGGCGCGTGCGTGCTGGCGCACCTGCTCGCGCTGCCCTTTCCCTATGTGTGCACCGTGCTGCCCTACGAGTTCACCTCCATCATCATACTGGAGTTTCCCGTGCAGCCGGGCGAATATGTCCACCCCAGGATTGAGCTTTTCAACGATGCAGCCCACATTCTCGGCCTTTCCAGCGGGCTCGTTTTCCAGTAGGAGGCAGACTGAGCGGGCATCGCACCCTCCCAGCTGCGTTCACACCATGATTGTGCATTTTTCGTTATAAAGAGGGAGCCTGGCATCGTGTGTCAGGAAGGAATAGTTTTCCGCCTTGGCCTGTGAAAGAAGCAAGCGGTCAAATGGATCCCTGTGCTCTTTGTCCACCTTCGATATATCAAGTGATGCAGCAGTCAGGACATGTTTTGCAGATAAGTGCAGCTGATAGTATCCGGATTCCTCACAGTATTCTACAAATTCCTTTGGGCTCAGGGTCAGATTGTTTTTTGGACTGTCATGCTTCAGCAGCACTTCCCAGACTGATACAGAGCTGAAATAGATGGTATTGTCCGGATCGGAAATCAATGCTCTTGCTTTTTGAGAAAGGCTGGGATGATTGCCGATTGCCCAGATGGCAATGTGGGTGTCAAGAAGAATATTCAAAACAAGTCGCCTCCCGTGAGCAATGCGGCGATCTCATCGTTTCCAGCATCGAGGTCATCTGGAATATTGAACTTCCCTTCAGCGACACCAATGCGCTTTGACGCCGGAACAGGCTGCATCCGTACGATTTTGACAACAGGTTGTCCGTTTCTCGCGATCAGGACTTCATCCTCTTTTTTGCTCTCAACAAGCCTGATAAGCTTTGAAAGATCGGCTTTTGCCTCTCTTACACTGACTTGCATCATCGTATTCACCTCCGAATTGGCCACACGGTGGCTGTAGTTACCGTGACTACATTATAGCCGAATCAGAAAAGAATTGCAAAGCTTTTGTGACACTTTTCTTTTAGGCAGCACCGCTACAGATCAGCGGCACATCCGGCGGTGTCCTTTGTGCCATCCGCCTCTTGCAGTTTTTTCGACTTACCACCGGCAAGCCTTCAAAAACTGCAATCGTGCCTGACGCAAAATTCACTCGCCATCTGTCCACCTCATCTGTAGCGGTGTCACCTTAATCGCAGGAGATCTGTCAGATATGGCAGAATGCCGGGTATGAGCTTTTACCCTCCAAATCATGGCCCTCAAAATATACTGTATAGAAAGGATGCTTCCATGAATTATCCGGTTATACCCCTGATCTATGCCGCGAATGAGCGTTTCAAAAACACAATCCGCTTCGCTGTCGAATTTGTTGATGATGTTGATCCGGAAGCCCTGCGGTATGCCACAGCGCAGGTCCAACGGCGCTATCCTTATTTTTCCGTAAAAGTCGAGCAGGAGGGAGAGGCGTTCATTCTGGCGGAAAACGATCTGCCCTTTGTCATCGCCGACGGCGAAAAGCCTGCCTGCCTGAACAGTGCGGAGAGCAACAGCCATCTCCTCGCTTTCGCCTGGAAGGGGCGGACTGTGTGGGTTGACATCAGCCATTTTATCTGCGACGGAAACGGGCTGGCTCCGCTGGTCAAAACGCTGGCCTATTATTACGTGGAACGCCGTTACGGCAGCGGCGGAATTGACACGGCCGGCATCCGCCTCACGACAGACAGGATAGAGGAAGAGGAGTATCTCTATCCCTTCCCGGACGCTCCGATTCCCAACGAGGATGCCCTGTCAATCAAGCCTAAGGCGTATGATCCCTTTCTCTTTGAGGATGCGCTGTTTGACGGTGAGGGCAACTATGCCTATAACCTGCAGGTTCCACAGCGTGAGCTGATGAAATACGCAAAAAGCAATGACGGAAGCCCTGTCTCCTTCGTCAGCGTCATGCTGTTTGACGCCCTGATGAGCCTGTATCCTGAAACGGAGCAGGATATCGTGTTCCAGATTCCCCATGAGTATCGGAAGGTGCTTAGCCGCCCGCTCTCCCACGATTGCCTTGCCAGAGTATTCACCGTAAGGCTTGCGCCGAAGGACAGAACCAAATCGACAGAGCTGCTCAACACATCGCTTCGCGGCCAGATCGTTCTCGGCAGTGACGAGTCGGCGGATATTGAAGCCATCAACGGCATGCTTCAGCTGAATGCCTACATGCAGTCCCTGCCCCTGGAAGGGAAAAAGCAGGCCATACGCGCCCTGGTGGCGGGATCGCTGGCAAAAAACACATTCGGCGTCAGCTATACGGGAAATATCGGCTGGTGCGGTCTGGAAAAGTACATCCGGGATGTGCACCTCTATGCGGGTGAAAACGGCCGTCATCATTCCCTGAGCGTGGAGGTGTTCACCCTGGGAGACGCCTTCTCCATCTGCGTCATGCAGCCCGGCAGGAATTCCGCATTTGTTGAGAAGCTGATTCAGTCTTTCGCACGCTGCGGCATTGAATGCAGGCTGATGAGCGAAGAGCGGTTCCACCTGGCTGACTACAAGCTCCCGTAAACGCGATGGCCCATGCCCCGGCTTCGCTGATTTCTGTCTGAGGTTGTGAGTGAGTATCGCGCGGGAGGCTGCAGGCATCCGCGGGCAGATCAGCCTTGAAGCCGCTGAGCTGATGACATAGGGCAGCAGCGGAGGAAACAGAACGTGCATTATGATATCGTCGCATTGCCGAAGGATCAGTGGAAAGGCACCGCCATTCCCCTGACCACAAGAAGCGGCAGTTATTATGACTTTGAACTGAGCCCCTTGACCAGTGAAGGCTGCACTGTTTCCATTGTCAGAAAGCCGGTGGAAAACGAGATTGTGCATACGCCTGAGGAATACGATTTCCCCGATTCGCTGTATCAGGATCACTGGGAAAACGCCGAAGCCTATGGCGTTGTCAGTGAGGCCGGTGAAATGCTGGCCTGTATTGAAGTGTGCCCTGAGGAGTGGTCAAACAGGCTCATGGTTACCGAATTATGGGTAAGCGAAGCGCTTCGGGGAAAAGGCATCGGCAAGCGGCTGATGGATAAGGCAAAGGAAGTTGCACTGAAGCAGAACAGGCGCGCCGTCATTCTGGAAACGCAGTCCTGCAATACAAACGCCATCGGCTTCTATCTTCATCAAGGGTTTGAGCTGATCGGTTTTGACACCTGCTGCTATACAAACAATGATATCGGCCGCAGGGAGGTCAGGATCAACCTTGGATACTTCTTCCACAGAGAAGGGCGCAGAAGATAGTACTTAATACAGGCGGCGGATCCTGAAAATTGGGGTTGAGTGAGGTTGATGGATTTGGAGATAGCAAAGCTGAAGCTGAGAGATTTGCAGCCCTCACAGTTTTATATTTCAACGGGGAAGCTGAAAGCGATCGAAGGCTGGTTTGATCCGAAAAACCTGTCCGGCTTCCAGCCCATCCCCGTCAAGCTGCTGGATGGCAAGCCGGTCATGACCGATGGACACACTCGCGCTGTTGTTGCTTTGAGAGCCGGATTGGCAGCGGTGCCGCTGGTCTGGGATGAGGATGACCTGGATTGGGATATGTATCGCGCCTGTGTGAAAGAATGCCTGGAAAGGGGCATTTTGTCACCTGAGGATCTGTTGAAGCATATCATACCCGAAAAAGACTACAAAGAAAAATGGGACGCATGGTGTGATGCCATGCAGGCAGAGATTGAGAAAAGCAGAAGATGATCCATCCCGGCTATACAATCTGTTTCGCCCCGGTCAGGCTTCATGAGTGAAGCGCTGCCGGGGCTATTCTTATCCTTCTTTCACATTGCATCTCATGCCGGGGAGACCGGTCGGGAGCACGCTTTCCGCAGCAGCCGGCTGTGCAGTATGGCGCCCTGGTGATGCCGGTCGATCTCCAGCACGGCGTGATAGCACCTGGCCGCCCGCTCCGCGTCTCCCAGGCCGTAGCTGCCCAGGGCGATCAGGTATTCGCAGTGCGCGCGGTTGCGCACGGACAGGTCCTCATCAAACAGCTGCAGATCCGGCAGCGATACGGCGAAATAGTCGATCGTCACCCGGTCGTAATAGTGCTTTTCACCGTAGGAGATCAGCCTGTAAAAGCGGCTGCGGGCTCTGTCCTCGCGGCCGAGAGCGCGGCTGGCCAGGCCCTGGTACAGTATCATATCCGCCGGCTGGTCGTTGTAATACATGGCGGAGGCGGGCTCCCCGTCTCCCTCGGCAGCCAGCTCCAGGTGGCGCAGGGCCGCCGCCTCATTGCCCAGCATTCTTTCCGCCAGCCCAAGGTAATAGTGGATGTTGTTGTCCTTTGCCCCCTCCAGCTTGCCCTCGCCCAGGCTGTGCGGGAAGACCAGCGCTTTTTCAAGCAGCTCTTTCACTCTGTGTGCGTCGCCGGCATCCAACGCCTGAATGCCCAGCTGTGTCAGCGCACACGCGTATTGGGCGGTCACCTTGCCCTCTCCGCCCTCCCACGGGTGGAATTTGTGCGCCAGGATGAGCTGCAGCGCTTCCGCATGCCTTCCCATGCTGTTCAGCAGCGCGCAGTACTCGGTGTACAGGTCGTCCCGGCGGAAGGCAATGTCCCTGTGGGCATCCAGGAGGGCAAAGCGCTCCTCCACACTGTAATTCAGCTTCCCGTACAGCTGGTACAGCTCCAGCAGCACGCGGGCATCGCTCTCGTCCAGGGCGTAGGCGCGCTCCATGCAGCGCTTTGCCTTTTCCGTCTCCTTCCGCTTGTTGAAGTAAGCCAGCGAAAGGTTGCGCCACACGGTGGGAAAATCGCAGTCGATCTGCGCGGATTTTTCCCAGCAGGCGATCGCGTCCTCATACTGCCGCCGGTCGTACCACAGGCAGCCAAGGTAATAAGGCGCCTTCGCGTCCCCGGGATTGTTTTCAATGGCATACTGCAGGGCAGCCACATCCTCCGGCCTGTTGGGGAAGCAGTACAGGGAATCGGCCCGCGCGGCATTCTCCAGCGCCTCCACGGCGTATTCGGCCTCGCCGTTCATGGCGGCGCAGCGCGCCAGATGGTACCACACCATCGGCGTGGGGTTCGGGCAGCTTTCCAGGATGAATACGGCGTCAGCATAGAAGCCCGCCTCGGCATAGTCCGCCGCGCACTCGATAAAGCTGCTGGCGCGGCCGTTCATCAGCCGCAGCGCGCCGTCGGTATCCCCGCTTTCAATGCGCGATACATAATCAAAGGCGTCCAGCTTCAGGTTTTCTTCATACCAGCGCTCTGCCTCCGCGCACCTTCCCAGCGCGTCCAGTATCATCCCTTTGAGCGCCCTCGCCTTCAGGCTGTGCGCATTCTTCACCAGGCTGCGCTCAATGTGCTCAAGGGCCAGCTCGTATTCCCCCCGCCTGCAGTCGATACAGGCAATGTGATAGTAGCCCGTCTCCTGCTCTCCGGCGGTCCACACAGCCTTGAAGAAGGCGTCGTAGGCCTCATCGTCCCTGCCCTGGCAGTCGAGCGCCAGGCCCAGGTTCAGGTACGGCTCGCTGTCGCAGGGATTGGGGTTGCGGCTCGTCATGCGCGCGATGGCCGCGCGGAAGTACCTTTCCGCCTCCGCGAATTTGCACCGGCGCAGCAGCAGCATGCCATAGGCGTTGTTGGCCCGTATGTCGCCGGGGTCGCGCTTCAGCGCCTCCAGGTAGTAGGGGTCCGGCTGGAAGGTGGCGTGGCGGTACTGCTCCAGGTGGATGCCGGTGAGATACAGCTCCTCGTTGGTCTGTATCTCATGGGGCAGGCGGGCCGGCGGCATGGGGTCCGGTATCTCCTCGATTTTCTGCGGCCGGGGCGTGTAATCCAGCAGCTTTCTTCCGCCGGCGGCAAAGACGGTCAGCGTCAGCTCCGTCTCAGGCGCGTCGACAGCCACTTCGGCCTGCAGCGCCTGGATCGGGCTCAGGTCGATAGTCCTGTCATACACTGTGCTGCCGCGGGCTGTCAGCGTCACCCTCGCGTTAGCGAAACGCTGCGTGGCGTAGACCGTGATCACGGCTTTTCCGCCGCGTACCTCCAGGTTCAGCACACATTCCCGGCTGGCGTTCTTCACATATCCCGCCGCCTTGTACGGCATGAAATACTGGGTGAAGGTCTTTTCCTCGTATGGCTTGAGCCACGCAAAGTCCGGCTGGTTGTCGCAGTACATGCCGGTCATCAGCTCAATATAGGGGCCGTTTTCGTCCGTCAGGTTGCGGTCCCACGCCCGGCCGAAATCACCGCAGCCCCAGGTCCATTGCTTCTTTCCGGGGGAAACGTGGTGGTCGGCGATGTGCAGTATGCCCGCCTCCGCGCCGTAATCATAGCCACCCACAAAGTTGTAGTCACTGTGAGCGCACATGTAGCTGGTGGGTACCGGAATGTTCCTGTAGCGGGAAATATCCACCCCCGCGCCGTAGTCGTGCTTGTAGTACACACCGGTGGCAATGGGGAACTTGCTCACGTCCCGCTTGCCGTGGTCATACACAGCGCACACATCCGGCGGGAACACAGACTGCGTATTGTCATTCACCGATACGGCGGGATTGGCCCACCAAAGGAAGGTCTGCGGCAGGCTGGTGCGGTTGTACAGCTGCCCCCTGATCTCGATATACGCCCTGTCCGGATAAAGCGTAAAGGTCATCTTGCCCTTGGTCCCGTACATCTGGTCCACCTCGGACAGCTCCACCGACACACTGCCGTCCTCATTTTCCACCGTCCGGAAATCAAGCGGCGAGAAGGTGGTTGGGCGGTGGTGCTGCGGCCAGTTGAATTCAATGCCGCCGGAGATCCACGGGCCGGTCAGGCCCACCAGCGCGGGCTTGATGACCTCATTGTAGTAGACAAAATCGTACCCGTTGGTTTTGTCATAGGCGCGCTGGATGCGCCCGCCCAGCTCCGGCAGCACCATCACCCGGAGATAGTCGTTCTCCAGCCACACGGCGGTGTAGGGCTTATCCTCCTTATCATCGAGGATTTTGTCGATCACCGGCAGGGGGTATACCTTGCCGCTGGAGCCCTGGTACACCCGCTTCTCCAGAAACATGGGGTTTTTGTCCGGCCGGCCCACGCCATAGGTGGGGATGACGACCGTTTCCTGCCACACTTCCGCCCGGCCTGCAATATGTTTCATCAGCGCGTTTTCTCCCTTCAAGGTTTCGCGGCGCGGCGCCGCCTGTGTACTTTAGCCGCACATCCGAGGGCTTTTTTCCGTTATGCTTCATGACTGCATTATGCCATCCGAACCCGGCGCCGTCAAGGGGAAGCGTCCGTGCCGCGTGCCCGGCATTTGCCTCCGTGAGGGCTTGCATTTTTCCTCTGTTGGCGGTATGATACCAATGAAGCAGAGGGGCTCACTCATGGCCCCGGCACACATTGCGTCCATTGGAATTGCACCGATGAGATTTGACCTGCCACCATTTCATCTTTCTGCGTATATAAGAGATGAAAGGGGGAAACACCATGGAGAAAACACTCAAGCAACTGTTTGACTATCAGAAGTTTGCCGGGAATGCCAGGCTGCAGGCTCAGATCGATTCAGTCCGCAGGCAGCCCCGGGAGCTGATACTGGACGAGGCCGAGCAGGTGTCGGCTGCCGGCGCCGCTTACAGCAGGCCCGACAGTGAACGCGACAAAGAAAGCCATCTGTAGGTGAGGCGCATGAACCGTCCTGACATGACAGTGATCTATAACGAATACCGTGACAAAGTCATGGGGTATATTTACGCGCGCCTGCGCTCCTACGCCGACGCCGAGGATCTGTGTCAGGATGTGTTCGAAAAGGTGAATGCGAAGCTGGACAGCTTCGATCCCGCAAAGGCGTCCGTCAGCACCTGGATCTACTCCATCACCAGAAACAGCGTAATTGATTTCTACCGCCGCAGCCGCCCATTCAGCGAAATAGACGAAAACCTTGCAGAGGACGGCGAGGTTGACGACCATCTGCTCAATAATGAGTCCCTGGACGAACTGGCAGAAGCCCTGGCCAGGCTGCCAATGGAGCTTCGGGAAATCATCGTGCTGCGCTATTATGATGGCATACCGCTGACTGAGATCGGCAAGAAAATGCATCTGAGCTATGGCGCGGTCAAGCTGCGGCACGCAAAGGCGCTGCAGCAGCTTCGCTCCGGTATGGCATAAGGCCGCACCAGAGGCAAGAAAGCAGAAAAATGATCTGTACCTCCTTTTTTCGGGAGGTTCTTTCTTTTGCAAAGGCGGCACCGCCGCGGGTATTTCCCGCCGTCAAAAAGCTTTGCCGCGGAAGCCGGCGGCTCCGCCGGATACACAAAACAGGCCCGGGTGAAAGCCCCGAAGCCCGTTTTGTGATTCTTTTTTACCCCTTCACCGCACCGGCGATGAAGCTGTCCTGAATGCGCTTGCTGAGGAAAATATAAACGATCAGCGTGGGGATGGTCGCAATGGACAGGGCTGCGCCGATGGGGCCCCAGCGCGTGGTGTACTGGCCAAACAGCTGCTGCACGCCTACCGGCAGGGTGCGGTACTGGCCCGACGAAACGAAGATGGTGGCGAAAAGCAGCTCGTTCCAGCACTGCAGGAAGGTATAAATGCCCACCGTAGCGATGGCCGGCATCATCAGCGGAGCAATGATGCGCAGGAAGATGCCCCACACACCGCAGCCGTCCAGGAAGGCAGCCTCGTCCAGGTCATATGGGATGTCGCCCATGAAGCCGGTGGAAATGAGGATGCCCATCGACAGCGAAAAGGCGGCATAGGGGAAGATCAGCGCCATGTAGGTGTTGAGCAGCGACATGCGCGAGAGGATGATGTACACCGGCACGATGGAGGCGTGGATGGGGATGGTCAGGCCGAGCATGAAGAACTTGTTCATCATCTTGCGGCCCTTCCACACCAGCCGGGTCAGTGCGTAGGTCGCCATGAAGGAGGCCACCATGGTAATGGCGATGGCCGACACGGAGACCACCAGGCTGTTGAGGAAGTACTGCCCCATGTTGCCCGTGTTCATGGCCTCGGCATAGTTGCTCCACTCCCACTGGTGCGGCAGGCCCACATGGTTCGGCGGCACCTGCACGCGCACACCCGTCTCCGGGTCCTTGTAGGAATAGCCCAGTATCTCATCGTTGGTCTTCAGCGAGAAGGTCAGCATCCAGTACAGCGGGAAGATGTTGATGAACACAAGCACCAGCAGCGCCAGGTGCACCAGTACGGTGGAAACCTTCAGCTTCCTTTTTTTGCGCTCTCTCATGACACTTTCTCCCCCTTGTCTCTGAACGCCAGGGTGATCAGCAGCGCAAAAGCGAAGCAGAGCACGATCAGCACCACGGCAATCGCGCTTCCCAGACCGTAGCGGTTGTGCAGGAAGAGCAGCTTATACATCAGCGTGCTGGGCAGCTCCGCCTTGGTGGTGTCCTTCATCAGGGCATAGATCAGGTCGAAGGACTTGAGCGAGCCGGTGACCGCGAAGATCACGCTGACCTTGAGGATGGGCTTGATGTAGGGGATGATGATGTGCCGGTTGACCTGCCCCTCGCTGCAGCCGTCCAGCTCAGCAGCCTCCAGCAGCTCAGAGGGCACGCCCTTGATGCCCGCATACATCAGCAGCATGTGATAGCCGACATACTGCCACAGGATGGGCACAAAGGCCGCCCCCAGCGCCGTCTCGCGGAAGCCCGTCCACTGGCCGGTAAAGGCCAGCTTGGAGGAGGTGATGCGCCCGGAAATCCACGGGAAGAGCCACTGGTCTGCCCCCGTGGCCCTCAGCGCGGCGTTGAGTATGCCCGCCTTGCCGGGATCGTAGATGTTCATCCACAGGCGGCCGATGATGACCGTGGAGATCAGCACGGGCATAAAGAAGATGGACAGGTAGGCCCGCTCACCGCGGATGCCCTTGCTCAGCTTCAGCGCGATGATCAGCGAAAGCGGCAGCTGAATGAAGACCGACAGCACGGCCAGTATCAGGGAGTTGACAAGGGCGTCTCCCATGAACTTGTCGTTGGCAAAGACTTTGCCGGTCTCCGGGTTGATCATCTCCCTGCTGAACAGCGTGACATAGTTGTCCAGCCCCACAAAATCCATTTTGGTGCTGGAGATGGAGTTGAAGTCATGCACGCTGTACCATGCTGACATCACGATCGGCGCGATCAGTATGCCCACAAACAGAATCAGCGCAGGCAGCAGGAAGAGGAAGATATGCAGCCTGTAGGTAAATGTTCGTTTCATATGCTGAGATCCTTTTCATCCGATACTCATACACACTGCCCTGACCGCCAAAGGCACGGGTTCGCAGCCCGTCCTTCAGCAAGAAAGAGGGAGACGGCCCCTCTCCGCAACGTTTCCGTGCGTGGCCGTCTCCCTAACGGTTCTTCAGGTGACCCTGCGGAAGTAAATTACTGCAGCGCGTTGGTCAGGCTCTCAATGAAGCCGGCGCCGTCGATTTCGCAGCCGTACACCTTGGACACGAAGTTCAGATAGGTGTTGGCGGGGTCAGCGCTCATCGCGGTGTCGCCGAAGAGCACCATGCCGTCAGCCTTGGCCACGATGTCGGCCACAGCGGCAACCAGGGGCTTCACTTCGCTGGTATCATAGTCCGGGGTCCAGGCGGGCAGACCGGAGCCGGCCAGGTAGCCATAGTGGCAGATTTCCTTGCCCAGCTCGAAAGCGGCCTGCGCGGCGAGCTCGGGGTTCTTGGAGGTGGCAGCGACAGCCAGGGTGTCAGAGGGGCCGCCGATGACCTGGCCATAGGTGGCCTTTTCAGCGTCCATCACAGGGAACAGCGCGACCTGGAAGTTGCCCTCGGCGTCGTTGACTTCGCCGCAGTTCCAGGAGCCGTTCTGATAGAAGGCATACTCACCGGCGATGAAGTTCGCCTTCACCTGGTCATTGCCCAGGGACAGGCCGTTGGGATCGAAGTAGCCCTTGGTGATCATTTCCTGGAAGGCGTCCACAGCGCCGGCGATGGCGGGGTCATTCCAGGTGGCGCGGCCAGCGAAGATCTCGTTGAGCGCTTCGTAGCCGATGGTCTTTTCAATGATGGGCTCCAGGTACTCGGTCACGCACCAGGTCTCGCCGCCGGAGCAGCCGAAGGGGATGATGCCCTTTTCAACCAGCGCGTCGCAGCAGGCGATCAGGTCTTCATAGGTGGTGGGAACAGCGTCGTAGCCAGCCTCGGCCAGCAGGTCCATGTTCGCAAACATGGCGACGATGTTCATGGTGAGCGGCACACCGTAGTGCTTGCCACCGTAGGAGGCGTTCTGCAGCATAACCTCGGGCAGGCTCTCAGCGAAGGGCTGATAGGCCTCGTCCAGGCAGTACACGTTGCCGTCGTTCACGAAGTCGCCCAGGAAGGCGCCAGCCCAGGTGAAGAAGATGTCCGGCAGCGTGCTCGGATCAGACATCGCGGCCTTGATCTTGGTCTTGTAGGACTGGTTCTCAAAGGCTTCCCATTCGATCTTCACGTCGGGATGAGCGGCCTCGTAGGCGGCGATGGCGGCCTCATAGGCGGGGCGGTTGGCGTCACTCTCGGTGGCGATGCACCACATGGTCAGTACGGTCTTTTCCTCGGCAAACACATGCGTCATGGACAGCAGCATGGCCGCGGCCAGTATCAGAGCAAATACCTTTTTCATCATGAATCCTCCTTGTTAATGAATGATGGATCGTTCAGAATCAACAACTATTGTCAGGAGCAATTAGACCTTCGCTGGAGAACTGACGCGTCCACCTCCTTCTTCATTTTCGCGCAAGGCTTCGCCCCTTCTTGCGCAGCGTCTGAAAAACTATTCCTCTGCTGAACAGGCCAAAACACCACAATCATGTTTGAAATGGCCGATTCAATTCCATATTTATCATATCACAGGGTACTCCCGTTGTAAATAAAGCACAGCGGCCAGCAGGCCTGAAACGCAATAAGTGAGAAAATCCGCGTGCAATTATTGAGCAGTCCGCTCAATCGCAGCGCACGGGCCGCTGCAGGCCGGGGAGACAGGCTGCTTCGCGGAACCTGAAAACCTCCCCAGCAAGCCGGGGAGGGGTAAGGATTTCCGATATAAGAAAGCAATCAAAGGGAAAGCGACCCTGCGCGGCGCGTCACACCGCCGTGTATCCGGTCGCCACCCCGTCGTAGCCCACGGTCACAGGGTCGTTGGATTTGCGGCACTGCACGGTCACGCAGTCCTGCCGGAAGCGCAGCAGCATATCAAACCCGCAGGGGGCGTTGCCCACCGCGTAGCAGCGCACGCGCAGCAGATCAGGCTCCACCCAGCCGCCGCAGCTCAGCGCGGGCACCTCAGGCCAGCCGGGCCAGGCTGTTTCCAGGTTCCCGCCCCGGCCAAAGGAGAGCGAAACCTGTCCCACGGCATTCTCATAGTACAGGCAGTTCCCCTGCAGCCGCAGCGACTTCAGCCCCAGTTGGTTTTCCTCCGGGAAGGTGTAAACGCCCGTTTCCGCGATGCCGTATTCCCCGCGGTCCGGCACCGTATGGGCCGTGCGGCGCAGGGTCACGCTGTCCATGTCCTCCTCGCCGATGAAGGGATACACTTCCTCAAAAAAGGCGTTGTAGATGCGCTGCACCCCGCAGGGGTCCAGCCTCGTGTCGGCAATGGTAGAAAGCACCGTGTCCTTCTCCGGGCACACCACCGCCAGCTGACCGCCCAGCCCGTACATGGCCCAGCCGGCGCGGGTGCGCCAGCACTGCCAGCCATAGCCGTACCGTTCCTCCTCATTGCCCTGCAGCAGGGTTTCGATGTGCTTCTTTCCCATCTCCCCGGCATACCACGCGGGCACAATGCCTTCGCCGCCGTTCAGCAGGCACAGGGCCACCCGGTGCATATCCCGCAGGCTCATGCACAGGCCCGTGCCGCCCTGGCAGCAGCCAGACGGGTCGCGCAGCCAGAAGCGCTCGTCCGTGCAACCCAGGGGGGCAAACAGCCGCTCATTCAGGAAGTCGATCACTTCCTGTCCGCTCAGCCGCTTCACCAGCGCCGCCAGCGCCTGCGAGCAGCCCGTGTCATAGTAGAACACCGTGCCAGGCTCATGGGTCGCTGTGCCGGTGAAAAATGTACGGGCCCAGTTCTCGTCCACGCCCTCCCGGTAGGTGGTCCAACGGTAGCAGGTGGCCATGCGCAGCATATCCAGTATGGTCAGCCGCAGCAGCTTCCCGTCCGGCTCTGTCGGCAGCCAGTCCGGGAAAAAGTCTGCGATCCTGCTGTCCAGGCTGAGCTTCCCCTCGTCCATCAGCATGCCAATCGCTATGCCCGTCATTGTTTTGCTGACTGAATACATGCGGTGGGGGCTGCCCTCGCGGAAGGGAGCGTAATACGCCTTCGCCTTTTCCTGCCCGCCCACGCTCAGTATAAAGCCGTGCATGTTCACGTCTTCTTTTTCCAGCCTGTCCACAAACGCCTGAATGCGCGCCGCCAGCCGGTTATCCCGCATCGCTCAGACTCCCCTCCCGCATCAGCTGCTCTTCGCACGCAGCCTGCAAATATGCGCCGGTCGCTTTCTGATCATGACTGATGACGTTTTCACTGATGTAGTAGTCAAAGGAACCGTCCCGTCCGCTGCGGCCGCCCAGGCCGGCGCCCTGGCAGCACTTGGCGACGAAAACCTCTCCGTTTTTCATCCGCCCCACAAAATGGCGCTGGATGCTCTCAAAGCTCTTCTGCCCCTCAAGGCCTGTTTCCCGGGGCAGCAGGCCCAGCCGCACCCCCTTCATCAGGGCGTAGGCGATCATGCAGGAGCCGGAGGATTCAGCGTAATTCCCCGTTCTGCCCGGGCAGTCGAGCACCTGCAGCCACACTTCCTCCCAGCGGATGGCCAGCAGCCTTTCGGAGAGTGCTCTGAATATCTCAAGCACCTCTCCGTAATGGCAGTTGTCCTCCGGCAGAAGCTCCAGGCTGTCGACAAGAGCCACCATGTACCAGCCCACCGCCCGGCCCCAGGCATGCGCGGCCCGCCCGGTCACGGGGTCCGCCCATATCTGCTGCCGCTTTTCGTCCCACCCGTGGCAGGGCAGGCCGGTCTCCGGGTTCAGGGTATGCCGCCAGGCCAGGACCAGCTGGCGCGCCGCATCCTCCTGCGCCGCCTTCTCCGGCCCGAAGGCCGCCTCGTACTGCAGGCAGAAGGGAATCGCCATGTGCTGCCCGTCCAGCCACATCTGGAAGGGATAAACCTGCTTGTGCCAGAAGCCCCCGTCCGAGGTGCGGGGCTGGGTGTCCAGCTGGGCGCGCAGCGCGGCTGCAGCTCTGCGGAACTTCTCCTTTCCTGTCTCCCGGTACAGGAGGATCAGCTGCCGGCCATTGCACAGGTAATCCAGGTTGTGCGCCTGCGGGTCATAGCCCGCCACAGTGCCTTCCTCGTCCACCACGCTGTCCAGCGCGTCGTGAATGTAGTCAAAATACCGCCGCTCGCCGGTCAGGGTGTACAGCATTTCCATGCCGCGCCACACCACGCCGTAGTCATAGCGCCAGCCTTTGTTCAGCAGTCCCTCACGCCGCATCAGGCAGTCCGCCACCTTTTGGGCGGAGTGCGGCAGGTAGGCCGTCAGCATAGCACGCTGTCCTCACGGGCAATGAGGTCCTCAAAATCACCGTCCGCCGCGCTCTCAAAGCCCCCCTCCTCAGAGGAAGGATTCAGCAGCCCATTCAGGAACAGCGCCGCAATGCGGCTGGCGCCCTCCTCCTGCAGGTGGCTGTTGTCCGCCACACCCTCGGGGTAGTTTTTGCTGCCCGCGGGCGCATGGCAATAGATGCGCGTGGAGCCCTCCACGCCCGCCGCCTGCACCATCTTCATGGTGGCCTTTTCCATGTCCACCAGGCGCACGCCGCGGTAATCCGCCAGGTTCCGTATGGCATCCGGATACGCGCCGTGGGTGGGAATCAGCCGTCCCTCCTCGCTGAACATCCGCCGGGCGATGGGGGTTGCCAGAATGGGCTCCGCGCCCTGCCGCCGCGCCGCGTCAATGTACATTCCCAGGTACTGCGGGAAGGTGATGTGCGCGTCGGTGCAGCGCTCGGGGTCCTTCTTTTCATCGTTGTGGGAAAAGGAAACGATCAGCTTATCGCCCCTGCGCAGGCACAGCTCGATAAAGTTCAGCCGCTTTTCGGCGATAAAGCTCTTGCTGCTCCGGCCGTTCACCGCGCAGTTTTCCACATACGCGCGGATGCCGGCCGCATTCAGCCTCGCCTGCAGCTTCTGTCCCCATCCCATCATGGGATAGCGGCTCTTTTCGTAATTGGCCATGGTGGAATCGCCGCACATGAACCAGGTGGGCGTGCGCCGGTCGGGCTGCCAGCCGTCCCAGCCGCCCAGCACCTCCTGCACGGAATAGTCCGCGGCTTCGGTGGCCGTCATGCGCTTCTGGCTGGGGTGGCGCGTGCTCTGGTCCGCCCTGGCCCCTGTGGTGCCGTATTCCGCATAGCGCTCTGTGACGATCTTCGCCTCGTCCCAGTCGGTGAAGCCCTGCGGCGACACATGCTCATCCATCTCGCAGTTCAGGAACACCGTGCGCGCAAACTTCCTCCAGGGGCGGCCAAGCCGAGCCTGGCCCTCCTCGCATTCTCCGGTCAGGCGGCAGTTGTGGAACACCAGGCCGTAGGGCTGCTCCTCCGGCGTGTTGGCGGCTGTATACCACCCTGCCCGTTTGTTCATGAACAGCGTGCAGCGCTCAAACCAGCAGCGGTAGGGGCCAAAGATAAAGTCCACATCGCCCTGGATGAAGCAATCCTCAAAATACTGCCGGCTGTGGGTCAGCGTGCTGTCACCGATGCTTTCCACGCACTCCGCCCCGCCCTGGCGCGGCGCAATGAAATCCACCACCTTCTGCATCAGCGGGCCGCAGAACAGGGTGTCCTGGTGGGCAATCATGCGCACATTGCGCCATACGCCCCGGTCGCCCGCTGCGTACACCGCCACCGCCTGGCCCACGTCGCGCCCGTCGCCCGCGTCGTTGCGGATGGTCAGGTTTTCCACCTCCACGTTGTTGCCTGTCACCATGAAGGTCGCGCTCAGGAAGGTGCCGCGCTCTGTGCCGTCGGGGTTCGGGTCCTTGGCGCAGCCGCTGGCGGTGATCACCGTGCGGTCCCTGGCCTCACCGATGATGCGCACATTGTCCTTGTTCACCACCACCCGCTCATGGAATTCCTCCATGCGCAGCAGCAGGATCGTGGGGGCCTGCCCGCCCCCGGGAATGGCGTCAATCGCCTGCTGGATGGACGTAAAATCTCCGCTGCCGTCACTGGCAATAATATACATGCTGCAATCCTCTCTTCCGGATATGATACCGCGGGGCCACCGCTGTATACCGCCGCCCCTGCGTCGGTGCTTCCCTCAGTGTACAATGCCCAAATCGCGCAGGGCATCCGCCGCCATGCGCGCATAGGCCTCCGCCCCCGCGCGCCGGGTGTGGGTGTCGTCGCAGCTGCCGTCCGGATACGCCGGGTAAATGCCGGGCTCCACATGCAGATAGAGCTTTTTGCTCTCCTCATCGCCCAGCTCGCGCACCAGCTGCCTGCTCTTTTCATAGATGTCAATCAGCGGCACATTGCGCTGCGCCGCCAGCACCCGTATCACCTCCGGGTACTCCCCGTGGGATTCCAGCAGCTTGCCGCCCTGCCAGTACCGGCGGCAGATGGGCGTCATCAGCACCGGCTGCGCCTGGTGGAGAATGGCCGTATCCACATAGATTTCCAGGTTGTGGTAGAAGGAGGTCCACGGGTCGGTATGCCGCCACACCAGGTCACTGGTATCGTTATGTGTGAACTGGATCAGCAGCAGGTCGCCGGGCTGAATCTCCGTCTCGATCTTCTGCAGGCGCCCCTCGGACAGGAAGGACTTGGTGCTCCGGCCGCCCATGGCGCGGTTTTCCACCCGCACGCCGGGCAGGTATTCCCCCAGCACCTGGCCCCAGCCGGTCATCGGCGCCCGCTCCGGCTCATAGCTGGCGGCGGTGGAATCGCCGCAGACATAAATGGTCATCTTTTTCTCTCCTTTGCTCATGCTTTGCGTTCATTTGCAATCAGTATCCGGCATCTGTGATCAGGCGGCCCGCGGGGAAAACCGCCCGGCCCGCCGCCGCGTTCACTCTGTTATGCTCTTGTTTTCCCTCAAGGCGCCTTGCCAAACGTGCCTCCTTCACGAACCCATGCACCGCTTGCATAAATATAGCAAAACGGCCGGGAAATTTCAACCGGGTTTTCGGTTCGGGGCCGGTGAGAACAACGGCAGACAATTTTGGCAAAAAACCTTGAAAGGCAACGCCCTTTGCCATATAATACAAAATGAGGTTTATTGTTTTTGCGGCTTTATACGTTTTCTGAGCTGCCCAAAGGAATATCCCCTGCCTGTTTATTGCATATTGAAGCGTGTGCTGCAAAAAGCAGCATTGGCAGTCACAAGGTGCAGAATGGAGGCGCCTGCCATGAGGAAAATGGCCCTGAACCTGATCGCGGTTACCGTACTGCTTGCGAGCATGCTGCTTTTCTGCGGCGCGGCCCTGGCTTCAAGTAGCGGCACAGACGGCAACATCACCTGGACGCTGAGCGATGACGACGTGCTGACTATCAGCGGCAATGGGGCGATGCGGGACTACTATGACTACAGTCTCGAAACCTTCATCACAAGCGCTCCATGGGGCGCAAGCGCCACAAGCATTATGATTGAGGAGGGCGTCACCAGCATTGGCAGCTATGCTTTCTCCGGCTGCAGCGGTCTGACGAGCATCACGATTCCGGACAGCGTCACCAGCATTGGCGAGTGGGCTTTCTCTGGCTGCAGCGGCCTGACGAGCATCTCGATCCCGGACAGCGTCACCAGCATTGGCGTCCATGCTTTCTATGGCTGCAGCGGTCTGACGAGCATCACCATTCCGCACAGCGTCACCAGTATTGACGACGGTGCTTTCTACGGCTGCACCAGTCTGACGAGCATCACGATACCGGACAGTGTCACCAGCATTGGCGGCTATGCTTTCTATGGCTGCAGCAGTCTGACGAGCATCTCGATCCCGGACAGCGTCACCAGCATTGGCGGCTATGCTTTCTATGGCTGTAGCAGTCTGACAAGCATCACGATCCCGGGCAGCGTCATCAGCATTGGCTGGTATGCTTTCTCCGGCTGCACCGGCCTGACGAGCATCACCATTCCGGACAGCGTCACCAGTATTGACGACGGTGCTTTCTACGGCTGCACCAGCCTGACGAGCATCTCGATCCCGGACAGCGTCACCAGCATTGGCTACCGTGCCTTCTACAACTGCAGCGGCCTGACGAGCATCACAATCCCGGACAGCGTCACCAGCATTGGCTACGAAGCTTTCTACGGCTGCACCAGCCTGACGA
>CAMJPQ010000027.1 GCA_946407745.1 uncultured Clostridia bacterium
CGAAGCGCCTGCCGCCGCTGAGGGAACCACCCTCACCGCCGTGGGCTTCACCGGCGCGGCGGACGTGACCCTTCATATTACACAGAACGACGACGGCAGCATCGCCTCCCTCGTCATCGATACCCCGAATGAGACCCCCGGCCTCGGCCAGAAGTGCTCCGAGGAGGCCTTCACCGGCCAGTTCATCGGCAAGAGCGGCCCCTTCACCTACGGCCAGGACGGCATTGACGCCATCGCCGGCGCGACTGTCACCTCCAACGGTGTGCTGGACGCGCTGAACAGCCTCTACAGCGGCGATGCCAACGCGGCCGCTGATGAAACCACCCTTACCGCCGTGGGCTTCACCGGCGCGGCGGACGTGACCCTTCATATTACACAGAACGACGACGGCAGCATCGCCTCCCTCGTCATCGATACCCCGAATGAGACCCCCGGCCTCGGCCAGAAGTGCTCCGAGGAGGCCTTCACCGGCCAGTTCATCGGCAAGAGCGGCCCCTTCACCTACGGCCAGGACGGCATTGACGCCATCGCCGGCGCGACTGTCACCTCCAACGGTGTGCTGAACGCGCTGAACAGCCTCTACAGCAGCGACGCCACCGCGGCTGCCGTGCCTGCCGAGACAGGGGAAGCGGAACCCGCAAAGGCTGCCTCACCCGCGGCTGCGAGCGCTGAGCCTGTTCAGGAATACACCCTGAGCGCGGTGGGCTTCACCGGCGCGGAGGATGTGACCCTGCATGTGACGCTGCACAGTGACGGCAGCATTGCCTCCCTCACCATCGATACCCCCAAGGAGACCCCCGAGCTGGGGCAGAAATGCTCCGAGGAAGCCTTCACCAGCCAGTTCATCGGCAAGAAGGGCCCCTTCGTCTACGGCATGCGCGTGGACGCCGTGTCCGGCGCGACTGTCACCTCCGACGGCATACTCAAGGCGCTGAACAGCCTGTATGAGGATTTTGTCCCCATGGGTTCCGTGGAGGAACCCAAGCCCGCTGAGGCAGCCGAGCCTGCCGCCGCTCCCGCCGCCGAGGTGCCTGCCGAGGAGGTTCCTGCCGCGGAGGCACCCGCCGCGAATGCGGACAGTGAGGAGATCACCCTGAGCGCGGTGGGCTTCACCGGTGCGGAGGATGTGACCCTGCATGTAACGCTGCACAGCGACGGCAGCATCGCCTCCCTCACCATCGACACCCCCAAGGAAACCCCCGACCTCGGACAGAAGTGCTCCGAGGAGGCCTTCACCGGCCAGTTCATCGGCAAGAAGGGCCCCTTCGCCTACGGCATGCGCGTGGACGCCGTGTCCGGCGCGACCGTCACCTCTGACGGCATTCTGAACGCGCTCAACAGCCTGTATGAGGGCTTTACCCCCGGGGCCTCCGTGTCCGACGCCGCGGAAGGCAAGAAAGACGCGCCCGTTTCCGCCAGCCCCAAGGCACCGGGCGAAAGCCCCCTCGCTGCGGAGACCGCCGAGGCGCAGCAGTACACACTGACTGCGGTGGGCTTCACCGGCGCGGAAGACATCACCCTGCACGTGACACTGCACAGCGACGGCAGCATCGCCTCCCTCTCCATCGACACCCCCAACGAGACCCCCGAGCTGGGCCAGAAGTGCTCTGAGGAGGCATTCACCAGCCAGTTCATCGGTGAAAAGGGTCCCTTCGCCTATGGCATGCGCGTGGACGCCGTGTCCGGCGCGACCATCACCTCCGACGGCATACTGAAGGCCCTCAACAGCCTGTATGAATGATTGATTGGACAATAGACCGGATGACATCAAAGCCCGCCGCGCGCGGGCTTCTTTGAAAAGGAGGCAGCTTACGCTATGCTCAGACAGGCTACCATCTCTGGTTTTGAAGCCCTCTGCGGCCTGTACCAGCAGGTTTGCAACAGCCTGGAGGCCAACGGCCTGCGCCAGTGGCAGTGGGGAACCTACCCACACCCGGAGCTGATCCGCTCGGATATCGAGGCCGGCCGCCTGTACTGCGTCTACGGCAGGGACGGCATGGCGGTGGCGGTGACCGTTTCCACCGAGCAGGAGGCCGCTTACGGTCAGGCGAACTGGCTGTTCGGGCTGCGGCCCGGCTTCTTCCACAGGCTGGCCGTTCAGCCTCAGCACCGCGGCGAGGGTCTCGGCCGCGCAGCGGTGGAGGACGTGCAGCGCATCCTCCTGTCGCTGGGCTGTGACAGCATCCGCTGCGATACCGGCACAGACAACGGCCACGCCGCCGATTTTTACCGTGCGCTGGGCATGCGCTCCGCCGGCGAGATACTGGTGGAGGGCCGCACGGTGCCCTACATTGCCTTTGAAAAGCCGCTGCACGAGGATTGTCCCCTGCTGCCGCAGCGCATGTCCCCCGCCTTTCGCGCCGGCCGCCTGACCCCGTGGGGAGGCGACCGCCTGCGGACGATGTACGGGAAGGACATACCGGAGGTGCCCACCGGCGAAAGCCTGGAGGTCAGCTGCATTCCGGGGCTTGAAAGCCGCGCTCCCTCCGGTGAGACACTGCCGGAGATGATCAGGGCCTATGGTGCGGGGCTGGTCGGCAAATATGACCTTCGGCCCTTCCCGCTGCTGCTCAAGCTCATTGACGCCAACGACACCCTGTCTGTGCAGGTGCACCCGGATGACGCCTTCGCCGCGGAGCACGAGGGCAAGCTGGGCAAAACCGAGGCCTGGCTGATACTCCACGCGCCGGAGGGGGCGGAGCTGGTGTACGGCATCCGCCAGGGCACAGACAAGGCTGCCCTGCGCGAGGCCTGCGAGCAGGGGGCCGCTGTGGAGCCGCTGCTGCGCCGTGTGCCGGTGCGCGCGGGGGATGTGTGCTACATCCCCGCCGGCTGTGTGCACGCCATCGGCAAGGGGATTGTGCTGTACGAAATTCAGCAGTCCAGCGACGTGACCTACCGCTTCTACGACTGGGACAGGGTGGACGCCAAAGGGCAGAGGCGGGAGCTGCACCTGGAAAAGGCACTGGCGGTCACCAACCTGAAGCTGCAGCGGGACCCGGTGCACGCGCCGGATCAGCCCGTAGCCCGTGTGCTGGACGAGAAGTATTTCACCCTGGACCTGCTGAAAGCATGCGGCGAGCTGCCCCTGCCGCCCGTGGGCGACTTCGGGCTGCTCACCGCGCTGGATGAAGGCCTGTGCCTTGCCTGGGAGAGCGGCGAACTGACCCTGAGCAAAGGAGAGAGCGTGCTGCTGCCCTGCATGGGACCGCGCTGCTGCCTTCGGGGGATCGGCATGGCCGCGCTGTCCATGCCCACATAATACAAATTCTGGCAGGTATCCTACCGTCCGGCACCAGCCGGGCGGTTTTTCCTGCAATACACTGATTTTATTCATATTTTTTCTCACTTTTTTTCTCTGCGTAATTGTGATGCGGCAAAAAATATGCTATTATAAGAAGACTGTGCAGCAAGTTGCCTCTGATGGCAGCGCGCAGCCACCCAGTAAATTTGCAGGGAGGACGGTAATATGCCGTTTATCGACACCAGGGTCACAATGACCGTCTCCGCTGAGGTAAAGGAAGAGCTGAAGCGCGAGCTGGGCCAGCTGATCAGGACGCTGAACAAGACAGAGACCTACCTGATGGTGGGCATGGAGGACAGCTGCGACCTGTGGCTGGGCGGAGTGAAGCTGGAAAAGGGCGCCTATGTAGCCGTCAGCCTTTACGGCAGCGCGCCCAGGGAGGCCTATGACCGCCTGACAGGCCAGATCTGCGCGCTGTTTTCCGACAAGCTGGGCATCCCCGGCAGCAATATCTACGTGACCTACCACCCGGTCAGCGACTGGGGCTGGAACGGCAGCAACTTCTAAAGTGCATTCTGCCGCGTGAATAAAGGCCAATGCCGGAAAAGCATTGCCATACGCGCGAAAATGGTTTATAATGCAGCATCGTGAGTCTTCTCAGCTCACTTCAAAGAGGAGGAACTTTATGCCAACCACATCCTTCGACAAAAACTCCATCAAAGAATCCATCATCGGCAAGCTGCAGCGCTACAACGGGCGCACCGTACAGGAAGCCAGCCCGCAGCAGATCTACCGCGCGGTGGCCTCCACCGTGCGCGACCAGATCATGCAGAAATATATGATTGCCAGGGACGAGCGCAAGCAGACCAAGTCCAAGCGCCTTTACTACCTGTCTGTGGAATTCCTGATGGGCCGCAGCTTGTACTGCAACATGCTCAATCTTGTTTCCACCGACGCGTACCGTCAGGCCCTTTCAGAGCTGGGCATCCCGCTGGAGACCGTTCTGCAGGAAGAGCCGGAGCCCGGCCTGGGCAACGGCGGCCTGGGCCGCCTGGCAGCCTGCTTCCTGGACTCGCTGGCCTCGTTGGACCTGCCCGCCATGGGCTGCACCATCCGCTATGAGTACGGCCTGTTCCGCCAGAAAATCGTGGACGGCCAGCAGGTGGAGCTGCCCGACAGCTGGCTGGAGAACGGCAACCTGTGGGAAATGCCCGTGATGGAGGACGCCTGCGAGGTACACTTCGGCGGGCATGTGGACGTGGAGGAGGATATGGAGGGCCACCAGCACTTCATCCACCGCGACTACTACACCGTGGAGGCCGTGCCCTACGACATGCCCATTGTCGGCTATGACACCGCCAACGTGAACACGCTGCGCACCTGGAGCGCCCGCAGCCCCAAGCGCATTGACCTTTCCTCCTTTGGCCAGGGAAAATACGCCCAGGCCAGCGAGGAGATCGAACTGGCTGAGGTCATCTCCAAGGTGCTGTACCCCGAGGACAACCACTACGAGGGAAAGATGCTGCGCCTCAAGCAGCACTACTTCTTCACCTCCGCCACGCTGCAGTACATCATCAAGGACTTCAAGAAGCTGCACGGCCGCAACTTCGCCCTGCTGCCGGAGAAGGTGTGCATCCACATCAATGACACCCACCCCGGCATGGCCATCCCCGAGCTGATGCGCCTGCTGATGGATCAGGAGGGCCTGGGCTGGGACGAGGCCAGCGACATTGTGCAGAAGACCATCGCCTACACCAACCACACCATCATGGCCGAGGCGCTGGAGAAGTGGCCCGAGTCCATGGTGAAGCAGCAGCTGCCCCGCATCTACCAGATTCTGGAGGAGATGAACCGCCGCCTCTGCGCAAGGCTGTGGAACGCCTTCCCCGGGGAGTGGGAGCGCATCGGCAAGATGGCCATCCTCTCCTACGGGCAGGTGCACATGGCGAACCTGTGCGTTTCCATGTCCTTCTCCGTCAACGGTGTCAGCCAGCTGCACGGCAGCATCCTCAAGGAGGAAACCTTCCACGACTATTACCGCGTGATGCCTGAAAAGTTCAGCGCCATCACCAACGGCGTGACACACCGCCGCTGGCTGATGAGCTGCAACCCGGAGCTGACCGACCTGATCAACGAGGCCATCGGCACCCAGTGGTACCGCGAGCCCGAGCGCCTCTCCGCTCTGCGTCCCTTCGCGGATGACGCGGCCTTCCGTGAAAAGTTCGCGAAGGTCAAGCGGGACAACAAGCTTCGCCTGGCGAAGTTCCTCAAGGACCGCCAGGGCGTGGAGGTCAATCCCGACTTCCTGTTCGACGCACAGAGCAAGCGCCTGCACGAATACAAGCGGCAGATGCTCAACGCGCTGCACATTCTGGTGCTGTACAACCGCATTGTGAATGATCCGTCCTTCACCATGCAGCCCCGCGTGTTCATCTTCGGCGCCAAGGCCAGCCCCGGCTATTACAGGGCCAAGCAGATCATCCGCTTCATCAACGCCCTGTCCGCGCTCATCGAAAAGCATCCGCGGGCGCGCCAGTTCCTGCAGGTGGTGTTCCTGGAGAACTACGACGTGTCCTCCGCTGAGGTGCTGATCCCGGCCACGGAGGTCTCCGAGCAGATTTCCACCGCCTCCAAGGAGGCCAGCGGCACCGGCTGCATGAAGTACATGATGAACGGCGCGGTGACCATCGGCACACTGGACGGCGCAAATGTGGAAATGGCCGAGCAGGTGGGCATGGACAACATCTACATCTTCGGCATGCGGTCGGACACCGTACGCGATATGTACCGCGAGCGGAATTACAACCCGATGAGCATCTTCGAGACCAACCAGGAGATCCGCCTGGCGATGACGCAGATGATCGACGGCACCCTGTTCCCCAACCAGCCGGCGCTGCTGCAGGACCTGTACCACAGCCTGCTGATCGGCGACGCGGGCAGCATGGGCGACCCGTACTTCGTGCTGAAGGACTTTGGCAGCTATTCCATGGCGCAGCGCCGCCTCAACGCGGACTATGCCGACCAGGAGAAGTGGCAGAAGATGGCAGTGATCAACACCGCCATGTCCGGCATCTTCTCCTCCGACCGCACCATCACGGAATACAACGAGCGGCTGTGGCACCTGCAGCCCCTGCCCAAAAAGAAATAAACCGTCAGACTCCGCAACGGGCTCTGAAGCGCAGAGCCCGTTTTTTCCGCCCTTCCCCACACCACTGAGAGGAAATGACCCGACATGCTTGTGCACAACTCCCACGATGCCTATTACCGTGAGCCCTCCGGTCCCGCGCCCGCCGGCAGCCAGGTGACCTTCCGTTTCACCTGTGACGAGGCGAACGCCGTGACCCTACAGGTCTGGAACAGCTGCCAGATGGACTACCCCATGTCCCATCACGGCACAGGGGAATGGCAGACCACCGTGACCATGCCGCAGGAGCCGGGGCTTGTGTGGTACGCCTTCCTGGTCTACCTGAAGAATGGGCAGACGGCGCACTACGGCGCCCCTGAGGACGGCCTGGGCGGCGAGGGGAAGGTGTACAGGCAGGGCCTGCACTCGTGGCAGATCACACTGTACGACCCGTCCTACGGCACGCCGGAGTGGATGCACGGTGCCACCATCTACCAGATCTTTCCGGACCGTTTCCGCAAGGCGCCGACGGAGAGCGTGGACACGCGCACTGACCGCCTGATGCACGAGGACTGGCGAGAGGACTTCTTTGAGGAGCCGCGGGAAGGCGTGTATGTCGGCGGCTCGGTGGACTTTTACGGCGGCACCATCAACGGCATACGCGAAAAGCTGGGCTACATCCGCGACATGGGCGCCACGGTGCTGTACCTCAACCCCCTGTTCGAGGCCCAGTCCAACCACCGGTACGACACGGCGGATTACTTTAACATCGACCCGCTGCTGGGCACCAACGAGGAGTTCGCCCTTCTGTGCGAAGAGGCGCACCGCCTGGGCATCCGGGTGATGCTGGACGGCGTGTTCAGCCACACCGGCGCGGACAGCATCTATTTCAACAAATTCAGTCATTATGACAGCGTCGGCGCCGTCAGCGGGCCGGAAAGCCCTTATTACAGGTGGTACACCTTTGAGCACTTCCCGGACAAATACCGCTGCTGGTGGGGTGTGGACGCCCTGCCGGAGTGCCGCAAGCAGGAGCCCTCCTACCAGAAGTTCATCCTTCACGGCGAGAACAGCGTGGTGCAGCACTGGCTGCGCGCCGGCGCGGACGCCTGGCGGCTGGATGTGGCGGACGAGCTGACCATGGATTTCCTGCGCAAGCTGCGCCGCTCGGCCAAGGCCGCCAAAAAGGACGCCGTGGTGCTGGGCGAGGTGTGGGAGGACGCCAGCGCCAAGGAAGCCTACGACGAGCTGCGCTGCTATTGCTGCGGCGACACTCTGGACAGCGTGATGAACTACCCCCTTCGCGCTGCCATCCTCTCCTTCTGCACCCGCAAGTCCAATGCCTGGGACCTGGTGCGGCTGATTGAGCACCAGGCCGAGGTCTACCCCACCGTGTTCCGCTACAGCCTGATGAACCTGCTGGGCAGCCATGACCGCGCCCGCGTGCTGAATATGCTGGCGGACAAGGAAGGCGCGGGGATGAGCAAGAAAAAGCTGCGCTACCTGCGGCTGACCCACGACGAGTACAGCCTGGCCTCCCGCCGGCTGCGCACCGCGCTGGACATCCTCTACGCGCTGCCCGGCTGCCCCACCCTTTACTATGGCGACGAGGCCGGTTTGACAGGCGGTCCGGACCCCTACAACCGCCGCCCCTTCCCGTGGGGTGAGGAGGACCACGCCATACAGAGCTATGTGCAGGGCAAGATGACGCACTACCGCGACTCCGCCGTGCTGAAGTACGGCTTCTGCCAGGTTGAGGCCGTGGATGAGGACACCATCCGCATCCGCCGCTATCTGGACGGCGAGCAGGACGCGCTGGGGCACAAAAACACCTCCACCGCGCAGGAGATCATCACCGTGCGCAGGGAGGATTGAGCATGGTAAAAGGCTGCGCCTTTGCTTCAGGGCGCAGCCTTTTGCTTTTCTGTTTTTTATCGCGCCTGCCACACCCGCAGGTCACGGTAGGCGCCGACCATCGGCGCCAGCTGGCGCAGCCCCAGCTTGCCGCCGCCCAGCAGCGGCCCCCAGGTCGTGCCGTCATCCTCAAAGCGCATCACTTCCAGCCCGTTCACCGCAAAGCGGACCTCAGCGCCCCTCTTGAGCAGGGACAGCCTGTAGGGCTCGTGCGCGTCCGCCGCGTCTGGAATGGGGTCCGCGCCCTGCGCCACCAGGTGGAAGCCGTAGCTCTTGCGCAGGTTGCAGGTGTGGAACGCGCGCTCGTCCGCCTCCTTGCGGCGGAAAAAGGACAGATGGAAGGCATTGATGTCCCCGTGATGATACAGCGGGTACTCGCCTGTGCGCCTTTGCAGGCGCGGGTCAAACAGGTCCTCTCCCCCGCGGCCGCCGGCGGCGAAGAACAGCATGGCCAGGCCCGGCTCGCGCAGGGGCTGGAAATCCAGCTCCACCACAATGTCCGCCGGGAACTGCTCCGGGCACCACAGCACATAGTTGGCTGCCTGTCCCTTTTCCGGATCCAGCGCGTTTTCCAGGCAAAGGCAGCCGCCGTCAAAGCGCGTCACCGCCTGCCCCTCCAGCACAAAGTCCTTTATGCTCTCCTGCTTTGCCAGCGCGTTTTCGTACAGCAGCGCGCCCTTATACTCATCATACAGCATGATCAGCCACGCCTCCCTTCCGTATCCTATTATAGGCAAAACACGCGGCTGTTTCAAGGGCAGTTTTCCTATTGCTCTGGCGCGGCGTTGCGTGTAGAATACAGGCAGAAACCATTGCGCAGGAGGAAGATGCTTATGGAACTGCATTTGCTTGAAAACCGCGCCGACACCGGCTGGGCTGAATTCGGCGGCTGCTGGGGTCGCGGAGAGACCCGCTGCGAGAGCTTTGTGATAACTGACAGCCAGGGGCGGAGCGTGCCCGTTCAGAGCAGCGTCACCGCCCGCTGGCCGGACGGCTCTGTCCGCTGGAGCCGCCACACCGCCAGGGCGGACATGCTGGGCCAGCATTGCCGCCTGACCCCGGCGGAGGAGGCCGCGCCTGTTTCCCATCCCCTGCAGGTGGAGGAGAGCGACAGCTGCTGGACAGTAAGGGGCCAGCGCATTTCTCTGCGGGTGCCCAAGGCGGGAAGCGCCCTGTTCGAAGCGCTGACACTCGACGGCAGCTGCATGGTCCGCAGCGCGGAGCCCGTGCTCTCCCTCGCGCACGAGGAGGAGACCGCCGCTGGCTGCGTCACGCGCAGTGTGGTTCCCTGCCCCGCGGCCGTCACCCGGCGCGAGCTGGAGGAGTCCGGCCCCCTGCAGCTGGTGTTCCGCTTTGACGGGGTGCACCTGGAGCAGGGCTGCGAAAAAATGCCCTTCCGTGTGCGGCTGTACATCCGGGATGACGGAAATGTTGCGTTTGATCACACCTTCTTCTTTCAGGGCGACCCGGAGCGGGACCGGCTGGCTTCCCTGGGGCTGCGGTTTGCCGTGCCGCTGGAAGGCACAGGCTACCAGCGCCACGTGCGCTTCCTGACCGATCAGGCCGTGTGCCACGACCTGCCCACCCAGCTGATCCACTGGAAACGGCGGCTTGGCAGGGAGACCATGGAAGCCTGCATGCGCGGTGAAACCCTGCCGGCCACCCCCGATCTGGACGCGGCCGCCGCCGAGGTGCCCTGCTGGTCGCGCTTCCTTCTCCTGCAGGACAGTGCCCAGCACTGTGTGTACCAGAAAAAAACCTCAGCCGAAAAATGCTGGGTGGAGGGCATGCACGGCCACAGGGCGCCAGGTGCCTGCGCCCTGAGCGATACCGGAAAGACCGTCGCCGTGGCCATCCGCGATTTCTGGGAGAAGCACCCTACCGCCCTGGAGGCGGCGCACATAGAGCAGGAGGAGGCGCTGTGCACCGCCTGGTTCTACGCTCCGCAGGCGCAGCCCTTTGATTTCCGCCACTACGACACGCGCATGTATGTGCAGAGCTGCTATGAGGGCTTTGAATACATCGGTGCCGACCCGAACGGCATCGCGGTCACCAGCCGGTGTGAGCTTTCCCTCGCCGCCGGCTGGCTGCCGGATGAGGCCCTTTCCGCCTTCGCGCACGCGGTGCGCAAGCCGGCGGTGTACACGGCAGAGCCCGCCTGGTATCATGAGCGGCAGGCCTTCGGCATCTGGGGCCTGCGCGATGCCAGCACCGAAATGGCGGAATGGATCGAGCGCCAGATTGACGACGCCTGCGATTTCTACCGGAAAGAGGTGGAGGCCCGCAGCTGGTACGGCCTGTTCAACTACGGCGATTTCATGCACACCTACGAGGCGGCGAAGCACCAGTGGCGTTACGACGTGGGCGGCTATGCCTGGGACAACACCGAGCTGGCCCCCACCTACTGGCTGTGGCTGCAGTTCCTGCGCACCGGCAGCGAGCAGGTTTTCTCCCTGGCGGAGGCCCTCAGCCGGCACACCGAGGATGTGGATATGTACCATTTTGGCCCGCTGAAGGGCCTGGGCTCCAGGCACAATGTGCGCCACTGGGGCTGCTCCTGCAAGGAGCCGAGGGTCTCCATGCCCGGCCATCACCGGCCGCTGTATTACCTGACCGGCAGCCGCCGCGCCGGAGACTGCATGGAGGATGCCCTGAACGCCGAGTTCGCCCTGCGCCACACCGGCTACTATCCTCAGGCGGACGGCACGCTGCGCTTGCGCACCGGCCCCGACTGGGCCTCTCTGGTTTCCGGCTGGATGACCGCCTATGAGCGCACGCTGGATGAAAAATGGCTGAAAAAGATACAGGCCGGTCTGGATGGTATCGAAAAGGCGCCGCTCCGCCTGACCTCCGGCCCGGACTTCGCCTTTGAGGAGGGCAGCGGCGGCATGCGCTACCTCGGCGAGGCGGACCATCCCACCAGCATGCACCTGCAGGCCTGCATGGCCGAGCCGGAGGTGTGGCTGGAAACCGCGATGCTGACGCAAAACGAAAAGCTCGCCGATATGGTGGCGAGCAATGGCCGCTACTATTACCTCCCGCAGGAGGAGAGAGAGGCCGAATCAAAGGGGCTGCTGCGCGGCCGTTCCTTCGGCGGCGTCATCTATTCGGCGGACATGCAGGCTTACTATGCCGTGAAGGCCGGCGATGAGCCTGCCAAGAAGGACATCTGGCGCCGCCTGCTGGGGCTTCTGTACCGCCCGGACAGGCCGGAGGGCTTCAAGCCCGTGCCCTACGGCAGTGACGCGCAGGGCGCGCCGCTGTGGGAAATTCCCTGGGTCACGACCAACTTCACCGCGCAGTGGTGCCTGAAGGCGATTTTCTGCCTGGGGATGATGCCCGAGGCGCTGCCCGCGACGCTCTCCGCGCTCTCCGGCTGGCTGCAGGCCGCCCCCGCGCCGGACCGCCTCTACGGTGCCTGATCAGGCCTCCTGCCACATGCGCCGCAGCACTGCGAGCGCAGCCGGCGCATCCTTCGCCCAGCAGTCGCTGCCGCCCTCCACCGACACACGGCCCGCGTAGCCTGTGGCCTTCATCGCGGTGAACATGCGCCGCAGGCCTTCCTCAGGTACGGTGGGCCAGCGGCGGCTGACCGCGGTGGCCACATGGCAGTGCGCGATGCCGCCCACCCGCGCCACATCCTCCGGCTTTTCCCCGTCCAGAGAGACATGGAAGTAGTCCGCCAGCAGGCGCACACCGGGATGGTTCACCGCGGCGCGAAGGCAGGCCCCCTCCCCGACGGAATTGATCAGGTTGGTCTCGCCGCGGTTCAGGGGCTCGATCACAATGGTCAGCCCGAAGGCAGCGGCCGCCTCCCCCATCTGCCGGGTCACGCGCACCAGGCGGCGGAAGGCCTCGTCGTACTCCATACTCTCCGGGCGCCTGCGCGCGCCGCCGCTGCCGAACACGCACACCTTCGCGCCGAGCCGGGCAGCCCGGGGAAGCGACCTTTCCAGGTAGCGGGCCACAGTCTCCTCCGCGTTGTCGTCCAGCAGGCGGACGCTGCCGGGATAGAACACATTGCACGCCTCTACCGGCGTCTCGGCACTCTCCACCCGCCTGGCGAGCGCCCCAAAGGCGTCCTCCTCCAGCGCGGTCACATCGCTCAGCGGCAGCTCCAGGTAATCAAAGCCCAGCGCCGCTGCCTCCTCCAGTCTGTTCAGGCCCGTACACAATCCGATTTTCATCAGTTCTGCCTCTCCTTTCACACCGGCGCGCCGCACACTCAGGCGCGCTGGTTTTCTGTATAGCGCATGGTGACTGAGCCCGCGCCCACGGCGAATACGCCGAGCGTGGCCCCCGTGAAGCGCTTCCCGGCCCTCAGCCCCTCGTCCGCCAGGTAGGAGGCGCTCAGGCTGATGCAGAGCTCACCGCAGTTCAGTTCCCGGCGGATGCCATCCACCCGCACTTTCAGCGTCAGCTGTCCGGCCTCCGCCTCGCCCAGCGCGGTTTCCCGTCGCTCCTCGCCGACCTGCTCCACACACATCACCGTCAGCCGGCCGCCCCCGCGCTGCACACCAAACAGGTAGAAGCTCTGCTCGTCATAATAGCCGCAGAGTCCCGCGAGCATGCCCTCCGGTACATCCTCTCCCCGGAGGCTGAGCGTCTGCTCTGCGCGCAGCTCCCTCTGCCGGTGCACCAGCACGCTGCACGGCCCCACTGTATGCGGGTCCGCCCCGCCCCGCAGCACAATTTCTTCCTCTTCAGCCCGGGACATATCCGCCGGGTCGCTCCGCGGGGCGATCCATTCATCGTCCTCCTCCAGCGGGCAGGAAGGCAGCAGCGGCCCCTGCAGGCAGCTCGGCCCGCGCAGGCGGTTGACCATAGGCCACCCCTCCGACGTCCATTCCATTGGGTCAACGGCGGTTTCCCTGCCCAGCAGCGTCAGGCCGTCGGTCTTCCGCCCGCAGAGGTAGACCATCGCCCATCGGCCGTCTGCCAGCTGCACCGGTTTGCCGTGGCCGGAGCGCTGGATGAAGCTCCAGCTCCGTTTCCTGCTGAGGATGGGGTGGAAGGGGCAGTGCTCATACGGCCCCCACAGGCTGCGGGAGCGGGCCACCGACTCCATGTGTCCGTCGCCTGTGCCGCCCTCGGCCAGGAACAGGTAATACCAGCCGTCCTTCTTCATCAGGTGCGGTCCCTCGCTCTTGCGCCTGTCCGTGCCGTACCAGAGCAGGCGCGGCTCGCTGAGCAGCCTGCCGGCAGGGTCGATTTCCGTCAGCTGCGCCCCGGGGTTGGTCAGTATGTACCAGTGGCCATCCTCCACGTACAGCGAGGGGTCAATGCCGTTGATGGGCAGGAAGACCGGTTTTTCCCACGGCCCCTCCGGCGAAAGCGCCGAGGTGAGCATCTGCAGGCGGTAGGGCGGCGTGGGGCGGCGCAGCGTGGCCACCACCCAGAAGCGCCTGTCATGCCAGGAGATGTCCGGCGCCCAGTAGCCATGGCCGCCGTCCAGCCCCTCGATGCCCGACCACTCAAGACGCTCCACCGCGTGTCCAATCATCTGCCAGTGCAGAAGGTCTTTGGAACGGCTGATGGGCAGGCAGGGGAAAAAGTGAAAGGAGGAATTGACCAGGTAGAACCACTCCCCCATCCTCACCACCGAGGGATCGGGATAGAAGCCCCTTCGCACCGGGTTGCGGTAAGCCTCCGCATATCGGAAGCCCGCGCGCTGCTCCATCAGCGCGAGCGCCTCCGCATGACCATGCGCGAAGGCCACATCCATGGGTGTTTCACCGCGGCAGTCGCCCTCCTGCGGAAGGTAGCCCAGGGTGTCCATCACAAAGCGCACCGTTTCCGCGTCACCGGAGGCGGCCGCGTCATGCAGCAGGCTCCGCCCTTCCGCGTCCGGGTTCAGCTCCACACCCGCCGCGCGCTCGCACAGGAAGCGCAGCGCCTCCGCCTGGCCGGCGCGCGCCGCCGCCTTCGGCAGGTTTATCTTCGCTTCCCCGGAAAGATTCATCAGCTTCTCCTGCTCCAGCGCGCCCCGCAGCGGTTCCATTTCGCCCGTCTCCACCAGGCGGTATAAGGTCTTCTCGTCCATATGCGCTTCCTCCTGTTTCAGGCTGGCTACATTATAGCCGAGATGGCGGCGGTGCGCAACGGCTTTGTGCGGCGTCCATCCCCGCAGGCTGCCCCTCCAGGCGGCGCGCCGGTGAATTATGCGGCGCCGCCTTGACTTTTTGCGCATTTTCGTCATAATAGTATTTGTATAATTTTGCCCTGGCGCGAGGAGGTGCGTGTGTTGTCCTGTCCGATCGTACGGGTGGAGGAAGGCTCCATCGCGCAGCAGCTCGGTATACGCGCTGGGGACAGCCTGGTGCGCATCGCAGGCGAGCCCATCATCGACCAGATCGACTACCAGGCCCTGGTCGCGCAGGAGCACTTTTCACTGGAGACAGAGCGCGACGGGAAGGCGATGAGCTTCACCGTCAATAAAGAGGACTGGGAGCCGCTGGGCATCAGCCTGGACCAGTCCATCGTGCTTTCGCCCCGGCCCTGCGCCAACAGGTGCGTGTTCTGCTTCATCGACCAGATGCCGCCGGGCATGCGCCGCACCCTCTATGTCAAGGACGATGACTGGCGCCTGTCGCTGATGATGGGCAACTTCATCACCATGACCAACATCACCGAGGCGGAGTTTGACCGCATCCTGCGGCGAAAGGTGTCTCCCCTGTTCATCTCGGTGCACGCCACCGACCCTGAGGTGCGCACACGCATGATGCGCAACCCGCGCGCGGACCAGATCATGGTCCGCCTGCGCCGCCTGAAGGAGGCCGGGCTGCGGTTCCACTGCCAGTTTGTGCTGTGCCCGGGCTGGAATGACGGAGAGGTGCTGCGCCGCTCGCTGGAGGATGTCTCCTCACTGTGGCCGGCCGCCCGCAGCGCGGCCCTGGTTCCCGTAGGGCTGACGCGCTTCCGCGAGGGGCTGGACAAGGTGGAGCCCTATGACCGGGAGGGCGCCGCCGCGCTGGTTCGCCAGGCGCAGGCGATGCAGAAGGATTTCCTCGCCCGCTTCGGCACACGCTTCGTTTTCCCCTCGGACGAGTTCTACTGCCTGTCCGGCCTGCCCCTGCCTTCTGATGAGGAGTATGAGGACTATCCCCAGATCGAAAACGGCGTGGGCATGCTGCGCCTGTTCGAGACCGACCTGCGGTACGCCGCGGAGGAATACCCGGTGGAGCAAACGCCTCCGCGGGAGCTGGTGATCGCCTGCGGCACCTCCGTAGCCCCGTTGATGCAGACGTGGTGCGATGAACTGGCCCCGAGCGGCACCAGGGTGCGTGTGCGACCCATTCTCAACCGCTTTTTCGGGGAGAGCGTCACGGTCACCGGCCTTCTGACCGGCGGCGACCTGGTACAGCAGCTGCGCGGGGAAACGTGCGATGAGATCCTCATCTGCCGCAACATGATCCGCGCCGAGGGCGATCTCTTTCTGGATGACATGACTGTGGACGCCGTGCGCGCCGCGCTGCCCGTCCCCCTCCGCGTGGTGGAAAACACCGGCGAGGCCTTCTGGAAGGCCGTTTCCGGCTGGCGGGAAGAACAATAATGATTTCCTTTGAGGTTATGATATGAGCAAACCCCTTGTGGCCGTTGTCGGCCGTCCCAATGTGGGCAAATCCACCTTCTTTAACAAGGTATCCGGCCAGCGCATCAGCATTGTGGAGGATACTCCCGGCGTGACGCGCGACCGCATTTACACCGATGTGGAGTGGCAGGGGCACCACTTCACCCTGATCGACACCGGCGGCATTGACGTGCGCAGCGAGGATGTTTTCCTTGCGCAGATGCGCCGCCAGGCCCAGATTGCCATCGACACCGCGGATGTCATCCTCTTCTTCACCGACGGCCGCGTCGGCCTGACCGACGACGACCAGGAGGTGGCCGACCTGCTGCGCAAGTCCGGCAAGCCGGTGCTGCTTGTGGTCAACAAAATCGACCACATCAGCCAGGCGGATGCCATCTATGAGTTCTACGCGCTTGGCATCGGCGACCCCATCGCCATTTCCTCCGCCAACATGATGAACTTCGGCGACCTGCTGGACGAGATCTGCGCCCTTCTGCCCGAGCCGAGCCCGCAGGTGGCGGAGGAGGACCACATCCTGCAGCTTGCGGTGGTCGGCCGGCCCAATGTGGGCAAGTCCTCGCTGGTCAACCGCCTGCTGGGGCAGGAGCGCACCATGGTGTCCAACATCGCAGGCACCACCCGCGACGCGATCGATACCGCCTTCACCGCGCCCAACGGCACCACCTACAACCTCATCGACACGGCGGGCATCCGCAAAAAGAGCGCCGTACCGGACGAGAGCATCGAGAAATACGCGGTGCTGCGCGCCATTGCAGCCATCGAGCGCTGCGACGTGGCGCTGCTGCTGCTGGACGCGCGCGACGGTGTGACCGAGCAGGACACAAAGATCGCCGGGATGATCCACGACGCGGGCAAAGCCGTGGTGATTGTGGTGAACAAATGGGACCTGATTGAAAAAGACACAAACACCATGGAGCGCATGCGCAAGGAGATACTGGACGGCCTGAAGTTCATGGACTGGGCGCCTGTGCTGTTCCTCTCCGCGCTGACCGGCAGCCGCACGCAGAAGGTGCTGGAGCAGGTGGATGAGGTGTGGGCGCAGGCCACCAAACGGATCTCCACAGGCCTGCTGAACGACGTGATCACCGACGCCACCGCCGACGTGCAGCCGCCCTCCGACAACGGCCACCGGCTGAAGATCTATTACGCTACCCAGCAGGGTGTGTGCCCCCCGACCTTCATTTTCTTCGTCAACAGGGAAGAGCTGATGCACTTCTCCTACCTGCGTTACCTGGAGAATTACCTTCGCAAAACCTTTGACTTCACCGGCACGCCGCTGCGGATGATCGTCCGCGAGCGCCAGAAGAAGGAGTGAGCAACCCATGTCAGACACACTGAAGTATATCATTCTGGCCATCGCCGGCTATCTCATCGGTTCGTTTTCATTCGGCATGACCACCTCCCAGGTTACCCACGGGCCGGACCTGCGCAAGGTCGGCAGCGGCAACACGGGCGCAAGCAACGCCCTGCGCGCCATGGACACCAAGCGGGGACTGATCGTATTCCTCGGCGATTTTGCCAAGGGAGCACTGGCCTGCGGGCTGGGCTGGTGGCTGACCGGCAGCGTATACGGCGCCATGCTCGCCGGGCTGTGCGCCGTCATCGGGCACAACTGGCCGGTCTATTACGGCTTTCACGGGGGCAAGGGCGTGTCCACCTCCACCGCGGTGGGGCTGTGCTGCTTCCCCATTCCCGCGCTGATCGGCTACGCGGCCGCGATCCTTGCCATTTGGGCCACAAGGTTCATCTCGCTGGGCTCCATGATCTTCGTGGTGCTGTTTGCCCTTTTCACCACCATCCTCGCCGCGCACGGCGACTGGCTGATCATTGCCTGGGCCTGGGTGCTCGCGCTGATGTGCGTGTGGCGCCATCGCTCCAATATCAAGAGACTGCTGCGCGGAGAAGAGCGCAAAATCGGCGAAAAGCTCTAAGGTAACACCGCCACAGAGGAAGTGGCCGGATGGCGCAAAAGGCACCGTCAGCTGCAGCCACTGAATTGCGCGGTGTTGCCCTGACCCGCGCACACGGAAAGCAAAAGGAAGTGGAATATGTCCGACACAAGGCTGAGCCGCATTCGCAATTTCTGCATCATCGCCCACATCGACCACGGCAAATCCACGCTGGCGGACCGCCTGCTGGAGTCCACCGGCGTGTTTGAAAAGCGGGAGATGGTGGAGCAGATACTCGACAGCATGGACCTGGAGCGGGAGCGGGGCATCACCATCAAGAGCAAGGCGGTGAAAATGAGCTACACCGCCAGGGACGGCAATGAATACACCCTCAACCTGATCGACACCCCCGGCCATGTGGACTTCACCTATGAGGTCAGCCGCGCGCTGGCCGCCTGTGAGGGCGCGCTGCTGGTGGTGGACGCCACACAGGGCATAGAGGCGCAGACCCTGGCCAACTGCTACATGGCGCTGGACCACGACCTGGAAATCATCCCCGTGATCAACAAGATCGACCTGCCCAGCGCCGAGCCGGAGAAGGTGCGCGCGGAAATCGAGGACGTGATCGGCCTGGACGCCTCCTACGCCCCCTGTATCTCCGCCAAAACAGGACAGAACATCGGTGATGTGCTGGAGGCGATTGTGGCGCACATTCCGCCGCCCCGGGGAGACGAAGGCGCGCCGCTGCAGGCGCTGATCTTTGACGCCTTCTACGACAACTACCGCGGCGCGATCTGCTTTGTGCGCGTGAAGCAGGGCACGCTGCGCGCCGGCATGCGCATGCACCTGATGGCCACCGGCGGCGAGTTTGAGGTGGTGGAGGTGGGTATCTTCAGCCCCGGCTACACCGCCTGTGAATCGCTCCGCCCGGGTGATGTGGGCTATGTGGCCGCCTCCATCAAGGATGTGCGCGACACACGGGTGGGCGACACCATCACCGACGCTGCCAACCCGGCCAGCGTGCCGCTGCCCGGCTACAAGCAGGTGACGCCCATGGTGTTCTGCGGCATTTACCCCGCCGACGGCGCGGACTACCCCGCGCTGAAGGACGCCCTGGACAAGCTGCGCATGAACGACGCCTCCCTCACCTTCGAGCCGGAAACCTCCGTGGCGCTCGGCTACGGCTTCCGCTGCGGCTTCCTGGGGCTGCTGCACATGGACGTGATCACCCAGCGCCTGGAGCGGGAGTTTGACCTGGACCTGGTCACCACCACGCCGGGCGTGGTGTATCACGTGCACAAAACCGACGGCAGCGAGGTATCCATCGACAACCCCACCATGCTGCCCCCCGTCACCGAAATCGACGCCATCGAGGAGCCCTTTGTGAAGGCGGAGATCTTCACGCCGCAGGAATACGTGGGCACCCTGATGGACCTGTGCCAGGAAAAGCGCGGCACCTTCATCGACATGCAGTATGAGGGCAGCCGGGTCAAGCTGAACTACGACATGCCGCTGAACGAGATCATCTACGACTTTTTCGACACGGTGAAAAGCCGCAGCCGGGGCTACGCGTCCTTTGACTATGAGCTGAAGGACTACCGGGAGAGCGAGCTGGTGAAGCTGGACATCCTGCTCAACGGCGACCTGTGCGACGCCTTCAGCCAGATTGTGCACCGCGACAGGGCCTACGCCCGCGGGCGCAGCCTGTGCGAGAAGCTCAAGGAAGTCATTCCGCGCCAGCAGTTCGAAATCCCCGTGCAGGCGGCCATCGGCGGCAAGGTGATTGCCCGTGAGACCGTGAAGGCCATGCGAAAGGACGTGCTCGCCAAGTGCTACGGCGGCGATATTTCCCGCAAGAAAAAGCTGCTGGAGAAGCAGAAGGAAGGCAAGAAGCGGATGCGTCAGTTTGGCACGGTGCAAGTGCCCAGCGAGGCCTTCGTGGCCGTGCTGAAGATGGACGACAACTGAGGGAAAAGGCGCTTCCCTTTTCACAGGGGCTGACGCTGGAGGATGAGAACCTGCGCGGCATCACCTGCTGCTTTACCGGCCACCGCCTGCTGCCCGCAGCGGAGACAGATGAGTTGACCGCGCGCCTGGACGCGGCGCTGGTAGAATTGTACCGCTGCGGCTTCAGGCGCTTTATCTCCGGCGGTGCGATGGGCTGGGACCTGCTGTGCGCCGAGCGCGTGCTTGCCCTGCGCTCATCCCACCCGGATGCGCGGCTCATCATGGCGCTGCCCTGCCAGAAGCAGACCAGGGGCTGGCCAGCGAAGGAAAAAAGCCGCCACGCGGCCGTGTGCGCCGCGGCGGACCGCTGCGTGATCCTTTCCGGCACCTACTACACAGGCTGCATGATGGTGCGCAACCGCTACATGGTCGACCGCTCCTCGTTCTGCCTGTGCTACCTGACGCAGATGAAGGGCGGCACGCTTTCCACCGTGCGGTACGCGCTGGAGGAAGGCCTGCCCCTGCTCAACACCGCCATAGAGGCGGACTGTGACGCCTTTGCCGCGGAGGATGGCTGATGGAATTGTACATTCACCTGCCCTTCTGCAAAAGCAAGTGCCGCTACTGCGACTTTGCCTCCTGGCCGGGGCTGGAGGGGCAGATGCCCGCTTATGTGGACGCGGTGCTCGCGGAGGCCGCTGCCCGCGCGGAGGAGCTCGGCGCGGTGCCCATCCGGACGGTATACATCGGCGGGGGAACCCCCTCCCTGCTGCCGCCGGAGCTGCTGCGCAGGCTCCTGGGCGGGCTGAAGGAGCGCCTGTGGCTCTCGCAGGTGTGCGAGTTTACCAGCGAGGCCAACCCCGGCACACTCACGCCGGCCTGGCTGGATGCGGCCATGGAGGGCGGTGTGACGCGGCTGTCCATGGGCATGCAGGCTGCCCAGAGCGCGCTGCTGAAAACGCTCGGACGGATCCACAGCTTTGAGGACGTGGAGCAGTCTGTGGCGCTGGCGCGGTCCCGCGGGCTGGAAAACATCAGCCTGGACCTTATGTTCGGCCTGCCGGGACAGACGCCGGCCATGTGGCGGGATTCGCTGGAAGCCGCCCTGAGCCTGCGCCCGAAGCACCTGAGCTGCTACGGTCTGATTCCGGAGGACGGCACCCCGCTGAAGGCTGCGTTGGACGCGGGCGAGGAATCCCTGCCCCCCGAGGAGGAGGAGCGGGAGATGTATGACCTGGCCGTGCGGCGCCTGGCAGCGGGCGGGTTCCGCCAGTACGAGATATCCAATTTCGCCCTGGAAGGGTGCGAATGCCTGCACAACATCGGCTACTGGCTGCAGGTGCCTTACCTGGGGCTGGGCGCTGCGGCCGCCTCGATGCTGGTGGACGGTGAGTGCCCCCTGCGCTACCACCGGGAGACGAATCCCGGCACACTGGACGAATACGCGGAGATGGTCCGCCGCCGCGAGTGGCATCGCCGCGACGTGGACAGCGTGCCGCCGCGCGACGCGCGCTTTGAAACCATGATGCTCGGCCTGCGCATGACAGAGGGCGTGCAGGAAGCCCGCTTTGAGCAACTTCACGGCATGACACTGGAAGACTGCTACGGGCAAAAGCTGCGCGAAACGGCGGCGCGCGGCCTGACAGAATACGCATCGGGCCGCTGGTATCTGACACGCGCCGGCATGGATGTGCAGAACGCCGTGCTGGTGGAACTGATGGACTGAACGACCATAGAACTTTGACTCGGAGGCTGCAATGACCAAAGCACTGATTTCCGTCACCGGCGCGGATACCACCGGCATCATCGCGAGGGTGTCCACCAAGCTGTATGAAATGAACATCAACATACTGGACATCACCCAGACCATTCTGGGCGGGTATTTCACCATGATGATGGTGGTTGACCTGGACGGCGCCAACCGCACCTTTGAGGAGATAGACAACGCCTTTGACAGCGTACGGGAGGAGCTGAAGATGTCCATCCACCTGCAGCGAATGGACATTTTCGATGCGATGCACCGGGTGTGAGGAGGCGGCATTCATGATCGAGACAGGCGAAATTTTCCAGACACTGCGGATGATACAGGAGGAAAACTTCGACATCCGCACCATTACCCTGGGCATCAACCTGCTGGACTGCTCCGACCCGGACGCGGAGGCCTGCGGGCGGCGTGTGTATGACAAAATCTGCCGCACCGCCAGCCGCCTGGTGGCCACCGGCAGCGAGATCGAGCGCGAGTTCGGCATCCCCATTGTGAACAAGCGAATCTCCGTGACACCCGTGAGCCTTATGTGCCAGGGAGACCCCAGGCCCATTGCCCGCGCGCTGGACAGGGCCGCCAAAGAGATGGGCGTCAACTTCCTGGGCGGCTATTCCGCGCTGATGCAGAAGGGCGCGACGCTGGCCGATGAGCGGCTGGTTGAGTCCATTCCTGAGGTGCTGTCCGAAACAGAGCGGCTGTGCGCCTCCGTCAACGTGGCCTCCACAAGGGCCGGCATCAACATGAACATCGTGCGGGAGATGGGCGAGGTCATCCGCAAAACCGCACAGCGCACCGCCGATCAGGACGGCCTGGGCTGCGCCAAGCTGGTGGTATTCGCAAACGCCGTGGAGGACAACCCCTTCATGGCGGGCGCCTTCTGCGGCGTTGGTGAGCCGGAATGCGCCATCAATGTGGGCGTCAGCGGCCCCGGCGTGGTCAAGCGCGCGCTGGAGAAGGTCAAGGGCCAGCCCTTCGACGTGGTGGCCGAGACGGTGAAGCGCACCGCCTTCAAGATCACCCGCGTGGGACAGCTGGTGGCCCGAGAGGCCTCGCAGCGGCTGGGCATCCCCTTCGGCATTGTGGATCTCTCCCTCGCGCCGACACCGGCCAGGGGGGATTCCGTGGCGCATATCCTGATGGAAATGGGGCTGGAGATGGCCGGCGCGCCGGGCACTACCGCAGCCCTGGCCCTGCTCAACGACGCCGTGAAAAAGGGCGGCGTGATGGCCTCCAACCATGTGGGCGGTCTCTCCGGCGCCTTCATCCCGGTCAGTGAGGACATCGGCATGATCGAGTCCGCCAAGGCCGGCGCGCTGACGCTGGAAAAGCTGGAGGCCATGACCTGCGTATGCTCGGTCGGACTGGATATGATCGCCGTCCCCGGCGACACCAGCGCCGCCACCATCTCCGGCATCATCGCGGATGAGGCGGCCATCGGCATGGTGAACAACAAGACCACCGCCGTGCGCGTGATTCCCGCCATCGGCAAGCAGGCCGGTGACACGGTGGAGTTCGGCGGGCTGCTGGGCTTTGCGCCGGTGATGCCGGTCAACCCCTGGCGCTGCGATGATTTCATTGCGCGCGGCGGAAGGATTCCCGCCCCGCTGCACTCACTGAGAAACTGACAAATGGAGTAATCTCATGTCCAATTTTGTTGATCGCGCCCGCATCACCTGCAAGGCAGGCGACGGGGGCAACGGCTGTGTTTCCTTCCACCGCGAGAAATTCGTGCAGAACGGCGGGCCGGACGGCGGCGACGGCGGCCACGGCGGCGATGTGCTGCTGTATGCCGACCCCAACATGCACACCCTGCTGGATTTCCGTTTCAAGCGGAAGTATACCGCGCCAAACGGCGAGCCCGGGGCGGCTGAGCGCCGCAGGGGCCGCAGCGGCGAGGCGCTGACCATCAAGGTGCCCGTGGGCACGGTGGTGCGGGATGAGGATACCGGCCTTGTTGTCGCCGACATGGACGTGCCCGGCGAAACGAAAACCCTGCTGCGCGGCGGAAGGGGCGGCTGGGGCAACACACGCTTCGCGACCCCCACGCGCCAGGCGCCGAACTTTGCCAAGCCCGGCATCAAAACAGAGATACACACCTTCCAGCTGGAGCTGAAGACGCTGGCGGACATCGGCCTGGTGGGCTATCCCAACGTGGGCAAGAGCAGCATCCTCGCCGCGCTGACCGCCGCCCGTCCGAAGATCGGCAACTATCACTTCACCACGCTGACGCCAAACCTGGGCATCCTGCGGCACCGCGGACAGGACATGGTGCTGGCGGATATTCCCGGCCTGGTGGAGGGCGCGTCGGAGGGCGTTGGCCTGGGGCACGACTTTCTGCGGCATGTGGAGCGCACACGGCTCCTGTTCCACGTGGTGGATATCTCCGGCTCAGAGGGCCGCGACCCGGTGGAGGACGTGCAGCAGATCAATCACGAGCTGGCCAGCTACGGCGACCTGGCCAACCGTCCGCAGCTGATGGTGGCCAACAAGACCGACCTGACCGCGGACGACAGCAACCTGCAGGCGCTGAAGGCCTGGTGCGATACACAGGGGCTGGAGGTGTTCCCCGTCAGCGCCGCCACCCGCCAGGGCTTTGACGCGCTGCTGGACCGCGCCGCCCAGCTGCTGGAGACCCTCCCGCCCATTCAGCATTTTGTGGAGGAAGCCGTGGCGGACGAGGCCGACCAGCTGGACGACACCTTCAGCGTGCGCTTCGCAGATGGCGCCTTCGAGGTGGAAGGTCCCGCCATGGAGCACCTGATCAATTCCGTTAACTTCGAGGACGAGGAGAGCGTGAACTGGTTCCACCGCACCCTGCGCCGCCTCGGCGTGATTGACGAGCTGCGCAGAAACGGCGCGGGCGAGGGCGCCACAGTGCGCATCGCCGACATGGAATTTGATTTCATCGACTGATACTTATTACAGGAGAAAAAATGACAAGCAAGCAGCGCGCCATGCTGCGCGGCATGGCGAATACACTGGATCCCATTCTCTACATCGGCAAGGAGGGCATTGTGCCCGGCACCATCCGTCAGGCGGACGACGACTTGGAGGCGCACGAGCTGATCAAGTGCTGTGTGCAGCAGGGCTGCCCCCTCACCGCGCGTGAAGCGGTGACCGCCCTCTGCGGCGAGCTGGAGGCAGAGCCGGTGCAGTGCATCGGCCGGCGCTTTGTGATGTACCGCCCCAGCCGCGAAAACCCCCGCATCGTGCTGTGATGGAGAGGATCCACCTTGTTCATCCCTTTCCGCCGCTGGTGGATGGAGAGAGCCGCATACTGATCCTCGGCAGCTTCCCCTCGGTGAAGAGCAGGGCGCAGGGCTTTTTCTACGGCCACCCGCAGAACCGCTTCTGGCCCATGCTGGCGCGCATCTTCGGGGAAGACGCGCCGCGCAGCATCGAGGAGAAGGCAGCCCTGGCCCACCGCCATCACCTGGCGCTGTGGGACAGCATCTACGAGTGCGACATCGTGGGTTCCTCCGACAGCTCGATCCGGGGCGCTGTGCCCATTCCCATCGGGCAGATACTGAAAACAGCACCCATTGAAAGGGTGCTGTGCAACGGCACGGCCTCCGCGAGGCTGTATACACGTTATCTGGAAAAGGTGACCGGGCTGCCCTGCTGGGTGATGCCCTCCACCTCCCCCGCCAACGCCGCGTGGAGCATGGAACGCCTGCAGGCGGTCTGGGAGGCGGCGATCACCGCCCCGCCCGGCACGCCTCCACAAAGGCTGTGAAAATCGCCCTGTCGCTGTCGGTTTTTTCCCACATGCGCTCGGGATGCCACTGCACCCCCAGGTAGAAGGGATGACCGCTCAGCGCGGCGGCCTCAATCAGGCCGTCGGAGGCCACGCCGCAGGGCTCAAAGCCCGCGCCGAGCCGGCGCACCGCCTGGTGATGCAGTGAATTGACCTCAATGGAGTGCGCGTGCACCACCTCGTCCAGCAGGGAGGACATGGTCACGATCACCTCGTGGGAGGCGCAGTTTTCCGGCTGGCTCTGGCGGTGGCGCATCACCTCGGCCCCGCGCTCGGCCGCGATGTCCTGGTACAGGTCGCCCCCCAGCGCCACATTCATCACCTGCAGGCCCCGGCAAACGCCCAGCGCCGGCTTGTCCGGCCGCTCGCTCAGCGCCCTGGCCAGCGCCAGCTCCATCTCATCCCGAGCCGGTGTGATCGCGCCGCAGCATGGCTTCTGCCACTGGCCATAGCGCCGCGGGTCAATGTCTCCCCCGCCGGTCAGCACAAAGCCGTCGAAGCGCTCCAGCAGCGCCGGAATGTCGTCCGTCAGGGGCAGCACCACCGGCAGCGCGCCGCAGCTAAGCAGCGCGTCCGCGTACCCCCTGTACGCGCTGATGCGCGTCTCCGTTTCATTGAGGCTGCAGGTCAGGCCAATCAGAGGCTGTTTCATTTCCGTTCCCTCACTTTCAAAGCTGATCGTATTCAAACGGCGTGTTCACTGTGGCGCAGGCAAAGGTTTTTGGCCACCGCTGCGACAGCGCACTGGCTGCCAGCTCCGCCTGGCCTGCCTCCGCGAACACCCCGTAAACCGCCGAGCCGCTGCCACTCATCTGGGCGCACACCGCGTCGAGAGCCCTCAGCGCCTCCTCTGCCTCCCCGATTTCCGGCCGCAGGGCGGCGCTGACCGCCTCCAGGCTGTTTCCGGGCCTTCCCGGCAGCAGGGAGAGCTCGTGACTGAGCAGCGCGCGGAGCGTTTCATCGGTCCGGACGGGCGGCTTCTCCCGCGCCTGCCAGCGGCGGAAGATCTCCACGGTGGAGAGCCCATCGCAGGGCTGCACGACCACCAGCGGCCACACCGGGCCCTCCCCCTGGGGCAGCAGCTTTTCCCCGATGCCCTGCACCCGGCACAGGCCGCCGCGCAGGCAGAAGGGCACGTCCGCGCCGATCTCCAGGCCGATCTTCTCCAGTCGCTCCTGGCTGAGCCCCGTGCCCCACAGGCGGTTCAGCCCGTGCAGCGCCGCCGCGGCGTCCGCGCTGCCGCCGCCCAGCCCGCTGCCCACCGGCACGCGCTTGATCAGGCGCATATCCACACCGTGGGCACAGCCTGTGGCCGCCTGCAGGGCCTTTGCCGCGCGCCACACCAGGTTGCTGCGTGCCTCTGCCGGCGCACCATTCCCCTCACAGGTGAGGGTGAGACTGTCCGCTTCACACAGCGTCAAGGTATCGTGCAGGCTGATGGGCTGCATCAGCATGTCCATCAGGTGGTAGCCGTCTGCGCGGCAGCCCACGATGTCCAGCGTCCAGTTGATTTTCGCCCTCGCGTGTATTGTCAGCGTATTGCCCATTGTTTCGCCTCACAGAAATGCTACAGTTCAGCCCTCGCTGAATGATAGATGCTGCGGAATGCTTTAATGGCCCGCAGGCCACCGAAAGCTTCCCACCCGACCTAGCCGGTCGATCCGATGACAGTCAGGGAGCCAGACGTCCCCTGACAACCCTCGCTGGTTGCTTGGGTAACACTGATCGTCAGCACAGAAAAGGAGTTCATCATGGAAAAGTGGAAGGATGTTCTTGTCAGTGTCTCTTCGCAGGAGGGGGATGACGATCCCCCCATGCGCATGCTGCTGCCGGGCAGGCTGTCCTATCAGGGCACACACTGCCTGCTGCAGTACAAGGAGCGCATTGATGAGGAAGGCACCGAGGAAACCGAGGTGAAAATGCATCTCAGCCCCAAGCAGGTGATGATGATGCGCTCCGGCAATTACGGCACATCCATGGTGTTTTCCAAAGGGAAGCGCTTTGAGAGCCAGTACCACACGCCCTATGGCGATTTCCCCTTCTCCGTCTACACCACCCGCCTGGAGGCCGAGCTGAGCGAGGAGCAGGGGCTGGCGAAGATGGACTACCAGATGGACATGGGGAACAACAGTCTCACCCGCCGCACGATGATGGTGGGCTATATGCTGCAGAATGCTTCCTCGTGAGCGTCTCATGGCCACGCTTCGCCGTGAGGCGGAGGCTGTTCTTCTCAGCGCGGCTGCTGTTCGCCGCCCGGCGCTGCGCCGGGCCCTGCCGCCGGAATGGCTGCTGGCCACCGACCTGCCGCAGCTCGCGGAGGAAGGCACCGTCGCTGCCGTGCGCAGTGCGCTGGAGCAGCGCGGCTGGAGTACACACCTCTCCGGCGGCTGGCTGCTGCTGGACTGTCTGCCGCCCCTGCCCCGCGGGGCACAGCCCCAGCTGACCGGTGAAGCCGCCTGTGTGGCAGAGCTTCTGCGCCGCCACCCCTCGGATCTGCAGGACCGCGCGGCGCTTCGTCAGCTGCTGAAGGCCAGTGAGCAGGGCCTGTCGGCATTGGAAAAGGTGTGCGCTGCGCTGCACAGGCAATACGCGCAAGCTCTGCGCCAGCATCAGCCGCTGCCCGGGGAGCTGCTGCCCTGGCTGCTTGAAATACTATGGGAGGTGTCCGAATGATACTATCCAGCTATGGACATGCCAAATTCCTGCTTGAAACGGCAGAGGGCCTGCGCATTGTGACCGATCCCTTTGACGCCTCGACGGGCTACCCCGTTCCCCCGCTGCGGGCGGATGCCGCACTGGTCAGCCACCACCACCACGACCATGATGCGGTGGATACCGTGCAGGGTGTGCAGAAGGTGGTGGATACCGCCGGCACGCATCAGCTCTCGCCCGGCACGCGCGTCACCGCCCTGCCCAGCTTCCACGACCCGGAGGGCGGAAAGCTCAGGGGCAGCAACCTGGTGTTTGTGGTGGAAAGCGAGGGGCTTCGCGTTGTCCACTGCGGCGACCTGGGCCACCTTCCGGACGACCAGCTGGTGAAGGCCATCGGCCGGGTGGATGTGCTGCTGGTGCCGGTGGGCGGCCACTTCACCATCGATGCGCGGCAGGCCAAGGCCGTGTGCGAGCTGCTCAGGCCGAGGATCATCGTGCCCATGCACTACCGCACCCAGTACAACGCCGGCTGGCCCATTGCGCCTGTGGATGATTTTCTGTCACTGTTTCCGCAGCCCGCGGAGGAAGTCAGTCTCCTGCGCGTGACAGCCGGAGACCTCGACTGCCAGCCGCCGCTGGTGCTGCTGAAGCCTGTTTTCTGACTCCCTGCGTCCGCTCACTGCGGGCGCATTTTTTCTGCCAGGGTGCCGATCCGCTTTCCGTCCAGGGTCTCATCCGGCTTTGCCCACAGCATGGACTGGAGGATCGCCTCCTCCGTGGCCTCGCCCACCGCGCGGAAGGGCAGGTTCATCAGCTCCTCACGCAGGGAGCGCAGCGCGATAAAGCCCTCGCCCTGCTCCGCTCTCGGCGCGGTGGTGAAGCCCACGGCGATTTCCCCGCTGCCGTGGCCGATGTATGAGCCCAGCCTCGCCATGCCCACCGAGCAGCGCCGCAGCACCCGCTTCAGCTGGCGGCAAGTCAGCGGAAGGTCAGTGGCCACAATCAATATGATGGAGCCCTGGTCACTCTCCGCCAGGTCGCGCGGCAGCTGTGTGGGCAGAAAATCCGCTGAGGCGCCATAATTGGTCTGTGCCAGCACGCCGACGGTGAAGGTCTCCCCCGCGACGTCGAACCGCCGGGAGGCCGAGCCGATGCCGCCCTTCAGCCCATAGCACAGCGTGCCCCTGCCTGCGCCGACCGCGCCCTGTTCAAATTCTCTCGACGCGGTGCCCAGGGCGGCGAAGACCTCCGCCTGGCCCACCGGCCGCGCGGCAATGTCGCTGAGGCGGCTGTCGTTGCACTCGCACACCACAGGGTTCACGCTGGTCAGGCGAAGGCCCTCCCGGGCGCACTGCTCTATCGACCAGGTGACCAGCGCGTCGTGCACCTTGCCCACATTGAGGGTGTTGGTCAGGGCGATGGGGGTCTCCAGTGTGCCCAGCTCATCCACCTGCACCAGTCCCGCCGTTTTTCCAAAGCCGTTAAAAACGCAGGAGGCCGCCGTGACCTTGTGCGTAAACAGGTTGCCGCTGTGCGGCAGCACCACGGTCACGCCGGTGTGGCACCTGTCCCTGTCCACTGTGGCGTGCCCGACAAGCACACCCTCCACATCGGTGATGAGGTTCAGCGGCCCGTGCTCCATCCGGCCAATATCCAGCTTCATCGCATCCGCCTCCCGTCACAGCAGGTTCTGCCAGTCCTGCCCAGCGAGCAGGGCAGCCACCTGCTCCACCAGCCTGGCGTCCTGGGCGGTAAAGCGGTTCAGGTCGGGGCTGTCCAGGTCAATGACCGCGACCGCCTCTCCCCCGGTCAGGATCGGCACAACCAGCTCCGAATTGGAGGCGCTGTCGCACGCAATATGCCCCGGGAAGGCGTGCACATCCGGCACAAGCTGGGTGGCCTTCTCCCGCGCCGCCGTGCCGCACACGCCCTTTCCGATGGGGATGCGGACGCACGCCACCTTGCCCTGGAAGGGGCCGACATACAGCGCGTCCCCTTTTTTCAGGTAGAAGCCCGCCCAGTTCAGGCGCGGCAGGTTCTCCCACAGCGCGGCCGCCACATTGCTGAGCAGCGACAGAAGCGGCACATCGCCCTCCGCCAGCGCGCTCACCTGCGCAAGCAGGTAGTTCTCCGTCTGCATTGCTGCCTCCTGTTCAAAACCGCCCCGAGCCGTTCGCCCGGGGCAGGTTTTGTGTCTTATCAGAATGTTACAATTCAGCCTTTCGGCTGAATTGTAGATGCTGAGGAATGTTTTCACTGTCCGCGGGCCAGTGAAAACTCCCCGAGGTTTCCCATCAACTGCTCACATTTGATGGGAAAGTCACGCGGAGCGTGACCTGATGAATCCGGCGGATTCATCAGCCTTTCCGCCGGGGGAACCGGTCGATACGATTACAGTCAGGGGGCTGGCTGCCCCCTGACAACCCCGCTGTTTACTGGACACAAGGCCGAATAGTAACGTCAGAATGCCCTTGCGTCCTTGAGGAAGGCGCAGTAGCACTTGTACTCCTCCCACAGATCAGCCTTGCTGACCAGCTCCCAGGGCGCGTGCATGCTCAGCACGGCGATGCCCGCGTCGATGACGTTCATGCCGTACTTCGCGCAGATGTAGGCGATGGTGCCGCCGCCGCCCACGTCCACCTTGCCCAGCTCCGCCGTCTGGAAGTCCACGTTGTTCTCGTCCATGATGCGGCGGATCTGCGCCACATACTCGGCGTTGGCATCGTTGGAGCCGCTCTTGCCGCCGCGGCCGGTGAACTTGTTGAAGCACACGCCGCGCCCCAGCAGGGCGGCGTTTTTCTTTTCAAACACACCGGCGAAGTTGGGGTCAAAGCCCGCGCTGACATCGCTGGAGAGCATGCGGCTGGAGCGCAGCATCCGCTTCAGGCCCAGCTCGCTGTAGCTGCCGTACACGGCGTTGTAAATCTCCGCCGTCCCGTTGACAAAGTATTCGCTGCCCATGCCGGTGGCGCCCACCGAGCCGATTTCCTCCTTGTCGGTCAGCACCGCGCAAAGGGTGTAGGCCGGAGTGCCCTCATAATCCAGCACCGCACGCATGGAGGGATAGGAGCAGACACGGTCGTCATGGCCGTAGCCGGCAATGAGGGAGCGGTCGAAGCCCACATCCCTGGCCTTGCCCGCCGGCACAATCTCCAGCTCCGCGGACAGCAGGTCTTCCTCTTCCACGCCGTACTTCTCGTTCAGCAGCTTCAGCACAGCCTTCTTGACCGGCTCCTTTTCCTCGCCCTTGAGCGGCACGCTGCCCACGATCAGGTTCAGCGCCTCACCCTCCACCACCTCACGGGCGGGCTTGGCCATCTGGTCCTGGGCCAGGTGAATGAGTAGATCGGAGATATAGAACACCGGGTCCGCCGCGTCCTCGCCGATGGACACCCGCTCGCTTGTGCCGTCCTTGCGGACGATGACGCCGTGCAGCGCCAGGGGCAGTGCCACCCACTGGTACTTTTTGATGCCGCCGTAATAGTGCGTGTCCAGGTAGGCGATGCTCTCGTCCTCGTACAGGGGGTTCTGCTTCACATCAATGCGCGGCGAATCGATGTGCGCGCCGAGGATGTTCATGCCCTCCTCCAGCGGCTTTTCGCCGATGACATACAGCAGGAAGTCCTTGTTCATCCAGTTCTGATAGACCCGGTCGCCGGCCTTGAGGCGGCGGTTCTCACGGATCACGGTCTCCAGGCTGACATAGCCGGCGCGTTCGGCCGCTGCCACCGCCTGCTCCACACACTCGCGCTCGGTCTTGCCGGCATCGATAAAGGCCTTGTAGTCCTCCGCAAAGGCGGTGAGGCGCTGCATTTCCTGCTCGTCATAGTTCTCCCAGGCGTTTTTGCGATACATGGTGCATCGTTCCTTTCCGTTTGATTCAGTCCGGTATCCAACAGCTTCTGTGCTTTTCCGGGAAAAAGCGCCGCTCAGCCCTTGCGCATCATCAGTATGCGCCCGCAGGTCTCACACTCCACAATGCCCTCTCCCTGCTCAATGCGGCGCAGGGCGGCGTTGGGCTGTGTGGTGTTGCAGCCCGTGCACATGCCGCCGTGCAGCAGCGCCATGGGCGGCGAGATCTGCCGCTTCACCGCGTTGTAGGCCTCCATCAGCTCGGGCGATATGCCCACAGCCTTTTCCGCGGCCAGCGCCCGCTGGGTTTCTTCCTCCTTCTTCAGGGATTCCGTCTCCTTGCTGTAGGCCGCCTTCATGGTGTCGAATTCCGCCTTGCGCTGCACGATGTTCTGCGTGATGCTCGGCACCTTGGAGACATACAGGTTGCTGGACTTGTGGATCTCGCGGATCTCCTTCTCATAGCTCTGTATGGTCCTGCGGCACTTCTCCAGCTCATCCACCATGGCGTGGGCCGCTTCCTGGGTATCCGGCGGGTTCTCATCGAACCGCTGCTGGATGGCCTGAAGCTGCTCCTCCGCGTGGCGGATCGCGTCGCTGATCACGTCCGCGCGGTCGATGCTCACCGCCACCTGCTCCTCTATGTTCTTGTACTCGTTCTGCTGCCTGAGAATAAAATCGCGCGTCTTCTCCAGCTTCTGGCGCAGCGCGGAGCGGCGTATCTGCTGGGCAATTTTGTCCGCCTTGATGTCCTCCTGCATGTAGGCCCACAGCTGTTCCATCTGATCCATCATGTCCTCCTTCTCCGGCGGCCCTGTGCGGGTCAGTCCGGTATCAAAGGCGGGGCATAGGCCCCGGCCTGAGATTTCGTCACTTGCACGTCGCTTCCCTGCGCGCGCAGCCATGCCTGCAGCCGGTCGGCAAAGGCGAAGATACCCGGCTCCTCGGTGGCAAAGTGTCCCGCCTCCAGCGCCACAAGTCCCTCCGCGGCCATCTCCAGCGCGTGGTGGTGCTTGATTTCGCCGGACAGGAAGGCCTGCGCGCCCATGGCCTGCGCCTGCGGGAAAAACTCACCGCCAGCGCCGCTGGAAACGCCCAGCCAGCTGATTTTCTCCGCGCCGGCCCCCATCAGGCGGATGACCGTATGCAGCCGCTCTTCCAGGAAGGCTCGCAGCTCCTCCGCGTCCATCGGCTGCGGCAGCTGACCCACGCGGACAAAGCCCTCCCCGGTAACGCGGCTCAGGCCGCACTGCGCCGCCAGCGCGTCATTGATGCCGCCAGGCGCGGCGTCCAGGTTGGTGTGGCAACTCATCAGCGCCATGCGGTTCCTGATGATGCGGGCCAGCAGCCGCCCCTCGGTATCTGTCTCCAGCAGGTTCTTCCTCGCGGAAAACAGCAGCGGGTGGTGCGTCAGCAAAAGATTGGCCCCATTGGCCTCCGCCTCCTGCAGCACGCGCGCGGTCACATCCAGCGCCGCGTGCACGCCCTTCACCGGCCAGTCCGGGTCGCCGGTCAGAAGGCCCGAGTTGTCAAAGCCCAGTTGCGTCTCAAAGGGCGCCTGCTCGTCCGCCCAGGCGCAGATCTCCCTGATACAGATTCCGCTCATGGACCCTCCTCCAGCCAGGCTGTCAGGAAAGCGATGTCCTCTTCCGTGTCCTTCAGCAGCCGCTGATCCTCCTGCGCCGGCGCACCGGCGCTTTTCAGCCCCTGCGCCTTGCGCCGCAGCACCCACAGCCGCCGCTGCGCGTAGCCGATCGTCAGCTCATTCTTCTTTTCGTGCCACAGCGGGCCGAGGCGCGCATCGCGCGGGCTCAGCGCCTGCTGTCCTTTTTCCGCGCGCCACAGCAGGTAATACCTTCCGCCGCTCAGGCACACCTCTTCCCGGGCCAGGTGCCAGCCAATCTCCGCCACGGCGCGGCGCGCCGCTTCCTGCTCTGTGTGGCAGGAGAGCACCAGCACCGCGTCTTCCAGCCGGTCCCTGCCGCGGATGAGCATCTCCGCCACGGTTTTCCCGCCCATCCCGGTAATGGACAGGCAGCCCACCGGGGCGGTGAGGCCCTCCAGGCCGTCGGCACAGCGGAATTCCACACGGTCCGTCAGGCCCTGCTTTTCCACCTGCGCCCGGGCGTGGGCCAGCGCCTTGGGGCTGATGTCCGTCAGCACCATGCGCCGGCAGATGTTCTCTCTCAGCAGCCGGCACGGCAGCAGGCCGTGATCTGTGCCGATGTCCGCGCCGGTATCGCAGGGCTCATAGAGCGACGCGGCCAGCGCGAGCCGGCTGTCCAGGGCGGGGCTCAATCCCTCATCCCCCGGATGACCTTGTTGACCTTCAGCTTGCGCAGCGCCTTCGCCTCGATCTGGCGGATGCGCTCACGGGTCACATGGAACTGCTCTCCGACCTCCTCCAGGGTATATGAGCGGCCGCCCTCCAGGCCATAGCGCAGTATCAGCACCTTCTTTTCCCGCTCGCTGAGGGTGTCCAGCACCTCCATCAGCTGCTCGCGCTGCAGGGTGTAATAGGCCGCGTCCGCGGGGGCCGGGGCGCTCTCGTCGGGGATGAAGTCGCCCAGGTGGCTGTCCTCCTCCTCGCCGATGGGGGTCTCCAGGCTCACGGGATCCTGCGCGATTTTGATGATCTCGCCCACGCGGCTCTCGCTCAGGTGCATCGCCTCGGCCAGCTCGGCGGTGGTCGGCTCCCTGCCCAGTTCCTGCATCAGCTGCCTGCTGGTGCGGATGAGGCGGTTGATCGTCTCCACCATGTGCACCGGAATGCGGATGGTGCGCGCCTGGTCCGCCAGCGCGCGGGTGATGGACTGGCGGATCCACCATGTGGCGTAGGTGGAAAACTTGAAGCCCTTGGAGTAGTCAAACTTGTCCGCTGCCTTGATCAGGCCCATGTTGCCCTCCTGGATCAGGTCCAGGTAGAGCATGCCGCGGTTGTTGTAATGCCCCGCGATGGAAACGACAAGGCGCAGGTTGGCTTCGATCAGCTGCTCCTTGGCCGAGGCGCCGTCGGCGACATCCGCTTCCAGCGCCTTTTTTTCTTCCGCGCTCAGCTCGGTGCCCTGCGCCGCGGCGCTGTCCAGCTCAGTCTGCGCCTTTGCGCCCTTTTCAATGCGCTTGGCCAGGTCAACCTCCTGCTCGGCGGTCAGCAGCGGAATCTTGCCGATCTCCTTGAGGTACATGCGCACCGGGTCGGACATGTTCACCTCGTCCGACACATTGGACACGGGCTTATGCGGGTCCACGCTCAGCTCCGGATCCGGATCCGGCACGTCCGACGTTTTCTGTACGTCGCTGTCGCTCACAATGCGAACGCCAAGGCTCTCCAGCTGTTCCAGCACCGATTCCAGCTGATCCGGATCCAGCTCCGTATCCATCAGCTGGTTCATCACATCGTTATAGGTCACAATGCCACGGGCTTTGTTCTGCTCATACAGCTCGTTGAGCTTGGCGTTCAGTGCATCAGGCAGGTTGTTCAAGGATGTTTCGCTCCTTTCGGATGGTGGAAAGCGCAAATGAAAGGCGCTTGCTGCACATTGGGCAGCAGGCAGGGGCACGGAATCGGTTGTCCGTCACTTTCCTTATGTGGGATGCTTGTTCGTCTTTTTAATCAAGGAAGTCATGCAGGCGGCGGCTCTTGGCCGGTGTGCGCAGCTTGCGCAGCGCCTTGGCCTCAATCTGCCGTATGCGCTCGCGGGTCACCTGAAACTCGCGGCCAACCTCCTCCAGGGTGTGCTGGCGGCCGTCCTTCAGGCCAAAGCGGAGCTGCAGCACGCGGCGCTCCCTCTCCGTCAGCGTGGCCAGGGCGCTGTTCAGCTCCTCCCGCATCAGTGTCTGTGCGGCGGCGTCCACCGGCGCCGGGGCATCCTCATCGGCGATGAAGTCGCCCAGATGGCTGTCCTCCTCCTCGCCGATGGGGGTCTCCAGGCTCACCGGGTCCTGCGCGATTTTCTGTATCTCCTGCACCTTGCCCTCAGACATGCCCATGGCCCTGGCGATCTCGGAGGTGGTGGGCTCGCGCCCGTACTCCTGCTGCAGGCTGCGGCTGGTGCGGATCATCTTGTTGATGGTTTCCACCATATGCACGGGGATGCGTATGGTGCGCGCCTGGTCAGCGATGGCGCGGGTGATGGACTGGCGGATCCACCAGGTGGCGTAGGTGGAGAACTTGAAGCCCTTGGTGTAGTCAAACTTCTCCACGCTCTTGATCAGGCCCAGGTTGCCCTCCTGTATCAGGTCCAGGAAGGGCATGCCGCGCCCTGTATAGCGCTTGGCGATGGAAACCACCAGGCGCAGGTTGGCCTCGGAAAGGGTCTTGCGCGCCGCGTCCTGCTCCTCGGGTGTGCCATGCACCAGGCGCCGGGCCACCTCCTGCTCCTCCTCTGCGGAGAGCAGCGGAATGCGGCCGATTTCCTTCAGGTACATGCGCACCGCATCGTTCACACTGGCATCGTCGGCGCTTGTGACGGCTGTCACATCCTCCTGCGGCTGCTCCTCGGGCACGGTGTCATCCTTGACGAACTGCACCGTCACCCCGTTGATGGCCAGGCGGTCCAGCACCTCATCCAGCGCATCCGGCGTCATGCCGCACGCCAGCATGGAGTCCATCACCAGCTCCGCGGGCACCGGTCCGCGTCCCCTGAGCATGGTCATCAGGCGCGACCAGGCGCCCATATCAGCCGCTGATTCCGTCTCCGGCAGGGTGTTGTCCTCGTTTGCGCCTTGCTGCAGCTGACCGTCCTGTAATCTTTCCTCTTGCTTTCTCTCTTCTGACATCCTGCACAGCTCCTTCAAGGGGGGTCGGTCCGGCGGCTCAGTGTGTACGGAAGCTGTGGAGAGCGCATGGCTTTTCTCAACGGATCCGCAGTCTTTTCAGTTCTTCAGTCAGTTCGGCAGCCTCCTTCAAGGCTTGTGCTTTTTCTTCACCGGTGAGGTCCTTGAGGCGCTCACGCACGGCAGACAGCCGGTCCTCCACCCGCTGCCTGCGCAGGGTATTCAGGCAATCCTCCACCATGGCCAGCTGTTCATCCACACTCTCTCCCGGCTGAGTGAAAAGGAGGCGCGCCACGCGCTCCTTGTCCTGTTCAGTCGCCTGGCTTTCCACCAGGTCGGAGGGGGTGGCGTCCCCCTGCAGCGCCCCGTACAGACTACGCAGCAGCGGGTCGGAAAAGTCGTCCTCAGTGGCGATATCCTTGGGCAGCTGGCTGGAGGCCAGCAGTGAAATCATCATCTCCTCAGCGCGCTGCCGCTCTGTCGGGGCGGCAGTGCTGTGCGGCGCGGCGCGCAGCTGCGACCGCTGTTCGGCCGCCTGCTGGCGCTTTTCCTCCCTTTGCAAGGCCGGCAGCTCGCTCCTGGCCTGTTCCAGCAGCGTTTCGCTGCTGAAGCCTGTCTGAAGCGTCAGCTCCCTCAGGCGCTCCTCGCGCTCCACGGGGTCGAGCTGCGCGATGATTTTCGCGCCCTCCCGCGCCAGCGCGGAGCGCCCCTCCTGGGTGGAAAGATCCTGCTGCGCGGCGGCCCGGCGCAGCCGGTAGGCAGCCGGTGTGAGCACGGGCAGGCTTTGAAAGGCCTCCATGCCGCGCTGCCGCATGAATTCGTCCGGGTCCAGCCCGTCGGGAAAGTCGAGTACCCGCGCAGGCACGCCGGCTTTTTCCAGCACCTCCAGCCCGCGCAGTATGGCATGCTGGCCAGCGCTGTCGCCGTCGTAGGCGAGGTAGACCGTGGGTGCGAAGCGCTTCAGCAACAGGGCCTGCTCCGGGGTCAGCGCGGTGCCCAGCGTGGCGCACACACCGCGCACGCCGAATTGGGTCAGGGCCACCACGTCCATATAGCCCTCGACCAGGATCACACGCTGCAGCGCGCGCTCCTTTCTCAGCAGGTTGGCGGCGAACACGCCCAGCCGCTTGTTGAAAACAGGCGTGTCGGCGGTGTTGAGGTATTTGGGGCCGTTGTCTTCGCTGTTCAGCTTGCGCCCGCCAAAGCCCAGCACGTTGCCGTACTGGTCTATGATGGGAAACATTGCGCGGCTGTGAAACATGTCCCGCACAGTCCTTGGCAGCCCCTTTTCCTCATCGGCGGGGTAAACCTTTACAAGGCCGGCGAGCGCCTGCTCCTCTTCGGTATAGCCCGCTTCCAGCAGGCTGCGGTACAGCGCGTCGCGCCGGGAAGCGGCTGCGCCGAGGCCGAACTTGCGTATCACGCTGTCGGTCAGTCCGCGGCCCTTGAGGTAGTTCAGCGCGGCCTCGCCCTCCGGCGCATAAAGCTGTCGGTGATAAAACTGCGCCGCCTCCCTGTTGGCGGCCAGCAGTCTTTCCCGCTGGCTGCGTTTTTTCTGCCAGTCGGGATCCTCCTGCATCTCCGGCAGGGGGATGTGCAGCTGGTCTGCCAGGCGCTTCACCGCGTCGGCAAATTCCAGGTGCTCAATGTTCATCACAAAATCGATGACCGAGCCGCAGGCCTTGCAGCCAAAGCAGTAATACAGCTGCCTGTCCGGGTTGACGGAAAAGGAGGCGGTTTTTTCGCCGTGGAAGGGGCACAGGCCCCACCATCGGCCTCCGTTCTTCTTCAGGGGCACATAGCCGGAGACGATCTGCACAATGTCCGCGCGGGCGCGCAGCTCTTCCAGCCACTGCCGCGGAAACCTTCCGGCCATGCTCTCACCCTTTCTTTATTCTGCGCAAATTGCGAAATTCCTGCTTTTGGCCGTTCACCTGGAAAACCCGCTGGGCACAAACAGGCGCTCGTAGGTATGTATGGCGTACCGATCCGTCATGCCGGAGAGGAAATCCGCCACGGCCCGGTCCGTGCCCTCCTGGTACCCGATGAGCATGTACTCCTCCGGCATTTCCCCGGGGTGCTGCGTGTAATAGCCGAACAGGCCACGCAGCACATAGTCGCACCGCACCTCTTCCTCCGCGCGCCACCTGTCGCGGTAGACCCTCTCGAACATGAATTCCCTCATGGCCTCCATGGCGGATTGCACCAGGGGGCTCATGCTGATCTCCGGCTGCCCCTGGCTGTTTTCCACCACATCCAGTATCATGGTGTTGATGCGCTCCCCGTGGGTGCGGCCCAGCGCGCGCAGGCAGTCCTGCGGCACCTCAAAGGCCTGGAGCACCCCGCCCCTCAGCGCGTCGTCCAGGTCATGGTTCAGGTAGGCTATACGGTCCGCGAGGCGCACGCACGCGCCCTCCATCGTTGCGGGGCGCTGTGTGCCGGAATGGCACAGTATGCCGTCGCGCACCTCCCAGGTCAGGTTCAGGCCGTCCCCGCCGTTTTCCAGCCGCTCCACCACACGCAGCGACTGCTCGTTGTGGCGGAAGCCCTCCGGCAGCAGGCTGTCCAGTGTGCGCTCGCCGATGTGGCCAAAGGGGGTGTGCCCCAGGTCGTGCCCCAGGGCGATTGCCTCTGTCAGGTCTTCATTGAGCCGCAGCGACCTGGCGATGGTGCGCGCCACCTGCGCCACCTCCAATGTGTGGGTCAGGCGGGTGCGGTAGTGGTCCCCCTCCGGTGCGAGGAAAACCTGTGTTTTGAATTTCAGCCGCCGGAAGGACTTGCAGTGGATGATCCTGTCCCTGTCGCGCTGAAAACCGGTGCGCAGGGCACAGGGCTCAATCTCCCGCTCGCGCCCTCGGCTCCGGGCCGAGCACGTGCCGTAAGGCGAAAGCCACTCAGCCTCCCGCTTTTCCAGTTCCTCCCGGATGGTCATGCCCCCGCCTCCTGTCCGCAGCCATGCGCGGCCGCTGCCTTGACTGTTTTCGACACCGGAGGCGAAATTCCTGTCCACCTGCGCATTTTTCGTCAAAAGCCCCGCGCCGGGCAGGCGCGGGGGCAGTCAGCCGAAAGGTAACAGCGTTTGATGAAAAGTCAGGCCAGGGCTTCCGCCACGGCGCGCTCGGCGGGCAGGCAGGCCTTATAGGCGGCAAGCCATTTCCTGAAGCCCGCGGTTTCCTCCGCGTCCGGCGCCAGCGTGCTGCCGGGCAGGCCGGCAAAGATCTTCTGCGCGAGGTAGTCCTCCAGCGGCAGGCCGCCCGCGTCCAGCAGGTAAGCGGCCAGCACCGCCATGCCCCACGCGCCGCCCTCTCCGGCGGTTTGCATCACGGTCACCGGAACATTCAGCGCGGCGGCAAGCAGGCGCTGCCCCACCACAGGCGTCTTGAACAGGCCGCCGTGGCCGAGGATGGCATCGATGGCCACCTTTTCATCCCCGGTGAGAATCTCCATGCCGATGGAAAGCGCCGCCACGGCGGAATAGATCTGCGCGCGCATAAAGGCCGGCAGTGACAGTGACCTGTCCGCACGGCGGGCCAGCATCGGCGCGCCCTTGTCCGTGTGGGTCACCGGCTCGCCGGAGAAGTAGTTGAAGCTGATCAGCTCATCCGCGTCCGGCGCGGAGGCCAGCGCCGCCTCAAACAGCTTTGTGTACATTTCCCCCGTGGAAACGCTCGCGCCGAACAGCTCGGCAGCCTGCCTGAGAAGCCCTGCCCACGCGTTCAGGTCGGAGGTGCAGGTGTTGCAGTGCACCATGGCCACGGGCTTTCCCGTGGGGGTGGTCACAATGTCAATTTCCTCATGCACCCTGTCCAGCGGCTTTTCCAGCACCACCATCGCGAAAATCGACGTGCCCGCGGACACGTTGCCCGTGCGCTCCTTCACCGCGTTGGTGGCGGTCATGCCGGTTCCGGCGTCGCCCTCCGGCGGGCACAGCGGGCAGCCGGGTTCAAGGTCGCCCTCCGTATCCAGCAGCGCCGCGCCCTCCGCGCTCAGTGTCCCGGCCGGCGCTCCGGCAGGCAGCACTTTGGGCAGAATGTCTTCCAGCTTCCACGGATAGCCCTTGCCGGCCAGGTGGGCGTCATAGGCTGCCAGCCGCGCGGCGTCCCAGCTCATGGCCGCGCTGTCAATGGGGAACATGCCGGAGGCGTCGCCCACGCCGAGCACCTTCTGCCCGGTCAGAAGCCAGTGGACGTAACCGGCCAGCGTGGTCAGGAAGCGGATGTCCTTCACATGCTCCTCGCCGTTCATCACCGCCTGCTCCAGGTGCGCGATCGACCACCGCTGCGGGATGTTGAAGTCCATCAGTTCGGTCAGCGCCTGCGCGGCGGGGCCGGTGATGGTGTTTCGCCAGGTGCGGAAGGGCGTCAGCAGGCGCATCTGATCGTCAAAGGGCAGGTAGCCGTGCATCATGGCGCTGACACCCATGGCGCCAATCCTGCGCAGGGTCACGCCGTATTCCGCCCTGACCTGTTCCTTCATGCTGTGATAGCACGCGGCCAGGCCTTCCTTCACCTGCTGCAGGCTGTAGGTCCACACGCCGTTTTCCAGCGTGTCCTGCCAGGTGTAGTCGCCGGAGGCAACGGGTGTGCCTTCCGGCGTGATGAGCACCGCCTTGACACGGGTGGAACCGAATTCAATGCCAAGCACCGCCCAGCCCTGAGTGAGGATTTCTGCTGTATTCATACCGAAAGCACCTCCGTATGGTATTGTTTTCCGTTCCTCTACCATACCACATTTTTCCCCGTTTGAACAGCCCCGCGCCTTGCAATTCGAGTCAGCGGATGCTATAGTCATCCCATCGGCGCACAGTCTTTCATATGTCGCAATGCATCGCTGCAGCGGAGACACGTAACCGACAGTGCACAGAGGAGGGAGCCGCCATGAGATACCAGGACATCAACGCGGAGACGATCGACCGCTGGGTGGCGGAGGGCTGGGAATGGGGCCAGCCCGTCGATCATAAGACGTGCCGGAGGGCCGCCCGGGGTGAGTGGGAGGTGCTGCTGACGCCGACGCGACCTGTGCCGCACAGCTGGTTCGGTGACCTGCGCGGGAAGAGGGTGCTGGGGCTGGCCAGCGGCGGCGGGCAGCAGATGCCCATTTTCGCCCTGCTCGGCGCGGAATGCACCGTGCTGGATTACTCCGCACGCCAGCTGGAGAGCGAGCAGCTGGTCGCCGGGCGGGAAGGCTACGATATCCGCATTGTCCGCGCGGACATGACACAGCCGCTTCCCTTTGAGGATGAAGCCTTCGACCTGATCTTTCACCCGGTGTCCAACTGCTACGTACGTGAAGTGCGCCCCATCTGGCGGGAATGCTGGCGCGTGCTGAAGCCGGGCGGCACACTGCTGGCCGGCCTGGACATCGGCGTTAATTACATTGTGGACGAGGAAGAACGGGAGATCATCAACCGCCTGCCCTTTGATCCGCTGGCGGATGAAAGCCATCGGCGCCAGCTGGAGGAGCAGGACTGCGGCATGCAGTTTTCCCACACGCTGGAGGAACAGATCGGCGGGCAGCTGGAGGCCGGCTTTACACTGCTGGGCCTCTATGAGGACACCAACAGCGAGGGGCGGCTGAAGGAGATGAACATTCCGTCGTTTGTGGCGACGAGGGCTGTGAAGCGCTTACAGTGAGACGGTACCGGGGCGGCGCTCCGGTTTTTTGTTCTTGAATTTACAATCTAAGTGCAACAGGGAAAAGAATAGTGACTCAAAGCTGAG